>JAZKGU010000081.1:0-44398 GCA_040385745.1 Pseudomonadota bacterium
CGGGCCCGTCCGTAGCAGACGCTACGGTCGGGCCCGTGTGGAAATGGAGGACCTGACCCCGGCCTTTGCGCCAGCCGAAAAAAACTCCCGGCAGGGAGTTTTTAAGGGTGCTGCGATGGACTACACCGTCAATGGCTTGTAGCGGATCCGCTTTGGCTTGGCGCCTTCTTCGCCCAGGCGCTTCTTCTTGTCGGCTTCGTATTCCTGATAATTGCCGTCGAAGAAAGTGACCTGCGAATTGCTTTCGAACGCGAGGATGTGGGTGGCGATCCGGTCCAGGAACCAGCGATCGTGGGAGATCACCATAACGCTGCCGGCAAACTCGAGCAGCGCGTCTTCCAGCGCGCGCAAGGTCTCCACGTCAAGGTCGTTGGACGGTTCATCCAGCAGCAGCACGTTGCCGCCTTGCAGCAGCGTCTTGGCCAGGTGCAGGCGCCCGCGCTCACCGCCGGACAGGTTGCCCACGATTTTCTGCTGGTCGGAACCCTTGAAGTTGAAGCGGCCCAGATAGGCGCGCGAGGGCATCTCGAAGCGGCCCACCGACAGCATGTCTGCTCCGCCCGACACATCGTCGAACACGGTCTTGCTGTTGGCCAGCTCGTCGCGGCTCTGGTCCACCAGCGATACCTTGGCAGTCTTGCCGATCACGACTTCACCGCTGTCCGGCTGCTCCTTGCCGGTGATCATCTTGAACAGCGTCGACTTGCCGGCGCCGTTAGGGCCGATGATGCCGACAATCGCGCCGGCCGGTACAGTGAACGACAGATTGTCGATCAGCAGGCGGTCGCCGAACGCCTTGGAGACGTTCTTGAATTCGATCACGTCGTTGCCCAGGCGCTCGGCCACCGGGATGAAAATCTCGTTGGTCTCGTTGCGCTTCTGGTATTCGTGCTCGGACAGCTCGTTAAAGCGCGCCAGTCGCGCCTTGGACTTGGCCTGGCGTCCCTTCGGATTCTGGCGCACCCACTCAAGTTCCTTGGCGATGGTTTTTTGGCGCGACGATTCGGTAGCTTCTTCCTGCTTGAGGCGGTTGCCCTTTTGCTCCAGCCACGAACTGTAGTTGCCTTTCCATGGAATGCCGTGGCCGCGGTCCAGTTCCAGGATCCATTCGGCGGCATTGTCGAGGAAGTAGCGATCGTGGGTAATGCCGACCACGGTACCGGGAAAGCGCAGCAGGAATTGCTCGAGCCAGTCAACCGATTCGGCGTCCAGGTGGTTGGTCGGCTCGTCAAGCAGCAGCATGTCGGGCTTGGACAGCAGCAAACGACACAGCGCCACGCGGCGCTTTTCACCACCGGACAGCACGCCGATCTTCTGTTCCCACGGCGGCAGGCGCAGCGCGTCGGCGGCCATTTCCAGTTGCAGGTTCAGGTTGCCGCCGTCGGAGGTGGAGATAATTGCTTCCAGGCGCGCCTGTTCGGCGGCCAATGCGTCAAAGTCGGCATCTTCTTCGGCGTAGGCGGCGTACACGGCGTCCAGCTTGGCTTGCGCTTCAAACACTTCGCCCAGGCCGGACTCGACCACCTGGCGCACTGTCTGCTCGGGGTCCAGCTGGGGCTCCTGCGGCAGGTAGCCAATGTTCAGGCCCGGCATCGGCACGGCTTCGCCCTGGATGTCGGTGTCGATGCCGGCCATGATCTTAAGCAGGGTCGATTTGCCGGAGCCGTTCAGGCCCAGTACGCCGATCTTGGCGCCTGGAAAGAAGGACAGGGAGATGTCCTTCAGGATCTGACGTTTGGGCGGGACGATTTTGCCCACGCGGTTCATGGTATAGACGTAATTGGCCATTAAGGATTCTCTGCGATTGGAACGGAAGGTCAACAGGATACAATAAGTGGGCGATGGATTGGCCGTTTCACATGTTTTTCACATCGATGGGCACATGCTTCCTTCAAATCACCACGAAGGAGTTACCCATGTTTCACAAGATACTGCGCAAAACGCTGTGCGGCCTGGCCTGCCTTGCTGCATCCCTTGCCATGCTGGCGCTGCTCGGCTGGCTCTACTACCTCCATCTCGGCATCGGCAAGGTCGTCCCGCCCAACGAACAGGCCACCACCGCCGATCTCGATTTCATGCAGCAGGCGCCGGCGCCGCGCGGGCGCATCCTGGCCGTGGTGACCAGCACCGCGCGCATGGATGGCGGCAAAAAGAAAGCCGGCTACGAGCTCACTGAACTGTCGCGCGCCTACTACGTGTTCAAGGCCAACGGCTACGAGGTCGACATCGCGTCCCCGGCCGGCGGCACGCCCCCGGTGCGCATCGACCGCGACGACATGGGCGAGGCCGACTACGCTTTCCTGAACGACCCGGCCGCCCAGGCCAAGGTCAAGTCGTCGCTACCCCTGGCCCAGGTCGACCCGAGTCGCTACGCGGCGGTCTACTTCGTGGGCGGCAAAGGTGTCATGTTCGACCTGCCGGCCAGCGCCGACGTGGCGCGCATCGTGGCCGACATCGCCCCGCGCGGCGTGGTGGGCGCGGTCTGCCACGGGCCTGCCGCGCTGCTCGACGTGAAACTGGCCAACGGCGCGCCGCTCATGGCCGGCAAGCGCATGACAGGCTTTAGCAATGCGGAGGAGCTGTTCCTGATCGAGAACGCGCGCACCGTGCTGCCCTTCCTGCTCGAAGACAAAGCGCGCCAGGTCGGCGCCCGCTTTGAGAGCACAGCGCTGTTCCTCGATCACACCGTGGTCGACGGGCGCGTGGTCACCGGCCAGAATCCATGGTCGACCTGGTCGACCGCCGAGGCGATGGTGAGGGCGCTGGGCCACCGGCCGGTGGCGCGCGTCGTGACCGGCGAAGAGCACAGCGTGCGCATGCTGGCTGCCTACTACCGTGGCGGAATGGATGCCGCGCGCGCCGAGCAGGCCGCCGTGCCGCGCTTTGATAAGATGCTGGTGCTGATGCACGCGATGGTGGCGGCCATGGACTGGCGTCTGGTAGACGCCTTCCACCTGCAGCGCCTCGTCAATCGATAGGATGCCCATGCCCCTGCACGTACTGGTGGTCGAAGACAATGCCATGCTGGCCCGGAACCTGGCCGAAGGACTGGAAGGCCAGGGCCACAGCGCCGATTTCGCCGCCGACGGGGTGCTGGGCTTGCGTCTGGCGCTTGCCAACGACTACGACGTGATGATCCTCGATCTCGGCCTGCCCGGTATCGATGGCCTGGAAGTATGCCGCCGCCTGCGCGCCGAGCTGCCGCGCCACCTGCCTGTGCTGATGCTGACCGCGCGCGACACCCTCGACGACAAACTGAGCGGCTTTGGCAGCGGGGCGGACGATTATCTGGTCAAGCCATTCGCGCTGGAAGAGCTGATCGCACGCTGCAGCGTGCTCTCGCGCCGCCATACGCTGCACCAGGACCATGAGCTGGTGATTGGTTCCCTGCGCATCGACCGCAGGCGCCGTACAGTCGCCCGCGGTGGCCGGGCCATCGACTTGAACCCGGCGGGCTTTCAGGTGCTGCTGGCGCTGGCCGAAGCGCATCCGCGCGTGCTGACGCGATCGGAGCTGACGCGTGTGCTGTGGCACGACGCACCACCCGACTCCGACGCCTTGCGTACCCACCTCTATCAGTTGCGCCAGAAGCTCGACAAATCCTTTTCAAGGCCGATGCTGCTCACCGTGCACGGCGTCGGCTTCAAACTGGACGAAGCCGCATGAGCGCGGCGCGCCATGGCCTGCGGCGGCGCCTGGTCGCCGCTTTCGCGCTGTTCGCCCTGGGCACCGCCCTGTGCTTCAGCCTTTTTGCGGTGCTGTTCGTGTACAGCGTCGAGGATGACTTCTTCGAGCGCCTGCTGGCGCAGGAAGCAGCGCATCAGCGCAGCACCTGGGCGGCAAGCGCGCGCACGCCGGCGCCGCTGCGCCCATTTGTCAGCGTCCACCATAAGCGCAGCAGCTTTCCCGCCGACCTGGCCGGCGCCATGCCAGCCGCTGCAACCGCAGGTGAATTTGCCGGTGCGGACGGACGGCACTACCACGTCAGGCAGGTGCTGCGCTCGGGTAGCGCGCCGGTGTTCCTGGTGGCCGAAGTAAGCAAGGAACTGGTGGTGCGCCCGCGCCTGCCCTACATCCTTGGCTTCCTGGGCGTGTCGACACTGGTCATCCTGGCCATTACGCTGGCGCTGGGTTACTGGCTGGCACGGCGCGCGACCGAGCCGCTCACGCGCCTGACCAGTCTGGTGTCGGGGGCCATTCCGGGCCGGCTGCCGCAGGGTTTCGCCGCCGATTTTCCTGAAAATGAAATCGGCGAACTGGCGCGCACCCTGGAGCAGGCGCTGGACCGCATTGCCGGCTTCATCGAACGCGAACAGCATTTCACGCGCGATGCCAGCCATGAACTGCGCACACCGCTCGCTGTCATCGACGGCGCCGCGGCACTGCTGGCGCGCCATGCCATGCCGCCCCAGGCCGCGGCCCAGTTGCAACGCATCCGCAACGCCTGCGCTCAGATGGCGCATACCGTCGAGGCCCTGCTGGCCCTGGCGCGCGAAGAGCTGCGCCGCGATGACGGCGGCGAAGTTCATCTGCTGCCGCTGGTGGAGAGCACGGTAGTGCAGTTCGCGCACCTCCTCGACGGCAAACAGGTCGAGGTGATCGTCGACCTGCCCACCGCCATGCGGGTGCGCACCCACCCGGGAGCGCTGGCGATCCTGCTGGCCAACCTGGTTGGCAACGCTTTCGCGCATACCAGGCAGGGTAGGGTACGCATCGGCGCCGAAGGCTCGGATCTTGTCATCGAAGACAGCGGCCCCGGCGTGGCGCCGGACGTGCGCCAGCGCATGTTTGAAGCGGGCACCAAGGGTGAGGACAGCAGCGGCTTCGGCCTTGGCCTGTCGATCGCCAGCCGCCTGGCGGCACGCCTGGAGATCGGGCTGGCCATCGGCGACGCGCCTGGCGGCGGCACGCGCGCGGTGCTGCGCTGGCCGATTGCTACTTGATCGTCAGTGCCAGGACCGCCAGCAGGTACAACGCGATCACGATCACCGCAGAGAGCTGCAGGGCGGCGGTGCGCCACATGGTGCCCCATATGCCCAGCCCATACGCATGGCGCAGCTGCAGAAACATGTGAATCGGCGCCAGTCCGAACACCAGCAAGGCGCTGAGCTTGAAGCCGAAGAACTTCAGCACCGAAATCGCCATCGCCAGCAGCGCCATGAAGCACAGCGAATACAGCACGAAGACTGCGTGGTCGTACATGGTCACCCCGGCGGCGCCAGAAAAACATGAGCCACATGAAAGGCAGCGACAGCGGCACCAGCAGGAAGGTGAATTTGGCGGCTGAGCTCTTGAGCTTGTAAATCACGAGGTCGGGATTGGTGTTGGCCTGCTTGAGCGGGGCATCAATTGCGTCGATGCCGGTGGTGACGCTCAATTTACTGGTGCGTATCGCCGATCCGTCCGGATTGAGCTTGATTTCGCCCGCTTCCACCTTGCGGAACTGTTCGGCTGCCTTCTCGGCCTGCGCCAGGTTGGCGCGCGCCTCGAGCAGTGCGCCGTTCGCGTCTCCTGTGGCTGCACCGGCAGCCCTCGCCGCAGCCAGTTGCTGTTCGGCCTTGACCACGCTGGCCTTATCCTTGGTGACGCGCTCCTCGATCTTGGCGGACATGGCCGCGCTTTCGCCCTTCTCCCCGCGTGTCATCGATACGACGAAAAACATCAGGAACATCATGAACAGGAACAGCGCCAGCGGCGAAACGTAGCGCGTGCGCTGGCCATCGATGTAATTGCGGGTTAAATGGCCCGGCTTGACGGCCAGCATGGGCAGCGTGCGCCAGGCCTTGGTATCGAAATGCAGCAGGCCATGCAGGAATTCTTCGCCCATATGCAGGATCGAGCGGTGCAAGTGGGCGCGCTGGCCGCAGGCGTTGCAGAACTTGCCGCTGATGGGAGCGGCGCAGTTTGCGCACTTGCTGATCGTGCTGGCGTGCACGTCAGCGGGTGCGCTTTCGCGCTCGATTTCATGGGCCACGAGTGTGGCTGTGGCAAGGGCGCCAGTCGCTTCGATATCCATGGTCATGTGCAAGCCTGGAACGCGCGTCTGGCTTAAAAGTATTGATAGTAAATAATAGCATTTACCAAGGGCATTAAGTCGCCCTGCGGCTTGCCAACAACACCTCAGGTGCGCCGGTACAAGCCCTCGGCCGCGTAAATTGCCAGCGCGCTCCAGATCAGCACGAAGCCGACCAGGCGCTCCTGGGTGAACACTTCGTGAAAGAAGAAGATCCCCAGGCTCATTTGTAGCGTGGGGCCGATGTATTGCAGCAGGCCCAGGACTGACAGCGGGATCTTGCGCGCGCCGGAAGCAAACAGCAGCAGCGGGATGGCGGTGATGGGACCGGCGGCGACCAGCAGCCAGCGCGTTGCGTCCGAATCGGTCGTCATGAAGCTGTTGGCGCCGTGCAGGGACAGCCAGACCAGGTAGCCCAGCGCGAACGGGAACAGGATCAGGGTTTCGAACGACAGGCCTTCGAGCGCGCCCAAGGCAGCAGTCTTGCGCATCAGGCCATAGGCGCCGAACGAGGCGGCCAGCAGCAAGGCGATCCAGGGCATGTGGCCGGCCTGCCAGGTCAGCCAGGCCACGCCCACCCCGGCCAGGGCGATGGCAGTCCATTGCACCGGACGCAAGCGCTCCTTGAGCACCAGGTAGCCCAGCATCACATTGACCAGCGGGTTGATGAAGTAGCCAAGGCTGGCGTCGATGACGTGGCCGTTGTTGACAGCCCAGATGTACAGCAGCCAGTTACCGGATAGCAGCAGGGAACTGAGGACGAACCCCCCCATGACGCGCGGCTGGCTGCGCAGTTGCCCCAGCCAGCTCCATTGCCGGCGCACTGCAAGCACCACGGCCAAAAACAGCAGCGACCACAGCACGCGGTGGACCAGGATTTCCATCGGGGGCACTTCTTTGATCGCGTGGAAATACAGGGGGAACAGGCCCCAGCACAAAAATGCCAGTGCCGCGGACAGGATGCCGGTGCGCATGAAGAGCTATCGAAGATTCAGTGGAACAACATTATGGCCCAGTTGTGCAAGCCCTGCTGGCCACGCCCCAGCTTGTCAATACTGCACGGCAATGACAAATGGTAGAGTAGCGTTATCGACCGGTACGCCGGTTTCACTGGTGCTGCCCAGGCGACGAATCGTCCTTGCTTTTTGCCCGGACTCGGCCTATTGTGCAATGCACCAAAACAAGAATATGGTGCAATTTTGACCTCGGAACATAAAAAAAGCAGTTTTGCCGCCTTGACCCTGGCGGCGGTGGGTATCGTCTATGGCGATATTGGCACCAGCCCCCTGTACACCCTCAGAGCAGCTTTCGATCCAACCCACGGCCTCGAATTGAACACGCCCAACCTGATGGGCGTCATCTCGCTGATTTTCTGGGCCCTGACCCTGATCGTCACGCTCAAGTACGTCACCCTGGTGCTGCGCGCGAACAATCGCGGCGAGGGCGGGATCATGGCGCTGATGGCGCTGGCGCTCAGTTCGGTGAGCAAGCAGTCGCGCTGGTATTTTCCGCTCATGGTGCTGGGCGTGTTTGGCGCCACCATGTTCTATGGCGACAGCGTGATCACCCCGGCCATTTCGGTGCTGGGCGCGATCGAAGGCATGGAAGTCGCAGCGCCCGGCCTGGAAAAATATGTAGTGCCGGCCACCATCGTGGTGCTGGCCGCTCTGTACTCCTTCCAGAGCCGCGGCACCGCCGGTATCGGCAAGTGGTTCGGGCCGGTCATGCTGGTGTGGTTCCTGGTGCTGGCCGCCATGGGCGTGGTGAACATCATGGAAACGCCGCAGATTCTGCAGGCGCTCAACCCGATCCATGCGCTCAATTTCATGCTCGATCGCGGCTTCATCGCTTTTGTGGCGCTGGGCGCCGTGGTGCTGGCTATTACCGGCGCCGAGGCGCTGTACGCCGACATGGGCCACTTCGGCAAAAAGCCGATCCGCATGGCCTGGTTTCTGGTGGCGTTTCCGGCGCTGACGCTCAATTACCTGGGCCAGGGCGCGCTGCTGATCGCCCGCCCCGAAGCAATCTCTAACCCTTTCTTCAACCAGCTCGGCGCCTGGAGCGTGTATCCGCTGGTGCTGCTGTCGACGGCGGCCGCCGTGATCGCGTCGCAAGCCACCATATCGGGCACCTTCTCGATGACCAAGCAAGCCATCGCGCTCGGCCTGCTGCCGCGCATGCGCGTGCTGCATACCTCCGAAAGCCAGATGGGCCAGATCTATATCCCGTCCGTGAACTGGGTCCAGTTCGCAGTGGTGATTCTGGCCGTGATCATCTTCCAGTCGGCCGACGCCATGGCTGCGGCTTACGCCATCGCGCTGACCGCGACCATGATCTGCACCACCATCCTGACCTTCTTCGTGACGCGCTACCGCTGGCACCTGCCGCTGGCCGTATGCTTTGCCGCTACCGGTTTCTTCATGATCATGGACGTGATGCTGCTGGCGGCGTGTTCGCTCAAGCTGTTCGATGGCGGCTGGTTCCCGCTGCTGCTGGGCGCGATCCTGTTTACCGGCATGATGACCTGGAAGCATGGGCGCAGCCTGGTGTTCGCCAATCTGCAAAAGCATGCAATTCCGCTCGAAGAGTTCCTGGCGTCGCTGTTCGTGGCGCCGCCCACGCGCGTGTACGGCACTGCGATCTTTCTGCGTGGTGAGAGCGACGGCGTGCCGCACGCCATGCTGCACAATCTGTCGCACAACAAGGTGCTGCACGAGCGCGTGGTGTTTTTGACTGTACACATGGTCGAGGAACCCTACGTGGCGTTGGCCGACCAGGTCGAGGTGCTGCCGCTGGGGCACGAGTGCTACCAGGTCAATGTGCGCTACGGCTTCAAGGACGAACCGGACATTCCCAAGGTGCTGGAGCAGTGCGCCGAACATGGCCTGCCGTTCGAAATGATGGAAACCTCGTTTTTCATCGCGCGCCAGACCGTCATTTCGGCGCCGGGCGGCGGCATGGCGCCATGGCGCGAGCATTTGTTCGTGGGGATGTCGCGCAATGCGCGCGGCGCGGCCGACTACTACCAGATTCCGCCCAACCGGGTGATCGAGCTTGGCACGCAGGTGGAAATCTGAGACGTTTGACGACAATTTGCCGACATAAACCTCATTTCCTGTAGCGGCGGGCGCACGTACCATGCGTGCACCTTCACCGCTTCAGGAAACCATGAAAATCCAACTGCTCCTCATCGCTGCCGCCACTCTCACCCTGGGCAGCCTGTCCGCTTGCGGCGCCGGCGGCGATAATCCGCCGCCCATTTTTGCCGAAACGCCCGCCACCCTGACCAAGACCGATTCAGCGCTGGGCACCGGGGCCCTGGCCGCCACCGGCAAAGCGGTCAAGGTACATTACACCGGCTGGCTTTACACCACCAAGGTGGCCACCAACAAGGGCAGCCAGTTCGACACTTCGGTCGGCAAGACGCCGTTTGGGTTCACGCTCGGCGCCAACAGTGTCATCGCCGGCTTCGACCAGGGCGTGGTGGGCATGAAGGTGGGCGGCAAGCGCACCGTCGTCATCCCCGCAAGCCTGGCCTATGGCGCCCAGAGCCGTCCCGGCATTCCTGCCAACTCCGGCCTGGTCTTCGACATCGAATTGCTCGAAGTCCTGTAAGCCTCAATCGCGCAGCGCCAGGGCCGGCGCCATGCGCACCGCCGACAAGGTGTGGCGCAGTGTCGAGCCCAGCGCCACCACCAGCGCCACCGCCAGCGCGGCGCCGATCGCCCACATGCCGATCGGCGCCTGTTCGGTGAATTTGGCCAGGTAGCGCCCCGTCGCAATCCAGGCGATGGGCAGTCCGATCAGCGCGCCCGCTCCGATCAGCACGGCAAACTCGCGCGCCACCAGGCGGCCAATCGCGCCGCCGCTGGCGCCGTACAGCTTGCGCAGCACGATCTCGCGGGTGCGCCGCTGCACGCTATAGGCAGCCAGCACGTAGATGCCAAATGCCGCGATAGCGATCGCTATCACGCTCGACACCGCCAACAGCTTTGCCAGGCGCAGGTCGTCCGCATAGTTCTCGCTAAAAGTGGTATCCACCCGCTTCATGTTGAGTACATCGTTGGGAAAAAAGGTGGGCCACATCTGCTCGACCGCCGTCTCCACGGATTTCATGCCCGCTTCGCTCCTGACCGTAAACAGGCCGGTGCGCCTGGACAAAAAGTACACCGTGGCCTGCATCTCCTCGTGGGCCGAGCGATGGCGGATGTCGGGCACTACGCCGATGATCTGCTTGGGCGTGCCCTTGCCATCCGGGTTGCCGACGAATTTGCCGATCGCATCCTGCGGGCTGCTGAACCCGAACTTGCGCACCCCGGCGGCGTTGACCACGATCCGGTCCTTGTCGTCCGGCTTGTCCTTGTCGGGGCTGTACATGCGCCCCGCCAGCGGCTTCAGGGCATATGCGCTAAAAAAATCCGGGCTCACTTGAAAAAAGCTGATTTCGATGGGCGAGCCGCCTTCGCGCTGCAGCGCCGTGCTGTTGTGGTTGATGGTGACAGGCGCATCGGAGATCCCTACTGCCGAGACCCCGGGAATGCGCCGCAGTGCGTCGTTGAACGCGCTCACGTTGGCATTGCGCATATCGCTCGAGGTGGGAACGATCAGCAAGGGCGTCGCTTCGAAACCGGGGTCGAGCTGGCTGGCGTAGCGGGTCTGCCATGCCACGGCCATGGTCAGGCCGGTCAGGCCCATGGCGGTGGCAAACTGCAGCACGGTGAGCACGCGGCGCATCCACAGACCGCCTGCCGTTTCGGCATTGCCACGGCCCGACAGCGCCGAGGTGGCGCGCACCTTGAGTGCCGAGAAGGTGGGGTAGGCGCCGGCCGCCATCCCGAGCAGAACGCTCAGCGCCAGGCTGGCCAACAGGGCCGGAAGCGAGAACATATTGTCGAATTTGCGCTGCACCAGGTCCGAAAAGATCGGCAGCATCAGCCAGGCCACCAGCAGGCCTAGCGCGGTGGCGATCAGGCAGACCAGGATCGACTCGGCCAGGAACTGGCGGCTCACTGCGCCCGCGCTGGCGCCCAGCACCTTGCGCACCGCGATTTCGCGCTGGCGGCGCAAGGTGCGCACCGTGGCCAGGTTGACGTAGTTGGTTGCGGCCAGCAGCAGGATCAGCAGGCCGACCGCAGCCAGGCCCAGCACCGTACGGCGATCGCCATGGTTGGGCCCATTACTGCCCAGTTCGGGATCGAGGTAGGCTTCGGCGAGTGGCCCGAGCTTGAAGCTGATCGCGTCCTTCCCGTTCAGGAGGGCTAGCTGCTCCGGACTTTGGCGCTTGTTGTAGGCCGATGCCAGGAAGGTGCGCTGGATGGCTTCCTCCACGCTGCTTTTGGGTGTGCCCGGGCCGAGCTTGATATATACCGGGCCGTGCGAGGAGCCCCAGTTGGTGGTGACCAGCTGGCGGTATTCTGCATTCCAGATCGCGGTATTAATGCCAGTCAGCGAGGCGAATGGCATGGTGCTGGCCGCCGGCTGGTCGGCCACGACGGCGCTGACCAGGTAGGGCGCACCGCCGATCTGCACGGTCTTGCCCACGGCATCGGCATCTCCGAACAGCTTGGTCGCAGTTTCTTCGGTCAGGGCAATCGCATCCGGACGGTTCAGGGCGGGGTGGATGTCCCCCTTGAGCACCTTGAGCTGGAATATCTTCTGGAAGTCGGGATCGACCACGGTAATGTCGATGGTTTGCACGTTGGAGCCGACCTTGACGTCGATCTTGCGTGTAATGAAGGCGCTTGCCATGACGTCGCCGCCGGCCGATAGTGCCCCCGCGCGCGCTGGGAGGCTGGAATTGTTGTTCCAGGTCGGCGGCGCGTCGGGCGCGTTCCAGTGCGCCTTGATGCGATAAATATTGTCCAGATTTGCCACGTGGGTGTCGTAGGCGAATGAATGGCGTACCAGTCCAAGCAGCAGGTAGCACACGGCAAAGCCGATGGCCAGGCCCAGAATCACCACCGCCGAATACGCCGGTTCCTTGAACAGCAAACGCCAGCCGATGCGAAAGTCGCGCAGGTTCATGGGCTGGTCCTCAGGCGGCTTGGAGGGCATCGACCACGATGCGCCCGTCGAGCAGGTGCAGGGTGCGCGAGGCTTGCGAAGCGTGGGCCGGCGAGTGGGTCACCATCACTACCGTGGTGCCTTCGGCATTGATGGTGCGCAGCAGGCGCATGACTTCGTCGCCGTGGGCGGTGTCGAGGTTGCCCGTCGGTTCATCGGCCAGCAGCATGGCCGGCCCCGCTACCAGCGCCCGCGCAATCGCCACGCGCTGCTGCTGGCCGCCCGACAGCTGCGACGGTTTGTGGGTGGCGCGGTGGGCGATGCCCAGGCGCGTGAGCATGGCGTTGACCTTCTCGCGCCGCACCGCGGCCGGGGTGCCGTTATATTCCAGCGCCAGTTCCACGTTCTCGAAGACCGATAGCTCTTCGATCAGGTTGAAGCTCTGGAAAATGAAGCCGACGCGGCCGCGCCGCAGCTGGTTCAGTTTCGCTTCGCTCCAGCCGGCCACGTTCTGGCCTTCGAACCAGTATTCGCCGCTGTTGGGCACATCGAGCAGGCCCAGAAGGCTGAGCAGGGTCGACTTGCCGCAACCGGAGGGTCCGGTGATGGCGACGTATTCACCGGCGTCGATATCGAGATCGATGCGGTCGAGGGCCGTGGTCTGCACTTCGCCGGCCACGTGGATTTTGCTGACGCCTACAAGTTTGAGCATGACGGTGTTCCCCTGTTATTTGATGAGTTGAAGGCGTTCGGCCTTGCCGAAACCGGCGTAGCCCGACACGATGACTTGTTCGCCGGGCGCCAGGCCCGACAGGATTTCAATCTGGCTGTTGCTGCGCCGGCCGATGCGCACAGTGCGTTTTTCAACGTGCTGGCCGTCGGCTGCGAGCACGAATACCCAGGCCCCGCCGCTGTCGTTGACGAACGCGCCGTTGGGCAGCAGCGTAGCCGGCGCCGGTTCGCCCAGCGTGATCTGGGCGTCCATGCCCTGGCCCGGGCTCATCACGGGGGGCTGGCCCTTGGTGAATACCATCTCCACGGTAAAGCGCCCTTCCTTGATCTGCGGGTAGATGGTGCTGACGCTGACCGGATAGACCTGGTCGGCCTGCTTGACCGTGCCCTGGCGACCCACTGCGACCCGATTGAGGTAGAACTCGTCGACCTGGGCGGTGAGCTTGAAACGGTTGGGATCGTCGATGCGGCCCAGATTCTGGTCGGGGCGCACTGTCTGGCCCACCTGCAGGCGGAAGTCCGCAAGCATGCCGTCGACCGGCGCGCGCACGGCCAGCGCCACCACCGTGGCATTGACCAGGTCCAGGCCGGAGCGCAGCTCGCGCGTGGCGCGGTCGAGCTGGGCCAGCGCGTCCTGCTTGACCTTGACTTCGGTGGACGTGGCTTCGCGCTCGATCTGCACCGCGCGGCGCTGCTGCGCTACGCGGTCGGCCGATTCTTCCAGCGACACGCTCGAGATGAAACCCTGCGCGGCCAGCTTGACGTTACGCGCATGCTGTTTTTCGCCCTGGGACAGCGCGAATTCAAGGTCCGACAGGCGGCGCCGGTGTTCGCTGTTGTTGGCTTCCTGCGCTACCCGCAGGTTCGACAGGTTGGAAATCTGCTGTGCATGTTCGGCCTGGCGCGCCAGCAGTTCGAGGTTGCGCTGCGGGTTCGACAGGCGAAACAGCAGCTGGCCTTTCTTGACCAGGGCGCCGTCGGTGGCCAGCACTTCCTCGACCCGGCCCGACTCGACCGAGTCGAGGATCACGGATTTGAGCGGCTCGGTGGTGGCGCGCACCACGATATCGTCGCGAAATACGCCTTTTTCAACGCTGGCGATGCGCACGTCGCGCAGGGGCACCTGCAAGCCGCTCGGCACGAAGCTCCACAGGGTGGCGCCGAGGGCAAGTGCGGCGACGACGCCGGCGCCTATCAGAGCGAAGCGTTTGCCGCGGCGCTTCGGCAGCGGCTGGTCCATGGCGGCGCCACTGGGGGCGAGGTGGGGGGTTATTCTGTCCATGGCCTGGCTAGTGCAAGCATCGTGCCAAGGCATTTGGGCGGCACTGCGCACGCTTTGTCGGCCGAACTGTCCGCTAATGAACAGGTATGCATGTTCATTAGCGGACAGGTGTCCAGGCCCAGGCCGCCAGAGCGAAAACACCCGCTGCGGCGCTCACTTCGGCTGCTAGAATGGGCGTGCCCTCACTTGCTAGCAGCCCATGGCCGACTCCGCCTACATCCTGATTCTTGACGACGACGCCGACGTGGCGACCGCCGCGCAGATGCTGCTGCGGCGCCGCCACGGGCGCGTGGCCACGCTCACCGATCCGGCCCTGATGCGCGCGGCGCTGGCGGCCCAGGTTCCCGACGTGGTGCTGCTCGACTTTAACTTCACGCCCGGGCGCATCGATGGCGCCGAGGGCCTTGCCATGCTGGACCTGCTGCGTGCCCAGGCCGTGCCGCCGGCCGTGATCGCGCTTACCGCCTATGCCGATGTGCCGCTGGCGGTAGAAGCGCTCAAGCGCGGCGCCAGCGACTTCATCACCAAGCCCTGGGACAATGCGCGCCTGGTGGCTGCTGTCGACAATGCGCTGGCGCGGCGCGGCGCAGGTAGCGCCGCCGGCAGCGCCACGGCCGCGCTGATGGGCGAGTCGCCTGCCATGCGCGAAGTCAAGGCCATGGTGGCCAGCGTGGGCCCTACCGAGGCCAATGTGATGGTGCTGGGCGAAAATGGCGTGGGCAAGGAGCTGGTCGCACGCGCGCTTCACCAGGCCTCGCGCCGGGCCGGCGAGACCTTCATGGCGGTCGACATGGGGGCACTGCCCGAGTCGACCTTCGAGAGCGAATTGTTCGGCCATCGCAAGGGTTCCTTCACCGACGCCAAGGCCGACCGCGCCGGGCGCTTCCAGGCCGCGCGCGGCGGCTCCTTGTTCCTCGACGAGATCGGCAACATGCCGCTGGCGGGCCAGGCCAAGCTGCTGACCGCGCTGGAGCGGCGCGAGGTCACGCCCATCGGCGCAGACCGCCCCGAAGCTATCGACGTACGCATCATTAGCGCCACCAACCTCGACGAAGTGCGCCTGTTCGATCCGGCAGTATTCCGTCCCGACCTGCTGTTTCGCCTCAATACCATCGTGATCCGCGTGGCGCCGCTGCGCGAGCGCCGCGCCGACATTCCGGCCCTGCTGCGTCACTTCCTGGGTAGCTACCAGATGCAGTACGGCCGCCCGGTGCGCGAGATCGGCGACGATACGCTCGACCAGCTGTGTCGCCACCCCTGGCCCGGCAATGTGCGCGCGCTGCGCCATGCCTGCGAACGGGCGGTCATCCTGGGCACCGATGCCGAGTACGGGTTTGCCGATTTCGGGCTCGGCATACCCGCCGGCGCCCCGCCTGCGGCGCCTTCGCCCAGGGCCGCCGAGACAGCGGACGAATTCAAGCTCGGTGCGCGCGAGCGCGACACCATTGCCGCAGCGCTCGAACAGGCCAAGGGCAACATCAGCCAGGCTGCGCGCCTGCTGGGCGTGAGCCGCGCGGCGCTGTACCGCAAGCTGGGCAAGCATGGCATCTGAGTGGCGCCGTCTGGCCGTGGCCGCCCTTGCTGTGCTGGGCATGCTGGCGCTGGCCTGGCTGGCGGGAACCCTGCACGACTCGCCGCGCCTGATGGTGCTGTGCCTGCTGCTGGCGCTGCCGCTGGGCGCTTGCGCCGTGCTGGCCGTTAGCGCGCTGCGTGGGCGCACTACCACCATAGGCGGCGCCGCGCCGGCCGGCCTGCCGCTCGAGCAGCAAGCCCTGATCGACAATGCGCTCACGCTCGAAGCGCGCCTGGAGCATGCACCGATCGCGCTGTTTCGCATCGATCTGGCGCAAGGCGCGGGACAGGTGGCGCCGCTCAACGGCAATGCGCGGCGGCTGGTGGCGCCGGGCCGCGCCAGCGATCCCGACAATCTGTACAGCCAGTTGCGAACCCAGCCGGTCGATCAGCGCAGCATGATCGGCTTCGACACCGAACGCGGGGTTGAGCGGGCGCTGGTGTCGGTGTCGGCGCTGACCGTGAACGGACGCGCGCAGCGCCTGGCAGCGCTGATGCCGGTCGAGACCGAGCTGGAAGCCGAAGCTCTGAACGCATGGCGCCAGCTGGTGCATGTCCTGACCCATGAAATCATGAATTCGCTGACCCCGGTCGCGTCGCTCTCGCGCACAGCTTACGATTTGCTCGACGAATTGCGCCCCACCCTGCCGGCCGACAGCGCGGCCGACCTGGTGGTCGCGCTTGACGCCATCAGCCGCCGCGCAGACAGCCTGGTGGCGTTTGTGGGCAGCTACCGCAGCCTGTCGAACCTGCCGGCAGCGCGTGCCGAGCGGCTGCGCATGAGCGAGCTGTTCGAACGGGTATCGATCCTGGTGGCGCCGGCCTGGCGCGCGCGCGGCGGCAGGGCGCTGTTTTCGGTGGAGCCGGCCTCGCTGGAGTTGATGGCCGACGCGGGCCAGCTGGAACAGGCCCTCATCAACCTCATCAAGAACGCTTTCGAGGCGACTGCCGAGCTCGCTGGCGCGGAGGTACAGGTCAGTGCGCACCTGGGCCGCGGCGGGCGCCTGCGCATCGAAGTGGGCGACAATGGCCCCGGCGTGCCGGACCCGCTGATCCCGCATATTTTTACGCCTTTTTTCAGTACCAAAAAGCAGGGTGGCGGCATCGGCCTGGCCATGGTGCGTCAATTGATTCACGGTAACGGTGGCACGGTGCGCTACGCAAAATCGGTGCGCGCCGGGGCCCGTTTCGTGATCACCTTCTAAGCTTGCACGACCAGCACCAGCGCAAGGGCTGGCACTGCTGATTTTTCGCATGGCGCAGCTCGCAGCTTCGGCCATTCTTGACGCTTCATTCAGGCGAAAGGAATGGCTATGCGAATCAGAAACATCGTCCTTGCGTGCGTGCTCGGGGCAGCCCTGCCGGCCGTGGCCGGACCGCGCTACACCGTGACGCCATTGCCAGTGGGTACCAATCCCACGGGGATCAACAGCGCCGGCCAGATATCCGGCGACTTCGGCACTGTCGCAGGACGGCGCGGCTTTATCTGGTCGGCCGGCTCGCTCGTGCAAATCGGCACTTTCGGCGGCGAGAACAGCATGGCTACCGGCATTAACAGCAGCGGGCACGCGGTGGGCTACGCCAGCCTGCCCAGCGGCGACAGCCATGCTTTCGTCTTCGCCAACGGCGTGCTGACCGACCTGGGCGTGTTCGGCGGCGCCAACAGCTTCGGCAGCGCCATCAATAACCGTGGCCAGGTGGCGGGGCAGTTTCTCGATGCCACGCCCAACTACCGCGCCTTCGTCCACAGCGGCGGGGTAGCGACCGATCTGGGCACGCTGGGCGGCAGCTTCGCCTATGGCGCCGGCATCAACAATCTGGGGCATGTAGTGGGCGGCTCGGCGCTGGACGACGCTTCGCCGTTTCTGTCACACGCCTTTGTCTATCGCGACGGCGTCATGACCGACCTGGGCACGCTGGGCGGCAGCTACAGCCTGGCCACCTCCATCAGCGACAACGGGCTCATTGCCGGACATGCCTGGGTCGATGGCAGCGAACACGCTTTCCTGTACGTGGACGGGGTCATGCGCGACCTGGGCACCCTGGGTGGGCGGCGCAGCTTCGCCTATGGGATCAACGGCGCCGGGCAGGTGGTGGGCAATTCCAACGACGTCGAGGATTTCAACTACTACGCCTTCCTGTACGAGGGCGGCGCCATGCTCAACCTCAATGGCCTGATCGATCCCGCGCTGGGCTGGACGCTGCACTCGGCCATCGGCATCAACGACAGCCAGCAGATCGCCGCCTACGGCTGCCGAGGCGAGGCCTGCGGCGCGGTCCTGCTCAGCGTCGCTGCGCCGGTGCCCGAGCCGGGCACGCTAGCGCTGCTGCTCGCAGGCCTCGGCGTGCTGAGCGCGCGCCGCTTCAGCGCAGCATATCGACGTGCATGATGCCGTCTTCGTCGTAGGGCTCAGAGAAGGTCACGAAGCCGAAACCGCTGTAGAATTTTTCGAGGTAGCGCTGCGCGCCGATGCGGATACGGTGACCCGGGTGCAGGCGCTCGGCGTGGGCGATGCCTTGCGCCAGCAGCTCGCGTCCAATGCCCGAGCCGCGCGCGGCGCGGCTGGTGAGCACGCGGCCTAGCGACATTTCCGTGTATTTGGCGCCGGGCGCGAGGATGCGCAGGTAGGCGCCAAGCTGGCGCTGGCCGTCGACGCTGATCCAGCCCAGCAGGTGATGGGCGGCCTGGTCGAAGCCGTCGAAGTCCTGGTAGAAGCAGGTTTGTTCGAGGATGAAAACGTCCTGGCGCTGTTGCAGCACCTGGTACAAATCGCCGACCGAGAGGTCGTTGAAAGCGCTGCACTGCCACTGCGTCATGATTGCCTTTTCAAGTTGTCCGACGGGACGCATGTTTGATTAAATCGCGCTCTCGAAGCCTTCAAGCACATTGACAGCATTGATGCCCACTTCGGCCACTGCGTAGCCGCCTTCGAACACGAACGCAGTCGGCAGGCCCAGTTGCGCAATGCGCGCGCCGATGCGCAGGAAGTCGCTGCTTTGCAGCGCGAAATGCGAGAGCGGATCGCCGGCGAAGGTGTCGACCCCTAACGAGACCACCAGCGCATCGGCGCCGAAGCCTGCCAGCCTCGCGCATCCCGCCTCGAGCGCGGCGAACCATTGCGCCGAGCTGGCTCCGTGCGGCAGCGGCAGGCTCAGATTGTAGCCGCTGCCCGCGCCTTCTCCGGTTTCGTCGGCATGGCCAAGGTAGAACGGGTATTCGCTTCTGGGGTCGGCGTGGATCGAAACGAACAGCACATCGGCGCGACCGTAGAAGATGCTCTGGGTGCCGTTGCCGTGGTGGTAGTCGATGTCGAGAATGGCGACCTTGCGCGCGCCATCGTCAAGCAGGTGCTGGGCCGCCAGCGCGGCGTTATTGAGGAAGCAGTAGCCGCCAAAAAAGTCCGCGCCTGCGTGGTGGCCGGGCGGGCGCGTCAACGCAAAGGCACCGCGTTCTCCCTGGCGCAGCGCCTGCGCGGCGCTGATGGCACAGTCGGCGCCGGTTTTGGCGGCGATCCAGCTGCCGGCCGTGAGCGGGGTGCCGCCATCCATCGAATACAGGCCCATGCGCGCGGCGAAATTGTCGGGTTCCACATCGCTGCGGTGGCCACGGATCGGCCACACCGAGGGAAACGCATCGCGTTCCGCGTTGGCCGGATCGAGCGCTATCCATTGGCTCCAGGCGGTGCGCAAAAAATGCAGGTAGCGCGCCGGGTGAATGCGTTCGAGCGCGGCCAGCGCGACCTCGCGCGGCGCGACGATGCTGCCCAGTGCGCGGCGCTGCAGTTCGGCCAGCACCATGTCGGCGCGTTCCGGCTTTTCGAAGCAGGGCACCATCTCGCCGCGGAACATCTCGTGGCGGCCGCGGTGCTGGGCGTGGTGTTCGTTATAGAAGGTGAGCACGGTGCTGTCCCTGAGGTCTAGTCACCGCACAGTGTACTGCTGTTGTAGGCCGCGACAAAATCGTCGAAGTTGCCGGTCTGGGTTTGTTCGATGAGCAGCTGCTCGGTCAGCGAGGCTGCGGCCATTTCTTCGAACATCTGTTCTTCGGCCGGCATCAGCGGACTCTCGCGGAAGTAGGCTGCATGCAGCTCGCTCTGGCGCAGACCAAAGGCGGCGGCGGAACCGAGTTCGCGCACTTCGGCCAGCACCCGCGCCGATGGGGTGAGCGCAGGATTGTCGATCTTGCCGCGCTGTTGCGCCAGCGAGGCTGCGTGCACTTCGCCCTCGTTGTGCTGCACGTCGAGCAGGGCCGCAATGGGCGCGATGCGTTCGATCAGTTCATGCGCCCACTGCTTCAGGCTTACTTCAGTGCCGTCACGTGTGAGGGTGAGGTCGGGGCGCCGGCCTTCCTTGACGGTGCGCCCGAAGTTGCGCGCGTGGATCTTGCTTTCGCTTTGGCTGATCAGGGGACTCTCGTCGAGCGCGCAAAACAGCAGGAAGGCATCCATGAAGCGGCCCGTTTCCAGGCTGATGCCCACCGGTTCGAACGGATCGACGTCAAGACAACGCACTTCGATGTACTGCACGCCGCGCTTGCACAGGGCCTGCACCGGCCGCTCGCCGGTCTTGATCACGCGCTTGGGGCGGATAGTCGAGTAGTACTCGTTTTCGATCTGGATGACGTTGGTGTTGAGCTGGATCCATTCACCGTCTTTTTTCGTGCCGATCGCTTCGTACGGCTGATAGGGGCGATGCACGGCATCCATCAACGTGCGCACATAGCTCTCGAGCGAATTTTCGTGTGGCGTCAGGCCGCTCTGCGCATCGTTCTGATAGCCCAAATCGCTCATGCGCAGGCTGGTCGCGTAAGGCAGGAACAGGGTATCGGCCGACAGCGTTTCGAGGCTGTGCGCGCGACCGCGCAGGAAGCTCGACGACAAGGCAGGCGAGGCGCCGAACAGGTACATCAGCAGCCAGCTGTAGCGGCGGAAGTTGCGCACCAGGGCGATGTAGCTGTCTGACTGGAAGTCGCGCATGCCGCTGCGGCGCTCTTCGCCAATGCCCTGGTCCTGGGCGAACAGGGCCCACAGTTTTTCCGACAGCGAGTAGTTATAGTGAATCCCGGCGATGCATTGCATAGCCTTGCCGTAACGCAGCGCCAGGCCGCGCCGGTACACGTGCTTGAGCATGCCGATATTGGATTTGCCGTACCAGGCGATATCGATATCTTCCTCGGGCGGCAGTTCGCACGGCATCGATTCGCTCCACAGCATTTCCTCGCCCAGGCGGGCGTAGGCGAAGCGGTGAATCGCGTCGAGTTTGTTGAGCGTGAGGCCGATGTCGTTTTCGGCCGGGGTGATGAATTCAAGCAGGGCTTCGGCGTAGTCGGTGGTGATCTGCGGATTGGTCAGGGCCGAACCTAGCGCCTCGGGGTGGGCAGTGCGCGCCAGGGCGCCATGGCGGTCCACGCGCAAGGTTTCGCGCTCGATGCCGCGCAAGCCCTGGCCGAGAAGGACGCGGTTGGCGTCATCGTCCAGCAGTGCCAGACGGCGGGTCAGTTGGTTCGACACTGGTGATCCTTTCTAGTACTGCCATAGATGTAATGGTTGCGAGATTAACCGAAAAACGGGAACTGCGTCTGAGCCGGCCGATTTCTTCAATTTGCCGCGGGTGGCGCGCTGCTCGTGCGCATGGCCGCGCCCAGCCACAGCTCAACTTGCTGCTCGAGCAGCGCCAATGGCAGCGGCCCGTTGTCGAGGATCGCGCTATGAAAGCGGCGCAGGTCGAAGCGCTCGCCCAGGGTCATTTGGGCGCGCTCGCGCAGCGCCTTGATCTTGAGCTGCCCGAGCTTGTAGCCGAGTGCCTGGCCCGGCCATGCAATGTAGCGGTCCACCTCGACCTCGTTGTCGGAGCCCGGGTTGGCGCTGTTGGCGTTCATGTAGTCGAGCGCCTGCTGGCGCGTCCAGCCCTGCGAATGAATGCCGGTATCGACTACCAGCCGCACCGCCCGGAACAGTTCCGCATTCAGGTGGCCAAATGCTGAAAACGGGTCGCGGAAAAACCCCAGTTCCGGGCCCAGCGATTCGGCGTACAGAGCCCAGCCTTCACCGAAGGCTACATTCCAGCCGTAGCGCCGAAAGGCTGGCAGGTCGGCCAGTTCCTGGGCGCGGGCGACCTGCAGGTGGTGCCCGGGCACGGCTTCGTGCAGGGCCAGGGTCTCGATCTCCCACATGGGGCGGGTATCCAGGCGCGAGATATTGACGATCAGGGCTGCAGGGCGGTCGGCCGCCCCGGCCTCGTACCAGGCCGCGCCCTGGGTTTCGGCGCCCAGGACGGGCGCGGGCTTGACCAGCAGCGTCTGGGCCGGCACGCTGGAGAACAAGCGCGGCGCCCCCGCCTGGGCGCGCGCGACGATACGGCGGTAGCGTGCCAGCATCGGTTCGGGGCTGGTGTAGAACAGGCGCTGGTCGGTGTTGGCAAAGGCAGCAAAGCGCGTGAACGGCCCCTGAAAGCCGGTGCGCGCGACGACCTTGTCCATGTCGGCGCGGATGCGCGCGACTTCCTTGAGGCCCATGGCATGGATATCGGCTGCGCTCAGGCGCGCATTGGTATAGCGCGCGATGAGAAAGGCGTAGTAGTCGGCGCCATTGGGCAGGGCGCCGACGCCCACCGTGTCGCGCGCGGCCGGCACATATTCGGCGCGCATGAAATCTTCGAGTTCCTGCAGCGCCGGCATGACCCGGTTGCGCAGCAGCGCCGGACCGGCTAGCGCAATGGCGTCGCGCGCGGGTTTGTCGATGGTGGACGGAATCTGGCGGAAAGGCTGGCCCAGGGCTCCGCTCACGGCATTGTCGCGCAGCTGGCGCAGCATGGCTGGCACCGGGGCCACTACCACTTTGGGCGGCATCCAGCCGGTCTTGATGGCTTCGCGCATTTGCTCGATCAGGCCGGCGATATGGGCCGGCAGCGCGTCCAGGCGCGCCAGGTAGTTGCGGTAGTCGACCTCGGTGGCAAAGGGCATCTGCGCCACGGTCTGCGCAAAGTTGATGTGCAGACCCTGCTGGCTTGAGAGCGGCTGGTAGCGAAACGGGTGGAAGGAGGCTGCGCGCAGCAGCATTTCCTTATCGTGGATGAACAGGTCGAGCGAGAGCTGATTCTGCGGCGACAGCTTGCTGCGTTCGATCAGGCGCGCCTGCTCAAGCACCTTGCGCTGGTAGGCCAGCGCAGTGCGCACTGCCGCCATGGACGTATCGGACAAGGCGGCGTCGAAACGGTAGTCCCCGACCATGGTGGCGTATTCAGGTTCGTTTTGAAGGCGCCACTGCCAGTCGGCGTCGAACATGGCGCGCGCCAGATCGTCCGTGCCCGCGCCAATCGCCGTGAACGGCGTCAGCAGGAATACGGTGATCAGCAACAGTTTGCGCATGCGCGATTCTCCGGGAAAGGGTGGCCATTTTAACAAAGGCCGGGCAAGCCCTTCGCCCCGTAGGCGCTAGCCGGCACGCCCTCCGGTGACACGCTCGATGCCGGCCAGGTCGCGCCAGCTCTGGACCTCGGTGTAGGCATGGCCTGTGAGCAAGGCCTGCACTTGCCGGGCCTGGTCGTAGCCGTGTTCCATCAGGAGCCAGCCTGTGCCCTGCAGATGCTGACGCGCGCCCGCTGCGATGGTGCGTAGCGCGCCCAGGCCGTCGCCCTGATCGGTCAGGGCAGTCAGCGGCTCGAAGCGCAGGTCGCCCTCGGACAAATGGCGGTCGCCGGCCGCGATATAAGGCGGGTTGGAGACGATCAGATCGAACTGCTCGGTGCCGAGCGCGGCGAACCAGTCGCTGTGCAGGAAGCGCACCGCAGCGCCATTGGCGAGCGCGTTGGCGCGCGCCACGCTCAGGGCCGCCTCGGACAGGTCCAGCGCCGTGACGGCGGCATCAGGGCGGGTATGGGCCAGCGCCACGGCAATGGCGCCGCTGCCGGTGCCCATGTCGAGCACGCGCGCGCCCTGCTGCATGCGCTCAAGTCCCAGCTCGACTAGCAGTTCGGTGTCGGGACGGGGAATCAGCACGGAGTCGCTGACCCGGAAATCGAGGCCGAAAAACTCGCGCTTGCCAACAATGTAGGCGATCGGCTCACCGTTCAGGCGGCGCGCCACCAGGCCGGCCACGACGGCAGCTTCGGCAGCATCGATGGTCCGCTCCGACTGGGTGATCAGACTGACCCGGCTCAAGCCCAGCGCGTGGCACAGCACAATGCGGTTTTCCAGCGCGCCCAGCGGCAGCGATGCCTGCAGGGCGCCGATGGTGGCGCCAACAGCGATCATTTGGCGCGGCGCACCAGGGCCAGGACCAGCGCGCCGCTCAGGATCACGAACCAGAGCGCTGACCACACCGGAATCGACAGGCCCAGGATGGGGGCGAACTTATCGCTGCACAGGCCGTCGGCATAGAACAGCGCAGGCAGCAGGTCAGCCGTTGGCAGGGTGTTGACAAAATTTTGCACCGGATCGACACCGCAGCCGAAGGCCGGATTGTAGATGCCGTACAGGTGCTTGCCGACCACGCCCACGCCGGCCAGGGCGCTTACCAGCGCCAGGATGGTCCAGGGCTTGGGCCTGGCAACCAGCGCGCCTACCAGCGCGAAACTGCCGGCGAACAGAAAGGCGAAACGCTGCAGGATGCACAGGGCGCAGGGGTACATGTCCTTGGCGTGCTGGAAGTACAGCGCGATGCCGACCAGCGCGTAGCAGGTGAGGGCAATGGCGAACAGGAGCGGGCGGTGGTTTGGCATGGCGGGATCCCTTGTTGAGCGTGGAGGCTATTAGAACTCTGTTGTCTTATTGCAAGCTTAAGTTGGCCATGCGGCCTTAGTCGCCCAGCGCTGCCAGCAGCTCGGCCTGGTGTTCGGCCGCCAGCGCGTTGGTCAGGTCAGTCAGATCGCCGTCCATGATGAAGTCGAGCTTGTAGAGCGTCAAATTGATGCGGTGGTCGGTCATGCGCCCCTGCGGGAAGTTATAGGTGCGGATGCGCTCGCTGCGGTCGCCCGAACCGATCAGGCTCTTGCGGGTTGCCGCCTCCTTGGACTGCTGCTCGCGCATCTGCACGTCCTTGATGCGCGCGGCCAGCACCTTGAGCGCCGAGGCCTTGTTCTTGTGCTGGCTGCGGTCGTCCTGGCATTCGACCACGATCCCGGTAGGCAGGTGGGTAAGGCGCACCGCCGAGTCGGTCTTGTTGATGTGCTGTCCACCGGCGCCGGAAGCGCGGAAGGTGTCGATGCGCAGGTCGGCCGGATTGATGTTGACGTCTTCGACTTCGTCGGCCTCGGGCATTACGGCTACGGTGCAGGCCGAGGTGTGGATGCGGCCCTGGGTCTCGGTGGCGGGCACGCGCTGCACGCGGTGGCCGCCCGACTCGAACTTGAGCTTGGAATACACCCCATTGCCGATCAGGCGCACGATGACTTCGCGGTAGCCGCCCAGGTCCGAACTGGACTCCGACACCATCTCCACCTGCCAGCGATTGCGTTCGGCGTAGCGGGTGTACATGCGCAGCAGGTCGCCGGCGAACAGGGCCGACTCGTCGCCGCCGGTGCCGGCGCGGATCTCGAGGAAGATATTGCGCTCGTCGTTGACGTCCTTTGGCAGCAGCATCTTCTGCAGGTCCATCTCCAGTCCCGCCACGCGCGCCTTGGCCGCTTCGATTTCTTCCTGTGCGAAGTCCTTCATGTCGGGATCGGCCAGCATCTCCTGGGCTTCGGCGATGTCATTCTGGGCGCGCTGGAACTGGTGATAGAGCGCCACCAGCGGGCCGATTTCGGCGTGCTCGCGCGTCATCTTGCGGTAGCTGTCCATGTTCGAAGTGGCGCCTTCGCTCATGAGCAGTTCGTCAAGTTCGACTAAACGGTTGGCCAGTTGATCCAGCTTGGCCAGCATCGATGGTTTCATAGGGTGACTCGGTAAGGTGACAAAGCGCGCGGGGCGCGGATGTTGGTGGCGCGCGGGCGCCTGGCAGCGGGGCCGGGAACCTAACGGCGGCCGCGGAACAGCTGCGGCAGCAGGGCGGCCAGACGGGCGCGCTCGTCGCCCTGGGCGCGGTGCAGCGCCTGCTGGGGGCCATGCAGGAATTTGGCGGTCAGGCCGCGCGAGAGCGCTTCGAGCACCGCCTCGACGTCTTCGCCGCGCGCCAGCATCTTGCGCGCGCGCTCGAGTTCGAGCAGGCGCATGGTTTCGCTGTTTTCCTGCAGGTCCTGGATGACAGGTACCATGGCGCGGTCGTCGATCCAGTGCATGAAGGACTGGACGCGCGTCTCGATGATGGCTTCGGCCTGGGCCACGGCCGCCATGCGGCTCTCGATGCCGGTCTGGACCACCTGGCCCAGATCGTCGACCGTGTACAGGAATACGTCGTCGAGGCGCGCCACTTCCGATTCGATATCGCGCGGCACGGCCAGATCGACCATGAACATGGGCTTGTGGCGGCGCGCCTTGATCGCGCGCTCGACCAGGCCAAGGCCGATCAGCGGCAGCGACGAGGCGGTGCAGGAAATGACGATGTCGAACTGGGCCAGCTGCTCGGGCAGGGCGGCCAGGCGGATCGCGCGGCCATGGAAGCGATGAGCCAGAGCTTCGCCGCGCTCGAGGGTGCGGTTGGCGATGGTGATCGATTTCGGATTGTGCGCGGCGAAATGGGTGGCGCACAGCTCGATCATTTCGCCGGCCCCGATGAACAGCACGTTCTGCTCGGCGATGGTGTCGAAAATGCGGTGCGACAGGCGCACGGCGGCGGCCGCCATCGACACGCTGTGGGCGCCGATTTCGGTAGTGCTGCGCACTTCCTTGGCGACCGAAAAGCTGCGCTGGAACAGCTGGTGCAAATAGGTGCCCATGCCGCCGGCTTCTTCGGCCACGCGCACTGCATCTTTCATCTGGCCCAGGATCTGGGTTTCGCCCATGACCATGGAATCGAGGCCTGAAGCTACCCGGAAGGCGTGGCGCACGGCGTCGTTCTGGGGCAGCATGTACAGGTGCGGGCGCAGTTCGGCGAAATTGAGCTTGTGGTAGTCGGCCAGGAAGTGGGCGCTGGCGTCGAGCGGGTCGCGCACGTCGCTGGCGGCGTACATTTCTGTGCGGTTGCAGGTCGACAGGATGGCCGCCTCGTCGCCGCTGCCGCGCTGGTCGATGCGCGCGAACCAGCTGCGCGCAGCCTGCACCGCCTGACCTAGCTGGTCAGGACCAAACGCCAGCTGCTCGCGAAGCGAGACCGGAGCGGTGGTGTGGTTCAGGCCGACGGCGAGAAGTTGCATGTCTGTACAGTACACGGGGATATGCCGACATTATACCGCCATGCGTCAAGCAGGAACCGGATAGGGCCCTTAATTGGTGCAATGCGGAAATGGCGAACTGGGCTAGGCGCCCAGCTTTTCCAGGCGGTAGCCGTAGCTGTAGACCGGCACCAGGCGAAAACCGTTTTCGGGACGCAGCTGCAATTTGTTGCGCACGCGCGATACATGGGTGTCCATGGTGCGCGACGGCACGGCCGTTTCCCGGATCCAGACAGCCTCGTGGATATAGGCGCGCGACAGGGGGCGCCCGATATTACGGAAAAACAGCAATGCCAGGTAAAACTCCTTGTGCGTCACTTCGATCACGGCGCCGTCCATCAAGAGGCGGCCAGGGCGGGTTTCGAAAATGTAGGGGCCAAACTGCAGTTGCTCAGCGCCATTAAGGGACGGATAGGCGCGCCGCAACAAGGCTTGCACGCGGGCCACCAGTTCGCCGCGGCGCAGCGGCTTGATCATGTAATCGTCGGCACCAGCGCCGATGCCAGCCACGATATCGTCCTCGGAGGAACTATTGGTCAGGAACATCATCGGCGTGGTGGCCGACATTTTTTCCTTGGCGCGGCGCAGTACTTCGGTGCCCGACAGGTCAGAAACCTGCCAGTCGAGAATCAGCATGTCGCAGCTGTCCTTGCGCAAATTGGCGAGCATATCCTTACCACTGTCATAGGATTGACAGCTGTGTCCGGCCGAGGTTAACACCTGACATATTAGGTCTGCCTGGCTGCGGTCATTGTCTAGGACTGCAATTCTCATGATAGGCATTGGTAAACATCAAAGCGGCGCATAGGAGGGTTTCCTACGATCACGGCTTTATTAGTTACTCGAAATATAACAGACTTTTACAAGGTCAAACTCTCCGCGGAAAAATAATTTACGAAAAGAAACATGTTGTTCGTCGTGCCAGCCTGATAAGTCATTACACGTTACACTCAAAAAAACCCGATATCAATGGACTTATGGGTCTTGGTGGAAATAATTTGATCGAAGGGAACACTTGTGAAGACGGACTGGCTACTGATTCCCGATAACCAAAAAGATATTGAACAAGTGCGTGAGCACTGCCGCCGCATGGTGCGGCGCCGGGCGGCAATCTCGGCCGGGGTGTCGGCGGTGCCGATTCCTGGTGTCGACGTGCTGTCCGACCTGACCATGTTCAAGAAGCTGGTCGAGGACGTCAACAAAGCCTTCGGCCTGACCGAAGACCAGATCGACCGGCTCGACCCGCAGCATAAGCTGATTGCCTACCAGGTAGCGATGAGTGTGGGCGGGGTGATGGTGGGGCGGTTGGTGACGCGCGAGCTGCTGGTGCAGCTGTTAAAGCGCACCGGCATGAAGATGTTCGCCAAGTCGGCCTCGCGCTTTGTGCCGATCGCCGGTCAAATGGCCTCGGCGGCGATCGGTTTTGCCATGTTTCGCAAGCTGGGCTACGAGCATGTGGAAGCCTGCGCGCGGGTGGCCGGGGAATTAATGGTCCTCAAGCCAGCCTGACCCCGGATGTTGCCCAGGCGCTTGTTGCGTGAGCGTTCAGGCGTCAGGCAGGACGACGTTGACTTCCAGTACTTCGAGGTTGCCCTGGCGGTCGAGCGAGAGCTTGATGTCGTCGGCGTTGACCTTGGTGTATTTCGAAATCACTTCGATCAGTTCGCGATGCAGGGCCGGCAGAAAATCGGGACCCTGGCGTTGGCCGCGCTCGCGCGCGATGATGATCTGCAGCCGTTCCTTGGCCGCCGAAGCGCTCTTCTGCTTGGAAGGGAACAGGAATGAGAGCAGGGCCATCTTACTTCCCTCCGAACATGCGCTGCAGCAGGCCTGGCTTCTGGTAGGTCGTGAAGCGCAGCGGCAGCTCTTCGCCCAGGAAGCGTGAAATGACGTCCTCGTAAGCCTCGGCCACGTCGGTGCCCTTGAAATGGATCGCCGGATTACCCTGGTTGGAGGCGTGCAGCACCGATTCGGACTCGGGAATGATGCCGATCAAGGGGATGCGCAGGATGTCCTGCACGTCCTGGTAGGACAGCATTTCGTCCGCTTCGACCCGCTTGGGCGAGTAACGCGTGATCAGCAAATGCTCCTTGACCGGCTCGGCGCCGGTCTGGGCGCGCCGCGACTTGGCCTGGATGATGCCGAGGATGCGGTCCGAATCGCGCACCGACGACACTTCCGGATTGGTGACGATGATCGCTTCGTCGGCGAAGGTGAGCGCCATCAGCGCGCCATGCTCGATACCGGCCGGCGAATCGCAGATGATGAATTCGAAACCCATGTTGATCAGGTCGTGCAGCACGCGCTCGACGCCTTCTTCGGACAGGGCGTCCTTGTCGCGCGTTTGCGAGGCCGGCAGGATGAACAGGTTGTCGCAGTGCTTGTCCTTGATCAGGGCCTGGTTCAGCGATGCTTCGCCATTGATCACATTGATCAGGTCATACACCACGCGCCGCTCGCAACCCATGATCAGGTCGAGGTTACGCAGGCCGACGTCGAAGTCGAGAACGGCGGTCTTGTGGCCGCGCTGGGCCAGGCCGGTCGAGAAGCTGGCGCTGGAGGTGGTCTTGCCGACCCCGCCTTTGCCGGAGGTAACAACAATAATTCGAGCCACTAGAGGTCCTTTTTGCGTATCGGGTGAACTGTGGGGTATCAGGTGCGGGAAGCCGGACTGAGCGATAGTATATCGATTCGGTCACCTACCAGCCGAATCTGGGCCGGCTGGCGCGCCATATTGGTCGGAAAGCCTTCGTCGAAAGTGCGGTACACGCCGGCGATCGACACCAGTTCGGGCTGCATCGACTGGGCGAAGATGCGCGCATTGGCGTCGCCCGAAGCGCCGGCCAGCGCGCGTCCGTTCAGGGCTGCATACACATGGATGCTGCCGTCGGCGATGACTTCGGCGCCGTTGTTGACGGTGGCGGTGATGATCAGGTCGCAGCCGCGCGCGTACACGCGCTGGCCGGCCCGCACCGGGGTGTCGATGATCATGGTGGCAGGTGCGCTCGGCGCTGGCGCGACAGGCGCGGCAGCTACGCTGGGCGGGGCCGGGATCGGCGCCGGTTCGGCTGTCAGCGCTGGCGCGGCTGCGGATTCGTCGCGCGGCTTGATGCCGCTGCTGCCGTCGTCGAGCGAGAGGCCATGGGCGCGGATGGCCTCGGCCATGGCGGAGGAAGCGCCGCGCACTGCGACCGCGTTGAGGCGGTATTTTTTCAGCACCGCGACCAGTTCGTCCCAGGCGATCACGGGCGCGCTGTCGGCAATCGCGCTCACGTCGAGCACCGCAAATTCGTCTTCGAAGAAGTCCGATACGCCGCCGGTCATCTGTTTGAGCGCCGCGTCGATGGCCAGCGGGTCGGCCGAATGCAGGATCGTGGAGATCGCGACAACGGTGGAAATCTTGATTTCAATGGGTAGCAAAGACGGGCTTTTGAGCATAAACGAGTCGTGAGATATTGGGCGTACGTCGCCCAAAGTGGTGCAGGCTCGTGCATTCTACTGTGAAAATTGCCGAAAGGGGAGCCTTGCGCCACATGTTCCTCCGGGCAACGAAGGCCCGTGGCGCCTGGGCTTTGCGGCGCGCTGTCGGGCGCTGGCAGCGTCAGCGCTCGGCTTACGCGCCCTTGCCCGGAAGTGATACGCGCAGGGCGGTCTGGCTGCGCTAGCGCAATCAGATGGACCGCTTGAACTGAGCCAGGGCAAATTCTGCCCTTGGTGACATTGTTTTTCTGGAATTAGCTGATAAGATTGATTTTGCTCAAATTCGGAACACGGCCCGGCCACTAAGATGGCTCACTTTTTTACCAGCATTCGATGTCTAAATTAGGGGCGGCGCAGGAGACAAATCCAGTTTCTGGCTGTGCCGCCACGTGGGGCGATCAGCCCTTGCCACTGGTCCCGGCCCGACCTGACGCAGCCCCGCAAATGCATTAAGCTGGGGGTCAACTTAAACACTCTGGCAATGCCAGACCATCGGAGAAGCACATGGAAGACGTAGTAATCGTGGCCGCAGGCCGTACCGCAGTAGGCAAGTTCGGCGGCACTCTCTCCAAGATCCCGGCGGCCGATCTCGGCGCCCATGTCATCAAGAATCTCCTTGCGCAGATCGGCCTGGATCCGGCCAGCGTGAACGAAGTCATCCTGGGCCAGGTACTCACCGCCGGCAACGGCCAGAATCCAGCGCGCCAGGCCGTCATCAAGGCCGGTATGCCCGACATGGTGCCCGCGTTCACCGTCGGCAAAGTATGCGGCAGCGGCCTGAAGGCCACCCATCTCGCGGCCCAGGCCATCATGTGCGGCGACGCCGATATCGTCATTGCCGGCGGCCAGGAAAACATGAGCGCCTCGCCGCACGTGCTCAACGGCTCGCGCGACGGCTTCCGCATGGGCGACGCCAAGCTGGTCGACACCATGATCGTCGACGGCCTGTGGGACGTCTACAACCAGTACCACATGGGCATCACGGCCGAAAACGTCGCCAAAAAATACGACGTGTCGCGCGCCGCCCAGGACGAATTCGCACTGCAGTCGCAGCTCAAAGCCGAGGCCGCCCAAAAGGCTGGCAAGTTCAAGGACGAAATCATTGCGCTTGAAATCCCGTCCAAAAAAGGTGCTGTCGTGTTCGATACCGACGAGTATCCCAAGCACGGCTCCACGCTCGAGTCACTGGCCAGCCTGCGCCCTGCATTCAACAAGGAAGGTTCGGTCACGGCCGGCAATGCGTCGGGCCTGAATGATGGCGCCGCCGCCGTCATCATGATGTCGGCTTCCAAGGCCAAAGAGCTCGGCCTCAAGCCGCTGGCGCGCATCAAGGCCTATTCGTCCTCGGGCCTGGACCCTACCATCATGGGCATGGGCCCAGTCTCGGCAACCCGCTTGTGCCTGAAAAAAGCCGGCTGGACGCATGAAGACGTCGACCTCATGGAAATCAACGAAGCGTTTGCCGCGCAGGCCATCGCGGTCAACAAGGAAATGGGCTGGGACACCAGCAAGATCAATGTCAATGGCGGTGCGATTGCCCTGGGACACCCAATCGGTGCCTCCGGCGCACGCGTGCTCGTCACGCTGCTGCACGAAATGGTGCGGCGCGACGCCAAGCGCGGGCTCGCCAGCCTGTGCATCGGCGGCGGCATGGGTGTGGCATTGGCGGTAGAGCGGGATTAATCACCCCCGCGTATTGGATGCATTTGAAGTTGGTAGATAAAAACAGGAGAAGACAAAATGGCTAGAGTTGCATTGGTAACCGGCGGTATGGGCGGTCTGGGCGAAGCGGTGTGCATCAAGCTGGCTGCGCTGGGATACAAGGTCGTCACCACGTATTCGCCTGGCAATAAGAAGGTGGAAGACTGGCTCGCCACCACCAAGGACATGGGTTTCGATTTCAAGGCCTACGAGTGCGATGTGGCGGATTACGATTCGGCCCAGGCCTGCGTAGCCAAGATTCAGGGCGAAGTCGGTCCGATCGACGTGCTGGTGAACAACGCAGGCATCACGCGCGACATGACGTTCAAGAAAATGGACAAGACCAACTGGGACGCGGTCATGTCGACCAACCTCGATTCCGTCTTCAACATGACCAAGCCAGTGTGCGATGGCATGGTCGAGCGCGGCTGGGGCCGCATCATCAACATCTCGTCGGTCAACGGCCAAAAGGGCGCCTTCGGCCAGACCAACTACTCGGCGGCCAAGGCCGGCATGCACGGCTTTAGCAAGGCGCTGGCGCTGGAAGTGGCACGCAAGGGTGTCACCGTCAACACCATTTCGCCAGGCTACATCGGCACCAAGATGGTGATGGAAATTCCAAAGGAAGTCCTGGACAGCAAGATCATCCCGCAAATTCCAATGGCGCGCCTTGGCAAGCCGGAAGAAGTGGCAGGACTGGTGGCCTACCTGTCGTCCGACGAAGCAGCTTTCGTCACCGGCGCCAACATTGCCATTAACGGCGGCCAGCACATGTCCTAAGCGGCGCCGGTCGCCTCTGACCAGCCTCAACCGCCGTACCGCCTGCGCGCGTTACGGCGGTTATTTTTTGTGAATAGCTCATGTCTCAACGCCACTTTCGTCGCGCCATCGAGGCCGACATTGCCGCCATGGCCGCACTGCGCCTCTCGGTGCGCGAAAACCGCCTGTCCGATCCATCGCGCGTCACGCTGGCCGACTACCACGACTATCTGGAGCGTTTGGGGCGCGGCTGGGTGTGCGAAATCGATGGGGTGCTCGCCGGGTTTTCCTACGCCGACAAACGCGACGGGTCGATCTGGGCGCTGTTCGTTGACCCTACGCTGGAAGGGCGCGGCATTGGCAAGGGCTTGCTGGCGCTGGCGGTCGACTACCTGTTCAGTTTGGGCCACGCCAGCGTGGTTCTGTCAACTGGGGCCGACACGCGCGCCGATGCCTTTTACGCGGCCCAGGGCTGGATCCGCAGCGTTAGCCCAAATCAGAGCGAGGTGCGCTATGCGCTGCTCAGATAGCCTTCAGGATACCCGGCTGACCTTGCTTCCCGTCAGCCGCTGCACCGCCGCGCTAGCGCTGTCGAAGAGCCATTCGCAGATGCGCTGCGACTGCTTTTTCTTTTTCTCGCTTACAAAGCCCAGCAGATAGGTCGACAGTGCAATGGCCAGCACCAGCAAGGATAGGTCGACCACGCTGTCAGGCACCGGGCGGTAAAACGCGATCCACATGTCCTTGACCAGCGAGTGCAGCAGGTAGAGTGTGAACGTGTGCGAGGAGAGCTGGACGATGGGCGTGGCGGCCCGGTGCAAGCCGCTGAAGTTGCAATAACGTGCGCAGCCAAGATGCACCAGCACCATGGCGCAATTGAAGTAGTCGGCAAGGAACTGGTCGGCGCTGCGCAGGGGCAAGCCCTTCAGCGGCCATGATTCCTGCACAAAGCTGCGCAGCATGGCATCGACATCGTAGTAGGCGAACAGTCCCAGGCACAGCAGCGAAACGGCCCAGCCGAAACGCGCTGCGGCAACTTGCATGGTATTGCGCGCCTGCCAGTGATACAGCCAGACGCCGCTCCACCACACTGGCAGCAGCAGCCACAGCTTGGGACCGACGAAGAGCATGAGGGCGGCCAGCACGATCACGCGCCGCTTGCCCTGCAAATAAATCGCAGCGCCGAACAGGACGTAATACCATACCTCGAAGTTGAGCGACCAGTAGGGGCTTAGCGAGGGCGGCGACTCGGAAAAGTTCCACAGTTCGCCGGCGAACAGCAGGTGGAAGGGCAGGTAGAAGTGGGCTTTGGCCAGCTGGTACCAGGCCGACGGCTGGTAGTCGGTGAAATAGAGCGCGGCAGCGGCCAGCGGAAACGCCAGCAGCAGCACTGGCAGCGCCACCGAGTAGATGCGGGCGCTGCGCGCGACGATGTAATCGCGCGGCGATTGGCGCTTGTACTCGGTAGTGTAGGCAATCACGAAGCCCGACAGCACGAAAAACAGCACCACCGCCTCGCGCCCGAGATCGGGAATGGCCAGTCCGGTAGAGCGGCTGACCAGGGCAGGATCGACAAAGTGGCTCAGCACAACCAGCGCCGCGGCGATGAAACGGGTCAGATCCAGGTACAGTGAAAAAGTCCGGTCCAGGGGTGCGGTTGATGGGGTGGTCATGGTTGTCATGTGGTCGGTGCAGGCAGTCATGCGTTCGGTATTATTTTACTCGGAAGAATTTTTCGGGTTGTTCAATTGAAATTGTTGCGAGACAGCTTGAGATGAAACCAATAAATCCTTTGCCGCGGGGCGCGCTGGCGCTCTCCCGGCTCGACGAACAGATGCTGCAGCCCGGCGTGAAAGGCCTGCCGATCACGCAAGCTATACGCCAGGGTGCCATCGCGGTACAGGGCTGGAACGTGCTGCGGGCTGACACCAGTTTTCCAGTAGCGCTGCTCAAGCATGGCGCGATCGAACACAATCTGACCTGGATGCGCGACTTTTGCGATCGCCACGGCGCCTCGCTGGCGCCGCACGGCAAGACCACGATGTGCCCGCAACTGTTTGGCGCCCAGCTGGCCAACGGCGCCTGGGGCATCACCCTGGCCACTGCAGCCCAGGTGCAGCTGGCTCATCGCTTCGGGGTGCGCCGGGTGCTGCTGGCCAACCAGCTGGTGGCGCGCGCCGACATCGACAGCGCGCTGCAGCTGATGCAGGGCGATCCCGATTTCGAACTGTTCTTGCTGGCCGATTCGGCCGAGGGCGTGCAGCGCCTGTCCCAGGCTGCCTGCGCGCGCGCACTGGCGCGGCCGCTGCCGCTGCTGGTCGAGCTGGGCATCCCCGGCAAACGCGCAGGCTGCCGCACGCTGGATGAAGCGATGGCGGTCGCGCGTGCCATTGCCACCGCCCCCGGGCTGCGCCTGGCCGGCATCGAAGGCTACGAGGGGCTGCTGAGCGAGACCGGTGATGTCAGCGATTTTGTCGGCCGGCTGGTGCAGCTGATGCGCATGGCGCAGGCCGAGGATCTGTTCGGGCCCCACGAGATATTGCTGTCGGCCGGAGGCTCAGCCTATTTCGACTTGGTGGCGCGCGGCTTTGCCGATAGCGCCACGCCCGCCCAGCCGGTGCGCGCCATCCTGCGCAGCGGCTGCTACCTCACCAGCGACCATGGCGCCTACGACCGCCACGCAGCCGACATCAGCGCGCGCGAACAGCGCGCCGACGGTCTGCGGCCCGCGCTCGAAGTGTGGAGCATGGTGCAGTCGCGCCCCGAACCCACCCTGGCCATCCTCACCATGGGCAAGCGCGACGCCTCCTACGACGTCGAGCTGCCGATTCCATTGATGGCGCATCGGCCCGGCCCAGGCCTGCCCGATGGGCTGCCGCCCGGCTGCGCTATCGTCAAGATGAATGACCAGCATGCCTACCTGCAGCTGCCGGCGGGGCATGCGCTGTGCGCCACCCTAGCCGTGGGCGACCTGATCGGCTGCGGTATTTCGCATCCCTGCACCACCTTCGACAAGTGGGCGCTGATGCTGGCCGTGGACGACGAGTACAACGTGCGCTACGCCGTCAACACCTTCTTTTAGTGCGCTACAATCCGAGCTCGCCTAACCAGAAAGCAGCCATGCCCGCCACCCCAAGCGCCCTGTTCCCGCCCATTCTGCCGAACCGCCAAGGCATGCTGGCAGTCGACGAGCTGCACACGCTGTACTGGGAAGAAGTGGGCAATCCGGACGGCGTGCCAGTCATCTTCCTGCATGGCGGGCCGGGCGCCGGCCTGTCGCCCCAGCACCGGCGCTTTTTCGACCCGGCCCATTACCGCATCATCCTGTTCGACCAGCGCGGCGCCGGCAAGTCGACCCCGCTGGGCGAGTGGCGCAACAACACCACCCAGCTGCTGGTGGCCGACATCGAAACGCTGCGCCGCAAGTTCGGCGTGGACAAGTGGCTGGTGTTCGGCGGCTCGTGGGGATCGACGCTGGCGCTGGCCTATGGCCAGGCCCATCCCGAGCGCTGCCTGGGCTTTGTCCTGCGCGGCATCTTCCTGTGCACCCCGGCCGAAGTGGACTGGTTCCTGCATGGCGTGCAGTGGTTCTACCCCGAGCTGTATGACGAATTCGTGGCGCCGATTCCCGAGCACGAGCGCGCCGACCTGCTGCAGGCCTACACCTCGCGCATGCTGTCGGACGATCCCGCCGTCTACTGGCCGGCGGCGCGCGCCTGGAGCCGCTTCGAGGGACGCCGCGTGTTCCTGCTGCCGCAGCCGGACGAACCGGCCTCCGACACGCTCGACCTGGGCGTGGGCCGGCTCGAATCGCATTACATGGCCAACCATGGTTTTCTGGAGCCCGACCAGCTGGTGCGCGATGCCGGCCGCATCGCCCATCTGCCGGGCGTAATCGTGCAGGGGCGCTACGACGTGATCTGCCCGCCGCTGTCGGCGCATCGCCTGCACCGGGCGTGGCCCGGCTCGGTCCTGAAGATGATTCCTGACGCCGGGCACGGGGCGCTCGAGAGCGGCATTGCGCGCGCGCTGGTGGCCGCCACCGAGCAGTTCAAGCGCCACGGGCATTTCGAATAGCGGCGGGTTCACGGTCGGGCTGCTACACTAGCACCTGTACCTTGCCATTCGACCAAGCCTGTCATGAACATCCAGATTAACGACATCGGCCACGTGATCCAGCTGGCCATCGCTCCGGTGTTCCTGCTCACGGGCGTGTGCACCATGCTGATGGTGCTCACCAACCGCCTCGCGCGCATCATCGACCGTACCCGCACACTTGAGGACCGGCTCGACGTGGCGCAGCAGCTGGTGCATCGCGACCTGTTCATGGACGAACTCGACATCCTGTACCGGCGCTGGCACCTGATCAACCTGGCCATCACGCTGAGCACGGCCTGCGGCCTCCTGATCTGCCTGGTGATTGCCATGCTGTTCCTGGGCGATACCGCCAACCTGCCGCTGGACCGCTATATCGCCGGCCTGTTCGTGGTGGCCATGGTGTGCCTGATCGGCAGCTTCATGTACCTGCTGCGCGAAATTTTCGTCGCTTCCTCGACCCTGCGCGCTCGCCGCCACGTGCGGCCCGCAACCTAAAGACCTTTTTATGCACGATTACAAACGCCCCCCCACCCTGTACCGCTACGCGCCGCGCGCCGAACTCGAACTGGCGCTCAAGCTGGGCCAGTTCCGCCTGGTGCCTTCCGGTAGCTGCCTGACCTTGTCGTTTTCCCAGGCCTGGGAAAAATCGCTGTTCGAACTGCTGGGGCCCGCCGACTGCTGCCTGGTGATTCACAATACCGAAGAATTCGGCGAGCGCCTGCACCGCGCGGTGCAGCGCACCCTGCCCAGCTGGGCGGGCATCGACGGGGCGGTCGAATATGGCCAGCGCGCAGCCCTGGGTGCGGCGTTCACCAAAACCAGCGCCGAGGCGCATGAGCAAGAATGGCAGTTCGCCTGGCGCGCAATGGTCACGCAATTAAGCCTGAATCCGGTGACAGTAAAAATCGGAAGCATGGAGAACTATGCCGAATTGCGCGACAGCGCCAGTTATCCGGCCTGATCGTCCTTGACCTTGAGCGGCTTGGCGTCCTCGGGCTGGTCGAGCCGTTCGAGCACGGCCTGCATCATGCGCTCGATGTCGCCGCGAACGATCTTGGTGCCCAGCATGCCGGGCACGTAGAACTTGGGCACCAGCTTGCCGCTGTAAGTGATGCGGGTGCCGCCCTGCTCGGGCAGCGGAGTGAATTCCCAGCGGCATACGTAAGTCTTCATGTCGCCGTTGACCAGGCTAACTTCAATCACCGACATCGGTTCTTCGCGCACTTGCACCAGCAAGTGAATGGGGCGCTGAAAAAAAAGAAACCGCGCCGTGCCGAATTGCTCGACGATGACGCGGTTGCCGGTGCGCGAGACCACTTTGGCCGTCTCCATGTCGGGGACGTAGTCGGGCATGCGCTCGTAATCGGTGAGGATTTTCCACACCGTGGCGGGCGAAGCATTGACTGCCCCGCTGGCCGTGACTTCAAAGCCGATGTCTTTACCGGCGTCCGCGCGTTTGACATTTACCTCAAGCTTGGGCAGCTGCGCCATGGCGGGCATGGTATAGCTGATAAGAAAAAGCAAGAGCAGTCGGGCAATCATTGAACCAGACTACGGCAAAGGCCGCACCCTGACAAGCGCGGCTCAACCGTGCAGGCCTTGCGCTAGCCCATGAAGCCGAGATCGGGCAGTGCGAAGCGGCTAAGTTCATTGCGGAACACCTGGGTCTGCAGCATGGATTCGTCGGCGCCGAACCACTTGCCCAGCGTAGCGCCGAACTGCTGATTGGAAAATTGCGGGATCCACGCGCCGCGCCCGGTGGCATCGTCCGGGCCGTTGAGCGTGAAGTCCGGGAATTTTCCGTAAATACCGCCTTTGACTGCAGCACCCACCACCAGCTGGTGATTACCCCAGGCATGGTCGGTGCCGCCCGAATTCGGCACCAGGGTGCGGCCGAAGTCCGACATGGTGAAGGTGGTTACTTGGCGGGCCTGATTGATTTCGGCCAGCGCCAGCTGGAAGGCAGCCAGCGCTTGCGACATCTGGCGCAGCAGGTCGAACTGGGTCCAGGCCTGGCCGCCATGGGTGTCGAAGCCGCCGAGCGACACGAAGTACACCTGGCGCCCCGGGCCTTGCGGCGCGCGCAGGCGAATCAGTTGCGCCACCGTCTTGAGCTGCACGGCCAGCGAGGTGCCGGGGAACACGGTGGAGAGCGGGGCGGCGCTATTGGCAGCCGCCAGGTTGTTGACCAGGTCCATGCCTTGCAGCAGCGCCTTGTTGGCCGCGCCAGCCAGCAGATTGGGTTGCTCGCTGGCGAGAATGGCGCGCAGCGCGTCACGGCGCCGGTCGGCTTCGAGCTGCGGCCAGAAATTCATGCCCGCCAGGCTCAGTTGCCCGTTGGCGGGCAATTGGTTGCCGTGCGTGGTGCTCCCTTCGATGAACATACCACCCGCGCCCAGCGCAACCGCGTCCAGCGCACCGCCCGTGCCCAGCAAATCGACCAGGCGCCCGCCCCAGCCGGTACCACCGGCGGCCGCGCTGCCGGCCTGGTTCTGCAAGGTCTGGTCGGGATGCGAGAACAGTTGCGGCGGTACACCCGTCCCGGCCAGGTACTGGGCGCGCGTGAGCGGCTGGCGCAGGCTGCCCATGTTCAAGACCGCAGCCACATTGCCCTGGCCATACAGCGCATCGAGCTCCGGCATGCCATAGTGGAATCCGAACGGCTGCTGCACAGGGTCGGCTACCGCCTGCAGCGTCGCCGAACGGGGCGCGAGCAGGGTATTGGCGGCGCTGGAGAGCGCCAGGCCGTTGCTGCCGCGGATCTGGGTGTATTTCTGATAGCGCGTGCTGTCGAGCGGGACGATCATATTGTTGCCGTCATTGCCGCCGTACAGGTACAGGCACACCAGCGCCTTGTAGTCGGACACGGCAGCCTTGGCCGGGGCTGCCGTCAGCAGGCCGAGCGAGGAGAGAGCGCCGAGCATGCCGGCCTGCGCGCCGCTGCGCAGAAAACCGCGGCGTGATGGGTTACTTTTGGTCATGGTCGTGTCCTTATTTGCTTACAGCGAATTCGGCGCTGATGGCGGTCAGATAGAGCGCGGTGATGGCGCGCTGGCGATGGTCCGAGATGCCGGCCAGGGCAGTGCCAATGGCGCTGCGCGTAGCTGGACGCATGCGCCCGCCTGTCAGGTTCAGGTCCACCATGTCGATCAGCGTAGCTGGCGTGGCTGCCGCGCTGACATAGGCCGTGATATCGAAACGGATCATGCCGCCGTACTCGCCAAACAGCAGGCGATAGAGGAAGTTGGCACGCGCGACGGCCAGGGCCGGCGCGAAGATCTGGAACTCCGGGCCATAGGCATCGGGGGCGCCCGGCACCTTGGTCATCGGCGAATAAAAATTGAAGACGCTTGGGGTATTGATGATTTTCTGACCCAGCAAGAAGTAGTCGTAGAAAATATTGCTAGGGTTGATGACGGTGGCGTTCATGGCGCGCACCAGGCCGAGCGTGTGCATGACCGGATCTTTCAGGCGGCCGGCATTGGCGGCCGGCGTGTCCGGACGCGCTTCGGGATCGAGCAATACCGCCTGCAGGGTGGCGGCCAGGTCGCCGCGGCCATTGGCGCTGCTGGCGAACACATTGGCCACGCGGGTGATATAGGCCGGGCTTGGGTTGCTGGTAACGAAGTGGCGAATCAGGCGGGTGGCGATGAATGGCGGTACGTTGGCGTGGTTGAACAGGTTGTCCATGACCGCGTCGAGGTCTTGCTCGATGGTCTGGCCGGCGGGCACAAACTGGCCGTTGAGCAGGGTCTTGGCGCTCTTGTCGTGGTAGTTGTTGCGCGGCTGCAGGGGACCGGACATGTTTTCCCAGTTGATTCCCGTCGCGTTCGTGCCCGAGTAGGTCCAGCCGGACAGGGCGCGCGAAAAGTCGCCGATGCGGGCCTGGTCGTAAGTCGGGATCGGTTCACCGTGCATGTCGAGCTGCACGCTGCCGTCCTGGTTCAGCAGCACCGGTCCGACAGTAAACAGCTGCATCACTTCGCGCGCATAGTTTTCGTTGGGCGAAGGCAGGATGCTATTGCCCAGGTCCAGGTACTTGCCCATGGCCGGGTTGAGCGTCATTTCGCGCAGCAAATCCTTGAAGTTTCCGAAGGCGTGCTTGTTGAGCGTAGCCAGCCAAGGCGTGATCTCGTTGGCGTAGGGGTTCTTGTCGGCCGAGACCACGAACAGCTGGGACAAGGCGAAGATCATGCGCTGGCGCAGCTGGTCCTGGCCGCCCGCCATATTCATGTACCAGGCGTTACGCAACACCGTCATGTCGGTGGTGGTCAGGGGCAGGGCGGATGCTGGCAAGGTGAGCTGGCGCGCAATCCAGGCGTTGGCGCCCATGCTTTTCAGGGACGCCAGTTCGGCGGCGCTGGGGCCGAAGCTGGCCTGTTCCAGGAAGCGCATGGCGGCGATGTGCGCAGCATCGGGCACCATCACGGGCGGAGGAACCGGGGTTGGCATGGGTGTTGGTGTGGGTGTCGGGGTCGGCGTTGGGGTCGGCGTGGGCGTCGGCGTAGTGCTGCACGCGCCAGTTTTTACGCTGTAGAGCTCGGCCGAAGTACCGTTGATGGGGTTGACCACCTTGACGGCGACGGTGCTGTTGCCCATGGACGCGAAGCCGGTGGCGCTCAGGCGCGTTGCCGACACGTAGGTGGTCGGCGCAGCCTTGTTGTTAATCCACACCACCGATGCAGGCACAAACCGCACGCCGTTCAGCGTCAGCGTATAGGCAGCATTGCAGGGCAGCAGCGTGGGCGTGATGCTGCTGATGGAAGGGGTCGCCAGCTTGAGCGTAAGCACCATGCTACCGGTGCCGAAGGGTGCCAGGCGGCTCTTGGCACTGATGGTGACCTGACTCCCGGCCGGCATGACGGTGGGCGCGCGGTATTCGCCGTTCTGGTGGTTGATGGTGCCCACCGTCGCGTTGCCGCCTTCGATGCCGTTGACGAACAGCGGCATATTGGCGCCAACGCCGTCGAGCTTGGAGACGAACCAGACTTTACTCCCCAGTTCGTAAGGAGCGGTGCCTGAGGCATGTACTGTGACTACCTGGGCGTACGCCGGTGCGGCTGCGGCCAGGCATACGATAGCGCCCCATTGCCGAGCTTGTAAAAATGTCATGGAAAGTCCCCGTGTTGGTTTCGCTAAAAAGCGTGTGTAGCCAGCTTTGCAAGAGCCGTGCCACATATTTACAGTTGGGTATTTCCTGAAAGTGACACTTTATTACCTATATGCATGACAATTTTTGTTAGTCCTCTGGCGAAACTGACAATCTACATTTTTGCTACAAAGTCGCGACAAGCAATAATTAGAACCCTCAATCTAAGGAAGTGCGCTCTAATGGCTTTTGTTGTCCAAAACCTATAACTAGAATGACGAACCCTACCTATCCCCACCTGCTTGCCCCGCTCGATCTGGGCTTTACGACCCTGCGCAACCGCGTCATCATGGGCTCCATGCACACCGGTCTGGAAGACCGCTTCTACAACTACGGCAAGCTGGCCGCGTTCTACCGCGAGCGCGCGCGCGGGGGCGTGGGACTGATCGTCACGGGCGGCATTTCGCCCAATCGCCAGGGCTGGCTGCTGCCGTTCGGGGGCACCATGAACTTCATCGGCGACGTGTTCAATCACCGCAAGGTGACGCGCGCGGTGCACGAGGAGGGCGGCAAGATCCTGATGCAAATTCTGCACGCGGGCCGTTATGGCTATCAGCCGCTGGTGGTCTCGGCCTCTGGCACCAAATCGCCGATCTCGCCCTTCAAGCCCAAACCGCTCACCGAGGCCGGCATCGAAGCGACCATCAAGGCGTACGCGCGCTGCGCCAGCCTGGCCAAAAAAGCCGGCTACGACGGCATCGAAGTGATGGGCAGCGAAGGCTACCTGCTCAATCAGTTCCTGTGCGCGCGCACCAATCAGCGCCAGGACCGCTGGGGCGGCAGCATTGAAAACCGCATGCGCCTGCCGGTCGAGATCATCAAGCGCATCCGCAAAACCGTCGGCAATGACTTCATCATCATGTATCGCCACTCGCTGCTCGACCTGGTCGATGGCGGCAATACCTGGGACGAAGTACTGACCGTGGCGCATGCGCTCGAAGCTGCTGGCGTCACCATCCTCAATACCGGCATCGGCTGGCATGAAGCGCGGGTGCCCACCATCGTGACCTCGGTGCCGCGCGCGGCCTTTGCCAGCGTGGCGGGGCGCTTGCGGCGCGAAGTGAAAATTCCCGTGGTGGCCTCGAACCGCATCAACATGCCGTTCGAAGCCAACGACATCATCGCGCGCGGCGACGCCGACATGGTCTCGATGGCGCGCCCCTTCCTGGCCGACTCGCATTTCGTAGCCAAGGCGGCGGGTGGCCGCACCGACGAAATCAACACCTGCATCGGCTGCAACCAGGCCTGCCTGGACCACACATTTTCGAACAAGCGCGCCAGTTGCCTGGTCAATCCGCGCGCCTGCCATGAGACCGAGCTGGTGTACCGCAAAGCCGTCAAGGCACGCAAGGTGGCGGTGGTGGGCGCTGGCCCTGCGGGCCTGTCGGCAGCGACGGTGGCGGCCGAGTGCGGCCACCAGGTCACGCTGTTCGACTCGAGCGACAGCGTCGGCGGCCAGTTCAAGATCGCCATGCAGATTCCGGGCAAGGAAGAATTCAGCGAGACCATCCGCTACTTCCGGCGCCGCATCGACATCACCGGCGTGGAGCTGCGCCTGGGTCAGCGCGTCAGCCGCGAGGAGCTGCTCGCCGGCGGTTACGACGACGTGATCGTCGCCACCGGCATCAAGGTGCGCATGCCGCCGATCGAAGGCATCGGGCATCCCAAGGTGCTGTCCTATATCGACGTGCTGCAGAAAAAAGCGCCGGTCGGCAAGCGCGTCGCGATCATCGGGGCCGGCGGCATTGGTTTCGACGTGGGCGAGTACCTGCTGCACAATCCGGAGCACCCCCTGCCGCTGCCGATCGCCACCTGGGCGGGCGAGTGGGGCGTGGACCTGAACGCGACCACCAGCGGCGGGCTGGTGCCACCGGTGCCGGCCGAACCGGTGCGCCAGATCTTCCTCATGCAGCGCAAGACGTCCAAGCTGGGAGCTGGCCTGGGCAAGACCTCGGGCTGGGTGCATCGCGCAACGCTGGCGCGTAATGGCGTGGTGATGATGGCCGGCGTTACCTACAACCGGATCGACGACCAGGGCCTGCATATCACGGTAGGCGGCGAAGAGCGCCTGATCCCGGTCGACAATGTGGTGATTTGCGCGGGCCAGGACAGCCTGACCGAGTTGATGCCAGCCGAAGGCACAACGGGCGGCCCGCGCTTCCACAAGATCGGCGGCGCGGCGCTGGCCGATGAACTCGACGCCAAGCGCGCGATCAAGGAAGGGGCCGAGCTGGCGGTGAGTCTGTAAAGCCAGGTTCGGCGGGAGCCATACCACCACTGATCAAAGGTGCTATGGGCCCCCGCCTGCTGAAGTGACCACGGAAAGTTGGACGGTTAGTAGCTACGCCAGTACAAGCTGGGT
>JAZKGU010000082.1:0-27986 GCA_040385745.1 Pseudomonadota bacterium
CCATATAAAGGAAAACCACCATGAAAATCACGACTTTGTTGGCAGCACTGCTGGCTGTAGCCGGCCTGACCGCATGCGAAAAAACCACTGTTAACCCAGCGCCTACCGTAGTGACCCCGACCGTTGAAGTACCGGTCGCCGTCCCAGGCCCAGCAGTGCCAGTGCCTGTCCCAGGTCCTGCCGGCGCGCCAGGCGCGCCAGGCGAAAAAGGTGAGCCAGGCAAGCCAGGCGACACCACTATCGTCCTGCCGGCCGAAAAGACCAACTAATCGTTGCCAGCACTTAAAATCGCGCCGCAGTGCCCTGACCAGGGCGCCGCGGCGCGATTTTTGCGTTTACGCCCCGCCGAATAGTCAATCTGGCATGTCAATCTGAACTCAGCGACCCGAACGAGAGTCGAATAGCACAGCCTCGCGCTTGCGAAATCGTCACCTCTTTCTAACCGTACGGGAGTTCTTGTGAAGAAAACAAAGAAAATTGCCTTGGCAGCCGCCATGTTGAGCGCCGCCGGACCGGGTCTGGCGCAGGAAATCATCAATCCATCCTGGTACGTCCAGCCCCACGTAAGTTCGTTTCGTCCCGATCGCGACTTCGGCACCCAGGACCGCGACTGGGGCGGTGGCCTGCGCTTCGGCAAGCCCATCAGCCCGAACTGGGACATCCAGATCGGCGCCAGCCATGCGCGCAGCGAGCAGGGTCCAGCCAGCTACCGCCAGACGCTGCTCGGGGTGGACGCGTTGCTGATGGTGTCGCGCGGGCGAATTCGCCCGTTCATTCTGCTCGGTGTCGGCGCCGAGCGCGACAAGGTCGACAATCCCCTGCGGCGGGTGCAAAAAACCTCGCCTTACGGCACCGCCGGCATCGGCCTGCAAGTAGCACTCACCCCGCAATGGTCACTCCAGGCCGACTTGCGCAGCGTGCGCGGGCGCCTGCGCGCCGACGAGGCCTTCGGTTTTGGACGCAGCAACAACAAATACCTGAATTTCGGCGTCAACTACGCCTTTAATCCACCGCCGGCCCCGCCTCCGCCCCCTGCCCCGCCACCTGCTCCCGTGGCCCAGGAAGCGCCGGCCCCGGTCGTGACGCCGCCGCCTCCGCCTCCGCCGCCGGCCCGCTTCGAAAAAGTCACGCTCTCGGCCACCGAACTGTTTGCCTTCAACAGCGCCACGCTCACCATGCCGCAGCCACGGCTCGACGAGATCTCGGCGGCTCTCACGGCCGACCCTTCGATCACCGACGTCGACGTGACCGGCTATGCCGACCGCCTCGGTTCGGCCGCTTACAACCTCAAGCTATCGGAGCGGCGCGCCAACGCAGTGCGCGACTACCTGATCGGCAAAGGCATCGCAGCCGAGCGCCTCAAGGCATATGGCAAGGGCGAAGCCAACCCCGTGGTCACCTGCACCGACAAGCGGCGCGCCGATTTGATCAAGTGTTTGGAACCGAACCGACGGGTCGAAGTGGAACAGATTACGATCGAGCGTCGCGTTCAATAAGCTTGCAGCTGCATGCCCGGTAGCAAAAGGGGCTGTAGCCCCTTTTACTATCGGAGATCGTTATGAATGAAAAAGACAAAGTCACCGAGCACATGTCTTATCCCAAGCAGCTGTTGCAGGTGATGAAATGCGCCGTGTCCGAATGGTTCGACCACCGCGCCTCGAGCAAGGGAGCGGCGCTGGCCTTTTACACGGCGTTTTCCATCGCCCCCATCCTGGTGCTGGTCATTGCTGTGGCGGGGTTCTTCTATGGCGCTGAAGCTGCCCAGGGCCAGTTGCTGTCGCAATTGCGCGGGCTGATGGGCGAGCAAGGCGCTGAGGCTATCCAGCTGGTGCTGGCCGGGGCGCAAAACAAGGAAAGCGGCGTGCTGGCCACCATCATCGCCACCGTCCTTCTGCTGGTGGGCGCCACCACCGTATTTGCTGAACTAAAAGACAGTCTCGACGAGATCTGGAATGTGCCGCCGCCGAAGGGCTCCGGACTGTGGCAAATCATCCGCACCCGTCTGCTCTCCTTCGGCCTCATCCTGGTGCTGGCCTTCCTGCTGATGGTCTCGCTGGTCGTCAGCGCCGGTCTGGCCGTCGTCGAAAACTATGTGGGCGGCTTGTGGAAGGATGCTGCGGTACTGCTGTCCTGGGTAGCCTGGGCCATCAGCTTCCTGGTTATCGCCACTCTGTTCGGCGTCATTTACAAGATGCTGCCGCGCATCAAGTTGTCGTGGCGCGACGTGGTTATCGGCGCCCTGGGTACTGCGGCCCTGTTCACCTTTGGTAAGTACCTGATTGGCCTGTACATCGGCAATAGCGGTGTAGCCAGCAGCTTCGGCGCGGCCGGCTCGATGATTGCTCTGCTGCTGTGGGTATATTACTCGGCGCAGATTTTCTTTTTGGGCGCGGAGTTTGCCCGTCAATATGCGCTGCAACTGGGCAGCCTGCGGCATAAACCCGACGCAGTAACCGGCGCCGGCAGTGAGAGCCGCCCCGGGCCTGCAAAACAATACGATATGAATGACCGGGACACCTGGGCCACCAGCCTCAAGCGATAAACTAAAGAGGCGCCTGGGCGGTGCGCGGTGCAAACCTCGACCGCCCAGATCAGCTGGCTTACTCGCCCAGCAATTCGGCAATCACTTCCATGCCCTCGACGCGCTCGGCAACTACCTTGATCATCACCACCACGGGCACGCCCAGCAACAAGCCCCACATGCCCCACAACCAGCCCCAGAACAGCAGGCTCACGAAGACGGCAGCCGGATTCATCTTGGCAATGCGGCCCGTCATCCAGGTTGCAATCACGGTGCCGACCAGGGTGGCGATGGCCAGCGAAGCGCCCGTTACCAGGAACACCATCTGGACCGATTCGAACTGCATGAAGGCGGCCAGGCCAGTTGCCGTGGTAATGAGCAAGGGACCGAAGTACGGCATGATGTGCAGCAAGCCAGCCACGATGGCCCAGGCGCCTGCATTTTCAAGTCCGATGGCGCGCAGGGCCACCCACATGAGCAGCGCAAGGATGACGTTGGTCACCAGCAGCATGAACATATAGTTCTGGATCGAGGTATTGATGTCGTCAAGGATGTGCACTGTCACCTTTTTACGGCTCAGTGACGGTCCGGTCAGTTTGACCAGTTTGCGCTTGAAAGTGTCGCCCGCGAGCAGCAAAAAGAACACCAGGAACACCACCATGGTGGCCTGGGTGACAAAGCCGATCAGGCTCATCGAGCCGACCAGCACCCAGTCCATGATCTTGAAACTGCTGCCACCGGCGCTGGCCACCACCGCGACCTTGCGCGCTGACTTCTTGTCGTCCGCAGGTGTGGCAGTGGTTGCCTGTTCGATCTGGGCCGCCGCGGCCTGGACCTGGGCAATCGTGCTCGGGGTTCCGTCGCTGGTCTTGCGCAGTACCTTGGTCACCTTTTCGGTAATCCTGGGCAAATCGTCGACGATATTGAAGAATTCATCCTGGACCCGGTGCAGCACCACCGCCATCAGCGCGATGATGATCACCGTCACCAGGGTGGCGCCGATGGCGCGCTTGACATGCCAGCGTTCGAGCCAAGCCACGACCGGACTGAGGGTATAGGCAATAAAGATGCCGAGAAATAGCGGAATCAGAAAATCCTGGGCCCACTGGATGGCGTAGACGAAGGCAATGGTGGCGATGGTGCCAAGCGCCAGGCCGCGCGCGTTGACGTGGATCGGCAGGCGCAGACCGCTCTCGCCGGCCGCGCTATCGGACGCGTCGTTGCTGGGGACGACGGCGGCCGCCGGGACCGGGGTAGTGGCGGGAGGTAGATCGGCCGGTGGCGCCCGGCCCTGGTCTGCGAACTGCATGGGGTCTCGATCTTTAGAAGCACTACAGAAAAGCGGCTACAAAAAAGCCGGCCACGCGGGCCGGCCATGCGAGGCAAGCCGGCGCAATTTATTTGACGCGAACGTCGTTCTTGACAGATGTTACACCTTTGATGCCACGGGCGATTTCTGCAGCCCGGGCTGCATCGGCAGGATCGGCCACAAAGCCGGACAACTGCACGTCGCCCTTGAAGGTTTCGACATTGATTTCCGACGCCTTCAGGGTCGGCTCATTAAAGATCGAGGCCTTGACCTTGGCGGTGATCACGGTGTCATCGAGATACTCACCGGTGCTCGAGCGCTGGTCGGTTGTAGCGCAACCACCCAGAGCAACGAGGGAAGCTGCAAACAGCATGGTGGCGAAGCGTTGTGCGATTTTCATGTCGAACTCCTTGTCAGGGTTAAGGGGCGGCTCGTCGCGAGCCATTCCAGCCGGCTTATTTTCCGTACTGGGATTTGGCGGTCGAGACACAGCTGTCCTTGACCGCGCCGGCAAACGCGTCGCATTTTTCCAGAGCGACCTTGTACTCGGCATCTCGTTTGTCGTCGCGGGCATCGGTGCGCGCTTCGATGGCTTTCTTGTCGGCCTTGGCGTCGGCCTGGGCGGAGATCAGCGTGGCCTTGGCCTGCTTGACGCACACGTCCTTGTCATTGCCGGTCAGCGCCGCGCACTTGACCTTGTCCAGATCGTAATTAGCCGAGGCGATTTTCAGGCGTGACTGGGTGTAGGCCTTGAGGGTATTGCGATACAGGGCGCTGGCTTCTTCTTCGGTACGCACGCGCATGGCTTTCGCTTCTGCCACGCAAACATCTTTGGGATTGCCGGCAATGACGTCACAGCGCGCGCGCGCTGTCTTGTAATCGAGTTCGGCCTTGTCCTTGGCCTGGGCGTAGATGGCTTTCGCCTCAGGACCGGGAGCGGCGCTGGCTTCAGCGGCGGCGATCAGGGCGACGCCGAGCAAAATGACCAAGATGGGTGATTTCATTATTATTCTCCGTGAGCATTAAGACTGTTTACCGTTGTACGTGAGATGGAATAACGCTTCTGTTCGCTGCCGTACAGTGCAAAAAATTCTAGCCATCGTCGGTGCAACAACGCCGGGGTCAGCTCCAGAATTGCTACACGAGCCCGACCGTATAGGCATACCGTCGGGCTCGTGTAGCAATTCTGGAGCTGACCCCGGCAGTGGTGCAGGCCTCCTCTTTTGCGCGATAGCAAGGGGTTTGCTTTGGCGAGAGTGCGCCAGGTCACAGATGAGGCCGCTCGCGACGCTCTGAGTGTGGCACCGCACAGACCATGCGTTTCTTGCCGAATATCCTGACCCTACACTTTTATCAGGAGAACAACATGAAGACGACTCACACCATCGCCGCATTGATCGTTGCAAGCTCGACCATCCTGGCTGGTTGCTCGACCACTTCCTCGGATCCGTATTACAACGGCACTTACAACAACAACGGTTCGTACAACAACTCGGCATCGACCTCGATGGGCTACGGCACCATCGACAATATCCAGGTCACCCGCGTTGCCGGTAACGGCGGCACCAGCGGTACCGGCGCTGTCGTGGGCGGCCTGGTTGGCGCTCTGGTCGGTAATCAGGTCGGTAGCGGCAGCGGCCGTACCGCCGCGACCGTCGCCGGTGCAGTAGGCGGCGCCGTGGTCGGTAACAGCGTCGAGAACAACCGCAACAACGACGGCTACCGGGATATGTACCAGATCGGCATTCGTCTGGACAATGGCGACTATCGCACCATCGTGCAGGACAGCGTCTATGACTTGCGCGTCGGTAACCGCGTGCGCGTCGTCGACGGCCGTGCTTATCGCTATTAATACGCGGTCTTAAACAATAATTCCAACAACCAAACGACCACTTTTTGAGGAGCCCACCATGGGTACTATTCTGCTTGTAATTCTAATTCTTGCGCTGATCGGCGTCCTGCCAACCTGGAACCACAGCCGCAGCTGGGGTTATGGCCCCGTCGGCATTACAGGCCTGCTCGTCGTGGTCCTGATCGTCCTGCTGGTCACCGGCAGGCTGTAAAAAAGCGATCGCAACCGGCGCCCTGTGCGCCGGTTTTTTTTTGCCCGTACACATCACAATAAAAGGAGCTGATATGAAACAGCCTTCAACCTTCCTATTCCGCAGTGGCGCCGCTGTTGCCGCCCTCCTCGCCGCGCTGTCGGCCCAGGCCCAGACCGCCCCGATGGCGGCCGAGCAAGCGTCGAGCGACGCCAATTTGCCAGCGGCCACGCTGCGCCACCAGAAAGCGGAAATCGCACGTGGCGATCCGGCGCGCTGGTCCCAGGAAGACGCTACCGCCCGTGCCCGCCTCAGGACCATTCACAAGGAAATCGCAGCCGGGCTGCAGGAGTCGCTGGGCGCGTGCAAGCGCATGGCCGCAGCCGAACGCAGTGGCTGCAACGCAGAAGCGCGCGCTATTTACAAGCAGGAAATGGCCGGGGCCCGCGCGCGCGCGATGGAAGAATAAACGGCAGTCTTTGCAGCAAGCAGTCGCCTGGCCGCCAGATCACTGGGGCCAGCGCAGCCGTCCGGCGTTGATCAAGCCAAGGCTATACCAGGCAAGCACAGCAAAGATCGCAAGATACACCAGGGTAAAGAGCAGCAAGCCGTCCGCCAGCAGGCCGATGCGCGCGTCCTTGAGGCCGCGGTGTTCGCGCGCGAGCAAAAATTTGAGGGTGGTGTAATTGGTCCGCAAATTATTGCGCACGAATAGCGTGGGCCGTCCCATCTCGACGTATTTTTCGCTATGCATGACCTCAAGCCGCCGGTACAACAGCCCCATCAGGACAAACCACAGCAGGGCTAGCGCCAGCATGGCGCCACAGGCGGCCATCAACATGGTCGGATCGAATTTCATGGGCATCAGCTTCCGCTAACAGTCAAAGCGACAACTATATACCAGGCCCGGCCGGGAGTGCATCCAGATCGGCCTCGGGCAGCGGCGGTAGCTCGTGCACCACCACGGCCAGGTCCTCGGCCACGTGCTGCAACCAGCCGGCGTGCTTGAGCGCGCGCATGGCGTCGCGATAGCCCTGGTCCCAGCGCCATTCGATCGATCCCTTGGAGAAATTGACGTCCTTGGCCGCCATATGCCAGTCGTGCCCGGCATAGGCCAGACGTACTATGTGCAGGGTGGAATCGCAGCCCAGCGCCAGCAAGTCCTGTTCGTCCTGGGCGCTGCGACTTGCCTTCGGCAGGCGCGCATAGAGTTCGCGCAGCTTGCGCTGCATGGCGTGGGTGCGCGCGTAGTCTTCGATGTGACGCTGCGAACGCGAGGCGTAGGTAACGTCTTTCTGGCGCGTATTGACCTGGTCCAGCGTGACCGGTTCGGGACCTTCGGCGCTCCACAGGTCCACCATGAAGCAGATCGTGTCGCCAGGGTGTAGTTCACCCAGCACCGATTCGAGCGGCGTGTTGGAATACAGGCCGCCGTCCCAGTACAGTTCGCCGTTGACACGGGTGGGCGGAAAGGCCGGCGGCAAACTGCCACTGGCGCGCACATGCTCGGGGCACAGATCCCCGTTGTTGCTGTCGAAATGGGCCAGCTCACCGCTGCGCACATTGAGCGCGTTGACCGTCAGGCGCATCCCGCCGGGCTCGTTGAGGTAATCGAAATCGACAAGCTCGGCCAAGGTGTCGTGCAGTGGGGTGGTATCGTAAAACGATGCCTGCTCTGGCGCCACCGGCATCCCAAACGGAAAACCACTGAAGTAGCGCGGCACGAAAAACCCGGGCGCGCCGCGCAATACAGTATCGAAGGTGTTAAAGGAAATGGCGGAGCGGCGCTGCTCGTCGCTGATCAGGTTCATGTCGACGCCGTCCGGGTGCGCGACGCGGTCCCAGAAGGCCTTCACCCGCTGCAAGCGGTCTTCCTGCCGGTTGCCCGCAATCAGCGCCGCATTGATGGCGCCGATCGACGTGCCCACGATCCAGTCGGGCGCCAAGGCATGCTCATGCAAGGCCTGGTATACGCCGGCCTGGTAAGCGCCCAGCGCGCCGCCGCCCTGCAAGACGAGCACGATGCGAAGATTTTCGGGATTGAGGGAATTTACAGCGCTCATGGATGGCTTGGTGGTCAGGGGTTGGCAAAAAGACGGCGCCGAATCTAAGATTGCGACGCCGCTCAAGCCCCACCATATCCTGCTGTTCTTGTTGCGCGGCCAGGTTCGTGTGCCCGGCTGGGGGTGAATTAATGCAGCGTATCGGACTGGGTGCGGTTGCGGACATAATACGCCGCTCCCGCCGCCGCGGCCAGAATACCCAGCGCCGGCTTCATCATACGCCGCCTGCGCAGGAAACTCAGGATGGTCATGGCGTACGGCATGATGGTGGCCACATTGATGCCTGTGGGCCGCAGCATGCCGTCTACACGCGTGCGCACCGCATAGGTGGCATGGTCGAGCACCGAGTGAAAAATAACCTCGGGCTTGACCGCGTGCTTGATGTTGGCCTTGGCGTGCACGATGCCAACGCGATAGAACTCGCCCTGGCGCAGCAGGCGCGATTTGCGCTCCGCCATTTCATCGTGCTTGTTGTCACCCGGCTTGAGTCCGATAATGTTTTGTTCTTCCATCTTGTTCTCCCGTCCTCTGTCTGGCTTACAGCAGCATGTCGCGATCGTGCTTGAGCTCGTTCATGGTCTCAGGGAAGGCAAGCTTGTTTTCCTTGAGCATGGACTTGGCCTTGAAGCCGAGCGCAGCAGTAGCGGCTATAAATACAAGAAACATCACCAGAAGGATTTTCCACCCCATGGCTTCCCAGGACAGCGCGACAATCATCGCGGTGCCATAGGCGATGGCAAACCAGGCGCAGATCACTGCCAGCGCGAATACCGCCAGCAGGGCCATGACATGGTTGCGCACTTCGGAAAGCTCGAGCGCCGCCAGTTCCACGCGCGACACCACGAGTCCGAAGATGTTTTTAGCCAGGCCGGTCAGGCCGCCCATCAGGCCGGGGCCATGCACTGCAGTCGATGTGTGGTCCATGGCTGTCCCCGGCGTGAATTATTTGCGACCCAGGATGACACCGACCAGCAGGCCGACGCCGGCGGCCGCAGCAACGGTGCGCCATGGGTTGTCCTTAACATAGACATCGGCGGTATGGGCCAGTTCCTTGCCTTTGACCAGAGCTTGGCCTTGCACCTGATTGGCCTTGCCCAGTGCTACGTCCAGCAGCTGCATGCCGCGGCCGCGCATTTCTTCGGCCTTTTCGCCAGTCAGTGCGGCAGCGGCGGTCAGCAGTGCCTGTGCGTCCTTGACCAGGGTCTTGACGTCGGTTTGCACAGCGTTCATGTTGCCGTTCAGGGAAGAGGCGCCGTTGCTGGTGCGGGTATTGGTATCTAGCATGATGAACTCCGGTTAGTGGGTAAAAATTGGTGAATTATTTGGCCAGAAGATCGCGCATTTCATCCGCGTGTTCTTCTTCTACGGCCATGATCCTGACCAGCATGTGCTTGGTGGTCGGGTCCTTGTCGCCCAGGGCGGCAATCATTTGACGATAGGATTCGATCGCTACGCGTTCGGCGATCAGGTTGGCCCTGATCATCGCTTCGACGTCTTCCGAATCGTCATATTCGGCATGGCTACGCGCAGTGAGCGAAGCCGGGTTGAAATTGGGCGAGCCGTTCAGTTGCACGATGCGCTCGGCGATCTCGTCGGCATGGTCCTGCTCTTGCTGGGCATGCTCGAGAAATTCGGCCTTGACCGCGGCATTGTTCTTGCCGCTGACCGTGTAATAGTGGCGCTTGTAGCGCAGCACGCACACCAGCTCGGTGGCCAGTGCATCGTTGAGCATGGCGATGACCGCCTCGCGGTCGGCCTGGTAGCCGTCGGTGACCGCGCCTTCGCACAGATTGGCGGCGGCGGCGCGAATGGCTGCCACGTCGAATCCGTGGGCCACCGGCATTTTCGTTTCTTCCATAATCATGTTCCTTGAATTAATTTACGGGCGCGGCGGGATAGCCGTGCCGTCATTCGACAATACGATTTCTACGCGGCGATTGAGCTGGCGATTGGCGGCGCTATCGTTGCCTGCCACCGGATACAGCTTGCCGTAGCCCTTCATGGCCACACGCTCGCCAGCCACACCCATGCCCAGCAGCGCGTTGCGCACCGAAGCGGCGCGGCGTTCCGACAGGTCCTGGTTATAGGCGGCGCCGCCGACACTGTCGGTAAAACCTTCGACCAGCACGGTGCGCTCGGGGTTCTGGGCCAGTACATCGGCCAGCTTGCGCAGATTGTTCATGCCGGCCTGGGTCAGCGTGGCCTGGCCGGTGGCGAACAGCACGTCGCCAATGGTGATGATCATGCCGCGCTCGGTCTTTTTGGCCTGCAGGTCGGCCATCATGGCTTCGAGCTGGGCCGAACGGGCCTGGGCTTCGCGGGTGCGCGCTTCGGCATCGGCTGCGGCGCGCTGGGCGTCGGCGGCACTGGCCTGGGCAGCGCCAGCTTCGGCTTTGGCACGCTCGGCTTCAGCCTTGGCGCGCTCGGCTTCGGCGGTAGCACGGTTGGCTTCGGCGGTACGGGCTTCCAGGCGCACCTGGTCACGCACCTGACCGGAACGGGCGATGTCGGCCTCGGCCGCTTTTTGGCGCGCTACTTCGCGGGCGGTGGCAATTTTTTGTTTGGCGAGATAGGCCAGGCGGTCAATTTCGGCCAGGCTCATATTCTTGGCGGCGGCGCCGTTGGCCTGTTCGAGCGCATCGCTGGCCTGCTTGAATTCGAGCGGCGCCAGGCTGGACACTTGTGGGTCGTTATTGGCCGAGACGAAGTCGCCGCGCGCCTGGTCGAGCATGGGAGTAGTGGTTGGCATGGAGCTGCATGCGCCGAGCATAATGGCGCTGGCCAACACGGCCGATTTGAAGAATGTGTGGTTCATGGCGTTTCCTTTTTCTTGTTGGCCGCGCCTGTGGCGCGGTGATCCGTCATTGCGGTTACTGCCAATTACTTGGTATTGGCGCGGTTGACTTCTTCGCGCAGCACGCGCAGGTCGGCGTCGAGCGCGTTGGCGGCGGCGCTGGCCTTGGCCGAGTTGGCCTTGCTTTGCGCCAGCTTGGCGTCAGCCTGGGCCTGGGTTGCCAGGTCACGCGCCAGGGCGTAATCCTTGGCGGCCAGAGCGGCGTTGGCACGCATCATTTTTTCGCGCGCCAGATTGATTTCGGCAGGGGCCAGATCGGCCGCGCCCGCGCTCACTGCATTTTCGACGGCGTTTTTGGATACTGCGACGTCAGCCGTAGCAGGGGCTTTTTGCGGGCTGGTGCAAGCTGCCAGGGACAGCACGGCTGCGGCGCAAAGGACCTTGGTCAGCTGATTCATGGTGTTGATACTCATTGTGATTCTCCATTGGTGAGTGCGTAATCTCATGCTAACGTTATATGCTGAATTTTTGGCAAGTTCGGTTCGCTGACGCACATAGCTCCCAGTTTCCAAACTGACCACGCGGCTCTGGGTGCGTCACCGCACAATGATTGCCTCTTCTTTAAGCTAAGCTGTGTTCAAATCACAATAAAGGATAGCCATGAGCGTTACCCAGGCCGTCGGCGGCGCACCTCCCGACAGCGGCAAGCCGACTCTATCGCGGCGCACCAAAATTATCCTGGGCGTGATCGCCACGCTGATCGCCATTCCCGCCATCGCGCTGGTGATTTTGCTGACCTACGACTGGAACAAGGCGCGCCCCTGGCTCAACGCCAGGACGAGCGAGGCCATCGGCCGCCCCTTCGAGATTCGCGGCAACCTCGGCCTGACCTGGGAAAAGCCGGCCAACACCATGAACGCGGGCGACAAGACCTGGCGGGATTACATTCCCTGGCCGCACCTGATCGCTAACGACGTTCACGTAGGCAATCCTGCAGGCTTTGCTGGCGAAGTCGGTACGGTCAGGCAGTTTTCGTTTTCGCTCAATCCACTCGCGCTGCTCGACAAATCAATTTCCATTCCAGTGCTGCGCTTTGAAGCGCCGCGCATCGACCTCGAGCGCAAGGCCGACGGCAGCAACAACTGGACGTTCAAGCAGTCCGAGCGGCCATCGAAGTGGAAGCTCGACCTCGAACGCATCGTGTTTACCAAGGGCGTGGTGCACTACAAGGACGCCATCGAAAAGGCCGACATCACGGCCGACGTCGACATCATCAACAACGCCCCGCCCTACGGCATCAGCTGGAAGGCCAAGGGCAGCTTCAATGGCGCGCCGGTCAGCGGCACCGGCAAGGCCGGCGCGGTGCTGTCGCTCAAGCAGCAGAGCACGCCCTTCCCCTTGCAGGCCGATATGCGCATCGGCGCCAACCGCATCGCGCTCGAAGGCACCCTGACCAAGCCCACCAAGCTGGCCGCGCTCGACCTCAAGCTCAAGCTATGGGGCCCAAGCATGGCGCGCCTGTATTCGATTACCGGCCTGGTGCTGCCCGAGACGCCGGAATACCGCACCGAGGGCCGCCTGATCGCGGCGCTGGGCGAGGAAAGCAGCCGCTGGACCTACCACAAATTCACCGGCAAGGTCGGCTCGAGCGACATCGGCGGCCATCTCGAATTTCAGACCGGCAAGCCGCGCGGCAAACTGAGCGGCAAGGTGGTCTCGAAGCTGCTGCAATTTACCGACCTCGGTCCCCTGATCGGCGCCGACTCCAATGCCAGCAAGCAGGCGCGCGGCGTGGCCCCGGTGCAGCCGACCGGCAAAGTGCTGCCGGTGGAACCATTTCGCACCGAGCGCTGGACCGCCATCGACGCCGACGTGCACTACTCGGCCGAGCGCATCATCCGCAAGGAGCAACTGCCCATTAAAAAGCTCAGTACCCACCTGATCCTCAAGGACGGCGTTCTCAACCTTGCGCCCCTGAATTTCGACATGGCGGGCGGCAACCTCAGCTCGAACATCAAGCTCGACGGCAGCGGACGCGAGGGCAAGAACGCCATCCGCGCCACCGCCAAGGTCACCGCGCGCCATATCAAGGTCAAGGAACTGTTCCCCACCATCCAGGGCTTGCAAGCCACCGTGGGTGAGATTAATGGGGACGCGCAACTGTCAGCCACGGGCAACTCGGTCGCCTCGCTGCTGGCCGCGTCCAATGGCGAAGTGAAAACCATGATCAGCCAGGGTACCGTCAGCAAGCTGCTGCTCGAACAGATGGGTCTGAACATCGGCAATATCATCCTCACCAAAATGTTTGGCGACAAGCAGGTGCAACTCAATTGCATGGCCACCGATTTCGGCGTTACCAACGGTCTGATGCAATCGCGCGTGTTCGTGGTCGATACCGAGGAAGCCATCATTACGGCCAGCGGCACCATCAACCTCGCCAATGAGCAGGTCGACCTGACTTTGCGCCCCGAGACCAAAGGCCTGCGCATTTTCTCGCTGCGCGCGCCTTTATATGTGCGCGGCAGTTTCAACAAGCCGGATGTGAGCGTCGACAAGGGCGTGCTGGCCCTCAAGGCTGGCGGCGCCATCGCGCTCGGCCTGGCCGCCCCGCTGGCCGCCCTGCTGCCCCTGGTGAACGCCGGCCCCGGGCGCGCGAGCGGTTGCGCCACACTGCTTGCCAACGCCGCCGTCAAGCCGGTGGCGCCGCCCCCGCCAGCCACCGGGCGCCCCAATCGCAGGTGATCAACTTGCTACGTCTGTGTGCGTTGGCGTACAGACCTTGGGTTTAGCAAGCTCTACTCTAGCTACATCGGCCAAGCAAAAGCTTGGTCGGACGCAAGATAAACATTGCTCACCACCATTTAAGGAAAATAACATGAAAAACCTGCGCATCGTATCGACCCTGCTCGCCGCCATCTGCCTGACCACCGTTGTTGGCTGTGCCAGCACTGCTAAAACCGAAAGCGTCGGCGAGTACGTCGATGATTCCGTGATCACCGCGGCAGTCAAGTCGGCATACGCAATCGACCCTAACCTGAAGGCCACCGAAATCAACGTGGAAACCTTCAAGGGTGTAGTTCAACTGAGCGGCTTCGTCGCTAACCAATCCCACATCGCCAGCGCGGCTGATGTGGCTCGTAGCATCAAAGGCGTGAAGTCGGTTAAAAACGACATCCGTCTGAAGTAATCCACACTTATCAAAGGAGATCACCATGAAATCGATCAAGCAAATCGCAGTTAGCGCATCGCTGGTAGTCATGGCCCTGGGTCTGGGCGGCTGTGCCGGTATGTCGACGCAAGACAAGAACACTGCCATCGGCGCTGGCGCCGGTGCAGTCATCGGTGGCGTACTGACCGGCGGTAGCGCTGTCGGCACCGTCGGCGGCGCAGCAGTTGGCGGCGTCATCGGTAACCAGGTGAAGCCACCGCGTTAATTGCTGGCTGATCTGCTCGAAAACGCCCTCCGGGGCGTTTTTTTATTGGGCGCACGCTTTCCAAATGCAGGCACGAGAAAAAGCCCGCGTCCCTCAAGGGGTACGCGGGCCTGTTTCAACGGTGCCGCAAGGCTAGACGAAGGCAGTGGCCAGCGCACTGGCGCCGGCTTCCTTGACGATCTCGTAGCACTTGCACGAGGCTGCGGCCAGCCCTTGCACATCGAGGATTTCGATATTGCCACGGCTGTAAATGATCAGACCCTGCTGCTGCAGCGCGCTGGCCGCCTTGGTGACGCCGACCCGCCGCACGCCCAGCGCATGGGCGAGGAATTCGTGGGTGAGATGAAACTTGTCGGCCTTGACGCGGTCACGGGTGATCAGCAGCGAGCGCGCCAGCCTGGCTTCAAGCACGTGGAAACGGCTGCACACGGCGATCTGGATGGCCTGGGCCAGCAAGGTATCGGTGTAGCGGTACAGCACGCGCTGGAGCGAAGGATTGCGTGCGAACTCGGCGCGGAAGGCGCCGCTTTCCATGCGCGAAGCACTGCCGGCGCGCTGAACAATGGCGCGCACCTGCGACACATCATGCCCAAGCGCCACGGTGGCGCCCAACATGCCCTCGCGCCCCACCAGGCCGACCTCGAGCGTCATGCGCCCTTCGGCCACTCCAAGTAAAGAAATCAGGCTGTCGTGCGGGAAATAGATATGGCGAATCGCCACCGCCGGTTCGGACAATACATCGCCAACGTCCACCTGGACGGTCTCGAGCATGGGAACCAGGCGCGCCAAGTCGCCGGGCGGCAAGGCGCCAAGAAGCTGGTTGACGGCGGGTTGCGCGACCTCGACAGGCGAGACGACACTCATCGGTCCCTCCAACAGGCGCAACAACACAAACTAGGCGTAGAACGATTTGAAATCATTGGCGGTACTTATAGAGAGTGGTTTGCGCGGATACATTTGCAAACAATTTCAACCAGAGTAACGGCAATAATAGGATAGGTATGTACGGTGACGCACGGAAGGAAGGGCTGTCTGTGAGGAGAATGCCAATTGAAACCAGGAAATGTTGAGCTCGCTCGCACTCCCGTCCAATAACCGAGGAAATCCCCATGAATTCACCGCATCCAGCTACCGCCACTGCCGCCAAACACCATCCACTGCTGATCATCGCGGCCATCGCCGTCATCCTGTTCTGCCTGGCCGGCACCGCCGCCATCATGGGTTGGCTGCCAACGTCGATCGGCGCTGCCAATAGCGGCCAGCTGACCGAGAGCGACCGCGCCGCCCTGGCCTCGCGCCTGGCCGACACCGACACCACCCGCGAAGTGCCGCGCTTCGACGAGATCGACCGCAGCCGCGACACAGATGTGCGTCTCGCCGATAATGCCAGCAACCTGGTTCCGGTCACAGCGCCAGCGCGCTACAGCGAGCCGGCAGCCCCCGCCCCGCGCCAGGTAGTACGCGAGCGCGAGCCGGTTCGCCTGGCCCAGGCCGACACCTCGTCGAACACGCGCAGCAACTGGTGCGGCAACTGCGGCAATATTGAATCGATCCGCGAAATCACCACCCGCGCCCAGGGCAGCGGCCTGGGTGCGGCCGGCGGCGCCGTGCTCGGCGGCTTGCTGGGCAACCAGATTGGCGGCGGCAATGGCCGCAAGCTGGCCACCGTGGCCGGCGCCGTTGGCGGCGCGGTGGTGGGCAACCAGGTCGAAGGCAATATGAAAGCTACAAAAAGCTACGAGATCCGGGTGCGCCTGGACGACGGCAGCGCGCGCACTTTCCAGCGCCAGAACGCGGCCGGCTGGAGCACGGGCGCGCGCGTCAAGATCGTCAACGGCCAACTGCGCTCGGTGAACTAAGCCGCGTCACTTGACATGTGGCGTCCCGCCCGACGTCACAAGCCGTTTCACTTGTAACAATATATTGCGATTCGAACAAAAAAAACAGCGCGAGTGTACGCTAACGAACGGATTGATTGATTGCCAAGCGGGATACTGGTTTCACGGCCTCAGAGCCGTTAAAACAACCCACCGAGGACATCATCATGCTCTACACAATCGCTGTCGTACTCTTGATCCTGTGGCTGCTTGGCCTGGTCACATCCTATACCGTTGGCGGCTTCATCCACATTTTGCTGGTTGTCGCAGTCATCATGATCCTGGTTCGCCTGATCAGTGGACGAGGTATCTAGCAATCGCAGCACCGGCCATCACCCCGATGACCGATCCGTTTCGCGGTCGCGCCCGGTTTCTACCGGCGTGACAGCGAAACGGATTTTTCACTCTTAGGAGAACTACATGAAGAAAACTATCGCAAAATCCCTGGTTGCCATGACCATCGTCACCCTCGTAGCAGGTTGCGCTGAAATGAGCCCAACCCAGCGCGGCACTGCAACTGGCGCTGGCGTCGGCGCCGGCCTGGGCGCTATTCTGGGCGGCACCACCGGCGGCGGTGGCGGCAATCGCGCAGCCAAAGGCGCTGTCATCGGCGGCGCAGCTGGCGCACTGATCGGCAATATCTGGTCGAACCGGATGGAAAAGCAAAAGCAGCAAATGGAAGCTGCAACCCGCGGTACCGGCATCCAGGTATCGCAGACTTCAGACAACCGTCTCAAGCTGAACATTCCAGCCGACGTGTCCTTTGACACCGGCCGTTCGGACATCAAGTCGAACTTCCGCCCTGTCCTGGAACAATTTGCCCGTACCCTGCAGGAAAATCCGGCAGCCACCGTGCAGATCATCGGCCATACCGACAGCACCGGCGGCGACAACGTGAACGATCCACTGTCGGTCGATCGCGCTGCCAGCACCCGCGACTACCTCGCCCAGCGCGGCATTTCGCCTAACCGCGTCATGATCGATGGCCGTGGCGAGCGCGAGCCGATTGCTTCCAACGAGAGCGATTCTGGCAAAGCACGCAATCGTCGCGTTGAAATCTACGTTGCTGAGCGTCAGGGTTAATTAGCCCCGGCCTCACAGCCAGCCGGCGTCGCGCGCCAGCCGAAAGGCTTCCACGCGATTGCCGGCATTGAGTTTGCTGATTGCCTCCGACAGGTAATTGCGCACTGTCCCTTCGGACAAATGAATCAGCTTTGCAATCTCCGCCCCGCTTTTACCCTCCCCGGCCAGCCGCAGCACCTGCCGCTCGCGTTCGGACAAGGGATCCTGTTCTCCACCCCAGCTTTCCATTGCCAGTTCCGGCGCAATCGCGCGACCGCCGCCGTGCACCGTGCGAATTGCCGCAGCCAGCGTTTCGGCCGGCGCATCCTTGAGCAGGTAGCCGCGCACGCCGGCCTGCATGGCGCGCCGCAAAAAGCCCGAACGCGCAAAGGTCGTCACGATCACCACCTTGCATCCCAGTCCTTCGTCCTTGAGCGCGGTGGCCAGTTCCAGCCCCGTCATCAGGGGCATCTCGATGTCGGTCAGCACAATGTCGGGCGTGGCCGAACGGCACAGCGCCAGCGCCTGCTGGCCGTTGGCGGCGCGGCCCACTACCTCGATATCGTCTTCCAGTCCCAGCAGCGCCGCGAGCGCGCCCAGCACCAGAGCCTGGTCTTCGGCGATCACTATTTTTATCATCGTATTTCTCCGAGCGGCAATCTCACTTCCAGTGTCATACCCTGTTCATTCTCCACATGCAAGCGTCCGCCCAGCGCGGCCACCCGTTCACGCATGCCGACCAAGCCGTTGCCCGGGTGGACGTTGCCGCGCTTGCTGCCATTGTCCGCGATGCGTAAGCGCACGCTGCCGCCCTCCTGCGCCAGCTGCACCGTGCACTGGCTGGCACCGGCATGGCGCACTATATTGGTCACCGCTTCGCGCAGGGACAGCGACAGGACGTTTTCTATCGCTGCAGGCAGAGTGCAGGGCTGCATCTCGGCCTGCATGAGCACCCCGGCTGCTGCAAGACTGGCATGCGCGCTGGCCAGTTCATGCGCCAGTCCGCTCTCGCGATAGCCGCTAACGGCCGCGCGCACCTCGGCCAAAGCGTTGCGCGCGCTGTTTTCGATATCGGTGATTTCAGCGCGGCACGCCGCCTCGTTGCGGCCCAGCAGCTTGCCCGCAAGTTCCGCCTTGAGCGTGATGAGCGAGAGCGTATGGCCCAGCAAGTCGTGCAAGTCGCGCGATATGCGTTCGCGCTCGGCAATGGTGGCGATGTGCTCCACCTCCTCCTGCTTGCGCAGCAGCTGTTCACGCGAACGGCGCAAGTTGGCATCCATGATCGAGGCGACGCCAATCGGCAGCGCCATCAACACCACCGGCAGCCGGTACATCAGGGGAATGCTCTGGACTGTGACGAGCACCACCGCCGCCAGCAGCAGCACGCCGGCCAGGGCAATGTAGGCCCGGCGCGTCGGGGTGATGCCGGCGCACATGGCCGTGGCGAACAGGAAAAAGGTATTGGCGCCAAAATTGTAGGGCGCCCACAGCACCCCCAGCAGGCAGGTGACGAGCAGGCCGGCCAGCCTGCCCGGGCCAGGCCAGAAGCTGAGAAAATACAAGGGCAGAAACACCAGCAGCGTGCAGGCGGCCAGCGCCAGCTCCAGGGCGCTGACCTTGACCAGAAAATACTTCATGAGGAAAAACACCAGCGAGCCTATCCACAGGAACGGCGCTTTGCCGATTGCCGGGGGCAGCCATTGCCCGCGCAGGATGCGCTCGATGCTGGTGTTCATGTGCGGCAGTTCCTCTTATTCAGTCATCAGGCGGACATCGGAAAGCTCGAAGGCATAGGTCCCAGGTTTCGGCCCAGCATTAAACGCTATCATGGTGATGGCGCTCGCGTCTATCCCTTTGAAGGCGGAAAACGGAATGGCCACCTCGCGCCACCCGCTTTCGGCCGTGAAAGGCACACTTACCGGCATTTGCGCGCCCTTGCCCATCACGTTCAGGCTGTACTGGCCGCCATCGCCGCGTACCTTGAAGCGGATCACCTTTGCCGCGCTAAGGTCGGCCGCTGCCATCGGCTGCTTGCCTGGCATAAAGGACAGGCCAGCCCAGGGATAGGCAAAGCCCTCAACGACGTTGGCATTGACTGCCAGCACGGCCTGGCCATCGACCGGCTCGCGCAGGTCGAGCTTAACGTTCGACTTGCCGCCCATGAAGGCGTCGCTGGCCTGCATCCAGCCATGGCCGATCGGGCTGGCCAGCTTGTCCTTCGTGAACAGGCTGATACGTCCGTCGGGCGGCAATGCCAGCGGCTGCATATTCTTCGGCAGCTTTTCCTGGGCCACGCGCGCCAGCTGGGCGCTGCGCAGGCCCGCCGCATCAACCCCATCCTTCCATACCATGACGATGTTGCGGGTGTTGGCGATATCGGCCGCCGGATCGCCCGCCACCAGCAGCAGGTCGGCTTTGTAGCCGGCCGCGATACGCCCGCGCCGACCCAGCTGGAAGGCGCGCGCCGGCGCGGCAGTGGCCGCAGCCAGCGCCTGCAGGGGGCTGAGGCCGGCGCGCACCAGCGACGCCATTTCGTGGTGCAGGCTGATGCCATGCTGAGTGCCCGCATTGCCCGCATCGGTTCCGGCCAGCAGCGGCACACCGGCTTTGTGCAGCGCCAGCGTCAGCGCATTGGGCGCGTTCAGCAGAGCCGGGTTGGGCTGGCGCCCGTAGGTGGCGCCAAGCGGCTCGGCCTGCTCCTTGTCAAGCAGATTGGTCAGGCCAGGGTCGCCCAGCACGTCGGCCGCCTTGATGCCCGCCATGCTCTCCATCACGGAAAAGGTCGGGATCACGAAGGCCTTGCGCTGCCTGGCCAGCACGGCCAGTGCCTCGATGGCGCCAGCATCGACATCCTTGCCCACGAACAGATGAACCAGTCCGTCAGCGCCAGCTTCCAGCGCAGCGCGGGCATTGGCCAGATTGCTGATGTGGACCACGGCCAGCTTCTTGCGGCTGTGCGCTGCCTGGATCAGGGCGCGCACCGTGGCCAGGTCCAGCGAATTCATCTTGCGCCCGGCCAGGCCCTCTTCCATCACGATCTTGATGAAGTGAGAACCTTCGGCCAGGCGCGCGTCGACAAAGGCCTGGGCCTCGGCAGGCGTGGTCAGGGTCGGGATCGGCATGCCGTATTCGGTGCCGTGTCCGCCCGGTGCGGTGGCCAGGGTGCCCGCCGAGAACAGATCTGCCTGGCCACTATTGGCGCCTTCGCGCATTTTTTTCGTCACGCCCTGCATCACTGCCACTCCGGTGAACATGTCGACCTGGGTGGTCACACCAAATAGCAGCGGCAATTCGAGGTGGCGGTAAGCGTGCACATGGGCGTCGATCAGGCCTGGCAGCAGCGTCTTGCCAGCGCCGTCGATCAGCATGGCGCCGGCCGGGGCCTTGCCCTTGAAATCAGCATTGACGATGGTGGCGCCGTCGATCAGCACCGAGCGCCGGGCATGCATGCGCTCGCCGTCGAATACGCGCACGTCGTGCACCAGCGTTACCGCTGCAAACGCCGAGGCGGACAGGCCGAGGCCGGCCAGCAGTACCAGATGCTTCAGATTGCTCAGTTTCATGTTCCCTCCCAGTTAAGATGCATCGAGTGTAGGGAAACGCCATGGACGCAACAAGAAGCAAGGGCCATGACTTTGGGGTGACAAATGTCATACAGGATCCGGGCGTGGCAAGTGGTACGCTGTCGGTTTTGAAACCAGATGGGGATGTCAATGCAAGAGCCACGGGTAAGAGTCATCGGTGAATCGCTGCTGTCGGATAACTGGTACATCCTCAAGAAGTACAGCTTCGAGCTGCAGCGCCGCGACGGCAGCTGGCAAAAGCAGGAGCGCGAAGTCTATGACCGCGGCAATGGCGCCACAATCTTGCTGTACAACCGCGAGCACCGCACCGTGCTGCTGACGCGCCAGTTCCGCATTCCCGCCCACGTCAACGGTCATTCCGGTTTTCTGATTGAGACGGCGGCCGGCTTGCTGGACAACGCCAGCCCGGAGCAGCGCATCCGCGAAGAGGTACAGGAAGAAACCGGCTACCAGATCGGCAGCGTCAAGAAAGTGTTCGACCTGTTCATGAGCCCCGGCTCAGTGACCGAACGGCTGCACTTTTTCGTGGCCGAATACACGCCCGAGCAGCGCCTTGGCGAAGGTGGCGGCGTAGCCGCAGAAGGCGAGGATATCGAGGTGCTGGAGCTGGGCTTTGAGGAAGCGCTGGCCAAGGTGGCCAGCGGCGAAATCATGGATGGTAAAACGGTGCTGTTGCTGCAGTACCTGGAACTGCATTTGATGCGCTCTTGAAGTGCAGGATCGGGCACCGCGTGGCCGCCGATCCTGCGTAAAGCGTTACTTCTTGCCGCCAGCAGTTGCAGCGCCACCCTTGGCAAAATCCCCTGCCGTGAGCACCGACAGCTTCTCCGGAATCAGGAACTCGCGCAGCGCGGCGTTCACTTGCGCTGCCGTGAGCCCCTCAATCTTCGCTTCGAGCCCCTTGTCATAGTCCATGGTGCGCTGCAGGTGCAGATACCCGGCCAGGCGCTGGGACAGCGAAGCGTCGTCGGTGCGGGCCACCTCCTCGCCCTGGCGCCAGCCCTTTTTGGCTTCGGCCAGCTCGGTGTCGGTAAAGCCGCTCTTGAGCGCCAGCGCGATCTCTTCGCGCAGCGCCACCTCCACCTTGGGAGTGTTCTGCGGCGCGCTGATTGCATACGCCAGCCACATTCCGGCCGGCTCCTGCGACGGCACCGACAACTGCGAGCCCACGCTGTAGGACAGCCCGTCCTGCTGGCGCACGCGGTCTGCCAGGCGGCTGCGCAGCGAGCCACCGCCGAACATGTGATTGGCCATCAACAGGGCCGGATAGGCGGCAGCATCGTCCTTGAGCGCGATGGGCTGCACCGCCACCAGCACGCTGTTGGCCTTGTCGGGTGTCTCCAGCGCGAGCTTCTGGCCGCTGATGCTCTTGATCGCGCTCGGAATGCGCACGTATGGCTGGGCCGCATTCCAGCTGCCGAACAGCGACTGCATCTGGGCTTTCAGGGCCGCCGCATCGAAGTCGCCCACGGCGGCGAAGGTGCCGTGATTGGCGCCATAGAAGGCGCTGTGGAAGGCCCGCACATCCTCGATCTTGAGTGCGCGCAGGGCTGCAAGCTTTTCCGGCAGCGTGAGCACATGGCGCACATGGCCGGCTGGATTGGGATCGATCATGCGCTGCAGTGCGTTAAATACCAGCGGCTGCGGTTCGGGCAGCTGCTGCTCGATCTGGTTGACCTGGTCGCGCAGCATTTCGCCAAATTCAGGTGCGGGATAAGACGGCGTCTTGAGGATCTCGGCCACCAGCTCGAGTGCAGGCTTGAGGTTGTCGCGCGTGCTCGTGACCACCACCGCCACGTCTTCCGCACTGCCGCCGATGCTCACGCGGGTGCGCAGCCTGTCGAAGCTGTCCTTGATCTCCTGGCGCGACAGGCGCTTGGTGCCCTGGGTCAGCATGGCCGCAGCGAAGGCGCCGGCATCGGCCTTGCCCTTGAGCGCATCGACCGTGCCGGCGTGCAAATTGATGGTCACGCTGACCATGGCGCCCTTGGTTTTCTTGGCCAGCAGCGCGCCTTTCATTCCGTTGGCGAGTGTGAAGCGCTCGGTGCGGCCCTCGATATTGGCCGGGCTGGGGTCGAACGCTTCGCCCTGCGCCGCCACCGCGCGGCCCTTGTAGTCCTTGACCAGCGCCGCGATATCGGGCGTGTCGGCCACTTCGGTACGGTCCGGCGCATCGGTGGGAATGAAGCGCGCCAGGGTACGGTTGGAGGGCTTGAGATATTTCTCGGCCACTGCCTGCACGGTCTTGCCGTCCATTTTCTCGATGCGGTCGCGCTGTACGAAGAACAGGCGCCAGTCGCCCGCTGCCATCGACTCGGTCAGCGCGATGCTGAGCGCTGCCGTGTCGTTGGTGGCCAGCTCGATCTGCTTGATGATGGCCAGCCTGGCGCGCTCGACTTCGGCCTCGGTCACAGGTTCAGCCTTCAGATTTTCCAGCACCTTGATCATGGCAGCTTCCGTGACCTCGAGCGCGAGCTCCTTGGGCACAGTGGCGCCAAAAATACGGTAGCCCGGTTCCAGGTTGCTGACCGAGCCGCCATCGAGGCTGGTGGCCAGCTTGGTTTCGATCAGGGCCTTGTGCAGCCTGCCGCTGGGCGCGTCGGTCATGATGCGGCCCAGCAGCGCCAGTGCGGCCGCGTCTTCGTGGCCCGAGGCAGCCACGTGGTAGCCGGCGCCTACGAACTGGGTGCCGCCGCTGCGGCGCACCGTGACGGCGCGCTCGCCGTCCTGGGTCGGTTCGCGCGTGTAGGTAGTGGGCAGTACACGCGCTGGCTTGGGAATGCGGCCGAAGTATTCGCCGACCTGCTTGAGCACCTTGGCCTCGTCGAAACGGCCGGCCACCATCAGCAGCGCATTGTCAGGCTGGTACCAGGTTTTGTAGAAGGCGCGCAGGCGCGCGATGTCGACCTTTTCGATATCGGAGCGCGCGCCGATGGTCGACTTGCCGTAGTTATGCCAGTCGTAGGCCACGGCCTGCAGGCGCTCGGTGGTGACGCCGACCGGGTCATTCTCGCCCATTTCGAACTCATTGCGCACCACCGTCATTTCGCCCTTTTGCGTCTTGGCGTTCCACAGGTCGTTTTGGTCGATGGGAGAATTGACCATGCGGTCGGCCTCCAGCGCCAGCATCTGGCGCAGGTTCTCTTCGTTGGCGGGAAAGGTGGCGTGGTAATTGGTGCGGTCATACCAAGTGGTGCCGTTAAAGTCAGCCCCACTCTGGTTGAGCACCTCGGTCGGTGTCTTGGTGCCTTTGCGCAGGCCAAAATTTTTGGTCGGCTTGAACAGCAGGTGTTCGAGCAGGTGGGCCATACCCGTTTCGCCGTAGTTCTCGTGGCGCGAGCCGACCATGTAGACGATGTTGGTTGTCAGGGTCGGCTTGCTGTTATCCGGGAACAGCAGCACGCGCATGCCATTGGCCAGACGATATTCGGTAATACCTTCGACCGAGGCCACTTTTTGCGGCGCGGCGCCGGCGCGGGGCGCGGCGACGCTGGGCTTGATAGTCGGCGCGGCAAGGACGAATTCAGGCGACAGGATCGCGGCGCCCAGCATCAGAACAGTTAGCAGTTTCACTATTGAATTCCAATCGCATTACTTAGGTTGTAAAGTATGGCATCGAGTGCTGCCTCGCCAGCCATTTTTTTCGGAGCAACCATGACTTCCAGTTTGATCGCCCTCGCCGCTTTTTCCTCGCTGGCAATTATTGCCTCGCCATCATCCGCGCAGACCATCAAACCGGGTTTGTGGGAAATCAATAACAAGGTGCAAGCCGGGGCAAGCCCTATGTCGCAAATGATCGCCCAATTGCAGAAACAAATGGCATCCATGCCGCCCGAGCAGCGCCGTGCCATTGAAGACATGGTGCGCAAAAACGGCGGTGCTGGCATGCCCGAAATGAAGGATGGCGGCATGCTCGTCAAAACCTGCATCAGCAAGGAAATGATCGCGCAAGGGATGTTGCCGATCCAGCAGCAAGGCAATTGCTCGCTTCAGCGCTCGGCCATGAACGGCAACAGCATGCGCATCTCGTTTTCCTGCACCAACCCGGCCTCCAGCGGCGAGGGCGAGATCACCTTCCTGAGCGACGCCGCCTACAGCATGGCGATGCAAGTGACCACTTCCGTCAACGGCCAGCCGGAAACCATGGGCGTCGACGGTAGCGGCAAATGGCTGGGCGCGGATTGCGGCGCCGTCAAACCGCTGCAGATACCACCGGCGGCCAAGGTCAAATAGGGTCAGCAGCTTTCCATGTAGGCGGCGTAGCGGTCACGCGCCAGGGTCGCCATAGGACCGATGGCCAGGGTGCGCGCTTCGTAGCGCACGCAGGGCGTCACCTTGCCGTAGTTACCAGTATTGAAGATCTCCAGCGCGCTGTCGAGCTCTTGCGGCTGCACGCTGCGTTCCTGCACCACCACTCCGGCTTCGGCAAGCAAGGCCATTACGCGCGCGCGGGTTATCCCGGCCAGGAAGGTGCCGTTGGCGACCGGGGTCACCACGGCCCCGTCTGGCGTGACCATGAACAGGTTCGAGGTGGCGAATTCGGCCACATTTCCCTGACTGTCGAGCACGATGCCATTATCGAAGCCGCGCTCGCGCGCTTCGCGCAGCACCCGCGTCGAATTGGCATACAGGGCCGAGGCCTTGGCATCGGTGGGCGCCATATTGGCGTCCGGACGGCGCAGGCTCGACAGGCAGGCCGAAAAACCGGTGAACGGCGGCAGAGGCGCATCGAACAGGGTCAATGCAAAGCCGCTGTATTCGGGCGAGGGAATCAAAAACCCTTCGCAGCCGAACACCAGCGGACGGATGTAGAGCTCTGCGTCGGCCGGGAATTTGGCCACGCCCTCGCGCACCAGGGCCTCCATTTCTTCCACCCCCAGCGGGCAGCGCAGGCCGAGTTTATCGGCCGAGCGAACTACGCGCTCCAAATGCGGTCGCAGGTCAGGCAGGCGGCCCTTGACCGCGCGCGCGCCATCAAATACCGACGAGCCGAGCCAGGTACTGTGGTCCATCGCGCCGAACAGCGGCGTATTGCCTTCCGACCACTGCCCCTTGAAATAAGTAAGGTACATAACAATCCTCTAGGTGAATGCGGTCAAGTTTAACCGATCTGAGCTCTGCTGCGCTGCTGTGGCCCGGCGCTAATTGGTAGCGCTCAGTTCGCTACCGTACAAAGTCCAGGCCGCTTGCGGACGTACACTGTGACTGCCGAAAGACCTTTTGTCAGACAGGCACAGCTTGTAGCCCAGGAGAACAGAATGCGCTTTTTACGTACAGCTTCAGTCGCGGTCCTGGCGACCGTGACCTTCCTGGTTGCCAGTTGCGCGTCATTGCCTGATGTCAATGTCAACAGCGAACGCACCGCCGCCCGGGAAATCCCGACCGTCGCCACCGCCCAGGGCCGCCTTGCCAAGCGCCAGGCCAATGCATTGCTGGCCAAACGCTGGGCCAGCGCTTCGCCCGACATGAAAGCCCTGGCCGTGCTTGAAGAAGCCGCCACCGGCGTGCCCCTGATTGCCGGCAACAAGGTGACCCTGCTGTTCGACGGCCCGGCCACCATGAAGGAAATGATGGCGGCCGCCAGCGGCGCCAAGACTTCGATCAATCTGGAAACCTACATCTTTGACCAGGATGAGATCGGCCAGCAATTTGCCCAGTTGCTCATGCAAAAGCAAAAACAGGGTGTGACCGTCAACGTGCTCTATGACAGCGTCGGCGCGCTCGGCACGCCGAAGGAATTTTTCGACAGCATGCGCGCGGCCGGCATCACGGTACTGGAGTTCAATCCGGTCATTCCCGCCAAGCGCGTCGGCAAGTGGGAACTGAACAACCGCGATCACCGCAAGCTGATGGTAGTGGATGGCAAGGTCGCCTTTACGGGCGGCATCAACATCAGCAGCACCTATGCCAACAGCTCCTTTTTCCGCTCCAAGCGCAATCCCGACGCCACCGACAGCAAGAAGGTTGGCTGGCGCGATACCCACGTTAAGATTGAAGGCCCGGCCGTCGCCGCACTGCAGTATCACTTCATCGATGCCTGGGTGAACCAGGAAGCAGGTGATCTGCCGGCACGCGAGTATTTCCCGACACTGAGCCCGGTCGGCGACAAACTGGTGCGGGTGTTGGCGACCGAGCCCGAGCGTGATTCGGAGATCTACAAATCCTTCATCGTGGCGATCAATGAAGCCAAGACCTCGGTGCATATCACCTCGGCCTATTTTGTGCCCGATGACCAGTTCATCGAGGCACTGACGCAGGCCGCCAAGCGCGGTGTCGACGTCAAGCTGGTGTTGCCGGGGGTGACCGATCACGGCCTGGTCATGCATGCGGGGCGCTCGTTTTATGAGCAGCTGCTGGCAAGTGGCGTGAAGATTTACCAGTTGCAGGTGGCGGTATTGCACGCCAAGACAGCGGTGATCGACGGCACCTGGTCAACCGTGGGATCGGCCAATATCGATCGCCGCAGTTTCCTGCATAACTACGAACTCAATGTGGTGGTGCTCGATCCGGGATTCGGGCGCGATATGGCAAGCGCCTTCGCTGAAGACTTGCGCGACTCGAAAGAAGTCACGCTCGAGCAATGGCGCCGCCGCCCGATCACGGACCGCATCAAGGAATTCGCGGCGCGCCTGACCGAGTATTGGATTTAAGGGCCGGCGCCGGCGTGGCCAGCGGGCGGATGCTTAAATTCCGCTCGCCATTAGCCCTGTTACGTGCGAGGACCATACATTGCCCTGCCTTAAAAACGGCTCGGTCGTCATCAGCGAGAATTCCTTGCCGACCTCGTCCCAGCCGTAGCGGTCCACTTCGACGCGGTCATGCTCGACCCGCACCACGTTGAAGGAATTGACTTCCCCCCTGCCCCGCGTCGACGTTGCCGTGCCTGCCTGCACCACCAGCGCCGCGTATTCCGAGCTCTGGTAGCGTTGGGCCGTGCTGGCGGCATGGCTGGTGTGCATGTGACCCGACAGCAGCAGATCAACGCCGCAATCGGCGAAGGCCTTCATTGCCATTGGCGCGCGGTCGACCAGATCGGTGTCGTCTTCGGTCTCCGGCAGATCGAAAGGGTGATGGGTGACGATGATGCGGGTGATGTGCGGTGCCAGCCCGCCTAGCTGCTCCTTGATTTTTTCCACTTGTTCCTTGTTGACCCGGCCATCCTTGATGGTGAGCGAACGCGCCGTGTTCACCCCCAGCACCGCGATCTCCCCGTCGACATAGATGGGATCGAGATCGTCCGTGATGTAGCGCTTGTAGCGCGTGAGCGGCTGCAGGAAGCGGCGAAACACGTTGTACAGGG
>JAZKGU010000083.1:0-15043 GCA_040385745.1 Pseudomonadota bacterium
AGGACATCACCCTTTCACGGTGAGTACCGGGGTTCGAATCCCCGTGGGGACGCCAAGATTTTGCAGCAAGCAGTTTAGTACCGCTAAACGCCCTGATTCGTCAGGGTTTTTTATTGGTGCAGCAGGTAGGCCGGATGCTTTGCATTCAGGACAGGTTTCTGTCCCCATCGTCTAGAGGCCTAGGACATCACCCTTTCACGGTGAGTACCGGGGTTCGAATCCCCGTGGGGACGCCAGTTGAGCAAAAAGCCGCTTCGTGCGGCTTTTTGCATTTCCGGGCCTGCTATCATGCCGCGATCCGTTTCGTCTTGCATCTATTCCACCCTATGACAGCTACTCCCGCACTGACGCTCGCATTGTTTTGCAAGGTCGTCGACAATTATGGCGACATTGGCATCTGCTGGCGCCTGGCCCGCCAGCTCCAGCGCGAACATGGCGTGGCGGTGACCTTGTGGGTCGACGATCTGGCCAGCTTTCAGCGGATCTGCCCGGCGCTCGATGCGGCCGCGCCCCTGCAGCACATTGAACAGGTCGAGATTCGACATTGGATCGGCCAGGGCGGCAGCTTTGCGCCCAGCGAGATAGCCGACATCGTCATCGAATTTTTTGCCTGCGATATTCCGCCCGGCTATATCGAAGCGATGGCGCAATGTCTGCCGCGCCCGGTATGGCTGAACCTCGAAGGACTCAGCGCCGAAGAGTGGGTGGAGGGCTGCCATCTGCTGCCGTCCATGCATCCGCGCCTGCCCCTGACCAAGCATTTTTTCTTTCCGGGCTTTACTGCCAAAACTGGCGGACTGCTGTGGGAGTCGGGGCTGGAGCAAGCGCGGCGCCGCTTGGTGGAAGATCCTGCGGCGCTGCACGCATTTCTGGCGCGCCTGGGTCTGGACGCGCAGCAGGCGGCTTCGCTCAAGGTATCCATGTTTTGTTATCCGGAAGCGCCGGTGGCCGAGCTGTTCAGCGCCTGGCAGACTGGTAACGAGCCAGTGTGCTGCCTGGTGCCGGAAGGGGTTGCGCGCGCTGCTGTCGAAGCCTTCCTGGGTGCGCCAGCCACAGTGGGCGCGTCCGCGCGGCGCGGCGCCCTGAGCGTGCGCGTGATTCCTTTTGTGGCCCAGCCTGACTACGACAGCCTGCTATGGGCCTGCGACGTCAATTTTGTGCGCGGCGAAGATTCGTTCGTGCGCGCCCAGCTGGCCGGCAAGCCCTTTGTGTGGCACATCTATCCCCAGGACGAGCAGCTGCACCACAAGAAATTGCGCGCCTTTCTGGGCCGATACGCGAACGGCGCGCCCGAGCTTGCGGCGTTCATGTTGCGCTGGAACGGCGCCATGGAGCCGCCCGCAGCGCTCGACACCCTGTGGCGCGCCTATGCCGCCGCCATGCCGGGCATGCAAGCCGGCGCCCAGGCCTGGCGCGTACAGATGCAGGCGCATGGCGACATGGCATCGAACTTGTTGGCCTTTGCCACCAAGCTTCGCTTAGCGCAGGGCAAAACATAAGGTATAATGCCCGGTTACTCTCTACCGTATTTAACCGATCATTCGTGCGCTTACGGCGGATTTTTAAGCAACCCTCTTTTACCGAATAATTTTTATGAAACCTGCAAAAGAAATTCGTGTTGGCAATATCATTATGGTCGACAGCAAGCCATTCATCGTGCTGCGTTCCGATGTGAACGGTTCGAGCCGCACGGGCTTCACCTACAAGTGGAAAATGAAGAACCTGCTGACCAACAGCCCGCTGGAAAACGTGTTCCGCGGCGACGACAAGTTTGACGTCGTGGTGCTGGACAAGAAGCCGGTCACCTATTCGTACTTCGCCGATCCGCTGTTCGTATTCATGGACGCCGACTACGAGCAGTACGAGATCGAAGAAGAGAACCTGGGCGATGCGCTGCATTACCTCAAGGACGGCATGGAATGCGAAGCCGTGTTCTACGACGGCAAGGCCATCTCGGTCGAATTGCCGACCACCATTGCACGCAAGGTCGCTTATTCCGAGCCTGCAGTCAAGGGCAACACTTCGGGCAACGTGCTCAAGGAAGCTCGTCTGGAAAACGCCATCGAAGCCCACGCGCACACCGTGCAGGTTCCGCTGTTCGTATCGACCGACGACGTCATCGAAATCGATACCCGTACCAACGAGTACAAGCGCGTAGTTCGTAACTAATTCAGCGCACGTAAAAAAAAGCACGCTTAGCGTGCTTTTTTTTCGTCTGGAGGGGCGCTGAGATGCGCGCTTATTTCTTGGCGCTGGGCGCTGGACCCTTGGCACGCAGGAATGCCTTGCCCCACAGCGGGTGGCCGTGTTCGCCGGGCGCCAGGTCGAAGGCAGGGTCGAGCTTGAAGGCTTTTTCGAAGCTCTGGCGGCACAGGGTGGCACGGTTGGTCACGCAGTAACTAAAGGCGGTGTACTTGAGGGCGCTCAGCTGGCCGGCCCGCGAGCCGTTGGCAATGTCGCTGCTGCCCAGGCGCTTGATGGCGTCATTGAAGTCGCCCTTGTTGTACAGATCGATGCCTTCTTTTAAGGCAAGCTGTTCGGGACTTAACTGGGGTGCGGGGGCCGGCGCGGGAACCGCGTTCTGGGCACCGGCGACGGGCTTGGCAGGCGTCGTGGCGGCAGGCTTGCCCGTGACCGCCGAGACGGCGGCGCCGAGCTGGGTTTCGCAGCCGGACAGGAACAAGAGGGCCGCCGCAGCGCCGAATAAATGTGATTTTTGGAATGATTTCTTCATGCCTAGAATCATAGTTTATTTCGGCTTCGTTGCAAAATCGTGTTCAATCGTCCCGGCCTTTTTGCCAACACTAAGCTCGAATTCGTGCTCCGGAAAGCTCGGATTGACAATCTTGACGCGGTGCTTGCCCGGGGTCAGCGCCAGGCGCTTGAGCGGCGGACTGACGCCGCGTTCCTTGCCATCGACGAACACAGTACCCCACGGCTTGACGGACAGGCGGTAGTTGACAAGTTCGGGCGCCGGCGGCTTTTCTTCGACCACGGGCGGCGCTTCGGGCGGCGTGCTGACAGCCACCGCAGGCTCGGGCGGTGCAACTTCCACGCTGGCCGGGGCCACTTCGGGCACGCTGGCAGGGGCTGCTGCGGGTGGCGCTTCAGCAAGCGGCGCCGGGGCGGCAGGCGCGGCTTCCTGCGGCTCGGCCAGCTGCGGGGTTTCGGGCATGAGCACATCGGATGGTGTATCGAGCAGCCACTTGCCGCCGTAACCGAGGATGGCGATCACTGCGGCCGCCAGCGCCACGCTGGAGACCCAACGCGGCATCAGTGCGTGCGGATTCAGTGCGCCGGGGGGCGCCGCGGCTTCGTTCGGCGTAGTCCGCGGCGCTGGCGGCAGCGGGGGGATTTGTGTCACGGGGCCCGGCTTGGGGTCGAGCGCGGCGCGCGGGCTGTTGTCGTCCGGGTCGGGCAGGCGCTCGAGGGTGGCGAAACGCTGGGTTGCAGCCACGCTGCGCGGACGCGGCGCCGAGGAGGGAGCGATGCCGAGCAGCTCGCGGAAGGCGTCGATGGTTTGCGGGCGATCGTGGGCCATCACGGCCAGGCCTTTGTCGATGGCGGCCAGGAAGGCGGTCGAAAAGCCCGGGATGCCGCGTTCAGCCAGTGGCGTGATCGGGTCCTTGACCATGCGCGCGATCGAGGTGGCTGGCGGCTCCTTGATGATGGCAAAGTACATCACGGCCGACAGCGCATAGATATCGGTATAGGCGCCCTGTTCCAGCGAGGCGTCGCCGGCGTATTGCTCCACCGGGGCGTAGCCCGGCTTGAGGATCACGGTCAGGCCGCGCGTGCGGTCGCCGATGATCTGGCGCGCCGAGCCGAAATCGAGCAGCACCGCGTCGCCGTTTTCCTGCACGATGACGTTGTCGGGCGAAACGTCGCGATGCAGGATCTTCATCGTGTAGAGCATCTCGAGTGCTTCGAGAATCTGCTGCATGATGCGCAGGCACCACGCTTCGGTCACCAGTTCGGGCGTGTTGGTGACGATGTCCTTGATGGTCTGGCCTTCGTAGTACTGCATCGCAGTATAGGCGGTCTGGTTCTGCTCCCAGAAGCGGTAGACCTTGACCAGCGAGGAATGGTCGAACTGGGCCAGGAAGCGGGCCTCGTTGATGAAGCTTTTCAGGCCGACGTTGAAGGTCTCCTGGTGACGCTCGGAGCGCACCCGGATGCTGTCGTCCTCGCCGCGCGCTGCCAGCACGCCAGGCATGTATTCCTTGATCGCGACGGTGCGCTGGAGCGAATGGTCGAAGGCGATGTAGACGATGCCGAAGCCGCCCTCGCCGAGGATGCCGGTCAGTTCGAAGTCCGACAGGCGGGTGCCGATCGGCAGGCAGTTTTCCGAGCCGGTGACAACTTGTCCTGTCATGCCGAGGCCTCCCGCACTTCAATCGCGTAGGCCGAATAATTGTCGCGCATTTTGCCGGTTGCCGAGATGTTGGTGTGGGCCAGGGCGCACATCGCCGCCAGCCATTCGCGGCTGTCGCGCGCCCGTGCCAGGGTTTGCTCCATGTCCGATTCGAGCACCCATTCCCACAAGCCGTCGCTGCACAGCAGCAGCGTGTCGCCCGGCTCGAGCAGGGTGGCTCCGGCGCAGAGCTCGACTTCGGTGTCGCCTTCGGCACCGATGGCGGCGAACAGGATATTGCGCTGGGGGTGAGTGCGCAGCTGGTCGGCCTTGGCATAGCCGGCGTCGATCAGTTGCTGGGTCAGGCTGTGGTCCTTGCTCATGGCGTGCAGGCGGGCCTGGCGAAACAGGTAGATGCGGCTGTCGCCAAGGTGGGCCCACAGGGCCTGGCCAGTGCTGCGCTCGACCAGCAGGGCGACCACGGTGGTGCTCATGTCGACGTAGCGCGGCTCGTCCTGCTTGCGCCTGGCCACCGCCGCGATGGCGCTTTCGGCGTAGCCGAGCAGGGCATCGGGACCGAAAGCGGGCGCTTTGCCGAAGCTGGAGACGATGGCGTCGACTACCACGCTCGATGCCACTTCGCCGCCGGCATGGCCGCCGGCGCCGTCAGCGACGACGAAACAGGACAGGGCGCCGTGCGCGGCCTGGCCGACTGTATCTTGATTGGAGGCGCGATCGCCGATCTCGCTGATCTGCGTCCAGGCCAGCGCGACCGGGGCCTGCCTAGCCATTCACCTTGCCTGCATTGATGTCCACTTCCCGCTCGTACGCCTCGAGGAAGTCGGAACCGAACAGGGTTTTGAACTGGTCCTGCGACTCGCCGGCCACGCTAAGGTGCTGCTGGCAATACAGTTCCCACAAGGCTGCCTTGCGCCGGAACGGCAGCGCATCCATCGGCGAGCGCTTGACGGCCGACTCGATGCGCTCCGGGCGCAGGCGCCGGATCACCTTGTCCATGCTGGCGCGGGTGCCGGCCACGACGCCCTTCTGGTGACCGCGCAGATCGGTGTAAGTGTCGTCAATGGCTTCGAGCGGCTCCATGAAGCCGGGCATTTTCTTGCGCAGCATCTGCGTCAGCACGGTCTGGCTGTCGGGAAAGAACTTGAGCGGATTGTTATTGCGCATCAGTACCTGGGTGACGTCGGCATTGACTTCCTGCTTGACCAGCGAGCGCAAGGCCAGCAGGTCGATCGCGCCTTGCAGCGAACTGGCCATCATCTTGCCAAGCAATTCCATCATCTCGGGCGTGAGACTGCCAATGGCGTCGGCAGAAATGCCAGCGCCGCGTAAAAACGCCTGTTTTAAAGCTTCGCTTGCGTCGATCTCGGCGTCATTATTCATTAGCATGTGGTCCCGGTATTGATGATGTTTTTCCACAGCAATAATGCCAGAAGTAGCGTCCGAATGCACGCTATCCGGCACGCCAAATTTAACTATTGTGGACTTTCCAGCGCCTGCTGTTGCCAGAGTATAGGCGATGTAAACACGCGAAAGTGAATTTATGCAATGGAAGGCATTCCACCTGTGAATTTTTACATGTAGTTCTAAAAATTTACATGTGAACTACACCTTGTCATCCGCTGCGCCGGTCGAACTTACCCACGCTGGGCGGTCCAATTGCTTTGCCATGCTGGGTGGGTCGGATGGACTATCAACTGCTGGACAATTCCCTTGGCCGCTGGGGGATCGGCGCCACAATTTTCTTGTTGCTCATGCTCGCTTATGCACTGGCCTGACGCATCGCTGAACAGCGTCTGGCGCCGCTGGCGCGTCGTACCAGTACGCGGCTCGACGACTTGACCCTCGTCACCCTTGGCGCTACCTACCGGCTGCCGGTGGCAATTGTTGCGCTCTACGCGGGCAGCCTGGCACTGGAGCTGCCGGCGCGGATTGAAATGGTGCTTGCCCGCATCGCAGTGATTGCCTTCCTGGTCCAGCTGGCGCTATGGGGCGACCGTGCAGCGCGAAATTGGCGCAGCCTGTCACATGCACGCGCCGAGGCGGCTGGCGAGCTGGTCGGGCGCGGCTCCATGTCGGTGCTGTGTTTTGTGATCCGCCTGGTGATCTGGCTGGTGATCGCCCTGGTTATCCTTGACAATCTTGGAGTGAATATCACGGCCCTGGTGGCCAGTCTGGGCATCGGCGGCATCGCCGTGGCGCTGGCGGTGCAAAACATTCTGGGCGACCTGTTCGCATCGCTCTCGATCGTGCTCGACAAGCCGTTCGAGGTGGGCGATTTCATCATCGTGGGGGACGCGCTGGGCGCGGTGGAAATGATCGGTCTCAAGACCACGCGGCTGCGCGGCCTGGGAGGGGAGCAAATCGTGTTTTCCAATGCCGACCTGCTCAAGACCCGCATTCACAACCACCAGCGCATGCAGACCCGGCGCGTGGCCTTCATAATCAGGGTCACGTACCGCAGCACCGGCACGCAACTGCGCGCCATTCCTGGCATCGTGCGCGAGGTCGTCAGCGCGCAGCCCGCAGCCTTGTTTGAACGCGCCCACCTGGCGGCCTGTTCGGAGTGGTCGCTCGATTTTGAAACGGTGTATCACGTGCAAAGTGCCGACTATGTCGTGCACATGGATACCCAGCAGGCAGTGTACCTGGGACTGTTCGAGCGCTTCGCAGCGCAGGGTATTGAATTTGCGCAGCCGGTACGGGTGCTGCACATGCCCGCGGCGACGCGCCCGAAGGGCAAGCCGATGCTTGCCGTGTCGAGCGCACGGCCAAGGTGCATTGATGGCCCCGGACTGCCTCAGATTTCGATAAAGCGCATCTTGAATGAACGTCCCTTGATGTTGCCAAAGTCCGGGCCGAGCTTGTTGCCGGCGTTGAGGCGCTGGAAGGCACCGGCGGCGGCGCTGCGTTCGAGCGCGACGTAGGTCATGAATTCAAACACGTTGATCTTGCCGACCTGCTCCTTGGTCAGGCCTGCGTCGCCGGTCAGGGCGCCGAGCAGATCGCCCGGGCGCAGCTTGTCTTTCTTGCCGCCGGAGATGCACAGCGTGACCATGGGCGCAGGCGCCGCCGGTTCCTGGTCGTCGCCCAGTTCCTTGAGGTCGTGCCATTGCACCGGGCCATCCTGATATTGCTCGATCAGCTTGACCCATTTTTTCTCGTTTGGCGCGCACAGCGACAGTGCCAGGCCCGACTCGCCGGCGCGCCCGGTGCGGCCCACGCGGTGGATATGCACCTCTGTATCTTTTGACACATCGACGTTGATCACCGCGCCAAGATTGGCGATGTCCAGGCCGCGCGCGGCTACGTCGGTTGCCACCAGCACCGAGCAGGTGCGGTTGGAAAACAGCACGAGGATTTCGTCGCGCTCGCGCTGTTCCAGTTCTCCGTACAGGGCCAGCGCCGAAAAGCCCTGGTGCTGCAGTTCGGCGGCCAGTTCGCGGCAATGCACTTTGGTGTTGCAAAATGCCAGAGCCGACACCGGCTTGAAGTGCTTGAGCAAGCGCCCGACGGCGGCGTCGCGCTCGTCGAAGCCGACTTCGTAGAAGCGCTGCTCGATCTGGTCGCCCGAGTGCTGGGCTTCGACAATCACTTCGACCGGGCTGTTCAAGAACGCGGCGGTGGCCTGGCGAATGTCATCGGGGTAAGTGGCCGAGAACAGCAAGGTCTGGCGGCGCTTGGGGCAGGCGCTGACGATGCCGGCGATTTCGTCATAGAAACCCATGTCGGTCATGCGGTCGGCTTCGTCGAGGACCAGCGTCTGCACCTTGTCCAGGTTGATGGTGCCGCGTCCCAGGTGGTCGCGCACCCGGCCCGGGGTACCGACCACTATGTGGGCGCCATGTTCGAGCGAGGCGATTTGCGGGCGCATGGCGCTGCCGCCGGTCAGGGTCAGGATCTTGATGTTGCCTTCGCCGCGCGCGAGGCGGCGCAGTTCGTTGGCAACCTGGTCAGCCAGTTCGCGTGTGGGGCACAGCACCAGCCCCTGCACCGCAAACCAGGCTGGATTGAGCTTGTGCAAGATGCCGATGCCAAAGGCTGCTGTCTTGCCGCTGCCGGTCTTGGCCTGCGCGATCAGATCACGCCCTGCCAGCACGTGCGGCAGGCTCTGGGCCTGGATCGTGGTCATCTCGCGGTAGCCCAGTGTATCGAGGTTGGCGAGGAAGGAGGGCGTGAGCGGCAGGGTGTCGAACGCAATGGCAGTCATAGTTTCCAGCTGGCGAAAAAGGAAGGTGCCCAGTCTAACAGGCGCCTCAGGCGGCGGCCCAGATGGGCAGCCCGGTTACATCAAGGGTATCATCGCGCCGCCACAGGGGCAGTCCGCTGGCATCGGTCGGTTCCAGCAGTTCGAGCTGGTCCTGCCTGAGGCGCGGTTTGCGCGGCGCGGCCGTCCTGCTTTGCGGCGCCGGGGCGGGAGGCAGGGACGGGCTGGCGGCAAAGCCCGGCAACTCGAGCGTGGCGCGATCTTTTTTGTCTCTCATACGCAAGGCAGGCCGGAAAAACAAAAGCCCGGCTTCAAGCGCCGGGCTTCGTTCGACTACAAATACTGGTTGCGGGGACAGGATTTGAACCTGTGACCTTCGGGTTATGAGCCCGACGAGCTGCCAGACTGCTCCACCCCGCGTCTGAGGGGCATATTGTACAGCAGTTTTGGCGCGTTCGCAATCGCTTCAGCGCGCACCCAGGCGCCACAGCGAGGTCACTTCGGCCGAGCGGGCGGCGTGCAACGGATCGGCGGCGTCGCTGGCGCGCGGATGGGTGGGGCGCACATCGTGCCGCTCGAGCACGCGCAGGCCGCCGGCCTCGATCCAGCCGGTGAGCGCCTCGCGCGGACGCAGGCCCAGGTGTTCGGCCAGATCCGAGAGAATCAGCCAGGCTTGCCCGCCCGGTGCCAGGTGGGCGGCGACGCCAGCCAGGAATCCCTTGAGCATGCGGCTGTCGGGATCGTACACGGCATATTCGATCGAGGAGCTGGGACGGCCCGGCAGCCAAGGAGGGTTGCACACGATGAGGTCGGCGCGGCGCTCTGGAAACAGGTCGGCCTGCATCAGTTCGACCTGATCGAGGCCAAGGCGCTGCAAATTCTCGCGCGCACAGCTCAATGCACGCGGATCCATGTCGGTGGCCACGATGTGCGGCAGGCCGCGTCCGGCCAGTACCGCAGCCAGCACGCCGGTGCCGGTGCCGATGTCGAAGGCCACCTTGGCGTGCGGCGGCAGCGGAGCGCTCGCCACCAGCTCCACGTACTCGCCGCGAATCGGCGAAAACACGCCGTAGTGGGGATGGATGCGCGCACCCAGGACGGGAATCTCGACCCCGTTCTTGCGCCACTCGTGGGCCCCGATCAGTCCCAGCAGCTCGCGCAGCGAGGCCACGAAGGGCTCTTCGCCACGCCCGTAGGCCTCGTTGCAGGCCAGTCGCACGTCAGGCGCGCGGCGCAGGGCAATGCTGTAGTCGGCCTCGAATGGGATGAGCAGCATGGCAAGGGTGCGCGCGCGCTGCGACTGGGCCTGGCGGTGCAGGTGGAAGGCTTCCGCCGGCGAGGCGGGCGTGCGCGCCTCCTTGCGCTTGCCCTTGTCGGCGCGTTTGCCTTTGCCGTCGGCACGCCGCGCCAGCGCCTGGAGCAGCTGGCGCGCGTTCTGGAAGTCGCCCCGCCACAACAGGGCGGTGCCTTCGCAAGCCAGGCGGTAGGCCAGGTCGGCCGGGGTCTGATCGTCGGCCAGCACGACTTTTTTTGGCGCCGGCATTCCGCTTTCGGAGCGCCAGCGCGCCGAACGTTCGATCCCGCCTTCGGTCCAGTGGATGTGCGCGGGCGCCTCGGCCGGCAGATGCGGATGCATTGTCAGCTGGTTCAATGGTGATGCGACCAGCTGCCGTCGGCCGAGTGCATGAATGACTCGACTGCATCCTTGCTGCCAGTGGCGTAGCGCTTGGGCTCGCCGCACGACGCGCACACGCCGAGGTAAGGCTGGATATGCGAGCAGGCCGATACCTTTTGCAGTACGACTTTCACCGGCTTGCTGCATTTTTCGCACTTGAAAGTAAGGAAACGGGCTGGACTGGACATGAGAGGTAACCGGGCTGAAAAAAAGGGCATTTTAGCATTGCGCGTGCGGGCGCCGTCTTTCGCGGACGCTTGACAATGCCGAGTTTTTTGCGCGCCGCGTCAACTGACCAATTCAGCCCGGCGTTAACGTGGCAGGCCCTTCAGGCCGTTTTCAGAACTGGAAGCACGATGACCAAGCACAAGCAACCTAGCAAGGAAAGTGTCCGTCAATGGCTGCGCGCTGAAATCCTTCAGCGCCGTCCGCCGCCGGACCCGAAACAAATCCGGCGTGAGCTGGGATGGGAGTTGGTCAAGTTGCCAAGCGACGTGAAACGCTGATGCGGTTTATTGAACGCTAACGCTGCTGGTGCCGCCGCCAGCAGGCTGCACGAGAATTCGGGTTGCAATGCGTTCGGTCATCTCCTGCACATGCGAGATGACGCCCACCTTGCGTCCCATCGACTGCAGCCCGTCCAGTGCATCCATGGCAACGCGCAGCGTTTCGCTGTCGAGGCTTCCAAAGCCTTCGTCAATGAACAGCGATTCGACCCGCACCCGGTTTGATGACAGCGAGGCCAGTCCGAGCGCCAGCGCCAGCGATACCAGGAATGACTCCCCGCCCGAAAGCGAGTTGACCGAGCGGATTTCGCCGCCCATGTCCTGGTCGCGCACCATCAGTCCCAGCGACGGGCCGGCGCTGCTGACTACGCGCTCGAGGCGATAGCGGCGTGCCAGCTGGTGCAGATGGCTGTTGGCATAACCTAGCAGCACGTCCAGCGTGAACTGCTGGGCGTAGTTGCGGAATTTCTTGCCGTCCGCGGAACCAATCAAGTCATTCAATTGTCCCCAGCGCCGCTCGACCAGCTGCTGGCGCTCGATCTCTGCCATCATCGATTGCGCGCTGCTGCGGCGCAGATCGTCCTGGGCGATTTGCACCTTGAGCGCGGCGGCGCTGTCGCCGGCCTGTAGGCGTGCGCCTGCCAAAATTGCGAGGGTGTTCTCCAGGATGTCCACCGCCTGTTGGTCTTCTGGCGCCACGGCCAGGTGCTGTTCACGCTGCGAGCGCCGCTCGGCGAGCACCGTGCCTGCGCTGGCGAGCGCGCTGTCGAGCGCCTGCAAGGCCGTGCGCTCAAGCGCAATTTCGGCGTCGTCCGCCGACAGCAAATGGGCAAGTTCGGCAGCATTGGAAATCGCATCGAGATCTGGATGGCGCTGCCGATATTGCGCGATCCACTGAGTCAGGCTGCGATCGGCGTTGAGCGCGTCGCCGGCCAGTGCAGCGCCGCGCGACTCCAGGTGCGCGAGCGAAGCGCGGGCATGTGCCTGATCCTGCGCCGCCTGCTGGGTGGCCGCCTGCTCGATTGCCATCTGCGCCCGCGCGTGCGCAATGTTGGCCTGGATCGCAGCGTCGATCGGCCCCACTGGGCGGCCTTCAAACAGCTCCTGGCGCTGCGCGCGCAGCGCGCCAATATCGGCATCAATCCGGGCAAATGCTGCATGCGCTGCAGCTGCGGCCTGCTGCGCCTTTGACATCCGTTCGGCCGCGGCGGCGCGCTCCGATTCAGTCACCACCAGTGCGGCGGCGCAGTTGGCGTGGCGCTGCGACTTCTCGCTCCATTGGCGGACTTCGGCCGCGCGCGTGCTGTGGAACTGGGCTGGCGCGTGCGCCCATTGGCGCTGCCACTCTGGCAAGTGCCCCATTGGTGGGGCGAGCTCGGCCAGCAGCGCCTGCACCGCCAACTCGGCGGCAGCATGCTTGTCTGTCAGCGCTGCATGCGCGGCGCCGGCCTGGGCATGCTGCGCACGGGCGACGGTGAGCAATTCCTGCATCCTGGCGTGGCTGGCCGCCATCGTGTCGCACTCACCTTGTGCGCTGTCGCGCGTGCGGGTTGCGACCATCATCGCGTGCTCCTGCGCGTCCAGTTGCGTGGAGCTTGCAGCCAGCGCTTGCTTGTGGCCGTCGAGCCAGGCAGGGTCGGTCGCGCGCGCGGCCAGCGGATGGGCCGACCAGTCGGCGTCGATGCGTTCGAGTGTTGCTGCGAGCGCCGCAAGTTCGTCCTGAACCGCCACAAGCTGGGTTGCGCTGGCGCCGGCGATGGCGCGCTGTGCAGCCTGCACCGAGAGCGATTCCTGGACCTGCAGGCGGCAGCGTTCCACTTCGCCCTGCAGACTGGCCAGCAGATCGTGCAGGGCGGCGTTGCCATCCTGGTAGGGGTGCTCCGCGCTCCCGCACACCGGGCATGGCTGGTCGGACACCAGACGCGCGCGCAGCTCTTCGACGCTGCCGGCGCATGCCAGTTCGGCTACCTTGAGCGAACGCTCGGCCTGCGCCAGCGCGGCGCGCAAGGGCTCCAGTCCGGCCAGCGATGCGGCCAGCGCGACACCTGCGGCGTCCTGCGCGCCTGTCAATGCAAGCGCCTGCGCCTGCAGCTGCGCCTGGCGCGTGCGCTTGGCCGCCAGTTCGCCCAGAATCGTGTCGGCGCTGGCCACATGCTGGCGCTGCAGGTCGAGTGCCTGGCGCTGACCGCGCAAGTATTCGGCGTCGAATCCGGCCAGTACCGCCATCGCGCTCTGGCGGGCAGCTTCGAGATAAGCGAGCCGCTCGGTAGCGCTGGCGAAGGTATTCGCGGCGTCGGCTTCCCCGGTCTGTGCCGCCTGCATTGCCTCCAGCGCGAGGGTGCGCGCCTCGGCGTGCCTGCGCTGGGCGTCGACGGCGCTTTCGGCCTGGGTCAGCAGGGTGTCCCAGCGCGGCCAGTTGGCGGCCAGCGCTTCATGATCGCCTTGTGCGGCAAGCCATGCTGCCGTGGCCTCCTGTTCGCTACGCAGCGCCTGTATGGCGCTATCCTTGGTTTGCAGTGCAGCGCTGGCTTCAAGCAGCTCAAGCTCAGACGCATCGCGGGTTTGCGCTGCCCCCAGATGGGTCGGCATTAACGCTTCCATGCGGGCGTCGACTGCTTTGGCTCGGTCGAGCAGGGGGGCAGTGTCGGTTCGGGCCTGCTCGGCGAGCTGCAAGCGGGTTGCAGCCAGGTCCAGTGCAGTGCTGGCTTGCTCCTGCCTGGTCATCGACTCGCCAAGTGTTAATCGTGCAGCCTCGATAGCGTCAGTGGTGGCCCTTGCTTCGTGCATAAGTCGGGTAGCTTCCGCCACCAGGGGGCGGGCGCTGCGGGCCGCGTCGAGTGTGCCAAGGCGACGTCTGCGCGGCATCGACGCATCCGCCTCCGCCCGGGCCTGCAGCAATGCGCTTTGGGCTTGCTGCTCGCTGCGCTCGAGCTTGTCGAGCTCCTGACGCCACCGCAGTTTGACCTCGAGGGCGGCCCGGTCGGCATCGAGCCGGGCCAGCGTTTGGTCGGCTACCAGGCTGGCGGCATCGAGTGTTGCACGTGCCTCGGCGTCCATCGGCGCATGGTCCGACAGGCGCAGGCCGAGCTGGCGCAGCGCTTCCTGCTCGATCCGGAAGCGCTCGAAAGAGCGCTTGGAAATGGCGGTGTAGATGGTGCTGCCGGTCAGGGTTTCGAGCAGTTCGCCGCGCTCGTTTTCCTCGGTCTTGAGGAAGGCTGAAAATTCGTTCTGGGCGAGCAGCACCGCGCGCGTGAATTGTTCGAATGACAGGCCGATGCGCAGTTCGATCTGCTCGGCCACTTCGGTCTTGGTGCCACCCAGCGCCGTCATGGCAGGCAGCTGATGCAGCGTCATGGCCGATTTTTGCAGTGCGCCGCCGGATTTGCCGCGCGAACGGCGCACGCTCCAGCGCGCGCGATAGCGCAAGTCGTCGTTGCCGACAAAATCGACTTCGGCGTGCGCTTCGGCCGCGCCGCGCCGCAACAGGGTGCGCGGATCCTGGGCCGATACCGTGTCGTTGCCGACGTCGGGCAGATAGCTGCCAGCGCGTGTTTGCTTGAGCAGGCGCGGGGTGGCGTCGTACAGCGCCAGGCACAAGGCGTCGAGGAGGGTGGATTTGCCCGCGCCGGTAGGCCCGCTGATGGCGAACAGGCCCGATGAAGCCAGCGGTTCGCGCTCAAAGTCGACGCAAAAGTCGCCCGCCAGCGAGGCCAGGTTCTTGCCGCTGATTTTGAGGATCTTCACGCGCCGCCCTCGCGCAGCAGTTCGGCAAAGGCACTGAGCTGATCGTCAGGCGCGTCGGCGCCATATTTTTGCTGATACAGACGCTTGAAGATGTCGTCCGGCTGCAGCTGCGCTAGCTGGTCGAGCGACATGGCCGCGATTGCAGCGCCGCTGGCGTCCGCTTTGCGGGTGGGCTCGATCTTGGCCAGCCGCACCGGCTTGCCCTCGAGCGCAGCTTCGATACGCGCGCGCAGAGCGGGTTCGGGCGCATCGAGCAGCACGCGTACCTCCAGGTAGGGCTGGGCGTGCAGGGGCAGGTCGGCCAGCTCCAGCGCCGCCAGCGCGGCCAGGGCTTCATCGAGGGGCGCCGGCCTGGCGGGCACGCGCAGCAGTTCGACCGCGCGCGGCACCGGCAGGGAGGTCACTTCGCGCGCGGCGCCATCGGCAAGGTCGATGCGCAGCACCTGATGCGCGTAGCCCACTTCGGCAAACGACAGCGGTAGCGGGCTGCCGCAGTAGCGCAGGTGCTCCTTCTGGCCGACGCGCTGGGCCAGGTGCAG
>JAZKGU010000084.1:0-14479 GCA_040385745.1 Pseudomonadota bacterium
GGGTGCGGGTAGGACGACAGGCCCTTGCCATCGACTTCCTTGCGGAAGTTGATCATCTGTTCTTCGCTCAGGCGCCCTTCGAGGAAGGCGCGGGCATACACGCCCGGCGAGGAGTGGCCCTGGATGTACAGCAGGTCACCGCCGTGGTCGGCCGTCGGGGCGTGCCAGAAATGGTTGAAGCCGATGCCGAGCATATTGGCCAGCGAGGCAAAGCTCGACAAGTGACCGCCCAGATCGCCGTCGGCGCGGTTGGCCTTGACGACCATGGCCATGGCGTTCCAGCGCATCCACGAGCGCAGGCGCTCTTCGTATTCGAGGTTGCCGGGGCTGTGTACTTCCTGGTGCTGGGGGATGGTGTTGACGTAGGCGGTATTGCTGGAGAACGGGATCGAGGCGCCACGGCGGCGTGCAAGATCGACCAGTCGCTCCATCAGGTAGTGGGCGCGCTCCGGGCCCTCGTTTTCAATGACTGCTTCGAGTGCTTCGAGCCATTCTTTGGTTTCGAGCGTGTCCGGATCGTCGGCGGCCTGCGCCGTCAACTGGTCGAGTTGAGCTGACATGTAATACGTCTCCTTTGTATGCGCCCCACCCGATTTTCGAACCGGTGCCGGACTGTTTGACTGATTATTTACCAATACTGAGAATTTAGTGCTCAGATTCTAACAGTGTTTTTCTTCTTTTTCAAATTGCGATATATCATTCCATATTGTGAAATTTTATCCACCAGAGGCTGTAGATGGCTTGCTTACTGCGCGCCGCAGGGCCGCTCCCTTTATAATCTTGCCTTCCCCCTCCAACCGGCTAAAAATCATGTCCGCACAACTGATCGATGGTGTTCTCCTCTCCCAACAACTGCGCACCGAGATCGCTCAGCGCGCCGCCGCCCTGACCGCCAAGGGCAATCAGCCCGGTCTGGCCGTCATTCTGGTAGGGGAAGATCCGGCCAGCCAGGTCTATGTGCGCAACAAGGTCAAAGCCTGCGGCGAAGCAGGTTTTCACTCGCTTCTCGAAAAATACGAGGCCGACCTGACCGAGACGGCCCTGTTAGACCGCATCGCCGCCCTGAATGCTGATCCGAAGATCCACGGCATCCTGGTGCAGATGCCTTTGCCAAAACATATCAATCCGCACAAGGTGATCGAAGCCATCTCGGCCAGCAAGGACGTCGATGGCTATTCGGTCCTGTCGGCCGGCGAACTGATGACCGGCCTGACCGGCTTTCGTCCCTGCACCCCTTACGGGTGCATGAAGCTCATCGAAAGCACCGGCTACGACCTGCGCGGCAAGCACGCGGTTGTGATCGGCCGCAGCAATACCGTGGGCAAGCCGATGGCACTCTTGCTCTTGCAAGCAAACGCAACCGTGACCATATGCCACAGTGCCACCCCGGACCTGGCCTACCACACCCGCCAGGCCGACGTGGTGGTGGCCGCTGTGGGCCGCCGCAATACCCTGACGGCCGACATGGTCAAGCCCGGCGCGATCGTGATCGACGTGGGCATGAACCGTGATGACAATGGCAAGCTATGCGGCGATGTCGATACTGCAGGAGTCCGCGAAGTTGCCGCGCACATTACGCCGGTGCCGGGCGGTGTTGGGCCAATGACGATTACTATGTTGTTGATGAACACGATTGAGTCGGCGGAGCGGAATTAAGCCGTCGCACACAATGTGCCGTCTTGAGCATTTCTAAGGAAAAAACGACCATGACCATTGAAACTAGCAATCCCCTGCTCGACTTTTCCGGCCTGCCACGCTTTGATGTGGTGACCCATGAACACGTGGCGCCTGCCATTGACCTGCTGATCGACAAGGCAAGCGCCGTCGTGACGCAATTGCAAGCCCCGTCCGACAATGTGACCTGGGAAAACTTCGTCACGCCGCTCGAGGAAGTGACCGAACGCCTGGGTCGCGCCTGGGGCATCGTGAGCCACCTGAACAATGTTGTCGATACCCCCGAGCTGCGCGCCGTCTACAACGAAACCCAGCCCAAGATCACCGAGTTCTGGACCGCCCTGTCGCAAAACGAAGCCCTGTTCGCCAAGTACAAGGCGCTCAAAGCCGGCCCGGCCTACGATACGCTCAGCCCCGCCCGCAAGAAGATCATCGAAAACGCCCTGCGCGACTTCCGCCTCGGCGGCGCTGAATTGAGCGCCGACAAGAAGGAGCGTTTTGCCGCCATCCAGGAGCAGCACGCCATGGTCTCGACCCGTTTCTCGGAAAACGTGCTCGATGCCACCAATGACTACAAGCTCGTCGTCGACAGCGAAGCCGACCTGGCCGGCCTGCCGGACGATGTCAAGCAGGCTGCACGCGCCGCCGCCGAAAAGGACGGCAAGTCCGGCTTCCAGTTCACCCTGCATTTCCCGTCCTACTTCCCGATCCTGCAATTTGCCGACAAGCGCGAGCTGCGCGAAACCATTTACCGCGCCAGCGCCACCAAGGCCTCAGAAATGGGTACCGTGTTCAGCGAGCTGGAAAAGTGGGACAACTCGGAAAACATCTCGACCCTGCTCAAACTGCGCGACGAAGAAGCCAAGCTGCTCGACTACCGCAACTTTGCCGAGGTCTCGCTGGTGCCGAAAATGGCGCAAAGCCCCGAGCATGTGATCGAATTCCTGGAAGACCTGGCGCGCCGTGCCCGTCCATTCGCCGAAAACGATCTGAACGAACTGCGCGCCTTCGCCCGTGACGAACTCGGCATCGACAAGCTCGAGGCCTGGGACATGACCTACGCCTCGGAAAAGCTGCGCGAGCGCCGCTACGCGTTCTCGGCCCAGGAAGTGAAGCAATACTTCCCGGAGCCGAAGGTCATTGATGGCCTGTTCCGCCAGGTGCAGCAGCTGTTCTCGGTCGAGATCAAGCCCGACAGCGCGCCCGTCTGGCACCCCGATGTGCGTTTCTTCCGCATTGAGCGCGACGGCAAGCTGATCGGCCAGTTCTACCTCGACCTGTACGCGCGCAGCGGCAAGAATGGCGGGGCCTGGATGGACGACGCGCGCGGCCGGCGCCTTGAGACCGGCGGCGCGGTGCAGACGCCGGTGGCTTACCTTACCTGCAACTTTACTCCACCCGCCACGGTTGACGGCCAGCTGCAGCCTTCGCTGTTTACCCATGACGAAGTGACCACACTGTTCCATGAATTTGGCCACGGCCTGCACCACATGCTGACCCAGGTCGACGAAATCGGCGTGTCGGGCATTTCGGGTGTCGAATGGGATGCTGTCGAATTGCCATCGCAATTCATGGAGAATTTCTGCTGGGAGTGGGACGTGCTGCAACACATGACGGCGCACGTCAAAACCGGCGAACCGCTGCCGCGTTCCCTGTTCGACAAGATGACTGCCGCTAAAAACTTCCAATCCGGGCTGCAGACGCTGCGCCAGGTCGAGTTCTCGCTGGTCGACATGCATTTACATTATGACTACGAACCGGCCAGCGGCAAGGCGGTCCAGGACTTGATCAATGAGGTTCGTGAGAAGTTTTCGGTCATGATGCCGCCCGCATTTAACCGATTCCAACACTCTTTCGGACATATCTTTGCAGGTGGATACGCTGCCGGGTACTATAGCTACAAGTGGGCCGAAGTGTTGTCCGCCGACGCCTATGCAGCTTTCGAGGAAGCTGTGGAGGCTGGCGGCGGCGAGCACTCCGCGGCGACCGGCAAGCGGTTTCAGGAAGAAATCCTGGCCGTGGGCGGGTCGCGTCCGGCGCTCGAATCGTTCAAGGCTTTCCGCGGCCGCGAACCGAGCATCGACGCGCTATTGCGTCACAGCGGCATGAAGTCTTAAGCGATTGCAGGAGAAATGACATGAAATTGGCAATAACACCACGCGCAGTGGGCGCCGCCGGCCTTGGGCTGGCGCTGCTGCTGTGCGCCACCAGCGCCAGCGCCCAGATGTACCGATGGGTCGACGCCAGTGGAAAGACGCATTTCACGTCCTCGCCTCCTCCGCCGACGGCGCGCTCGGTCAACCAGCGCGCGGTGGGACAAGGCTCGACGGTAGCCCTGCCCTACGCGCTGGCCCTGGCGGTGCGCAATGCGCCGGTGGTGTTGTTTACAACGGAAGGCTGCGCCGGCTGCGAGATGGGCCGCAGCCTGCTGAAAAAGCGCGGCGTTCCCTTCACTGAAAAGACCGTCAGCACCGGCAACGACGACGCCAAGATGAAGGAAGCCGGCGGCAATGGTCAGCTGCCCTTCATCACCATTGGACCGAAACGCCTGACTGGCTTTGAATCGAGCGCCTGGGACAATGCCCTGACCGCAGCGGCCTATCCGGTTCAGAAAATGTTGCCAAGTAATTTTGTGTACGCAGCGCCCGTGCCTGCCTCCCCGCCACCAACCCAGGTGGCGGCGGTAGCGCCCCCGCCGCCGCGAATCGTCGAGCAGCCTCGCAAGCAACCTGAAGAAGAACGGACCGCTCCGCCCGGATTCCAGTTCTGAGCGCGGCAATGACCCGGATCGACTTCCACACCAACATCACCGACAAAGTCAGTTATGCCTGCCGGCTGGCGCGCAAGGCGTATGCCGCGCGCGGCAAACTGGTGCTGCTGGCCAGTGATGCGGCCGAAGCCGACGCGCTCGACAAGGCCCTGTGGAGCGTGGGCGACACGGACTTCCTGCCCCATGTGATGGCAAGCGACCAACTCGCGCCGGTCACGCCGATCATCGTCACTGCCAGTCTGAACGGCCAATTGCCCCACTACTGCATGCTGGTCAATCTAACCCGCACCACCCCGCCGGGCTTCGAGCGTTTCGAGCGCGTATTTGAAATCGTGTCGCAGGACGAGGACGATGTGGCCGCCGGCCGCATCCGCTACGCCGCTTACAAGCAACAGTCTCATACTCTAACCCATCACGTAGCCGACCCTTCATGACCCAGAACTCCGCGTTCGACCAAAGCATTCCGGTACTGACAGAAGTATTCAGCGACAAGGTGGAAAAACCGCTGCGGACCCGCTCCGAAGCGCCCCCTGCGCCCGCACCTGGCTCCGAAGAAGCCAACGCCCAGCTCGAACAGCGCGCCGTCGCCACCTGGACCGAGCCGGAATGGAACCTGCTGGAGCGGCGCCTGTCCGAGCGCATCCTCCAGCAATTGCAGGGACGCGTCGATTTCGTGCTGGAACAGCGCCTGCGCGACAGCATGGAAGAGGTGCTGGCCAGCGCCCTGTCCGGTCTGACAGCCGAAATCCGGGGCGGCCTGCAGCAAACCATCGAGCAGATCGTGGTGCGGGCGGTGGCGCAGGAGCTGACGCACCTGCAGACGCTCAAAAAGTAGGCCGCTTTCAACTGCTTACAAAATGGCGGTGCACGCACGAGCGGCCGCAAGCGTTACTGTGTCGGAAACGTTTTTCCACCCGTCTCGAAAATCGTCTTTGCGAACATTGCAATTTGTTGTACCTTCTGGCCTACGTAGAATTTTAGAAACCGGCGCCACAAGCGCTGCTCTCAATAACTGGAGAAATGCACATGCAGTTCACGACCAAACTCATTCCACTTGCCATTTCCCTGGCATTCGCCGCTGGCGCCCACGCGCAGACCGTTGTCAAGATTGGCCACGTGGCGCCAATTTCGGGCCCCACCGCCCACTTGGGCAAGGACAATGAGAACGGCGCCCGTCTGGCGATCGAGGAACTCAACGCCAAGGGCATCATGCTGGGCAGCCAGAAGGTCAAGTTCGAGCTGGTGACCGAAGATGATGCATCCGATCCAAAGCAGGGTACGGCAGTGGCGCAAAAGCTGGTCGACGCCAAGGTCCTCGGCGTAATCGGTCACCTGAACTCCGGCACCACCGTTCCTGCATCGAAGATCTACCACGACGCCGGCATCCCGCAAATCTCGCCGTCGTCGACCAACCCGGTCTACACCAAGCAAGGCTTCCCTGGCGCATTCCGCGTGGTTGCCAACGACAACAAACTGGGCGGCACGCTAGGCATGTACGCAGTCAAGAACCTGCAAGCCAAGAAGATCGCCGTGATCGACGACCGTACCGCCTATGGCCAAGGTGTAGCCGGCGAATTCGTCAAGGGCGCCAAGAAGGCGTTCCCGGGCGTGCAGTTCGTCGCCAAGGAGTTCACCACCGACAAGGCAACCGACTTTACCGCCATCCTGACCTCCCTCAAGGCCAAAAAGCCCGACCTGGTCTTCTTTGGCGGCATGGACGCTGTCGGCGGCCCGATGCTCAAGCAAATGAAAGCGCTGGGCATCACCGCCAAGTTCATGGGTGGCGACGGCATCTGCACCGAGTCGATGATCAAGCTGGCCGGCGACGGCCTGGGCAGCGGCAACGTCACTTGCGCCGAAGCCGGCGGCGTGGCCGGCCCACAGGAAAAAGTGCTGGCCGACTTCGCAGCACGCTACCAGAAGCGCTTCAACGGCCCTGTGCTGTTGTATTCGCCGTACTCCTACGATGCTGTGATGACCATGGCAACGGCCATGCAGAACGCCAAGTCGGCCGAGCCGGCAAAGTACCTGCCAGAACTGAAGAAGATCAAGTATCAGGGCGTGACCGGCCTGATCCAGTTCGATACCTTCGGTGACATCAAGGATGGCGCGCTGACGCTGTTCACGTTCAAGGACAACAAGCGCAGCAAAATGGAAGTCGTGAAGTAAGCCGCACGCGGCCTGATAAAAACGCGCTGTTTCGACAGCGCGTTTTTTTTGACTGGCTAATCCCGGAACACCATAAAAAAAACGCGCCTCAGCGCGTTTTTTTATGGGGAAATCCGGCGTTTTACTTGGTGGCCAAAATCCATTTGACCAGGGTTTTGGCTTCAGCTTCCGACACTTGCTTGTTCTCTGGCATGGGCAGCGTGCCCCAGGCGCCGGCGCCGCCCTTAAGGACCTTGGCGGTCAGCTTGGCTTCAGCATCCTTCTGGCCAGCGTAGCGCGAGGCGACGTCCTTGAACGCAGGCCCCAGCAGCTTGTTGGCCACCGCATGGCAGGACATGCAATTTTTGGCCTTGGCCAGATCCGCGCTCGCCATGGCGCTGGTCGATACCAGGGCCGACATTGCGACACACATCATTAACGAACGTTTCATGTAATTCTCCAGTTGACGAGCAAATATTCTACCGTGATTCAGAAAAGCGGGTGGAAGCCATGCTGGTATTAACGAAACAGCGTGGCGACAGGTTGACGCTATTGTGAAGCATTCACGGAGATTAGTGCCACAAGCAACGATTTTGTTTGTAAGATGATGTTTCTAATGGGAGCACCCAATGCCACTGATTATCCTGATTATCGTTGTAGCACTTTTAAAATATTTTGAAGTCTGGAAGTTCGCCACCATGTCGTGGTGGTGGGTAATCGGCTTAATGGTACTGACGTTTATCTGGTTCGAATTTATCGAAAAAATACTCGGGCTGGACAAGAAAAAAGCCCACCGCATGGATGAAGAAATCCGCAAGCAGCGCGTCAAGGAAGCGTTCGAAAAAGACAAGAAAAGGCGCTGAGCCGGGCCGCCGGAACGCAAGCGCCCCAGCAGCCCCTGCCCGCCAATCTAGCCGGTAACCGCGCCTTTGCTGGCGCTTGAGGCCAGCGCTGCAAACTTGGCCAGCACCCCACGGGTGTAGCGCGGCGCCGGACGGGTCCAGTTGGCGCGGCGGCGCGCAATTTCCTCGTCCGCCACATTGAGCTGAATGAGCAACTGGCGCGCATCGATGGTCACCGAGTCGCCTTCCTGCACCAGGGCGATGGTGCCGCCCTCGAATGCCTCGGGCGCCACGTGGCCCACCACCATACCCCAGGTACCGCCCGAGAAACGTCCGTCGGTAATCAAGCCCACCGATTCGCCCAGGCCCTTGCCGATCAGCGCCGCGGTCGGCGACAACATTTCAGGCATGCCCGGTCCGCCCTTCGGTCCCAGGTAACGCATCACCAGCACGTCGCCGGCCTTGATCTGGTCGGCCAGGATGGCGTCCATTGCCGTGTATTCGTCTTCGAACACACGCGCTGGACCGGTGATGACGGGATTTTTCAAGCCCGTGATCTTGGCCACGCAGCCTTCCGGCGACAGATTGCCCTTCAAAATGGCCAGGTGGCCCTGTTTGTACAAAGCCTTGTCGATGCTGCGGATCACGTCCTGGCCTTCGCGCGGGACCGATGGCACATGCTCGAGCTCCTCGGCCATGGTGCGGCCGGTGATCGTCATGCAGTCGCCGTGCAGCAGGCCGGCGTCGAGCAGCAGCTTGAGTACCTGGGGAATCCCGCCCGCCTTGTGCAGATCGGTGGCGACATACTGGCCAGACGGCTTGAGGTTGCAGATCACCGGCACTTTCAGGCGCATGCGCTCGAAGTCGTCGATGTTCCATTCCACTTCGGCAGCATGCGCAATGGCCAGGTAGTGCAGCACTGCGTTAGTGGAGCCGCCGGTGGCCATGATCAGCGCTACCGCGTTTTCAATCGACTTGCGCGTGATGATGTCGCGCGGCTTGAGGTCCTTCTTGACCGCTTCCACTAGCACCCGCGCCGACTCGGCGGCCGAGCCGACTTTTTCATCGTCCGGATTGGCCATGGTGGACGAATACAGCAGCCCCATGCCCAGCGCCTCGAACGAGGACGACATGGTGTTGGCCGTGTACATGCCGCCGCAGGAGCCAGCCGAGGGGCAGGCGTTGCGCTCGATGCCGTCGAAGTCTTCCTTGGACATGCGCCCGGCGGTGAACTCGCCGACTGCTTCAAAAGCCGACACGATGGTCAGGTCCTTGCCTTTCCAGTTGCCCGGCTTGATGGTGCCGCCATAGACGTAAATGCCCGGCACGTTGGTGCGCGCCAGGGCGATCATCCCGCCCGGCATATTTTTGTCGCAGCCGCCGATCACCACTACGCCGTCCATCCACTGGCCGTTCACGGCCGTTTCGATGCAGTCGGCAATGACTTCGCGCGAGATCAGCGAATATTTCATGCCTTCGGTGCCCATCGACATGCCGTCGGAAATGGTCGGGGTGCCGAACACTTGCGGGTTGGCGCCGGCTTCCTTGACGGTGGAAATGGCAATGTCGGCCAGTTTCTGCAGGCCCGAATTACATGGAGTAATGGTCGAGTGGCCGTTGGCGATGCCAATCATCGGCTTGTTGAAATCTTCTTCCTGGTAGCCCATTGCGTAGTACATCGAGCGGTTGGGGCTGCGCGAGATGCCTTCGGTGATGTTGCGGGAACGGCGGTTGTAGCGCGGCTGATCGGCCATGGTGAACTCCTGTGATTTGATCATCAAAGCATGCCTTTGCAGCGGTCAGGAGTCAAATACCGATTGAAGTCATGGGTGAGTCGTGTAAAGTATCACAGTGCCATTTTATGATTGCCTAGCATATCAATGAATCTTGAGCTGCGCCCTTTGCGCTATTTCATCGCCGTTGCCGAAGAGTTGCACTTCGGCCGCGCCGCCGAGCGTCTGCACATGACCCAGCCGCCGCTGTCCCAGGCCATCCAGGCACTGGAAGAGCTGCTGGGCGCCGCGCTGTTCGTACGCAACCGGCGCGCCGTGGCCCTGACACCCGCCGGGGAGGTGCTGCTGCCCGCAGCGCGCCGCCTGCTGGGACAGGCCAGCGAACTGCCCGAACTGGTTCGGCGCGCCGCTGCTGGTCAGGCCGGCCGTCTGGCGCTGGCGTTCGTTTCCTCGGCCGACTACAGCGTGCTGCCGCCCTTCCTGCGCACCTACCGCGCGGCCTATCCGGATGTCCAGATCGCGCTGCAGGAAGTCACTTCCGACGTGCAGGTCGACGAACTGCTGCACGCGCGCGTGGATGCCGGCCTGTTGATCCCGCCCCTGCCCGACCGCGCCAGGCTCGACCTGGACTATCTGAAGGTCCTCGAAGAGCCGCTGATCGTAGCCATCCCGGCCGGGCTGGTGGGGGCTGGCCCGGTGTGGCTGCGCGAACTGCCCGCACTGCCGCTGATCATTTTTCCGCGCCCTATCGCCCCGGCGCTGCACGACGCCATCCTGGCCTGCTTTCGCGCGGCCGGGGTCACGCCCTTGATCGGGCAGGAAGCCATCCAGATGCAAACCATCGTCGGCCTGGTGTCGGCAGGCATGGGCTTGGCACTTGTGCCACAATCTGTGTCCAACCTGATGCGCCCCGGCGTAGAATACCGGGCGCTGCATGACCCGACCCCCACTGTCGAAACGGGGCTGGCATGGCGGCGCGATAACCCGTCACCCGTACTGCAGGGCTTTTTAGAGCTATTAAGGAAGAACATTTGATGTTGACCCACCCGATGCCCGACCCCGTCGCCCTGTCTCTTGGGCCCGTCAATGTGCACTGGTACGGCCTGATGTACGTGGTGGCCTTCGCCCTGTTTCTGCTGCTGGGCCGGGTGCGCCTCAAGCAGCCGCATATCGCCGCGCAAAACTGGAAGACCGATGATCTGGACGACTTGCTGTTTTATGGCATGCTCGGCGTGGTCATCGGCGGGCGACTGGGCGAGGTGCTGTTTTACCAGCCGGCCCATTTTTTTGCCAATCCCATCGAGATTTTCAAAATCTGGACCGGCGGCATGTCCTTCCACGGCGGGTTTCTGGGCGTGCTGATCGCCATGGCGCTGTGGGCGCGCAAGAGCAAGCGCAACTTGCTCGACGTGTATGACTTTATCGCGCCGCTGGTGCCACTCGGATACGCCGCCGGCCGGTTGGGCAACTTCATCAATGCTGAACTGCCCGGCCGCGTGGCGGACGCCAGTGTGCCCTGGGCCATGCTGTGGCCCGATACCCGCTACCCGCTGCTGCCCTCGCCCGTGTTTCTGGAAGGACTGCGCCATCCGTCGCCCTTGTACCAGATGCTGCTCGACGGCCTGGTGGTATTCGTGATCCTGTGGCTGTTCGCGCGCAAGGCCCGCCCGCGCCTGGCCGTGGGCGCCATGTTCACGCTGCTCTACGGCTGCGCACGTTTCACGACCGAGTATTTCCGCGTGCCCGACTGGGAAGTCATGGTGGCCGGAGTGCCGATTACCTCAGGGCAGATGCTGTCGCTGCCGATGATCGTGAGCGCGCTGATTATGTTGGCGTGGACCTATTCGCGCGAGTCGAAGGCCACGGCCGCCGCAGCCTGATCGCTAACCCGGAAGCCGCCTCCCTTGCGACGGCGAGGGCCCATACCATCTGTGCTTATAGGTGGTATGGGCCCTCGCCTTCGCAAGGGAGACAGTTTCACGGCTAGCAAAAGAAAGGCTCGAGATATGGATCTGCGCGCGCTCGAACCTACACCGCGGCCGCCTTCCACAACATATACGCCGCCAGGCAATACAGCACCATCGCAAAAATTCGCTTGAGCTTGAGCACCGGCATCCGGTGCGCCGCGCGCGCACCAACCGGGGCCATGGTCACGCTGGCCAGGGCGATCACCAGCAGCGCCGGCAAATAGATATAGCCCAGCGACCATGCCGGCAAGCCCGGCTCGTTCCAGCCAAAATAAATATTCGACAGCGTGCCCGACAGCGCAATCGGAAAACCCAGCGCCGCGCTCGTAGCCACCGCATTGTGCATCTTGACGTTGCACCAGCTCATGAACGGCACCGAAAGAAACCCACCGCCCGCGCCCACCAGCCCGGACACCATGCCAATCAGACCACCCACCGCGAACATGCCCGGCGCCGGTGGCAACTCGCGCGCCGCTGAGGGCTTTTTGTTGAGAATCATCTGGGTCGCGGAAAACGCCACGAACAGACCGAACACCAGCGCCAGCAGCGAAGTATTGAGCTGCTTGCCGATCCAGGGCCCGATCCACGAACCGAGCAAGATTCCCGGCGCCAGCCGCCTGACGATCGGCCACAGCACCGCACCATGCAGATGATGCGCACGCACAGAGGACAGCGAGGTAAACAGGATGGTGGCCAGCGAGGTGGCAATGGCCATATGCACCACTACATGCGCAGGAAACTGGCGCGCGGTGAAAATCATGGTGATGAAAGGCACCAGCACCATGCCGCCGCCGACGCCAAGCAGGCCGGCAGCGAAACCGCCGCCCAGGCCCATGAGCAAAAGAATCAGGATCAGACTCAGGTCCATTGCATGCAATCCTGCTCATTGGAAAGCAGCATTTTACCCGCTTGCAGCGCTATCTACTTGGTGCGCTGTTCTATCCCTGCAGGACGGATGGGAACGCCGCCGCGCGCATCGCGATGGCCGGCGTAAGGGTCGGCCACGCCAGTGCCATCGAGCAGCTCGCCCGCCACTTCGATCAGCTTGCGGCGTGCGTTGCGAGCCTGGTCGCGCAGCATGCGAAAGGCCGTGTGCTGGTCGGTCTTGTAGCGCTCCATCAATATACCCACCGCCATGCCGGTCTCGCGCCCCTGCAGCAGGGCGGCGGTCAGACGGGACTCGTTGGCGCGCAGCTGGCGGATTTCATCGGCGCGCGCCAGCGCAGCCTGGACGCTGGGCGCAATGTGCGCCGGATCAACCGGTTTGACCAGGTAACCAAGGGCGCCGCGCTCACTGGCCTGACGCACTGTTGCCGGATCCTCGCTGGCCGTGAGAAACATGGAAGGGATGTGCCAGGTTTGCTGGAGCCTTGCTGCAAGTTCCAGGCCGCTCATGCCCGGCATGCTAACGTCGAGCACGGCGAGATCGGGATCACGCGCACCGCCCGCAATCAACGCCAGTGCATCCAAGGAACTGGTAGCGCTCACCACGTCATAGCCTGCTATCTGCAGGCAGCGCTCGACCAGGCCAAGGATGAGCGGGTCGTCGTCCACCACCAGAATCAGGCGCGGCTGGCCGCACTCGGGCGGGAACTGGCTATCGGGTCCGTTATTCATGCAAGTTCTCAGTCACAGGACCGGTGTCGATTTGTAGGATAAGTCTTACAAAGATACCACGCCCGCGGAAGGACTTGCCAACATTTTGTTCGGTTTTGCGCTTTGCTACAACTTGGTCTCGATGAACTTCCACTCGGCCGCTTCCACCGGCATGACCGACAGGCGGCTGCCCTTGGCCAGCAGGCGCATATCGGCAAGCTCCGGGAACTGGCGCAGCTGTTTCAGGCTCAGCAACGGGGTCTTGCGCACAGCGCGCACATCGATGCTGACCCAGCGCGGCTGTTCCGGGGTGGCCTTGGGGTCATAATAGGGACTGGCCGGGTCGAATTGGGTGGCGTCGGGGTAAGGACTGCCGACGATTTCGACAATGCCGGCAATACCCGGCTCGGCGCAGCTTGAATGGTAGAACAGCACCAGGTCGCCGGCGCGCATGTCGTCGCGGATGAAGTTGCGGGCCTGGTAGTTGCGCACCCCAAACCAGGCCAGCGTGCGTTTCGGGGCGGCGAGCACATCGTCGATGCTCACCTCATCGGGTTCGGACTTCATCAGCCAGTAACGCATCTGGATCACCCATAAAAAAAACGGTTGCGCATCGAAATGCTGGCAACCGCTTTTGAAGAATAGAGCCCCGCATGTGCCGTCTTTGCCGGCATCCTGAACCTAATGGTTCAAGGCGGTCACAGTCAGTTCAATTTCGGGTTCGTCAAACGAGTGACGCTCACTCCCATCGAACAAAAAACCGCGACCTGTGCACATAAATGGTTCAAGGAATATATGGCAATCGCGAACACCGCAGGGTGGAACGAAGTTTACTCCGATGTGTCGGCATGTCAAACGAAAACTGGACCTTAGAACAGATTTTCCTGTGGTGTGAGCGCGCCGTCGAGCACCGTGTGCATGGCGCTGATCTTCTGCTTGACTTCGGCGATCGACAAGTCCGACAGCGGCCCTTGGGGCGACTTGACGGCGAGGAATTCGGCAGCCACGCTGATGGCCGCCATGACGGCGATACGGTCGTTGCCTTTCACCTTGCCAGAGTCGCGCAGCGCACACATTTTGCCGTCGAGATAGCTCACGGCATCACGCAGGCTTTGCTCTTCGCCCTCCTTGCAGGCGAGGCGATAGGGATTGCCCATGATGGTGACGTCGAGCTGGATCATGGGCGGGCCTCGTCCTGGTTGGCGCCGTGTTCGGCGTGGCTGGTGTCGTGTTCGGGCGGAATGCTCGCCAGCAAGGCCTCGACCCGGCGCTGGGCCTCGGACAGGCGTTCCATATAGGCCAGGTTTTCGGCGCTGAGCAGTGCATTAGATTGGCGCAAGACGGCGTTCTCGCGGCGTAGTGACTGGGTCAACTCGGCAAGCCGGTCGATTTTGTCAGAGAGGTCGTGGAATTCAGAAATCATCCCACTACTATAGTTCTGCCAGCGATTTTCCGTCAACCGATTCAGTAAGTTAGCGCCGACTATTGAAGCAAAGCATCGCTTTTGGCGCCCTTACAAAGGCTCAATATTTGCGCTGGATCAAGCCGGAAGGCGAAATAAACAAGATGACGCCTTGAAAATACCCCTGACCGTCCCTATAATTAGCACTCGTTGGCAGAGAGTGCTAACAACGATTTCAAGCCCGGGCGCGCCGCGCCGGAGCTAAGAATAGCTAGTCAAACCATTGAAACTAAAGGAGTTTTGCATGAACCTTCGCCCATTGCACGATCGCGTTATCGTCAAGCGTC
>JAZKGU010000085.1:0-75288 GCA_040385745.1 Pseudomonadota bacterium
CGAAAGAAGTACGCGCCGGTCTCGAGTGCGGCCTGTCGCTCAAGAACTACAACGACATCATCGTGGGCGACGTCCTCGAAGTATTCGAAGTTCAAGAGATCGCCCGTACCCTGTAATTGATGCAGTACACGGCGGGGCGCCAATAAGCCTGGCTTATTGGCGCCCCGTTCGTTTTTAAAGAGTAGTATATAAATATGGCCAAACACAGTAAAACCATCCCCGCCCGCGGTCTGCGCGTGGCCGACCAGATCCAGCGCGACCTGGCCGAGATCATTGCATACGGATTGAAAGATCCGCGCATCGGGATGATCACGATCACTGAAGTCCAGATCACGCCGGACTACGCCCATGCCAAGGTGTTTTTCACCATGCTCAAGGACGACAAGGAGACGGTCAAAAACACCGTCGAGGGTCTGGGCGCGGCGGCGGGTTTCATCCGCAACCAGCTAGGCAAGCGCCTGCATATCCACACGCTGCCGATGCTGCACTTCGTGCACGACACCTCGACCGCGCGCGGCATGGAAATGTCGCTCCTGATCAACCAGGCCAATGCCAGCCGCGCGGCCGATGCCGAGCCTGACGAAAAGCCGGCTAGCCCTACCGAAAGTGCCGCTCCGGAAGCCGACGCTTAATAACAACGTCGTCCCCGCGAAGGCGGGGATCCATAGCACCTATGATCAGAGGTGCTATGGGCCCCCGCCTTCGCGGGGGAGACGACTCCGCTGTCGCAGGCCCCTCATGAACCAACCCCACATCAAACGCATCCGCAACCTGGTCGACGGCGTACTCCTGCTCGACAAGCCAGTCGGCTTTTCGTCCAATGACGCCCTGATCAAGGTCAAGCGCTACATGAACGCGAAAAAAGCTGGCCACACCGGCACCCTCGATCCGTTCGCGACCGGCCTGCTGCCGCTGTGCTTTGGCGAAGCCACCAAGTTCTCGCAAGACCTGCTCGAAGCCGACAAAACCTACGAGACCACGGTCCACCTTGGCATTACCACCAACACGGGCGACACCGAAGGTGAAGCCATCGACACGCGCGCAGTGAACGTCACGCGCGAACAGATCGAAACAGCGCTCGCGCAATTTCGCGGACCGATCATGCAAGTGCCGCCCATGTATTCGGCGCTCAAGCGCGATGGCAAGGCCTACTACGAGTACGCGCGCGAAGGCATCACGCTCGAGCGTGAGGCGCGCCCAGTCACCATCCTGGCGCTCGACTTCGTCGCTTACGAAGCGCCTTTCCTGAAGCTCTCCGTCACCTGCAGCAAAGGCACTTACATTCGCGTGCTTGGCGAGGATATCGGCAATGCGCTGGGCTGCGGCGCCCACCTCAATGCGCTGCGCCGCACCGAGGTCGGTGCGCTGACAATGGACGGCATGGTCACCATCGAACAGGTGGCGGCGCACGACAATCCTACGGCGCTGCTGGCGCCGGTCGACGCCTTGCTCTCGAGCTTTCCGGCCGTCCAGCTGAGCGACGAACTGGCGCGCCGCTTCCTGCAGGGGCAGCGCCTGGCGCTCGGCAAGGAGAGCATCGCCTTGCCCGATGCGCAGGGCAGGGTGCGCGTGTACCACGACGTCAGACTGCTAGGCACCGGGACGCTGCAGGAATACCAGATCCTCGCGCCCGAACGCCTGATCGCCACCGCGCACTAAGGCCTCATGGCGCTCCAGGTGTCCCGCATCCTCCACGCAGGCTATGTGTTTAGCTGCGAGGGGGTGGACATCGCCTTCGATCCTGTTTTCGAAAACCCGTTCAGCCGCAACTGCCACGCCTTTCCGGATGTGCGTTTCGAACTCGACGCCATACGCCAACAGCGCTTCGCTGCCGTATTCATCTCCCACTACCACGACGATCACTGTTCCTTCGACAGTCTCGATTTGCTGGCGCGCGATACGCCAATCTACATGTACTGCCTGTTCGAGGAGATGTTCGACATGCTGCGCGCGCTCGGCTTTACCCACGTGCAGCAGCTGCGAACCAACGTAACGGTTCAGCTTGGCCCGTTTGCTGTCACGCCGCGCGAGGCGCTCGACGCCGATGTCGATTCGATGTTCCAGGTCCGCGCAGGCGGCATGAACGTGCTTAACGTGGTCGACTCCTGGATCGCGCCGGAAGTGCTCACCCGGCTGGCTCGCGAAGGGCCCTGGGACATGGTGCTGTGGCCATTCCAGACCATGCGCGAACTGGCGGTGCTGTCACCTTCGCGCCATACGCATGCCGATAGCGCGCTGCCGGAAGAATTCATCGAGCAGTTGATTGAACTCGATCCGCGCTTTGTGGTGCCCAGTTCGTGCCAGTTCGTGCAGGAGCCGTGGTCCTGGTACAACCACGCGATGTTCCCGATCACGTACGCGCAGTTCGCGCGCGAGGTGGGGGCGGCACTGCCCCGGGCCCGCGTGCTGCGGCTCGACCCGTCAGTGTCGGTGCTGCTCGACGCACGCGGACTTTCGCCCGCGCCTGCCCTGGGCTGGGTGGTGCCGGTCGGGCCGCAGGACCTTGATTTCGATTTCCGCCCACAGCAGAGCGTGCCGCATTCATCCGAGATCGCGCGCCATTTCGAGGCCTTGACCGAGCTTGAATCAGCCCGCGTGATCGCCTACTGCGAGGTGGGGCTGATCGAAAAATACCACGCCATGGACACCGGCGAGGCCCCGTATTTCGACGAACCCAGGCGCTGGCGTCTGGCAATCTACGACAGCCACGGCGTAGCCCGCTTATTCGACTACCGCGTCCACGGCGGTGATATTGCGCTGGTGCGCGCCGATGACAGCGAAGTCCATTGGCTGACAGAAGTACCGGCGGCAAAAATCTACGCCGCGCTCGAGCGTGGCGAATCGCTTACCTCGATGTACATGCGCATCAACGATGTGCAATTCTCCGTCGAGACCGAACTCGCGCTGGCCGAGGCCGACGTAGCGGAAGATCCGCTGATGCGCTGCCTCTTCAACGGCGTGTTCGGGGCCTATCAGGCAGCCCAGCTGGAACGTTTGCGCTGATCAAAACCCAGATGCGAACCTTGTGAATCAAGGCGAGTCCAACTTCGAACCCAAACGAAGGAGAGACGCCATGATGTCTTACCGTTCAATGTTCCCCGGCGATCTGTTTGCTCATATGGATCGCCTGCAGCGCGAACTCATGCAAGGTTTCGATCTCGAGCCAAGCATCCGCGGCTTCGGTCGCGGCAGCTTCCCCGCTCTCAACGTCGGCAGCACGCAAAAGAGCGTGGAGTTGTACGCTTTCATTCCCGGTATCGATCCCAATTCCATTGATGTACAAATCGAGCAGGGAGTATTAACCATCGCCGGCGAACGCAGCGATGACTTGTCCAGCCAGGCCGAGCGCGCGACCGTGCAAATCAACGAGCGCTTTGTGGGCCGCTTCCGGCGCGTCGTCAGCCTGCCGGACGATGTCGACCCTGAGTCGGTCAATGCCCAATACCGCGATGGGGTCTTGCATATCAGCGTGGCGCGGCGCGAACAAAGCCAGGCACGCCGCATTTCCGTTCACTGAGGAGTCACCATGGATACCGACAAGCAAGGTCAGGAAGCTGCACAGAACGCGCCAACAGGCTACCAGGGCGCCAGCATGCAGCAGCCAGAGCAAGGGCAGGAAGTGGCTCAGGGCAGCATGGAGGGACACTCCGGCGCCATGAATCAGGCGCAACCGTCTGCCAGCATGGAGCGCAGGCAGGAAAGCGCGAGCCGCGAGGGCATACTCATGCCGCCTGTCGACGTCATCGAGGACGCGGGCGGAATCACCCTCGTGGCCGATATGCCCGGGGTATCGAAAGACAATCTGAACCTTCGTCTCGAGGCCCACAGCCTGACCATCGAAGGCGCCTTATCGATGGCGCTGCCGCCCGACATGCAGTCCCGCTATGCCGAGGTGCGCAGCCAGCGCTACGAGCGCACCTTCGCCTTGTCGCGCGAGCTCGACGGTGAACAGGCCACGGCTCAGCTGGCGCATGGGGTACTAAAGGTTCGCATTCCCAAGGCGCAGCACGCTGTTCCGCGCAAGATACCGGTCAATGTGGCCTGACGTGCGCACGCTGGGCCACGCAGTGGCGCTGGGCGTGCTGTTGTGCGCCTGCTCGCGCGGCGGCAGCGACAGCGACAGCGCGGGAGGGCCGCCGCAAGCTGCTCCGCAGCCAGCCGCGCCGGCGGCGGGGTTCACCGGGTCGGTGGAGCTGCCCAGCTTCGTCAAGCTGGTGAAAGAACAAGGCAGGGCTGTTGTGAACATCAGTGCCACCAACGCGAGTCTGCCCGGCGGGGTGGCGGCCAACCACCCTTTGTATGAATTCTTCCGCCGCTTCGGCGGCACACCCGATTCGGGCGAGGGCGGCAGCACCAGTGTCGGCTCGGGTTTCATCGTCAGCAAGGATGGTTACATCCTGACCAACGCCCACGTCATCGGCAATCACGACGCGGTGCGGGTCAAACTGACCAGCAAGCGGGAGTATCCGGCCACCGTTATCGGCGCCGATCCCTACACCGACATCGCCTTGCTCAAGATCGATGCGAAAGATCTGCCCATGGTTGCCTCGGGCGATCCAGGACGCATGGAGCCGGGCGACTGGGTTGCTGCGATCGGCGCGCCCTTCGGCTTCGAGAACAGCGTCACCGTTGGCGTTGTCAGCGCCAAGGGCAGGCTGCTCCCCAACGGCAGCTACGTGCCTTTCATCCAGACCGATGTTGCCGTCAATCCCGGCAACTCGGGCGGGCCACTGTTCAACACTGCGGGGCAGGTCATCGGCATCAATTCGCAAATCTACAGCCAGACCGGTGGCTTTATGGGAATAGCTTTTGCAATACCGATCGACATTGCCCTCGAGATCTCGCAGCAACTCCGTGAACATGGCAAGGTAATCCGTGGCCGCATCGGGGTGCAAACCCAGGAACTGAGTTTTGAACTGGCGCGCGAGCTCAAGCTCAAAGACACCAAGGGGGCGGTGATCGCCGCGCTCGAGCGTGGCGGACCGGCGCACCGCGCCGGCCTGGAGCCAGCTGACGTCATCCTCGCGGTCGACGGCCATGCCATCGACACCACGGCCGACCTTGCCCGCCGCATCGGCAGCGCCCGGCCTGGCAGCAGCATCGTCATCGACATCTGGCGCGGCGCCGAACGCCGCCAGGTCAAGGTGCCAGTCGAAATGCAGCGCTTCAGCATCGCCTCGGCTGATTGACAAACCTGCACGGCCAGTGCCACAGTGGGTAAATGCGTCTGCCGGCATCGGGTTTGCGGATGGCACGCCAAAGGCACGTCATGGAACAGCACGGTCAGGTATGGCTTATGTTGGGTGCGCTCTTGAGCGCTTGCGCCGCGTTGCTGCATGTAGGCTGCATTGTGTTTGGCGCACGGTGGTATCGCTTTTTTGGCGCGGGCGAAAAGATGGCGCGCATGGCGCAGGCAGGCAACCCGAGAGCAGCCCTGATCACCTCGGGCATCGTGATCCTGTTGTCGGTGTGGGCTTGGTATGCCTTGTCGGGCGCCGGCTTGGTCGGCCCAATGCCCTTGTTGCGAACCGGCCTGACGGTGATTGCAAGCGTCTATGTGCTGCGTGGCCTGGTGCTGATCCCCATACTGATTTTCGCCCGCCCTCTTGCGACGCCATTCTGGTGGTGGAGTTCGGCGATCTGCCTGGCCTTCGGACTGATCCACATCCAGGGCCTGCGCTCGCTCTGGCACGCGCTGCCAGGCTAGTCCTGTTCCAATCTTATTGAAGGAACCACGTAATCCGCGCCAAGCGCCGCCTGAGCTCGCGCCATTGGCGCACCTGCACCTGCCTGGGCCGGTCCGTTCATCATGCCGTGGCCGCAGGAGCTGCACCATGGCCGAAAAATAAGCAAGCTGTTGAATTTCCACGGCTTTTGTCGCCTGCTAATCTGCAATAGCGCGCATAAACATGCTATACTAGCCGGTTCCTGATTCAAGCAACACCCGTACACCTTCGTACACACGACCGTTTCCGTACCTTTCGATCATGTCAAATTCTAAACGCGCAATTCGTAACATCGCTATCATCGCCCACGTTGACCACGGCAAAACCACGCTCGTGGACAAGCTGCTGCGCCAGTCCGGTACTTTCCGTGAAAACCAGCAGGTCGAGACCCGCGTGATGGATTCGAACGATCTTGAAAAAGAGCGCGGCATTACGATTCTGTCGAAGAACTGCGCGGTCGAATACGAAGGCACCCACATCAACATCGTCGACACCCCAGGCCACGCCGACTTCGGCGGCGAAGTCGAGCGCGTGCTGTCGATGGTCGACTCGGTGCTGCTGCTGGTCGATGCCCAGGAAGGCCCGATGCCACAGACCCGCTTCGTCACGCGCAAAGCGCTGGCGCTGGGCCTGAAGCCTATCGTCGTCGTCAACAAGATCGACCGTCCGGGCGCGCGCGCCGAGTGGGCGATCAACCAGACCTTCGAACTGTTCGACAAGCTCGGCGCCACCGACGAGCAGCTGGACTTCCCGGTCGTGTACGCATCGGCCCTGAACGGTTACGCCAGCCTGGACGCGGAAGCCCGCGAAGGCGACATGACCCCGCTATTCGAAGCCATCCTCAAGCACGTTCCTGTGCGTGACGACAATCCGGACGGCCCGCTGCAGATGCAAGTGACCTCGCTCGACTATTCGTCCTACGTCGGCAAGATCGGCATTGGCCGCATCAACCGCGGCCGCGTCAAGACCGGCCAGGACGTCATCGTCCTGAACGGTCCGGATTCGAGCCCGATCAAGGGCCGCATCAACCAGGTGCTGAACTTCAAGGGCCTGGAGCGCGTGCTGGTTGACGAAGCTGTCGCCGGCGACATCGTCCTGATCAACGGTATCGACGAAATCGGTATCGGTTCGACCATCTGCCAGCCGGACACGCCTGATGCGCTGCCGATGCTGACCGTCGACGAGCCGACCCTGACCATGAACTTCATGGTCAACAACTCGCCACTGGCTGGCCGTGAAGGCAAGTTCGTCACCAGCCGTCAGCTGCGCGACCGTCTGGACCGCGAACTGAAAGCCAACGTGGCACTGCGCGTTGCCCCAACCGACGACGACACGATTTTCGAAGTCTCGGGCCGCGGCGAACTGCACCTGACGATTCTGATCGAAAACATGCGCCGCGAAGGCTTCGAGCTGGCCGTATCGCGTCCGCGCGTGGTGTTCAAGATGGTCGATGGCGTGCGCCACGAGCCGTTCGAGCAACTGTCGGTGGACGTCGAAGAAGCCAACCAGGGCGGCGTGATGGAAGAACTGGGCCGTCGCCGCGGCGACCTGCAGAACATGGAATCGGATGGCAAGGGCCGTGTTCGCCTCGAGTACAAGATTCCTGCGCGTGGCCTGATCGGCTTCCAGGGCGAATTCATGACCCTGACCCGCGGCACCGGCTTGATGAGCCACGTGTTCGACGAGTACGCACCGGTAGACAACACCAAAGGCGAAATGGCTGGCCGCCGCAACGGCGTGCTGATCTCGCAGGACGACGGCGCCGCCGTTGCCTACGCTATCTGGAAACTGCAGGATCGCGGCCGCATGTTCGTGGTCCACAACGATCCAGTCTATGAAGGCATGATCATCGGCATTCACTCGCGTGACAACGACTTGGTCGTCAATCCGATCAAGGGCAAGCAGCTGACCAACGTGCGTTCGTCGGGTACCGACGAAGCCGTTCGCCTGGTGCCGCCTATCCAGATGTCGCTCGAGTACGCGGTCGAATTCATCGCCGACGACGAGCTGGTCGAGATCACGCCAAAGTCGATTCGTCTGCGCAAGCGCTTCCTGAAAGAGCACGAGCGCAAGAAGGCCAACCGCGAGGCGTAATTCGCCGTAGATCGGTGTAGTACTGAACGCCTTTGGCCCCGGTCGAAGGCGTTTTGCTTTCTAAGAACGATGTGGAAACGTGAACTGAACATGGAATCTGAAATCAGCGCAGCAGCACCGGCACGCAAGCTCGGACCCCGGACCCTGTCCGTGGCCCCGATGATGGATTGGACTGATCGCCACTGCCGCGTGTTCCATCGCCAGATCACGCGCCACACCTGGCTCTATACCGAGATGGTGACCACGGGCGCGCTGGTGTATGGCGACGTCGAGCGCCATCTGCGCTTTGCCGATGAAGAGCATCCTGTGGCCCTGCAACTGGGCGGGAGCGATCCGGCCGACCTGGCCAAGAGCGCGAAGCTGGGCGAACAGTGGGGCTACGACGAAATTAACCTCAATTGCGGCTGCCCGTCGGAACGCGTGCAAAAGGGCGCTTTTGGCGCCTGCCTGATGGCCGAACCGCAGCTGGTGGCCGATTGCGTCAAGGCCATGCGCGACGCGGTGACGATCGACGTCACCGTCAAGCACCGCATCGGCATCGACCGCAACGAGGACTATGGCTTTGTGCGCGACTTTGTCGGCACCATTGCCGACGCCGGCTGCAAAACCTTTATCGTCCATGCAAGGAATGCAATCCTCAAGGGTCTGTCGCCCAAGGAAAACCGCGAAATTCCTCCACTCAAGTACGAGGTCGCCTACCAGCTCAAGCGCGAATTTCCCGAGTTGGAAATCATCATCAACGGCGGCATCAAGACCGATGAGGAAATTGCGCAGCACTTGCTCCACGTCGACGGCGTGATGCTGGGGCGTGAGGCTTATCACAATCCCTATGCCATGGCCAACTACGACAGCCGTTTCTATGGCGACGACAGCCCCGCCAAGTCGCGTGAGGAAGTACTCGCTCTCATGATTCCCTACATCCAGTCCCAGCTGGAGCAGTACGCGGCGCGCGGGCTCAAGCTCAACAGTATTACCCGCCACATGCTCGGGCTGATGGCTGGCCTGCCGGGCGCGCGCGCCTTCCGCCAAACCCTGTCCGACGCCAAAAAACTGGCCAGTGGCGATCCCCGCCTGTTGCTCGAAGCAGCTGCGCGCATGCGTGCCCACCTCCCGACAGAATAATCGTTGCCCTGCGGCAAAATCGGTGCCTATAATTCCTTCAACGGAATTAGCGCCAGTCATTATTTTTGCGTAGTTTGTGTTGTTCTCGTGAAACAGTTCCTACCAGAACCATTAATTTTGCAACGGCCGTCGGTTTTGATCTATCCTCAGTGAAATACGCGGATTCTCACGCCCGCGGAGATCCCTGACGGCATTCCCTTTCGCCTCGATTAATTGTTTTTGTGAAAAGACACGAAATGAAACTATCCCACATGAAGGTCGGAACCCGGCTAGTTCTCGGGTTTTGCCTGGTCCTGTTTTTCCTGGTGGCGGTAACCATTATCGGGATTTACAACATGCACCAGATCCAGGAACGCCTGGAGAATGTGGTCAGCGTCAATAACGTGGTTGAGAAAAATGTCATCCAGATGCGCAACAATGTCGCCGACCGCATCATCTCGCTCCGGATTCTGACCCTGCTCTCCGAGCCGGACGATATGGAGCCGGAAATGAAGCGCGTCAACGAGCTCGCCCTCAAGTACGCCCAGGCCCAGCAGAAACTGTCGGACAAATTCTCCAGCGCCTCCACCATCACCGTGGAGGAAAAAAACCTGCTGGCGCAGATCAAGGAACATGAGGCGGTGACCATGCCAGCCATCGCCCGGGCCTCGGAATTATGGATGGGCGGCAAAGCCGAAGACGCCACCAAGGTCCTGATCCGCGAAATTCGTCCTAACCAGAACAAATGGATGGCGGCCCTGGAAAAGCTCGCCGTCATGGAAGAGACTAAGAATGAACTGGCGGCAAACGAAGCTGCCGCCGCATACAGCATCGCCCGCACCACCATGCTGATCCTGGGCGGCGTGGCCATTTTCCTCGGTGTGCTGGCGGCCATTACCATTACCCGCAGTCTGATCAGGCAGCTCGGCGGCGAGCCGGTCTATACCGCCCATATCGCCAGCAGCATTGCGCACGGCGACCTGTCGATTTCCATCGACACCACCAATGCCACAGCCGGCAGCCTGTTGATGGAAGTGCGCGAAATGCGCAACAGCCTCAAGGATATCGTGGGCCAAGTGCGGCACGGCACGGAGACCATCGGCACTGCCTCGCGCGAGATCGCCGCAGGCAATATCGACCTGTCCTCGCGCACTGAAATGCAGGCCAGTTCGCTGGAAAAAACTGCCTCGGCAATGGAACAGCTTACCTCGACCGTCAAGCAGAACGCCGACAATGCGCGCGAAGCCAACCTGCTCGCGGCCACCGCGTCGGACGTAGCGCGCAAGGGCGGGGAAGTGGTAGCCCAGGTGGTCGACACCATGGGTTCGATCAACACCTCGGCCAACAAGATTGTCGACATCATCGGCGTGATCGATGGCATCGCATTTCAGACCAATATCCTTGCACTCAATGCGGCGGTCGAAGCTGCAAGGGCAGGCGAGCAGGGCCGTGGTTTTGCCGTCGTCGCCGCCGAGGTGCGCAGCCTGGCCCAGCGCAGCGCGGCAGCCGCAAAGGAAATTAAAACCCTCATCGGTGACTCGGTGGAAAAGGTCGAGCGCGGAAGCAAGCTGGTGGGCCAGGCCGGCGTGACGATGGACGAGGTGGTCGCCAGCGTCAAGCGGGTGACGGACATCATGAGCGAGATTTCCAGCGCCAGCCAGGAGCAGAGCGCCGGCATCGCGCAGGTCAATATGTCGATCATCGAGATGGACAGCATGACCCAGCAAAATGCCGCGCTGGTCGAGGAAGCTGCAGCAGCGGCCCAGAGCTTGCAGGATCAGGCCAATGAGCTGGCCCATGTGGTGAGCGTATTCAAGCTGGTGGAAGGCGAAATGCCGCACGTATCGCAACCGTCGGCCATGGAAACCTCGCCGTCGCCGGCGCCCATGCAGCGCCTTTCACTGCGCAAGGCCAAGCCGGCCGTCAAGCGCAGCGTGGCCGCGCCGCTGGCAAAGCCTAGAAAGATTGCATCCACTGCGGTGAATGATGAGTGGGAAGAGTTCTGAGCAAGTCGTGGCTAGGTGATGTTGAGAAGGAAAATGATAATGTGCAAAATGACGCGAATTTCCTGTGTAGTCCTCGGCCTGATGTTGGCGGCAGGTAGCGCCACAGCCGCTGAAGTCGCGGCCACCTTCGACCCCGTCAAGTGCAAGGCGGAGTACCCGAAAGCGTCCCTGATGAATGAAGAGCAGGGCACCGTCTCGATGTCCTTTCTGGTCAATGCCGATGGCACCGTGGCCGATTCCAAGCTTGAAAAGACCAGCGGCTACAAGAACCTGGATAAAGCCGCCCTGAAATCGATCGCTGCCTGCAAATTCAAGCCGGGCACCAAAGACGGCGCTCCCGCCCAAACCTGGACCAAGGTTGATTACGCCTGGAAGCTGGACTAGATTTCAGGATATGGTGGGGCCCGAAGCGGTGGGGCGGGTGGCCTAAGATATTATTTTTTGTATATTAATAAACTAAACTGTTTACTTATTGCCGGCTTAGCGTATAGTTGCGCAATGCACACTAAACTGCTGATCACCGCTGCCTGCCTGCTGGGCTTGTTTTCCACCATCGGGGCCTCGCTCCCGTATCCCATCCTGCCGCCGCTGTTTGCTTCCGGTGTTGCTAACGGTCTCAATACCTTCATGGACCTGCCAGCCAAGCTGCTGTTCGGTCTAGCGCTGATGATCAATCCGCTGGGGCTACTGATCGGCAACGCGCTGCTGGGGCCCTTATCAGACCGCTATGGGCGTCGCCCGGTGCTGTTGATCACCGCGCTTGGGGCAGCCGTCGGTCATGGTATTACGGCCCTCGCGCTCATTTTCGAATCCTATCCTTTGTTCATGCTGGCGCGTTTCGGTACCGGCCTGCTCGAAGGCAACGGCGCCGTAGCCCGCGCCATGCTGGCCGATCGGCTCGAGGGTGACCTGCGCCTGCGCGCTATGTCGTGGCTGAATGGTGCTTTCTACATGGGCTGGCTGGCGGGTCCACTGCTGGCCGGCGCCACGCTGGTGTTCGGCATCACCGTGCCATTCTGGATTGCTGCCAGTGCCCTGGTGGCCACGGCGATCCTGGTGGCGGTGGCGCTGCCACGCGAGACGCCTTCGAGCGAAATCAGTTCTTGGTGGCAGGTAGCGCGCGATCAGCATGCGTTTAACTTGCTGCGCCACACGGAACTGCGCATGCTGTTCATCGTTCAACTTGCCTACACCTGTGGCGTGACGGCGTTCTACGAGTACTACCCGCTGTGGCTGGTCGAATTTGGCGGCTACGGCGCCCAGGGCATCGCCGGGCTGACTGCGCTGCTGTGCGGTGTTATGACGGTCACGTCGATCTTTGCGGGTCGGCCGAGCAATTTGGCGCCCCTGCGGCGCGCCTCGTGGAACGCATTCGCCGTTGCGGGCGCGGTGGCGCTGGTCGCGCTGGGCAATGTGTGGACCGGTCTGGCCGCCATCGTCCTGTTCGGCATTCCCAACGCCTTTTACAACGCGGTCGTGCCGGCCTGGTGCGCCGACCGCTTTGGCGCCCACGGCAACGGTGCCGTGATGGGCCTGCTGTCGACCACCTTTTGCCTGGCCAATATCCTGATGGCAGCCGCCGGCTCTGTCCTGACCCTGTTCGACACCCGCCTGATCTTGCTGCTGGGCGCCTTTCTGGCTGCATGGGCCGGCTGGCGCTTGCTCGCATGGCAGGTGCGCATGGCCGCGCCTTATACCGTCTCCGGGAATGCGAAATGAAGTCCGCGGATCAGATCTTATTCTTGCTGAAAACCCACGGGCCGCAAAGCGCCCAGCAACTTGCCGAGCGGCTGGGCATTACCTCAATGGGCGCGCGCCGCCAGCTTGAAGCGGCGCAAGAGAAGGGTCTGGTTGAAACGGAAGATGTGGCCAGCAAAATCGGACGGCCCACGCGGCAGTGGCGCCTGAGTCACACTGGCCATGCGCGATTTCCCGATCGGCATGCGGACCTGACCGTGCAACTCATTGGCCAGGCGCGCGCAGTATTTGGCGAATCGGGGCTGGAACGTCTGATCGACGCGCGCGACAAAGCCATCGAAGCCAATTACATGCTGGCCTTGGCTGACCAGCCCGGTATCGCCGCGCGTGCCAGAGCCCTGGCTCACGTGCGCGATCACGAAGGCTATATGGCAGAAGCGCAAGTGCAGCAGGACGGCAGCGTGCTGCTCATCGAGAACCACTGCCCAGTGTGCGCGGCCGCCAGCGCGTGTCAAAATTTCTGCCGATCCGAGCTCGAGATTTTTCAGCGCGTGATGGGCGCTGATTGCACTGTCGAGCGCACCGAACATTTGCTGTCCGGCGCCCGGCGCTGCGTCTATCTGATCAAGCTGACCTGAACAGTCAGTGCGCCTTGGTGGGATCGGTACGCCGCACGATCTGACGGCGGTCGTAATTTTCCATGAGCAGGTCTTGCGCGATTTGGTCGCCGATCCCGCGCAACTTTAAAAATCGCTGCGCAGCATCGCTGCCAAAGGCGCGGTTCAATGCTGCAGCTTCTGTAATCTGCGCTGCCGTATCGTCGTCCTGGCGGCGCTCCTGATGTCGGCGTTCGGTATCGTCCATAATGATCTCCTCGTTGCTTGGTTCCAGTTATAGCACGTCATCCAACTGCGTGCTGTTACCTGGCGTACCGTGCTGAGCAGATATCGAGGGAAGATTTCCTCGACGAAAAAGTGACGCTGTTTAATCCGAGTGCGCGATATACAGGCCGCCTTTACCGTCGGGCAGCCAGGCTTCGGCGAGGTCGGAACTTACATCGAAAAAACCAATGCCATGCTTGCCGGCCAGCCTGAATACAGCAGCGTAGGCTTCGTCCACTTTGTCCCATTCGAAACTCATGTAGATCAATGCGGCGCCGATTGTGTAATCGGTACCCGCGCCATCCTCGGCTTCGATCGGCGGAAAATCGCGCGCCAGTTCCTCGTAGAAGGCGCGTAAGGCCGGGCCGCACAGGGCCGGGTTATCGTAGTCGTGCGCTTCGTCCCATTCGGTTTGCTGGTCGTACCAGTCCAAAAAGGGGCCGCGCTTTTTGGCCGGGGCCTGGTCCGGCGCGAAGACCATCAGGTCGTAGCTCATGCGCTCGACCCGCTCACGATTTGACGATGCCGGACACGTGCGATGCCACAGCCTTCCAGCTGCCCTTGCGCTTGACCAGCACATTGGACGACTGGTATTTGATCGTGGCCGGGCCATCCTTGCCCTTGCCCAGGATGGTGCCTTCGCCGGAGACAATGGCGGTGCCGTTCTCGAGCACCTCGATGCGCTTGATCTTGTAGACCAGGCTATCGTACCAAGGCTTGTTCTGGCGAATGTATTCCAGTTCCTTTGGCTTGGTGCTCCATTCCCCATTGGCATCGATAGACTGGAAGTCCTCACCCAGAATTCGGTCGAGCAATTTGGTATCTTGCGTAAAGTAAGCCTTCGGCCAGTCCACTTCTTTCAGCTGCTGGAGAGCGGCGCGGTCGGCGGCCGAAGGTTCGCCGGCGTGGGCAAGGGGGGCAAGTAGAACTAACAGGATTGCTGCGAGAAATCGCATAGTGGCCTCTGGAGGTAGCGCGCCCAGTGCGCGTACCGGATTCTAGCCTGTCGATCGCCGCTCATCCACGACAATTTATGAAGCAGAAAACTGCGAACAAGGCGAAGGCACTCCGCGAGAGGCTCGATTCGACGCGGGTAGCACGAGTGCGACTAGAGATTTACGAATGGCAGTACGTCGGACGACACTTTATCGGACGCAGCTGTGCCGGAGAAGGCCCCGTCCGTCCGGCACTCACTGTCAGCGCACGGCACCCAGATCGCTCCAGGTCCGGCGCCTGTTGGCGCTTGTGCGCCAGTGCCGATTGCGCACGATCTGCTGCGCGGATGGCGCGGGCAGCCACCGTCAGGTGCAGCCGCACCGGGCAATTCAAATGCTTGTTCCATGTTCGCTCCTGGCTGAAAGGTCTGCACATTAAGCCGGACAAGCGGTCACGCGAGATTCGGCCAACGAAGGACGAATTCAGTATCCATGCCTGTGAGCATCATGTATGCCGGGTGCCGAACATAGAATCGGCCTGATTTTTCAAGAATTGTCCGAAAATGTGCGTTTCTAGCTCGGAAAAAACAAAACGGCTACAGGCCGAAGCGTGTAACCGTTTGGTTTTACAGCGAATTCTTGGGGTGGCTGATGGGGCTCGAACCCACGACAACAGGAATCACAATCCTGGACTCTACCAACTGAGCTACAGCCACCATTGTTTTGCAGATCTGTCCCGAGCTTTCCGAGACAGCTAGCGATTATACAAACTTCTGCCCTAACTGGCAAATCAAAATGCTAGCGGAGCGTGTAAATTGCCGTTTTCCCGGGGATTTGCGCTTCCTGTACCGGTGGAGCCAACCCCAGCAGGGTGGAAAAGGCCGCAGTCAGAGCGGTCGCGCTGGCGCTGGTGAATCCTTCCAAGCTTGCCGCATCGCCGGACTTTCGATCCAGTTGAGCGGCGCCAAGCAAGCGCCCAAGCTGGCGCGCCACAGCGTCGCCGGTATCGACCAGCACCACTTCGCGCTCGTTGATGTCAGCGATGATCGATTCGATCACGCCCTGAACGAAAGGGTAGTGCGTGCATCCCAGGACCAGGGTGTCCGCGCCGGCGTCGAGCAGCGGGGCGATAAAACGCGTCAACATCGCGCGGGTTTCATCGGAACCCAGTTCGGCCAGTTCAATCTGTTCCACCAGGCCCACGCAAGGCTGCAGCAGGAACTGCGCTTTGCTAGTCTCGCTGATCTGTTCGCGCAGAGACAAAAATTTCTCGCCCGCCAGTGTGCCCGCCGTGGCCATCACGCCTACCTTGCCGTTGCGGCTGGCTGCGGCAGCCGGCTTGAGCCCAGGCTCCACGCCCACGATGGGCATGTCCGGATAATGTGCGCGCAGCACTTTGATGGCCGCTACGGTGGCGGTATTGCACGCCACCACAATCGCCTTGGCACCACGCGCGACCAAAAATTCGGCGACCGCCAGCGAGCGTTCCACCACCACCTGTTCCGGCTTGTCCCCATAGGGCGCAAAGCCGGAATCGGCAAAGTACAAAAGGTGCTCGTGCGGCAACTGCGCACGGATATGGCGCAGCACCGACAGCCCGCCGACGCCGGAATCGAAGACGCCGATCGGGGCCTCGGAGGGCGCTACGGCAGGCAGATTCACGCTCAAACGCTCACAATCGGCACGTTCAGCGCTTCAATTTTGGCAGCCCATTCCTTCGGCCCGGTGTTGTGGACCGAGGTGCCGTTGGCGTCCACCGCCACGGTGACCGGCATGTCGGTCACGTCGAACTCGTAGATGGCTTCCATCCCCATGTCGTGAAAGCCGAGCACCTTGGCGCTCTTGATGGCCTTGGACACAAGGTAGGCCGCACCGCCAACGGCCATCAGGTAGGCCGACTTGTGCTTCTGGATCGATTCAATGGCTGCAGGGCCGCGCTCGGCCTTGCCGATCATCGCGATAAGGCCGGTTTTCTCCAGCATCATGTCGGTGAACTTGTCCATGCGCGTGGCGGTCGTCGGACCGGCCGGGCCCACGGCCTCGTCGCGCACAGGATCGACTGGGCCGACGTAGTAAATCACGCGATTGGTAAAGTCGACGGGCAGTTGCTCGCCCTTGGCCAGCATGTCCTGGATGCGTTTGTGCGCAGCATCGCGACCCGTCAGCATCTTGCCGTTCAGGAGCAGGGTCTGGCCCGGCTTCCAGGACGCGACTTCCTCCTTCGTCAAGGTGTTGAGGTCCACCCGGCGCGATTTTTCCGTGTCCGGCGTCCAGTGCACATCGGGCCAGGTCGACAGGGCGGGCGGCTCCATGTAGGCAGGGCCGGAACCATCCAGAACAAAGTGGCCGTGGCGCGTTGCCGCGCAGTTTGGAATCATTGCCACCGGCTTGGACGCCGCATGGGTTGGGTGCATCATGATCTTGACGTCCAGCACTGTGGTCAGGCCGCCCAGACCCTGCGCACCGATACCCAGCGCATTGATGCGGTCGCACAGTTCAATGCGTAGTTCTTCGGTCTTGTTTTGCGGGCCGCGCTGTTTGAGTTCGTACATGTCGATGTCGTCCATCAACACTTCCTTGGCCATTAACATGGCTTTTTCGGCCGTGCCGCCGATGCCGATACCGAGCATGCCCGGCGGACACCAGCCGGCGCCCATCAGCGGCACGGTCTTCATGACCCAGTCGATCAGCGAGTCGGATGGATTGAGCATCACGAACTTGGTCTTGTTTTCCGAGCCGCCACCTTTGGCAGCGACCTTGACGTCGACGGTGTTGCCTTCGACCAGTTCCATGTGCACCACGGCCGGTGTATTGTCCTTGGTGTTTTTCCGCTCGAATTGCGGATCGGCCACGATGGAAGCGCGCAGCTTGTTGTCGTCAAAGTTGTACGCCCGGCGCACACCCTCGTTGACCGCATCGGTCACGGTGCCGCTGAAGCCTTCGAAGCGCACGCCCATGCCGATTTTGAGGAATACATTGACGATGCCGGTGTCCTGACAGATCGGCCGCTTGCCTTCGGCGCACATGCGCGAATTGGTCAGAATTTGGGCAATGGCGTCCTTGGCGGCCGGGCTTTGCTCGGCCTCGTAGGCGCGCGCCAGGTGCTCGATGTAATCGGCGGGATGGTAATAGCTGATGTACTGGAGCGCCGCGGCGACAGATTCAATCAGGTCTGCTTGCTTAATAACGGTCATGATGGGCTCGGAATTAGTGATGGTTCTTGGCTTGATTCTGGGTGCCGATCATGATGCGGTCGGTGTAGGCAATGGCCAGGGCGGAGAGCAGGAATACCACGTGGATCAGGGTTTGCGCCATCCACTCGTCTTGATCGTAAGCCTTGATGTTGATAAAGGTCTTCAGCAGATGAATCGAAGAAATGCCGATGATCGCCATCGCCAGTTTGGTCTTGAGTACTGACGCGTTCACGTGTGAAAGCCACTCTGGCTGGTCAGGGTGCCCTTCCAGGTGCATGCGCGACACAAAAGTTTCGTAGCCGCCAACGATAACCATAATCAACAGGTTCGAGATCATGACCACATCGATCAGGCCGAGGACAACCAGCATGATGGTCGCTTCGGTCAACTTCGTGGGACGAGGGAGGCCTTCGTTGGCACCCGATACCGTGACTGCATCAAGAATGTGCTGAAGCGAGGCCGCGTTCCCCAGGACAGCGCCAATCAGATCCTTTAGTTCGACCCAGAAATGAAATACATATACGCACTGGGCGAGTATCAAACCGAGATATAGGGGCAGCTGCAGCCAGCGGCTCATGAAGATGAGGTTGTTCAGCGGAGTCAGCTTCGGATGTGCCTTTGGCATCAATGGGTCTTGCATAAGTAAATAGCTCCAAAAAGTGAGGCAAAAATTTCGATGCGGTCATTTTACCTGAGCTTTACTTTCCCATGGCCGAGCCCTTCGACGGGGTGACGGTTTGATTTGGCGCAAGCCACACCGCGAGGGGCGCGGTTGATAATCTTGGCAAGATTGTCTAATTATTCTAGCCTTGGCAATGCTGTACTATTTGATACCGGAGAGGGCACAAAAAGCTGTAAGGGCGCAGTAAGCGACACCAGCTATCTTGTTAGCAAAATTATTACACTTACGGAGACAAGCATGGCCAACACCGAATCGACCCAGGAAAATCACGGCTTGCAGGAAAGCCGCGTCTTCGCGCCACCGCCAGAATTCGTGGCAAACGCCGCCATTTCCGGCATGGACGCGTACAACAAGCTGTGTGCGGAAGCGGCAAACGACTACGAAGGCTTCTGGTCGCGCCTGGCGCGCGAGACGTTGGAATGGCACAAGCCCTTTACCCAGACCCTGGATGAATCGAACGCACCTTTCTACAAATGGTTCGGCGACGGCGAACTCAATGCGTCCTATAACTGCCTGGACCGCAACCTAAAAAACGGCAATGCCGACAAGACCGCCATTATTTTCGAGGCTGACGACGGCGCCGTGACGCGCGTGAGCTACCAGGAACTGTACGAGCGCACCTGCAAGTTTGCTAACGGGCTCAAGTCGCGCGGCATCAAAAAGGGCGACCGCGTCATCATTTACATGTCGATGTCGGTCGAAGGCGTAGCCGCCATGCAGGCCTGCGCACGTATCGGCGCCACCCACTCGGTGGTGTTTGGCGGCTTCTCCGCCAAGTCGCTGCAGGAGCGCATTATCGACGCGGGGGCGGTGGCTGTCATCACCGCCGACGAGCAACTGCGCGGTGGCAAACACCTGCCGCTCAAAACCATTGTCGACGAAGCTATCGGACTGGGCGGCTGCGTGACGCTCAAGGACGTCATCGTCTACAAACGTACTGGCGGCAACATTCCGTTCACGGAAGGGCGCGACAGCTGGCTGCACGAGCTGGTCGACCATCAGCCGGCCGAGTGCGAGCCTGAGTGGGTCAACGCCGAGCACCCGTTGTTCATTCTCTACACCTCCGGCTCGACCGGGACGCCGAAAGGTGTGCAGCACTCCACCGGCGGCTTCTTGCTGTGGGCGGCGCTCACCATGAAGTGGACCTTCGACATCAAACCGTCCGATGTCTTCTGGTGCACGGCTGACATCGGCTGGGTCACCGGCCACACGTATATTGCCTACGGCCCGCTGTCGGTGGGCGCCACCGAAATGGTGTTCGAGGGCATTCCCACGTATCCAAACGCCGGTCGCTTTTGGGAAACCATCGACAAGCACAAGGTCACGATTTTCTACACAGCGCCAACGGCAATTCGTTCGCTGATCAAGGCGGCTGACGTGAATCCGGAAGTTCATCCGAACAAATACTCGCTGGCGAGCTTGCGCCTGCTCGGCTCGGTGGGCGAGCCAATCAATCCGGAAGCGTGGATGTGGTACTACAAAAATGTCGGCCGCGAAAAATGTCCGATCGTCGATACCTTCTGGCAAACCGAAACCGGTGGCCACATGATCACGCCGCTGCCGGGCGCCACCCCCATGGTGCCGGGTTCCTGCACTTTGCCGCTGCCAGGCATCATGACGGCGATTGTGGACGAGGCGGGCGCCGACGTGCCGAACGGGCAGGGCGGCATTCTGGTCGTCAAGCGGCCGTGGCCATCGATGATCCGCACCATTTGGAACAATCCGGAGCGTTTCAAGACCAGCTACTTCCCAGACGAACTGGGCGGCAAGATGTACCTGGCTGGCGACGGTGCGATTCGCAACAAGGACACTGGTTACTTCACCATTACCGGTCGTATCGATGACGTGCTCAACGTATCCGGGCACCGCATGGGCACCATGGAAATTGAATCGGCACTGGTCGCTAATCCTATCGTTGCCGAGGCGGCGGTGGTGGGCAAGCCGGATGACACGACGGGTGAATCGATCTGCGCCTTCGTTGTACTCAAGCAGGCGCGCCCCACCGGCGAGGAAGCCAAGAAGCTCGCCACCGAATTGCGCAATTGGGTGGCGAAGGAAATCGGACCGATTGCCAAGCCCAAGGAAATTCGTTTTGGCGACAATCTTCCAAAAACCCGTTCCGGCAAAATCATGCGCCGTTTGCTGAGGGTGCTGGCCAAGGGTGAAATCATTACCCAGGATATTTCGACGCTTGAGAATCCTGCGATCCTGGAGCAGTTGAAAGAGGCACAGTAAGTAGCAGCTGCACCGCCATAAAGGCGGACATGAAACAGCCGTCGTACCCTCGGGACGGCGGCTTTTTTACGCATGCATTACTTCGGCAATTTGGCGATAACCTTGATTTCAAACTGAAAGCCATATAGCCACGTAACGCCAACTGCGGTGACGGTAGGATGAGGCGCATTGCCCCAATAATCCTGTACCACCGCCCAGATTTTTTCGAATTTGGATTCAGGGTCGACGATGAACACCGTCACGTCCACCACATCGTCAAAGCTGCATTCTGCGGCGCTCAAAATGGCATTGAGGTTATCGAATGCACGCCGCACTTGGGCGTCCAGATCCGGTTCGGGCGAACCGTCTTCGCGACTACCCACTTGTCCCGAAACGAAAAGAAAACCATCGGCCCGAATCGCCGGCGAATAGCGGTTCTTCTCGTACAAGGCCTGGCGCCCGCTTGGGAAAACTACGTCACGCACTGTCATCATCCATCTCCTTAAGATATCCATCACTGTAATAGACAGCTACTGTAACGGGGCAGGGGTCCTGGATAAATGGACAATACAGCTCTAGACTGTTTGTATAATCCAAACAATCGAATGCGGAGAATTCCATGGATAGATTTGACGCCATGCGGGCGTTTGTCCGGATAGTCGAAGCCGGCAGCTTTACCAAAGCCGCGCACACGCTTGGTATCGACAGGGCCAGCATGACTCTGTTAATGCAACAGCTTGAACTGCGCCTGGGTGTCAAGCTGTTGAATCGCACCACCCGGCAAGTTAATGTGACAGAAGACGGCGCCGTTTATTACGAGCGTATTGTCGGCATACTCAATGCATTGGAGGACGTCGAAACCAGTCTGCCCGGCGCCGCCACCTCACCCCGGGGACAATTGCGCGTGGACGTGCCGAGCCCGCTCGCGACCCTGATCCTGGTACCGGCCTTGCCGCAGTTCCACGCAAAATACCCAGATATTCAGTTCGACATGGGCGCCAGCGATCGCAAAGTGGATTTGATTGGCGAGAATGTTGACTGCGTCGTGCGGGGTGGCGAGATCATGGATCAGTCACTGATCGCGCGCAGGGTCGGCGAATTGCAACTGGGCGTGTATGCAGCGCCTTCCTATCTGGCGCGCGCCGGTACGCCAATTCATCCCAATGAGCTCGAAGATTCTCATCACCGCATTGTCCGGTATCGATGGTCGCGCTCCGACACTGGCTTTCCCTATTCCATGCGCAGGAACGGTGAGAGCGTCAACCTGCATGGGCGCCACTTGCTGGCAATTGACGACGGCAATGCCTACCTGAGCGCAGGCCTCGCGGGCCTCGGGGTATTGTGGATGCCCGACTATATGGCCAAGGCGCCGGCGGCCCGGGGCGAACTCGTGCGACTCTTTCCCGAATGGCAAATAGATCCGATGCCGCTTTACATTGCCTATCCGCCCAATCGTCATATCAGCAAAAAGCTGCGTGTCTTCATCGATTGGATTATCGAACTAATGGCCGAGCACGCCCCAATGACCGCCAGAGCGCAACAGTAATCTCGTTTGGAGGGCTTCGGTGTAATTACGATGCGCAGAATCTTATATGTATAAACGCGGAAAACACGCGCTTTTCATTCGCATTCGTTGCGTCCGACAGAATCTTTAATTAGTATAGGTAGCACAAATTTTCAGCAGGTGCTGCTCACGTCTTTACGATCATCCGGAGTTTTCTTCATGTTGCTTGGTATCGCTCGCTGGCTTACCGCTGCGGCACTCATGGCTGCGCACTACGCTGCTGCCGCGCAGTCCCCCGACCGCGCTCGCACCGAGCAGGTCGAAGTCAGGCTGATCAGCGACTACGCGAGCGTGACGCCGGGTCAGACCGTGTATGTGGGTCTCGAACAAAAAATTATTCCGCACTGGCATACCTACTGGAAAAATCCTGGCGACTCCGGCACCAGCACCAGCATGTCGTGGAAGCTTCCAGCAGGCGTCACGGCAAGCCAATTCCTTTGGCCCGCGCCTAGCCGCTTCGACATCGGTCCTGTCACCAATTACGGCTACTCCGACCACGTGGTCTTGCTGTCCCAACTGACCGTGCCCGCGTCACAGCCAATCGGCAGTCAAATCCCGGTCGAAGCAAAAGCCAGCTGGCTTGTTTGCGAAGAAAGCTGCATCCCCCAGGACGCCACGCTGAAGATCACGCTGGCGGTCGCCGCAACGTCCTCAGTCAACAGCGAGCAAAAACCAATTGTCGATGCGGCGCTGAAAAAAATCCCCACTGAAGTGAGCTGGCAGGCGAGCTACGATCGTCAGGACGGCAAACTGCAGGCTCGACTAACACTGCCGGCCGAAGTTGGCGGCAAGAAGGCGGCGGACTTTGTCGAGCAGCACGTGTTGCGCTTTTATCCCGCCGAATGGGGCACGGTTGCTCATAATGCCAGCCAGGCGTTCAAGCTTGACGGGCAGCAGCTCACAATCGAACTTTCCGCCGGCGAGACGCCACCTGCAAGCGGCAGTCCTGTGCGCGGGGTCCTGGTGGCGGAAGAAAGGACTGCGGCGGGCGGCCACGCTGCCATTGTTCACGCGGTCGAGTTGGGCGCCGGGACAGTCGCACCGCCTACGCCTCAAGCCGCCGCGCAGACGCCGGTGTCCAGCGAAGACAACATCACACTATGGCGCGCCTTGCTGTTGGCTTTCATCGGCGGCATTGTGCTCAATCTGATGCCCTGTGTTTTTCCCGTGCTGTCGATCAAGGCCCTCGGCCTGCTCAAGCATTCCGACCTGAGCAGCGCGCAGAAACGCGCCCAGGGCGTGGCGTACACGGTTGGCGTGCTGGCCAGCTTCACCTTGCTGGCGCTGGCGCTCATCGTCATCAAGAACCTGGGCGCCCAGGTTGGCTGGGGCTTCCAGTTTCAATCGCCTTATTTTGTGCTCGGCGTCGCCTATCTTATATTTGTAGTCGGCCTCAGCCTGTCCGGCGTGTTCGCGCTGGGCGGTCCGGCCGACCTGGGGTCCAGCCTGGCCAGTCGCAGCGGCTACAGTGGCAGTTTCTTTACCGGCGTATTGGCTACGATTGTCGCCACGCCATGCACCGCGCCATTCATGGGCGCTGCGCTCGGCTTTGCGTTGACCCAGCCGTCGCTCGTGTTGTGGCTGGTGTTCATGGCGCTTGGCCTCGGCCTTGCGTTGCCCTACATGCTGATCAGTGCGTGGCCTGCTTTGCACCGTATGCTGCCCAAGCCGGGACTGTGGATGGAGCGGCTCAAACAGGCGCTGGCCTTTCCGATGTACGGCGCGGCCGTGTGGCTGGTGTGGGTGCTGGCGCAACAGGCGGGTGTGAACTCGGTACCGCTTGCGCTCGGCGGCATGATCATGCTAGCGCTGATAGCATGGATTTTCGACAGTACCCGCAACACCAGTGGCGGCGCGCGCGTGGTGGCCAATGCAGCGTTGCTGGCGGCAACCCTGGCTACCGTCGGCCTCAGCTTCCAGGCTGTGAGCGTGCTCGCCGCAACGCCGTCTCAGCTGGCGCAAAGCGGCGCAGGGCAGGACTGGGAAGCGTATTCACCGCCGCGGCTGGCCGCGCTGCGTGAGCAGGGCAAGCCCGTCTTCATCAATCTGACAGCGGCCTGGTGCATCACCTGCCTGGTCAACGAGAAAGTAGCGCTGAGCCAGCCCGCCTTCAAGGACTTGCTGAAGAAGGAGGGCATCACCTACATGAAAGGCGACTGGACCAATCAAGATGCCCAGATCAGCGCTTTGCTCAAGCAATACGGCCGCAGTGGCGTGCCGCTTTATCTGTTTTACCCCTCAGGCGCAGGAACACAGGCGGTGGTACTGCCTCAGATCCTGACGCATGACATAGTCAGCTCGGCGTTGGGTTCCAAAAAATAGCTCCGGGCCATTTTTACTTCAACTGAAACATCAAGGAGAACGGTATGTCGGCAACATTAAAACACCTGGTCAAGGCAGCATGCGCTGTTGGTTTTCTGGCCGCCGCTTCGGCCGCGATGGCAAATCCGGAACTGAACAAACCGGCGCCGGCATTCGCCGCAGTTGGCGCCGACGGCAAGCCGCTCAAGCTCGACGCCTACAAGGGCAAGACGGTGGTGCTGGAGTGGACCAATCACGAATGCCCGTTCGTCAAGAAACACTACGAGAGCGGCAACATTCCCAACCTGCAGAAGGATGCTGCCGGCAAGGGCGTCGTGTGGCTGCAGGTAGTGTCCTCGGCTCCAGGCAAGCAGGGTCATGTCGATGGCGCCACCGCGCAAAAGCTCAATGCAAGCCGCAAAGCCATGCCTGCCGCCACCGTGCTTGATCCGGACGGCAAGATCGGCAAGATGTACGGCGCGCAGACAACTCCGCACATGTTCATCGTCGATCCGGCCGGCCAGCTGGTGTACAAAGGCGGCATCGACAGCATCCCGTCCTCGGACAAGGATGATTTGCCCAAAGCCGAAAACTATGTGACTGCCGCGCTGACCGCGATGAGCGCTGGCAAGCCGATTGCCAAGGCCAACACCAAGCCGTATGGCTGCTCGATCAAGTACGCCGGTGGCGGCTTCTTCGGATAAAGCCTGTCCGCGTTGCGAGTAGCTGGACGGACTAGTTCAACGATCGAACAATCGAAATAGTCCGCCCAGCGTCGCGATGCAGGTTTTTACCAGGTCTGCATTGGCTACATCACCGAACAGGGCATCGGGCAAAGACCGGCTTCGGTTCTCCGCCAATTTCAAACGGGCCTCCGCCAGCCTGAGCGTGGCCTCTGAGATTTCCGCGGGGCTGCTGTTGTGGCGGCGCTCTGCCGCTGCGGCCCAGATTTCCATCGCATTGCTCACCGCATCGGCATCCAGCACGGCAATGGCCGCGCCGCAGTAGGTGCACGCCGTGTCCCTCTCCAGATTGATCGCGCCACCGCAGCCGGAACACTTGATTTGCTTCACCTCCACGCGCAGTCGGCCAAGTTCCCTTGGCGTCAGCAGGCGGATGAACTGCTTCTCCTTCAAGAATTGGTAGAACGGTGTCAGGCGACCATGAGTCGGGCAACGGTAGTAGGAGATGCGCCCAGCTTTGCAGATGTCATGGGTAAGATTCAGCTTGGTTCTGCAGCGCGGGCAAGGCAAGCTGCCAGCCAGCGGCAGGCGCGGCTTGTCCGAGGTGCTGTTGACGATCTTGAACAGCTCGACGACCGCGCTCGGCGCCAGCTGTGCGCTCTCGGCATTATCGAACCAGATGACCGAGCATGCTACACACACGTCGATGTCGATCGGCACGCCCGACCTGCTGTCGACAGCGATGGTCTGCATATGCTCGGCACAACTTGGGCAGTGTGCACGTTCTTGAAAGCGGCCGGGGTCGGTGTAGAAGCTCAATGGAAGTCTCAAGTCTTGTCACTGTTGAACAAGTCAAACATGCAAACCCAGCCTAAGCCATGCTGAGGCCGCTGGGACGCTATAACCTAATCGCCGGCAGGATTGGTTTGTTTCGCGGCTTTCATAGGCTTCTTTTTAGGGACAGGCAACTCGGCGGCCGAGCGCTTGATCAACTCGCTGAGCAAGGCGTGATCGTCCCATTGGTCGCCCGGTATCAAGAACCACGGCTTCGCTTCAGGGAAAGGGATCCCTTCACTCGGCGTGCCGAGCAGTTCTTTGGCGGCAGCCGTTTTTTTGACGAAGAGCTGGTCATCGCACACCAGCGCGACAATTTTCCCGTCGCAATAAATGCCGTACTCGCCGAACATCTTCTTCGCGCTAACGGCACCGGCGCCAGCGATCTGATCGAGGATGAAGTCTACGGTTGTTTGCTTTGAAGCCAAATGAGTGTCCTCGAAAATTCGTCGTGGAGGAATGAAAAAAGGCTGGTTTCCGCGCAGCGGAACCAGCCCTTCACCTCAACTTACCAGATCGACACGCGCTCCTTCGGCGGCACATACATCTTGTCGCCTTCCTTGATCCCGAACGCCTCGTGGAAAGCCGGGTGGTTGATCACAGCGCCACTGCCGCGGTACATGCCCGGCGAGTGCGGACCTACCTTGATCTGGTTGATCATCGCTTGATCGCGCATTTTGATGCGCCACACTTGCGCCCAGCCCATGAAGAAGCGCTGGTCGCCGGTCAGGCCGTCGATTACCGGCGCTGGTTTGCCGCCCAGCGAAATCTTGTAGGCCTTGTAGGCGATGAAGATGCCAGAGTTGTCGCCGATGTTTTCACCCAGTCCCAGCTGACCATTGACGTTGTAACCCGGCAGTGGCGAGTACGCGCTGTACTGCTTGACCAGCATCTGCGTGCGCTCATTGAAGCGCGCCCGGTCTTCTGCGGTCCACCAGTCGCGCAGATTGCCGTTGCCATCGGACTGGCTGCCCTGGTCGTCGAAACCGTGGCCAATTTCGTGCCCGATCACCGCGCCGATGCCACCATAGTTGACCGCGTCGTCAGCACGCATGTCGAAATAGGGCGGCTGCAGGATCGCGGCCGGGAACACAATTTCATTCATCGACGGGTTGTAGTAAGCGTTGACAGTCTGCGGCGTCATGCCCCACTCTTCGCGGTCGATCGGCTTGCCCAGCTTAACCAGGCCGCGCTGATTCTCAAAGGCGGTAGCACGCATCATGTTGCCGACCAGGTCGTCCGGCTTGATGGTCAGCGAAGAATAATCGCGCCATCTATTTGGATAGCCAATCTTCGGCGTGAACTTGGCCAGCTTGGCCAGCGCTTCGCGCTTGGTCTCCGGGCCCATCCACTCAAGCGTCTCGATACTCTGGCGATAGGCTTCCACCAGGTTCTTGACCAGCGTGTCCATGCGGGCCTTGCGCTCGGCGGGGAAATGCCGGGCCACGTATTGTTTGCCCACTGCCTCGCCTAGCGTGCCTTCAACCCCAGCGACGGCCTGTTTCCAGAGTGGGATGTTCTGCGTCACGCCGTTCAGCGTAGTCGAATAGAACGCGAATCGCTCATTCACGAAGGACTTGGACAAATAAGGTGACGCGGCGCGCACCAGCTGCCATTCGAGATAGGACTTGAGCGTGGCGAGATCGGTTTTCTCGATCACTTTGCTCATGCCGGTCAGGTAGCTCGGCTGGCCGACGATGACATAGTCAGCCTTGCTCAAGCCCGCGGCCTGGGTGGCGCTCTTCCAGTCGAAGCCGGGGGCAATTTCGCCGAGCTTGGCAAGCGTCATCTTGTTGTAGGTCTTGACCGGATCGCGGTTTTCAACCAGGGTCCAGTGCGACTTGGCCAGCTCGGTTTCGAAAGCCACGATGTCGCTCGCGGCCTTGGCCGCGTCGCTGCGTCCAACCATGCCGAGCATCGTTTCGACGTGCTTGAGGTACTTGGCGCGGATGTCGACCATGCGCGCCTCGTCTTTCAGATAATAGTCGCGGTCCGGCAGGCCCAGACCGCTCTGCCAGAGCAGGGGGGCATAGCGGGTGGCGTCGCGCGCATCCTGATCGATGTACACCCCGTACGGCGTGGCCACGCCGACCCTGGACAGGCGGGCCATCAGAGCAGGTACTGCGTTCTTGTCTTTCAGATTGCGGATGGTCGCCAGTTCGCCCGCCAGCGGCTTGTAGCCCAGCTGTTCGCGTTTGGCTTCATCCATGTAGCTGGCGTACAGGGCGCCGATCTTGCGTGCGTCCGGACCCGCTTTTTTATCCGCGCCGGCCGCTTCGATAATAGCGCGCACCTGCGGCTGAATTTCATCGCGCAGCATGGCGCCGGTGCCGTAGCTGGCCTTGTCAGCCGGGATCTCCGTGTTCTTGAGCCACTTGCCGTTCACGTAGCCGTAAAAGTCATCCTGGACCCGCACGGTGGTATCGATGTGCTGGGTTTGAATGCCCGAAGTCGGCGCGGCGGGCGCTGCCGGAGCCGCGTTGGCAAAGGCGGCCATCAGGCTGAGGGTCATGGTGCTGAGCATGGTTCGTTTCACGTTCGGTCCTTAATGGGCTGGATGGCAGGCGGAAGGGATAAAAAAAGGCGGCTTGTGACCGCCCAGGAAAATATCGTTGTAGCAAACATCATGCGCCGCGCTGGCAGAACGTGTCAACACGGAAATGTCTATTTTCGGGCACACGGCATGTTCGGTGCAAAAAGCAAAAAGGGCTGAATCCCGTTGATGGGATTCAGCCCTGACCTGCCAGGCGACTAAGCTTCGCCTTTAATTACCAGATTGACACGCGGTCTTTTGGCGGCAGGTACATCTTGTCGCCTTCCTTGATTCCAAATGCTTCATGGAAGGCAGGATGATTAATGACGGCACCGTTGGCGCGATACATGCCAGGCGCGTGCGGGCCCACCTTGATCTGGTTGACCATGGCTTCGTCACGGTACTTGCTGCGCCATACCTGCGCCCAGCCCATGAAGAAGCGCTGGTCGCCGGTCAAGCCATCGATCACCGGCGCCGGTTTGCCGCCCAGGGAAATCTTGTATGCCTTGTAGGCGATCGCGAGACCGGAGTTGTCGCCGATGTTCTCGCCGAGCGCCAATTGGCCGTTGACGTTCAGGCCTGACTGCGGCGAATAGGCGTTGAACTGGTTGACCAGCATCTGGGTGCGCGCCTTGAACTTGGCGCGATCGTCTGCCGTCCACCAGTCGCGCAAGTTGCCGTCGCCATCGGACTGGCTGCCAGCGTCGTCGAAGCCGTGGCCAATTTCGTGACCGATGACTGCGCCAATGCCACCATAGTTCACTGCATCGTCAGCTTGCATGTCGAAGAACGGTGGCTGCAAAATCGAAGCCGGGAACACGATTTCGTTCATCGTCGAGTTGTAGTAAGCGTTCACCGTTTGCGGCGTCATGCCCCACTCTTCGCGGTCGATCGGCTTGCCCAGCTTGGCGACATTGCGGTTGTAGTCGAAGGTGCTGGCGCGCATGACGTTGCCCACCAAATCGTTCGGTTTGATGGTCAGTGCCGAATAGTCGCGCCACTTGCTCGGGTAGCCGATTTTTGGTGTGAACTTGGCCAGCTTGGCCTGGGCTTCCTTCTTGGTTTCCGGACCCATCCACTCGAGCGTGTCGATGCTCTGGCGATAGGCCTCGACCACGTTCTTGACCAAGGTATCCATGCGCGCCTTGCGCTCGGCCGGGAAATGCTGCGCTACATATTGGCGACCAACCGCTTCGCCCATCGCGCCTTCAACGCTGCCAATGGCGCGACGCCACAATGGACGGTCTTGCGCTACGCCGTTGAGCGTGGCCGAGTAGAAACCAAAGTTCGCATCGACGAAAGGCTTGGACAGGTACTCGGAATAAGCGCGCACCAGTTGCCATTCAAAATACGACTTCAGCGTGGCCAGTTCGGTGGCGGCCAGCACATTGTTCATGCCGGTCAGATAACTCGGCTGGGCTACGATGACATAGTCGACCTTGGCGCCGATGCCGGCTGCCTTGCTCGCTGCATTCCAGTCATAGCCTGGCGTCAATTCGCCAAGTTTTGCCATGGTCAGCTTGTTGTAGCGCTTGACTGGATCGCGGTTTTCAACGCGGGTCCATTGCACCTTGGCCAGTTCGGTTTCAAACGCGAGGATGTTCTTGGCCGCTTCGGCCGCGTCCTTGCGACCGATCATCGACAGCATGTTCTCGACGTGCTTGAGGTACTTGGCACGGATCTCCACCATGCGCGGCTCGTCCTTGAGGTAATAGTCGCGGTCAGGCAGGCCCAGGCCGCTTTGGCCGATGTAGGCAGCGTAGCGGGTGGACTCGCGTGCGTCGGGACCCACACGCATGCCGTACGGGCTGGCAACGCCGATTTTCGCCAGGTGGGCGATCAAATCCGGTACTGCCTTCTTGTCTTTGAGCGAGCGGATTTTTTGCAGTTCGCTGTTGAGCGGCTTGTAGCCCAGCTGATCGCGGCGGGCTTCATCCATGTAAGCGGTGTAATGGTCGCCGATCTTGCGCGCTTCCGGGCTGGCTTTCTTGTCTTTCTGAGCAGCTTCGATGATGGCACGAACTTGCGGGCGGGTATCGTCGGACAGTTTATCGAAAGTGCCGTAACGGGACTTGTCGGCCGGGATCTCATTTTCTTTGAGCCACTTGCCATTCACGTGGGCGAAGAAATCGTCCTGTACCCGAACCGAGGGGTCGATATACCGGGTTTCTATGCCTGAAGTCGGCGCGCCGTATGCGGCTGGAGCGGTCATGGCGAAGGCCGCCAGGAGGCTTAGGGACAGGGTACTGAGCATATATCGTTTCACGGTAGGTCCTTTGATGGCTGGATTGCAGGCGGTCGGGATGCAAAAAGGCGGCTTTTGGCCACCTTTATAAATCTTTGCAACGGGCATAATGCTCCGGGCTGACGCGCAGGTCAACCCGGGATTGTGCTTGCCCCGCTCGGCGCAACACCGTGTATTTATGCAGACTCAGCGCGTAGCGCAGAATCCGATATCGCTGACCTTTGCTCCGGCAGCCAGATCCGGGTTCCAGGATGGACCGCTCAATACGATGGATTCAACGCCCGGCTTGTATTGGCCATTCCACAGCGACGTGACTTGTCCTTGTAAGGGAAGATTCACCGACCACTTGCTGGCGGCCGTCGTCGAGCTGTTGGTGACGGTGACCGTTGCGCAGTAACCCGTCGTCCAGTCGTCTTTGATGATCACCGCGGCCGTCAGCGCCGCAGGCGTTGGCGCCGGTGTCGGAGTCGGCGTCGGAGCGGGCGCTGGTGGACGGCTTGCGCAGAAACCTACATCACGCGGCTGTCCCTGATATACCACCCGGTTCCATGCCAGTCCATGCACGGTGAGCTTGCCGGCGCCGATTTGATAGTCCCCGTTCCAAAGCGAGGTGATGGTGTCGGCAAACGGCACGCTCACGTTCCATTCCCCCGGCGTGGCGCTGTTATTGGTAACGCGCAGCGTGGCGCAGTAGCCCGATCCCCAATCGTTGCCCGGCACGATTGTGGTGCTGATATCGGCTGGCGGTGGAGGAGGTGGCGGTTCCGGATCAGGGCCCGGCTCGGGCGCGTTCGGATCGAGGAAGGCCTTTTTCACAGCCGCCAGCAGTGGATTATTCACGCCGTTGGTGGTGCCGTAATTGACCAGCCAGATAATGGTGCCGCCGGCGCCTTCGCCCGGATTGGTGCTGAGCGTCCAGGCGCCTTTAGCCGCAATACTGGCCGGGTCTTCGTAGCTGATGTAGCCAGCAGCGGGGCGGCCGGACACGCTGTAGCCGCCCGGGTAGGTGCGATAGCTGGTTTGGGTCGCGGCATCCCACACATAGGTGCCGTTATTGAGGTAGCCGTGCTTGTGCAGCTGCGCGTAGTTCCAGGTGACGTCGTTGCTATCCCAGTAGCTCGAATCGTAGCCATCAGTGACCTGGCCAGGATGGGTGAATGGCGGCTTGTAGTTCATGCCGTAAAAGCCGAGACCCATGCCGATCTTCGAACGCGGAATGCCTGCGTTGACGTAGGCCTGGATCGTGCTCGCGATATCCATCGGACGCGAAGGCGTATTGCCAGTGATTCCCGCGAATACCGAACTTTGCCAGCCGGAGCCAAACCAGGCAGTCGCATAACTCATGATGTTAAATTGATCGACGAGGCCGGCAACGCGCACCAGGTGCGGCGACACGGTGTCGATGTTCATGTTGAGCATACCGGCCGGGAAGGTAATGATGACCGGCCTGTCCTTGTAGCGCGGGCGCGCGTTGGCGGCAGCCCGCAGTTCCTTGATCAGCGCTTCGAGCGCAAGCTGATCGGAACTATCGAAATGGCCTTCCCAGTCGACATCGATGCCGTCGTAGTCATGCGCGACGATGTAATCGACCAGGTTCTTCACAAAGACTGGCCGTACTGCCGGCGTGGTGGATACGCGGAAGCCATACGCATCGCCGGCGCCGCCCAGCATGATGAGCGCTTTGATGCCGGCAGCATGGGCACGCGCAACCATATAGTCCTCAACCGTCTTGGTCGGCGCGCCCGGGCCCACCTGAGGATTCGATTGTGCGGTGCCGCCGCCCAGCATGATCTGGCCCGGATTGCCGCCGGACTGCCCACCGCCCGGGCCGATCCGGGCAAACACGAAATGCGTCATGGCCGTCATGTCGACGGCTTCGGGGCGCTGGTAATCCGGCACGTCCCAGAAATAAGATCCGTAGTAACCAGTGACCCATTTGCCCGAGGGCGCAGCGCCGGACACGGCCGGCAGCACGAAAAGTACGCCGCACAAAATCGTGCCCGTGATTCTTCTTAGAGTGTTGAACATAGAGAGTTCCATTGCAAAGTAATACGAGGTATTTAAGCGGCTAGCGCCGCGACATTGCGCATTGATTCATATTTCTATATGTCAATACGGACACGCAAGGTACCTCGTTGCTACAAATTTTTCTGTACAAAAAATGTACAAAATTTGTAATTGCAGCTGCACCGGGCAGTGCCGGTGAGCGGTGGAACTTTATGAATAAAGCCGCGACGGCTGTCAGTCAGCTTTCGGGGTCGTAGTAGAACTCCCGAAGCTCTTGCGCACAGCGGCAGGCCGTCGCCAGCCTTGCCGCCCATGCAGTGGCATCTTCCCTGGACGGGAGCTCGAGCACACAAAAACCGCCATCGAGCTCTTTGGTCTGGCGGTAGGTCTCGGCTGTTAAGCTCCCGTCTGGCGCAACCATGACTGAGGCAAGCCCAGCGTTGATTCCGCCGCCAAACACATAGATGCCGGCAGCCTTCGCGTCGCGGATAACCGTACGAGACGCCTCACTCACAGCAGCCATCTCGTCTGCAGGAACGTTCATCGCACTTGCAGGGAAGGAGATCAGAAACTTTGTCATGGCACGATCCTCTATGCTTACCAGAAAATGACACGGTCCTTCGGCTCCAGGTACATCTTGTCGCCCGGCTTGACGTCGAAGGCTTCGTAAAAGCCCGGGTGATTGCGCAGGCTTCCGTTGACGCGGAATTCGGACGGCGAGTGCGGATCGGATTTTACCTGGGAGATCAGCGCCGCATCGCGCGCTTTGCCCTTGCGTGCCTGCGACAGGCCCATGAACAGGCGCTGTTCGGCGGTAAAGCCGTCAATCACCGGCCCCGGCTTGCCCTTCAGGTATAGCTTGTAGGCGCGGCTGGCCATGATGGCGCCTGCGTTGTCGGCGATGTTCTCGCCCAGGGTCAGTTCGCCGTTGACGTTATAGCCAGGCAGCGGGCTGTAGCCGGCGTACTGCGCTACCAATACCTTGCCGCGCGCCGCGAACTGCTTGGTATCTTCCTCAGTCCACCAGTTGCGCAGGTTGCCATCGCCGTCGAATTGCGAACCTTTGTCGTCAAACGCGTGGCTGATCTCGTGGCCGATCGAGATGCCCACCGAGCCGTAGTTCACGGCAGGTTCGGCATCGGCGTCGTACAGCGGGGATTGCAGGCGGGCCGCCGGGAACACCACTTCGTTCAGGGTCGGGCTGTAGTAGGCGTTGACGGTTTGCGGCGACATGCTCCAGACGCTGCGGTCAACCGGCTTGCCGAGGCGGCCGACGTTGTACTCGTGGGCGAATTCGCGTGAGCGCATCACGTTGCCCACCAGGTCGCCGCGCACGATCTTCAGCTTCGAATAGTCGCGCCATTTGTCGGGATAGCCAATCTTGACATTGATCTTGGAGAGCTTGATCTGGGCCTGCTTCTTGGTCTCTGGCGACATCCAGTCCAGCGTCTCGATACCCTCGCCGAAAGCGGTGATGAAGTTCTTCGCCATGTCCTGCACCTGCTGCTTGCGCTCGGCCGGGAAATGCTGGGCCACGTAGGCCTTGCCAAGCACTTCGCTCAGATTGCGGTTGATCTCGGCGACGGCACGCTTGTCCAGCGCGCGATTCTCCTTGGCGCCGGACAGCACGGTGCCGCGAAAGGCGAAGCTCTCGTCCACGAACGCTTGCGACAGATAGGGTGCGTAGGCACTGAGCAGGCGAAACTCGAAATACGGCTTCCAGACCTCGAGCGGGGTGGCGGCGACCAGCTTGTCCAGCGCGGCGAGGTAGGAAGGCTGGCTGACGATTACGGACGCGGGCTGGCCTGCGCCGGTGCCCTGCAAGTAGGTTTTGAAGTCGAAGCCCGGCATCAGCGCCTGCAGCTCGGCCAGGGTCTTCTTGTTGTAGCGCTTGACCGGATCGCGGTTCTCCACGCGCGTCCACTGGATGCGGGCAATCTCGGTTTCCAGCGCCACGATGGTGGCCGCCTTTGCCGCTGCATCACCGTGGCCGGCGAGTGTCAGCATCTTCGCGATATGAGCCTGGTACTTGACGCGGATATCCTTCAGGCGGGCGTCGTCCTGCGACAGATAATAGTCGCGGTCCGGCATGCCGAGTTCCGATTGCGTGATGCCGACAATGTAGCGGGTCGAATCCCGGTTGTCCTGACCCACGCCCATGTCGAGTGGCGCGTCAGCGCCAATGCGCGCAAAGCGCGCCATCAGCGAGGCCAGTGCACGTTTGTCGTTCAGCGCGTGGATGCGCGCCAGTTCTCCCTTCAGTGGCGCCAGGCCCAGTGCGTTGCGGTGAGCCTCGTCCAGGTAGCTGGTGTAAAAGTCGCCCATTTTCTGCGCGTCCGATCCGGCTGCGGCGTTCTTCTGCGCGGCGGCCTGTTCGACAATGGTGCGTATCTGCTGCTCGACGCGGTCCTGGGCGATATTAAAGCCACCCCAGCTCGAACGGTCCGAAGGAATGTCGACCTCCTTGAGCCACTTGCCTTGCGTGTAGCGGAAGAAGTCGTCCTGTGCGCGCACGCCCGTATCCATCGCGGTGACTTCAATGCCGGACGAGCGGGCGGGGGCTGCGGCGCCGCTGGCCTGAAACGCGCCGGCTTGGGACGCCACTACGAACAGCCCGGCGATCAGGCTACTGCACACGCTACGCTTCATGTCTCACTCCATATTGTTGGGAACCGATCGATGCTAATCCAACAGGAGCAGCAATGCCAAGCGCATTTTTGTATGCGTGTTGTTTCAGGATTCACCGTCAAGACAGGCACAGGCTCTATAATTCCTTGATCAGATCTGTCAAATCAGGATAAGGCGTCAAACGACCATGGACAAGGCATCGCCCGCAATGACCGAAACGAAGCCACTCATCTTGCTTGTCGATGACGATCTGGAAATTCTCGGCCTCCTGCATGAATTTTTGGAGGCGCACCACTACGAGACAAGAATGGCGACCAGTGCGGCGATGGCCCTGGCGATGCTGGAAGAGACTACGCGCATGCCCGATCTGGCTTTGCTCGACATTATCATGCCCGGCATGAATGGCCTGGACTTGGCCGCTGCCTTGAAGGCCACGTCGACGGTCCCATTCATGTTTCTATCTGCAGATGACGGTAGCGACACGGCGCGTCGCGCGGCCGAGTGCGGGGCTGTCGGATTTTTGGTCAAGCCGCTGCAACTGTCGCAAATTCTTCCGGGTGTCGTTGCCGCGCTGGCACGCGCCGAGGAGTTCAAGACATTACGCCAGCAGGAGATGAAATTGATCGGTGCGCTGCGCAGCGGTCGGCAAAGCGCCATTGCTATCGGCATCCTGATGGAGCGATTCGGATTGAATCAGGCCAGCGCTTTCGAGATGCTCAGGGAGCTTTCTCGATCCCGGCGCACCAAGCTGTCTGCGGTTGCGCTCTCATTGATCGAGCAGGCCGAGGCGAAGGTGACCGATGCCGTGTAGTCAACTCGGTGACTATTCACCGCTGCGACCGCATGGCCAATGGACGCTGCGGCGCGAGCTGGGATAACATCGGACGGATATTGCTGCGGGATTTCGCAGCGTGATGCGATCGCGGTGCCCGACGCTGCGAATCCACTGACGACGACACCATGCAGAAAACTCTCCTCCTTCCCGTTCTCCTGCTTGCCCTTGACGCGCGCGCCGCGCCTTCCGCGGGCGAGCATTACTTTCTGCGCAACTGCGCGATGTGCCATAGCACTTCAAGCGCCGCCGGGGCCGGTCCTGGCCTTGCCGGTACCTTCGGTCGTACGCTGGGGAGTGCGCCGGGCTATGGCTACTCCGATGCGATGGCGCGCGCCGGCGCGGCCGGTCGCACATGGGACGCCAGCACGCTCGATGCGTACCTCGCCGACCCGGGTGCAGCCGTCCCCGGCACCAGCATGCCTTTGAATGTAGCGCGCAAAGCCGATCGCGACACAGTGATCGCCTATCTTGCGACACTTGGCGCACCCGCGCCTGCGCCCGCAGGAGCCGCCTTGGCATCGACCCCGTTCACTGAGGATGCGCCAGGCACGCTGCACCTCATCAAACCCAGCGAGCTTGTTGCGCCCTTTGCGACAGCGAGCGCTGGCAACGCGCCAAAGGTGGTGCCCCGACCGGAGGGCGCACTGCCACGTGTGCCGGCTGGGTTCAAGGTCAATCTTTTCGCGACCGATGCCGACAAGGGGCGCCTGATGATCCGCGCGCCGAACGGAGATGTGTTCATGTCGGTGGCTCACAAGGGGAAGATCAAGGTATTCCGCTCGTCGGATGGCGAGCGCGCCGATATCGAAAGCGACTTCATCATCGGCCTCGACCGGCCGTTCGGCATCGCCTTCTATCCCAGTGGCGACAATCCCCGCTATCTGTACGTCGCGACCGTCAACCAGGTCATTCGCATCCCCTACCAGCGCGGGGCGCTGAAAGCAGGTGCGCCGCCGCAGGTGGTAGTTCCGACACTGACGGCGGCCAAGGGATCGCATAGCAGCCGAACCCTGGTCTTCTCCGCCGACGACCGCCAGATGTTCGTCTCGATCGGCTCTGCCACCAATGTCGCCGATACCATGGACCCGGCGCCGCCCGTGCCGCTGGCGCAATGGGAACGCAAGTATGGCCTTGGCGCCGCATGGGGCGATGAACTCGACCGTGCGGTGGTGCTCAGTTTCGACCCCGAAGGCCAGCAGCGCCATACCTACGCGACTGGCTTGCGCAACTGCGTGGGCATGGGTGTGTACCCGCCCACGGGCGCGCTGTTTTGTGCGGTCAACGAGCGCGATGCGCTAGGAGACCGCCTGCCCCCCGACTACCTTACAAGCGTGACCAGAGGCGGTTTTTATGGGTGGCCGTGGTATTACATCGGCGCCAATGAAGATCCTCGCCTGCCGGGTAAGCGCCCCGACCTCAGGAATAAAGTCACCGTTCCGGACGTGCTGCTACCGGCGCACTCGGCGCCGCTCGGCATGGCGCCGTATATCGCTCCGCGGGGCGCACGTCACATATTCCCCAAGGAGTACAACGGCGATATTTTCCTCGCGCTGCATGGCTCCTGGAACAGCGCCACGCGTAGCGGCTCCAAAGTAGTGCGGGTAATGATGAGGAACGGCAGGCCGACCGGCGCCTTCCAGGATTTCGTGACCGGCATGGTCATCAATCACAAGGAGGTGTGGGGCCGCCCCTCATCGGTGCTGGTGGCCCGGGACGGCTCGATGCTGGTCGACGACGATGCCAACGGCCATATCTGGCGCATCGTGCCCGATAAGTCTCTCTAGCAGCCCAAGAGCTTATTGGTCGTAACTGTGATGGAAGGGTCGGAAGACCTTCTTCGCTGGCCCTGGCGGGCCGAACCAGCGCCGCAACGGCGCCGGCCATGCGTTCGTCACCGGCACCAATGTAAAAGCACCAGCGATGCGCGGCGGCTGATCGATCGACACCTCTGGCGATGTGCCCTTGTTTCCCAGGCTGCCAATCAGGGCGTTATGGCTTAACAGAGTTTGCAGGCCGCTGCGCTCTACTGCGACATCGGCGCGATCGGTCGCAAAGGCAAATCCAGCGCCTTCTGCAGTGCTAAGAACTGCCAGCTCGGTTTCACGCCGGTTTCCCTGGAAGTGCAGATCTTCGCGATTCAGATGAAAGAGGCCAAATTCATTGAGCCTGTCCTTGCCAGGATAACCTGCATACGGCCCTTGCCCGATCCAGCGGAACTCACCCATGCCCTGCGGCGCCAGCACTGACAGGCCAGCCTCGGACATGCGTCCGACCGCGTCGACCGGCACAAAATCGTAGCTGACGGAGATGGCCCCGCCCACGCCGATCTCCAGCCCATAACCGCCCTGTAATCCACCCTTGCCATTGCCTGGCAGGGCCGCGTTGGCGGCGCCCGGGATCAAGTCGTCCTGCCCGGCTGCCATTCTGGCTATCTGCAGCCCCGCCGCACGCGCAGCGTCCTGATCCTGAAGAAGGTAGCGGCCGGACACTGCGACCCGAACCAGGCCGTCGCGCTGGACCACGCTGACCACCGGCTCCTCCAGCGTCGTCAGAACGGACGACAGCCAAAGCGCGGACGTTGTCGAGCGCAGTGCCTCTGCCATTGTCGCCTTGCGTCCCGCATGCGGATAGATGCCCGCCACCAGCTGTCGGCCCGACTTGTCGTGAATGGTCAACGCCCCCGTCGCACGCTGCACCTTAAGCACCCATTGCGCCGCTGTGATGGTGATATCGCTCTGCGTCTCGCGCACTATAGGTCTGTCGAGGGTATTCAACAGGGCGGGCCATGCGGCGCGCGCGCCACTTTCCTGCGTCAGCCGGATAGTTCGTTCATTGATCTGCATGCCTTGCTCGTCAACTGCGCGCACCTTGAGCGCCAGCACGTCGCCCTCTGCATCGGCGGGGATGGTGAGCGCAATGCGAAGGGTCTGGCTTGTGCGGGCAAGTGCCTCCGGTGCCAGGCGGCCCTGCTGCACAGACACGCCATTGCGCTCCAGAGTCCACAGCAGCTTAATGCCGGACAGCGAGCGGAAGTCATGGCGGTTTTCCACCGTCAGCTCGAGCGAGTGCGCCCCCGGCTTGACGCCCGCCTCGCGCAGCGCGAACTGCACGGGTGCGTACACCTTGCGCATCTGCCAGAAGTCCACCTGCGGCGTGCGGTCGGCGTAGGTCAGTCCATCCGCTCCGTCGAGTCCATGGGTGTCGTAGTGGTGCGTCGCGTCGACCCAGGCGGCTTGGCTCGGCAGGCTCACATCGACGGGCCTGGCGCTGGCGCGCAGAATCCCCTGGTCGTGAAAATGCCAGATCGATCCACCAGCGAAATTCGGACTCGCCTGGACCATGTCCCACTGCGCCTGGATCCGATCGGTGGCCAGGCCCAGTGCGTGCGCGTATTCAGTCAGGATGGTCGGGCGTTCCAGCGTGCCGGTGTAGCCTTTCAAAGTGGCGTTGCTTGGGTAGTGGGGCGCATAGATGTCGACGAACGCCGGTATGCGTTCGAAATTTTTGGCGAAATAGCTGCCTATCTTCGGATAGGTGATCGGCCTGGTGGGATCGAGTTGTTTGGCCAGGCGCCCGGCTTCCAGCTCGGCGTCGTTGATCGGATTCTCGTTGCCGATGCTCCAGATCAGCACGGACGGACGGTTCTTGTCGCGCATGATGGTGGGCTGTACGCGCGCGAGGATGTTGGCGCGGTAGTCCGGATCGTCCAGATGCTTTTCGCCATGGCCGATGGAGACTTCATCCATCACATACAGACCCATTTCGTCACACAGTGCTAGCAAGCGCGGGTGGGGCGGATAGTGCGCGGTACGCACGAAATTCACGTTGGCCTTTTTCATCAGCTGCAGGTCCGCGCGCATCTGCGCCTCAGTGACCGCACGGCCAGTGCGCGGCTCGAGATCATGATGGTTCACGCCGCGCAGCTTGATCGGGCGGCCATTCAACTGCAGCACGGCGCCGCGAATGCTGACTTCACGCAGACCAATGCGCTCTTCCAGCGTATGCACCGGCCTGCCGTTCTCGCTGACGGTCAAGCGCAGCCGGTAGAGCGATGGCGTCTCCGCGCTCCACAGCCTTGGGCGAGGCACGCGCAGCACGGCGGCGCGGCGCAAGGGGCCGCTGCGTGGCAGCGCAAGGTCGGCAACTGTGCGGCCATCCGGTCCCACCAGCCGCGCGCGGACCTCGCCTTGCGCCTGGCTGAGCAGCGCATCGACGGACAGTTGTGCCACCCCGTCGACTAGGCGCGTGTGCGTGCTGACATCCTGCAGATGCAAGGCAGGCACGGAGAACAAGGACACATCGCGATAGATGCCGGACAGGGACCAGTCGTCGTTGAGGTCAAACTCGACGCCATGCGGCTTGGTGGTGACGCGCACGGCCAGCACATTGTCGGCATCGATCAGCTGATCGGTGATGTCGAATGTATGGCGGTTGAAAGCACTGGCCGAGGACTCGCCTGCCAGCTTGCCATTCACATAGACCTGGTAGCCGAACGCCACGCCTTCAAAACGCAAAAAAATTCGCCTGCCTTGCCAGCCGGGCGGCACACGAAAGCTGCGCCGATACAGTCCCAGCCCATCCTTCAAGTCATCGCCGTACGCGGGTTCGGCGAATCCCTGCAGCTCCCAGTTGGCGGGCACCGGAATGGTCGCCCAGGCCGACACATCGAATCCGGGCGCCGTGAAGCCGCCATCGGCGCCGGGCGATAGGGTAGGCAAGTACTTGAATGACCAGCTGCCATTGAGCGAGCGCGAATAGGCCTTGTCAGCGGCAGGATAAACGTCGGCGGCGGACGCGCTCATGCTCACGAGGAGCGCCGCGAAGATGCATTGAAGTCGGAACATGGCGAGATGCCTGATCGGGGTTATCTTGAATGAGACTGTATCTCACCAGGCTAAAAAAAACCGCGCCCCGAAGGACGCGGCAAGGTCCGCTTTAGAATTTGTAACTCATCCCCAGGGCGAAGGTGCGGCCCGAATGCGCGTAGAGCAGGGTATCGTCACGCTGGGAGTCGCGGCTGTATCGCAGCGGCTCGTCCGTCAGATTGGCGCCTTCAAAGGTCACGCGCAGCTTCGGCGACACGTTGTACGACATCGAAAAATCGATATTCGTCGACCCATCCACGTAGGTGTAATCATGGCCGTTGACGTCGCCCAGCACATTGAACAGATACTTCGAACGATGCGCCGTCGAGACACGCGCGCTAAACAGCGGGTCCTCGTAGTATAGCGTGAGGTTATGCGCCTTGGGCGACATACCGACCAGATTAGCGTTCATCGACAGCTGCGGCAGCGTGGCCGTCGCGGTGCGCGTAATGTAGTTGATGGTCGACTTGACCTGCGTGTAGTTGGCCAGCAGACCAAAGTTATTCCACCCGGCCGGCAGGAAGTTGAAAGGAGCCTGCAAGTTAAACTCGAAGCCATTGAGCGGACCGCCCGGCGTGTTGACTGCGCGGCTGACCGTGACGATCGAGGCCGGCAAGGTTGGGCAAGCCGGGGTGCCGCCGGTGATCGAGCAGCCCCCGCCCGTCAGCAGCGCATCCGGCAAGCCCAGGGTATTGTAGGGAACCCGCTCGCCGATGCGCTGGATATAGGTGTCGATATCCTTGCGGAATACGCCAACCGAGATCATCGCGTTCTTGTCGTAGTACCATTCAGCCTGAATGTCGTAAGTCTTGGCACGCACAGGATCGAGCTGGGCATTGCCAATATTAACGGTCTGGGCATTGGTGTTGACCGCCGCCGACGGCGCCAGGTCAGCGTACTCCGGACGGGACAGGGTTTTGCCAGCCGAGAAGCGCAGGTACACATCTTTCGGCAACTGGGCAGTCAGGTTAAGCGAAGGCAGGTAGTCGCGGTAGTTCTTCGTGAACGATACCGGTGTCAGGGTGCCACCCACATTCACCAGCGCCGTGGCGCTTGCTTTCGTGTCGGCCGCACGCACGCCGGCATTGCCGCGCAGCGTGACGACGCCCACGTTGTAGTTAAAGTCGGCCGACAGATGCAGCGCGTTGATCTTTTCGTCCACGCGCCGGTTGGCCTGGTTCAGGACCACATACTGCGAGCCTGGCACGGCAGCGCAATTGCACTCGATATCCCATACCGCGCGGAATTTGTCGAGATCGACCGCCGTCCACGAACTAGGGAAACCGGTCCCTTCCAGCCCGCGGCCGAAGTTGGTGATGGTGCGCGAGACGCTGGCGATCTGAAAGCCTGGAGGATTGGGCAAGCCGTTCGGCGCACCCGAACTGATCTCGAAGTTGCTCCAGTTGTTTTCGCGCGCCGAGAAGCCCGTGCGGAAGGTCAGGTTGTCGTTGAACTCCCAGCTGGCGTTGACCGCATTAGTGAGCAGCTTGTTGCCAGTATTGAGTTTGCGGCCGACGAACTGGCCACGCACCGTGCCATCTGCAGCCACCGGCGCCCAGCTGAAATTGGCAGGGTTGGCGACGTCGATACCGAAATTGATCGCTGGCACATTGCGATTATTGCGGAAGTCGAAAGAAAAGTTGTCAGCGTTAGGGCTGTCGAACTGCACCGTGGCGCGCATTGGCGAATCGAGTATGCTGCGTGAGAGGCCATGCATGAAGTCAAGTTTGATGGTATCGGTGAGCTGATGCGTGCCCGACAGCACGTGCTGGCGAAACCTGGTGTTATTGACGTCGAGCAAGCCTTCGGAGCGGATGTCGACACCGTTGAAACGGCCATACTCCCAGCTGCCATTGCCATTGAACGAGGTCTCCAGGATCGACGTCTGGGGCTTGCCGTTGGCCGCCGCCAGGCTGCGGCCGAAGGAAATGGCCGAGATGTAGTTGTCGTAGCGGTTGTTCTTGAAGTTGCCGGCCAGCAGATCCAGGTTGAGCTCGGTTCCCTTGGCAGGGCGCCACTGGAAGGTGCTGGTCAGGCCGGTACGCTCATACTCGTTGACCGAACGGCGGTAGCGCGGAATGCGTGGATGGAAAGCCCCCGAACCGGGCGCAGGCGTTGCCACGGTGCCGCCGAAGTTGTCGGTGCGGTTGAACACGCTTTGATATGCCGCCAGGTCGGAAGTGCGTGGCAGATTGACGCCGCAATTGGTGGCGCTACCACCGCGCACAGGGTCATTGCCCGGGGTTTGCGGGGTAAAGCCGAGCGGCGAGCAGAAGCCGCCGTCTGCATTTGCGGTGAGCAGTTCCACAGCCTCGTAGCCTTCTTCCATCGCGGCGCGTTTGGAAAAAGCGCCGGAAATCAGAAAGCCTACCTTGCCGAATGCGGTGTCCCAGCGGTTCGAATACAGGCCGGTGACGCGCGGCGCTGGCCGGTGCGCGAGCGTGTTGTAGGTCTGCTGTCCGCCCAGGGTGATGGTCTCGCCCTTGAAATCGAAGGGACGCGCCGAGCGCAGGTCGACCGTGGCGCCGAGCGAGCCTTCCTCGATATCGGCCTGGGATGTCTTGCGTACCTCCAAGCTGTTGAACAGCTCGGACGCGAACACTGAAAAGTCGAAGGCGCGGCTGCGGTTGGTACTGCCGTTGATGTCGGAAGCGCCGGTAGCGGAGATGGCTTCAATGCCGTTGATGCGCACGCGGGTGAAGCCTGCGTTCAAGCCGCGCACACTGATTTGCTTGCCTTCGCCACCATCACCGCGCGCCAGCGATACGCCAGGTACGCGCTGGAGTGATTCAGCAAGGTTGGCATCGGGGAATTTGGCGATATCCTCGGCCTTGATGACGTCGACGATGCCATCGGCATTTTTTTTGACATTGAGCGCGCTTGTCAGCGATGCCCGAAAGCCCGTGACCACAACGACAGTTTCGTTCGGCTCAGCAGGCTCCGCTTGTGCTTGTGCGCGCACCTGCGACGCAGCCAGCATGGAGAGCACGCCAAGAACGATCAACTTGGGCCGGGTGTTGAGGTTGGCGTTCCCCTGTCTCGCATTCGATTTCATTTTTATCCTTGGTTTATTTTTGGCTGATGCTCAGTCTCCACGAGCAGGGCAATAATAATTCCAAGATTAGTGTTTACATCATCGGGCAGTAAAACAATCACGCAGTTGAGCCGATGGATGCGGCGTTCTTTAAACGCGCAAACGGATGATTATTTGATGCGGGAGGTACTACTGAATCGCCGCATCAGGTGTCCGCTAGTTCGTCCATTGAATTAGCGCTTGACGAATGCAAGGTCCCACACGCGCGCGGACGAAGCGGATAAGCCGGTGATCGATCCGGCCTTATCGCGCTTAAGGAAAAGTATGGTCCCATTGGCTTCCCAGGCGTCTTCATAGACCCATTCCAGTGGCAGCACGAGGTCGCTTCGCACGTTCACGAATACCTTGCCGGCCTTGACTTGAATAGTCCAGGCGGCATTGGCTTCCTCGCTGACATAGGTGCCCGCCAAGTCTGCAGGAATTGCTTGAGCTGGTGCGACGAGGCGTTTTCGGTACGCTTGGGTATTTCCCATGTCGTCGGTGATGAAGACGCTCCCATCGGCATCGAACCTGGCTGAACGTCCGCTCATATCTTCTGCAGTCGATACGCCGGTTGCTTGAAAATTTGTTCCCATCATGGTCATGGCGCCGTTCTTGTTTTCCACGCGCAGCAAGCGTCCGGACCCATTGCGGTATTGCCCCACGCGCCGCGCAAGCTCCGCCGGATCCAGAGTAACGCCGGCAGCACGGGGGACGGCTGGAACTAGCAAGTCAGCGATCTTCGCGCCCAGCGACACCGGATTGGCGTCCGGCGCATTGCACAGGACAGCCACGGATAACTTCTGCGTCGGATAGCGATTGAGGACACTGCGATAACCTGCTGTGACGCCATTGTGATACACCATGGGCACGCCCTGAATGGTCTGGTTGAACAGGCCCATGCCATAGCGCGTCGCGCGTCCGTCATTGAATCGGCCAGGTTGCTGGATCACCGCGACCATGTTTTGAAAGGCTGGGGAAGGGCGATCCAAGTGCGCATTCCAGGTAAGCAAATCTGCAATCGTTGTCAGCAGCCCTCCACCTCCGACCGCATTCTCGAACGGCATATGGGCGCGGTAGCTGTCGCCGGCCTTGGCGTAGGCCGTGGCGCGATTGCGCACGACTGCGCCATGATCGTCGCGCCAGCGTGTCTTGCTCATGCCCAGTGGCTCGAACAAGCGCTCTTGCGTGAAGGCTTGAAACGACTTGCCGCTCACGCGCTCAACGACAATGGCCGCCAGGTTGTACCCGGTGTTGGAATATGAAATTGCAGTTCCAGGATCGAAGTTAAGGTGACGCTGGCGCGCCGCAATCTCGAGTACCTGTTCTTGGGTGAAAATGCGCGACCCGCGTCCCCAGCCATTCAGCGTTGCAACCCCGCCCCAGTCGCGCATGCCACTGGTGTGATTGAGCATGTGACGAAGCGTGACAGGCCGGCCGTAATCAGGCAGTTCGGGAAGGTACTTGCGCACATTGTCGTCCAGTGACAGCTTGCCGTCTTGGGCGAGCAAGGCAATTGCTGCGGCGGTAAACTGCTTCGACACTGAACCGGCCTCCAGTACCGTGTCGGCAGAATTAGGGACGGCGAACTCAAGATTGGCCATGCCGTAGGCTCTGATGAGCGGTTGCTGTCCGGCCTGGGCTACGCCAACGACGCAACCTGGCGTGTTTGCATTCCAAGCCGAAAATAACTGGTCGATACCGGTCTGCAGGGTGGCGTGGGGGACAGCCGCCATGGTTCCCGCGCCGATGAAATATGCGAACCCAAGAGCCAGCTTGATAACCGTACGTTTCATAGTTGTGCTTTCTGAAAATGCTAATGGGCGTCGAATATGTACTGCGGGTGCGGCTGACCGATGCATCGCCAAATTGGCCAGCGCCCGAGTGCGAGTTCACGCAGGAGGTGTTCGGCTTGGGAGCAACTGATTGTTGCATTTCATCATGCCGAACGCTAGTAGCAAGTGTCAACTTGACCTCAGTCGCTGGGAACTGCAGCAATGGCATTGCTACAAGCGAGCGGGTGGCGCAGATGCGCCAGGGTAGGCCGGTTACGCCCCGTGCCCTGACAGCACGCGCAATAACTTGCTCGCGCCTGCGCTGGCGTCACGATGTTCGACGGCCGTCACCAGGTCTTCCAGTTTGGCCGGTTTGAGCAGATGGCCATTGAATCCGGCGCGCTTTGTCTGTTCGCGTATGGATGCGTCGCCCAGCGCGCTGAGGGCCACGATATGGAGGGCTTGTGGGCACCTGGCGCGCAGCAGTGGAGCCGCGGTGAGGCCCGACATGTCCGGCATCGAGAGGTCGAGAAAGACCACGTCGGGCGCGAAGCTGTCCGCACAATCGAGCGCCTCGGCGGCGCTGAAGGCAGCGCGCGTGCAGTAGCCGAGCACGTCCAGGAGGTAACAGGTCATCGTTGCTGCATCTTCGTTGTCGTCGACAACCAGGATGCGGGTGGGAGAATGGGTCATGGTGCCGATCAAGGTCGGCGGCAGGGGCAGGGCCGTCTAATTCAGGCGCGGGGTCAGGGCGTAGCTACATTGTGCGGTGCAATACGGGGCGAAGCAATTGAATTCGCGCTTGGGTGAAAATTTATTCTGACAATATTGCCGATTTTCTCCGATGGTGCGGGTCGGATGAGGTAGCGAGCAGCTCTTATTCTGTTTGGTCGTTGGACTGACGGCTGCTGCTGCGGCGGCGCTCGCGCCCGGCGGCCAGAACTGCCCGCGCAGCGGTCTCGCTAAAGCCGGCCTTCAGCAATAGTCGCATTGCCGCTTGCAAACCGAATACACGAAAATTTGCCAAGGCGTTGTGCATCAGGCGGGCCGGGGACGTCTTGATGCGTCGCGGCGCGATGCGGCGTTCGGCACTGTCCAATTTGTTCATCATTTTCCAGCATTTCCTTCAATCGTCTGGTGTGGGCGCCCTGGTTGGACCTGGGCAGTGAGACGCCCGGTGTTCGCGTCTGGATACTCGGACAATGTGTCGATGGCGATCGCGGCAAAGCGCAGCGCCTTTTGCTCGGCATGCGCTTCCGATTTCTGGCGCGATGCCGCAGCGACGGGCGCTTGCACGAGCTGTCCGTCGCGGCTGAATTTGTAGGTGGCGGACCACGCCGGCTTTCCCAGGTGGGGTGGATCTTCGAGAGTCTCAATGGTGATGAGAAAGCCTTTGTATTTGAACAGGCTGGTCAATGCGGTGCTCCGTTTTTCAAATTTCAATTGTTTCGCGAGTGCGGGATGAATCTTACAATTTATTTATTTCTTGGGACGCGCTGTTGATGCGTTGGCGTGTTGGCGGACGCATGCAAGTTGCATGCCGCACTAGGGAATGTCAGCAATAACAAGGGCTTGCTGGCATCTCGCGTTATTTTGATGGGCGCGCTGTAAAGCCTGTCGACGCGTAAGGTCGAGCTTAGTCAGCGAGGCCGTCAATTTTATAAGTGGGGAGCGACGGCGCTCGCGACTGTGAGGAAGCCATAAAGCTCACTCGAGCCAGGGTTTTGCCAGCGAAGAAAGTTACACATAACACATGCTCGATGGTTACAATGAGGAAACATGCCGACCGTTCTCAAATTTTCGGAACGCTATCTTGGGGCTGTAAGAGTTCAAGAATTAAATGTATGGGACGAAGGCGTAAATGGATAGGCTGACCGCTGCATTACACATCGCAAAAGTAGTGGCACTGCGCGGACAACGTGCCAATGTCGACCTTGATTGCTTCGAGATAGCGCTGCAATTTCTGAATCCAAGCCCTTTCGATGCCCTTGCGGAAGCGGCAGGTGTGCGCGCTGTAGCACTGGCGCGAATTGAATCATTGCCCGGCGGCGACGTGATTGCCGCGGAGTATCGCAGCGAGCCACAGTTGCGCCTGTCCGACGCATTGGCGAAAATGAAGGACGTGCTGGCGAAGACGGAATGGGCTAAACAGGCTCCTGAGTACCACTCCCAACATACTGAGGCCTTGTCGAAGAGCGTCGATATCGATCACCTCATCGCCAAGGCATGGCGAAACAAGGAACCTGTCATCGTTGAGGGCGCATTTATCAATGCCAATTTGCAGGACCGCCTCGCCACCCACTTGCTGGGGCAGGAATGTGCCAGTTCGATCCTGAGCGAAGAATTGGCAATGGGTACATGGCAATTTGCGCGCCGACCGACGCCGCAAATTCTCGTACTCGCCGGACCGCCTGCATGTGGTAAATCCACGATGATCGAGATCTTGGCCAGGGAGTGCCCTGACCGGCAGCTACTCACGCTGAACATGGCCAGTTACCAGAATGAGCGTGAAGGCTTCGGGCTGATCGGCTTGCGGTTTGGCTGGTCGGAAGCGCGACCAGGACGCCTGACCAAGTTCGTGTGGGATCATCCCGATGCCATCGTGGTTTTTGATCATATAGATCTTGCCCATTCCGCCGTACAGCAACTACTGATGCCCTTGCTGGTCAGCGGGTCCCTTGATGACGAATTCGGTTTTGGAAGCGGCGCCGAGCAAGGGCATCCCGCCGCCCGCACCGTCGACTTTAGCAGCGCGATTCTCATTTTTACGACCACCGCAGGCGCCGCAGTATTCGAGCAATCTGGCTATGGTGCCTCCTTGTATAAAAATCCCGCCGATGCGATCGCCCAGCTGCGCGCGGCCATCGCGGCGCATACGCCAGACAGTGGCAGCGCTAGCCCTGCCCGGCCTAGCGGCTTTCTGTCGCAATTAAGTGAAAACGTCATCCTGCCATTCCGCAGCCTGGCCCTTCCGGCATTGCAGCAGATCGTGCAGCGCCAGCTGCGCCTGTTATCCGAGGGCCTGATGGCCAGGGGGGTGCGCTCACATGGCTTGCTCGACGAGGAACTGGCCTTGGCACTTACTTTGGCCAAAGGGCCCGAGATTAACGCGCGTGAGCTAGACTCGGCAGCGCGAGACATCATGCGCCTGTTCTTACGCGACTGCACCGATCACGGCGGACCACCGCAGTGCCTTGATGTGCTGGTCGCACCATCGGAAACGCTTGCGCAGTTACGAAAGCAGCACGCTGACGGTTTGCAAAACCAACTACTGCGCAGGAGCGAAAGGCTCAGTTTTACGCTGGCTGCCGTGCGCCAGGACGGTACGCTAAACATCACGCTCGACCACTGTCGGCTGGAGACGGTGCGGGTAACGTCCGATTATGGCACGGCCGGTGGCTTTGAAATGGAGCTTCCTTCCCGCGGCTTCGATTCGGTTGCCGGCCACGAGCGGGTTAAGGCGCGCCTGGCGCAAGTGGTGAAGCTATTGCAGGCGCCGGCGATGATCAACGGTGCGCCTGTCGCCTTGCCAAAAGGGATGCTGCTGTACGGCGCCCCAGGCACCGGCAAGACCATGCTGGCCCGGGCGCTGGCGGCAGAAGCACGCTTGCCATTTATCTCCGTAACTGGCCCGCAGCTACTCGATCTTGGCCTCATGAAGTCACTCTTCCAGCGCGCGCGCAAGTTTTCGCCCAGCGTCATTTTCATCGACGAGATTGACGCGCTCGGCACCCGCAGCGAGCGTGGTGCTGACCTCTGCATCAATCAATTGCTGACGGAAATTGACGGCTTCCGGGATAGCGGGGCCAGTCGGGTTTTCGTGATCGCCGCAACCAATTTTCCCGATCGGGTGGACGGTGCCCTCACGCGCTCGGGCAGGCTTGACCTGCACGTTGAAATTCCAATGCTCGACCGCGAGGCGCGCGCCGTGTTCATCGAACGTTTTCGCGCGCTACCCCACCAGGAAACATGGGACGAGGCAGTCCTGATCGATCTCAGCGCGGGGATGAGCGGCGCCGATCTGGAGAAAGTGTTCCGCGAATGTCAACTTGAGCTCATCCGTACGTCAAGTAGCCAAGTCACGATGGCGGACCTGCTCGAACAGATCAATGTAGTGCGATACGGCGAGCGCGTGGTTGATCCACCGATACGCGATCAGCTTACCGCCACCGCGTTTCACGAAGCAGGCCACGCCATCGTTTCAATGATCCTTTGTCCTGAAATCAAGGTACAACAGGTGACGATTGCCGCGCGCCGGGACACCCTGGGCCTGACCAGTTTCGATATGGACTCTGCCAAGCTCAATATGAACGAAGGCCGCGCCATCAATAGGATGTGCGTCATGCTGGGTGGTCGCATGGCAGAAGCCAAACGCTTTCCAGAAGGCGCAGCGGGAGGCGGCGGCAGTGACGCGGGCGCCGCTAGCGATCTCCACAATGCGACCCGACTGGCCTGGACGGCAATTACTGAATGGGGCCTTGATGAGTCTTTCGGCTGGATTTCGATGTCTGGCTTGCCAACTGATAGCGCTGGAGCGTGGCACCAACGCGGGCTTGAACGTACCTCGAGCTGGATTGCGCTTGCGCGCGCCAAGACTGCGACCGTGATCGACACGCACTGGGACAAGATCGAACGCCTGGCGGACCATCTCCTCGTCCATGAAATGATCGATGGCCAGACGTTACGGTCGATGTTTGAATAAATCCCATCAAGGAAACTGGCTATGCAAGAAGGCAAAAAGTACACCTTTCACGCTCATCCATTGAAAGATGGGGGATATTACATTTCAGTGAAAGTCACTGAGGTGCCTATCGTCGGGGGCAATAGCAAGGTTGTCACGTCACAGAAGACGTCAATGGCGCAGCCTCTCGACGGTCGTGTTCTGGAGGAATTAACGAAGCCTGATGGCGATTTGCTGAAAACTATCCGAACGGAGACATAGGAAATGCCGGACGATAAAATCGAACAGAACCTTGTGACAGTAAACCTGCCGCAGGGGGGCAATGACCCGCATTTATCGGATAAGGATAATTCGCGCAAAAGGCACGATCTCGAAAAAAAGAATATTCCGGCAGTTAACCAGGCAAGCCACAGCAAGGGCTTGCAACACATGCTTTCCGGAAGCAATCCAGTGATGCTAGGAGAAGATCCGCCTGATGGGGGGGACTCAGGCATAGCATTGGGTACACTGACCATCACACCGGCAGACAATGGCAAAGTCAGCATCGAAGAAAATACCGTGAATGGGCCGTTCGATATTGTGTACACGCGGCCGGATTCTGAGTCACCGCGCGATCCGGCGTCGAACCTGCAGGCTGATGACGCGGCAATGATCGCTCGCGTGTTCATGCTGGCAAAGCTTGCCGCGGCAAGACTTGAAATGCGCGATATTTTGCTCAAGCTCACCGAGCGTATGGACCTCATCAATGACATGACCAGTACCGAAGACGGAGCACCATTTGCCCAGACTATGCTCGCGCGACTGGAAGCGGAGGAACACGAAGCTCCCGTTGACCGTACAGGGGGATGGGACCAGGCCAGCCCGAAGCCTCCTCATAGAATAAAAGTGAGCGCGCCCGCCACCTGGAAAATGGAAGATGCATTAGCTCACGCAATGCGCAATATACGTGAAAATCTGCGCCAATATGCTGGGCGGAGAAATTTCGCCCTGCTATGCACATTTGCTTGGACCCTGGTTTGGATTTGGATTCCCATCTGGGACGATGGTAAGTACGAGCCTATTCTCGCCCCGGTGCTCGGATTTATACTTCTCCTCCTCGGCATTTTTTTCGTGTTAAATGCGCTGAACCTGAAAACGATCAAGGAGCGCTTAGAGGAGAAGGTCCACGAAGCGGCCGTTGAGAAACTTGACGAGTTGCTGGCATCACTCGTCCAAAACAATGTTAACGTTGCTGCACTCAACGTCAAAGATGCGCGGGTGATCAGGGCAAATGAACAATCCGACGTCCCCGGGTACGCGGAGCGCCTGACTGATGCTTTGGACGGACAGGCTAGCTATGTAGGGATCACGTCTGAAGCTTTACTTCAGCGCATGGATCAAACACTGCATATGAAAGAGCGACTGAACTCGATCGAAGCGGTAATCAAGGCGCGGCAGACTCACGTATTGCATGGTGCTAAGCACATTAAAGACCATCGCGATCGCGTCCGGCGCAGTATTGCGGCAGGCGGTAGCGGGGTGTTCGTTGGTTTCTTTACGTACGAAGTCGGCGAGTCGGTAATGGAATATATGCACGTGACACACCAACAGGATTCGAGCGCGATGATGCATTGGCTCATCGCTAACGGGCCGCGCATTTCCGGACAGAGCAAACCAAACCAGGGGCATCTTTCGGCAGGCAGTACGGCGGCTTACACTACCGGTGCGCAGCCGAAACTGGACCTTGAATTTGCCAGGAGTTTTCATACCCCACAGCTTTATGCGCACAGCATGCTGTTGACCATTACAATCGTCGTGAGTGTTTTAACAGCCTGGATTGCGATGCGAAAACCTGCATCCGAACAGGCTGGCGCGCACGGCCACCACTAACTACCCAATCAATTAAAGGAACTCACCATGGCAGATACTAAAGAGCGGATCACAGCGCACGATCTGGCATCCCGATACCAGAACGCGATCAATAATCTTGGTTTGAACGCCAAGATCGACGAAGAAGGGGATGTGATCTTCAAACACCTGGACCTGGGCTCGATGTTTTTATCCTGCGATGCAGCACAAGATCCTGAGTTTATGATGCTGGTATTTCCAAATTTTGCGAGCAAAGATTCGCTGGGGCTGACCCGCGATCAGTTGCTGCTGGCGATCAATGCCGTGAACACGAAGAGTAAGGCTGTCAAGCTGGGAATACGGGTGGACACCATTGAAACACAGTGCGATGTGATTGCCACCATCGAGTGCTTCCTCGCTGCACCGAACCAGGCCCCATCAGAAGAAATACTCAACGCAACAATCGGGCGAAATCTGTCCGCCTTGCGCGCCAGCGTAAAAAATCTTCTGACCGAGGCGAAAGCTTTCGCATCAACGCCGGCTGGCGCGAGTGTGCAAACTGTATAGATATTGAGAACGCGCCCCCAGACGGGGTGCTTGCGCGATCGTGAGTTACGGCTGTGCACTGTCGCCTTCAATACCGAAGCGAAAAGGGTAGGGCTGATTGCTGGCATGCTTCCGCCTTGGCAAAGATTGCGCTGAACTCTGCTTGGACCGGACTTAGAGATGAAGCCGCCAGCGCCGTCCCATGGCACAACTGATCACGTTCGGCATCTTGATTTGGCGTAATCGGACTGAACAGTAATGGAGCCCAGAAAACAAAAAAGCCGCTGTAGCACAGGCTACAACGGCTTTTTCTCGGACTGTCCAGAACGGCTGCGGACTTATCGATTTGAATCCCTGGCGGAGAGGGGGATTACTATTCTTGGGCTAAGTAACTGAATTTCTTGATGTTGTACGAACTCGAACTTCATCATGCCCCAAAGGTGACCCCGGTTAGAAGCCGCGTGACGCGTCGATCGTTTCGTTGATCGAACGACTGCACCCCACAGCGGACAATTTGGTCAAGAGAACGCTGTCATATTGGCGCGCCCCTTAATGTTACAGTCACCGCGCTTTAGCAAACGCTTTATTCGGCCGGCCCGCTGGTTCTAAACTCGGGTCCCAGTCATCCTATACGATGGCCGTCCTACCGCAGAGTCTCCATCAAATCGCTGCGGCCTGCGGATTGCGCCATTTGAAAAGCGGTCTGGCCGTCGTGTTTGCTCGCCTTGTTGACGCCCCTTGTTGACGCGATAACGTACACCACTTCCACAAAATTGGGTCGCCGGTGAATGAGTGCGTTTTGAGTGGCAAAAATGAGTGCCGTCCGCGTGCCATCACCGCCCGCATTCGGGTCCACGCCTTCCCTAATCAACCTGCGGACACTGTCGACGTCACCAAAACGCACTGCACGCATGAAGGATCGTTCTTTTTGATGGGGATCGCGATCCGCCTGGCGGATGAGTCCGTGGGATCTTATGTACGACGCTTGACCGCCTTCATGATTCATCTTCATCTCCATTGCTGCATGCTCAAGTGCTGACTTTTCGCCGTCGACTTTTATGGTGGGATCTGCTCCTAATTGCAACAGAAGCGAAACGACGTCGTCTTGACCCCGTGTCACGGCGTCCATCAACGGTAGTTCTCTGCGCCCGAACCCAGGCGACCGACCGCCTGGATCAGTTGCCGGGTTCGACAACAGCGTTTTAATGACCAAAAAACGATTGTCCGCGTCCGCAGGTTTAGCGTACTGCCTGTATCCGTAGCGTTCGATAGCCAATGTCAACGCGGTCTGGTGGTTAAAGGTCGTACGGTTGGGTTCGGCGCCAGCGCGTAATAGCTGATCCACCTTGCTAGGATTACTTTGATAAACCGCGCTCATCAACGGCGTATGATCCCGCTCGTCGCGATTGTCGTTACCAATGTTTGGATCGAAATCGATTATTGGTAAATCCGTCCGGTTCAAGAATGGCGAATTCGGGCCGATTGGCGAATGTGCATGTTGCGTTATCAAGTCAGCCAGTGCCTTTTCGTAGGCATTAGAAGCGATGGTATTTGCTTCGTTCGCGATGGCTTCATAGTATCGCTTCGCCTGTCCAGGCCCAACATGATCGGCGCAGTAACTTTGCGGCTCGGAGCGCTTGTACAGCTGCCGAATCCTGTCGTGGGAGTCCATTGTCGATTTATGAAGCATCCCATCAACCACCGTAGTAATAAACACTTCAGGTGAGGAATGGAAAAACGAGCTTTCGGATTTCTGCATGACAGAAGAATTGTTTGTTGTGGACACGTAGTCATCGTCAAACCGGCTTCCGGCCGTCACCATGCCCGACTTAAAGATAAAGACCTCAGGATGACCGCCTTTCATTTCCCTTTTAAACGAATTATTGCGGTTAATCAGGTTAGTCGACTCCACGAGAATTGAGAACCTACCTTGCGCATCAGTTTCTGCCGTCTCAATCCACGTGCAGGTCCGACCTCCCGAGTGCGTCCCAAACGCGACGTTCCACCTGACTAGAACAACAGCTCCCGCAATTGGGGTGGCGGCAGTCCCTTTCTCCCGAACGGTCCCTTCTACCCTGTTGTAGTAAAACTGAGGTCGGCTGACGCAGCCGCCGATCATCAGTATTAATGAAAACAAAAAGAGCGAGCTGGCATTCTTCATATTCGTATTTGGAAGGGATCAATTTTGGCGCGCGGATAACGGTGGCTCTTGGTACGCCTATAGCCGACATGATGACTGAACAGCAATTAAGAGCGACCGTTCTTGGCCGATCTCTGACGATTGTATTTGACCGTAAAAACTAAATGTCGACCGGGCCAAGCCATTAGAAATCCTAGTCACTCGCCACATACCCGAGAGCCAACAGCTCAGGTGGTTCCCCGCGTATGATTCCCCGCTTATGACTAAGCCGCAGCGGACGACGAAATGCTTGACCCAACGAGCCAAAACAAAACGCACGACTGCGTTCCGCATTTGGATCGATAGGTTGACCCAAATGGCGTAGTAAGATGAGGACCGGTTGCCGTCTATCCAACTAAATTTGCCCGATCTTGACAAGTCCCATCAAAAAACTTGATATCAAGATGCAGTACATCAAACCAAAAGCAAAGGTGCACACGTACATGACAATCGCTACGACCCGAATATAGATGTTCTCAGGAAGCCTCCAAAGGGAGATCGATCCAGCGAGTGCCCCGATACCGACACTCATGAATAATGCCGAATCTCCGGCTTGACCTTGGATGAGAAAGGCCAGATGCGCCATAAGAAATGTCGCGATGGGCACCCAGGCTAGAGCGACCGGCCACGGTCTAAACGCTCTATGCACCACTTGGCTTCCTTTATTTTGCTGCAGCCCTAGGGCGCCCAAACTTGACTTATGTGACGCTGCCGACTGTGCCCTTAGCTCGTCCGCTCGGTAATATGCGGGAACGCCGCAATAAGAACAACGTCCCACGCCGGCCGCATTGCACCGGTCGCATTTTGGACAAGTCCACTCATAATCTGGCGCGGCCTTGACCATTTTCATCCCCATCGTTAGGCGCTTAGTAGTTGACGGTAGGGTTGCGGTCCAAGCGACGGCACGACCGCCCGTTGTTATCAAGGCAACTGCAACTTTACCTCATGAAAAATCGACATTATCTCGCCCCCTCGGGAGGAATCTACCGCGCCCGCCTTATCGATGCAACGCTCATACTCTTTTGTTCCGACTTTTGCCCTGAATGTGGGGTTGTGGCCGGTTACCGTCGATTGTACACGGCTGCGGATTAGCTCTTCGGGTGTAGCCCGACCATGACTGCGGTCTGAAATAACTCATCAACGATTTAAGTGAGATTTCCTCCTCGTCGAAGGCAGTACGACGTAAGTGATCACCTCCTGCATCTCGCTTTGAGTATCTTCAATCTTTGTTAGTACGGCGCGGATGGTATCTGCGCCGAACTTTGCCGTTCGGGGATCGTCGGTCAACCAAAGCTTCAGTAGTCCGCCCAGGCGTCCAAGGTCGGCGTTGATGCGGATGAGCTCTTCAACGTATCGATAGTCCAGGACACCCTTGACGCGGTAGCGGAGTCCGACCCGAAGGAGGTAAGTCGAGACGGTCAGGCCTGCAGCGTCTGCAAGTCCTTTGAGCTCTTCCAGTTCCGACGGTAAGCAATAGACCTTTGCAGGAGTGCTACCTTTCCGAGTTGGTTTTGGCATTTCAATGTCTCCTTCGTCACCGCGTAGCGGTATGCCTCGCAGAGCAAGATTTCCGTTGAGCGCCGAAGGCGCGAATAAGGAGAAGTGAAGGAGGACAACCCGCGCGCGGGTAGGCCTACTTCACCTATCTTGCCTGCGTCAGTGCTGCGATTATGTGTCGATTATGTTCGACTGCTAGTGCGATTTGGGCTCGGTTGTGTGTCGATTTTGTGCGATTCTTTGTGAACTAAAACCTCGAGAATTGTTTCGTATCGCAGTTTTCGGCTCCGCCCTTGTACTGCAAGGAAAGGGGCAAAGCAGCATGCCGCGATCTACGTGCTTTCGCGTAAGTTCGGATCCACTACTGGCGACTGGCAAAACTCAGCGAGGAGGCGGGCGTAGAGCGCACAGCGACTGAGTCAAGGTAGTCCGCCCAGTCCTGCATCATCTTCTTGCGTTCCGCAAGAAACTGCGCCCGGTCGTATGCACTGGCCACTTTATCGGCCGGCGCGTGTGCCAGCTGTCGATCAATTACCTCATGGCGGTAGCCCAACCGCTCCTTGATCGTGCTCATCGCCAGTGCGCGAAAACCATGACCGGTCATTCGCCCCTTGTAGCCCATGCGTTCGAGCGCCACCAAAAGTGTGTTGTTGCTAATTGGCTTCCTGGGATCTCGTTGATTCGGGAACAGGTGTCGAGACCCGCCTGTAATCGCGTGAAGTTCGCGCAGCAGCTCGCAGGCCTGTCGGGATAGGCAGACATGATGATTCGTCTTGTCGGGATTCACCGTGAGCTTGCCGCGCTTCATGCGTTGCCAGGGAATGACCCAATTGCAGGTCTCAAGATCGATTTCTTTCCACTCGGCCTCAATGAGCTCGCTGGTTCGCACGAAAATCAACAGCATCAGGCGAAGTGCGATGCGAGTAGGCTTGAACATACGAGCTTCGTTCCGCTCAAGGGCGGCCAGGAAGACTGGCAGTTCATCGGCATCGATGGCTGCAAAGTGTGACGCCCGTCGCGTCTTTAGAACGTCCTTCATGTCGACCACCAGGTTGCGTTCCGCCAGCCCGCACTGGATCGCATAGCTGAAGATCTGGGAGCAGACCGCCTTCAGGCGTTTCGCAATCTCGTTGGCGCCTCTGTCTTCGATCTTGCGCAACATGGTAATCAACTCCCGGTGCTTAAGCTCGCTGATCGGCCGGCTGCCGATTCGCGGGAAGATGTCCGCTTCCAAACGCACAAGCATGTTCTTGGCGGTTCGCTCGCTCCACGTCGGCACTTTGTTTTCGTACCACTCACGCGCGATCTTCTCGAAGGTGTTTGCGGCCTTTTCGGCAGCGAGGCGCTTAGCGTCATCGCGATGCCTGGCAGGGTCTATCCCTTCTTGCATGAGTCGGCGCGCCGCCAGGCGCTTCTCTCGTGCGTGCTGCAGGGTGATTTCTGGATAAGGCCCGAAGGTCAATCGATTTTCCTTGCCGTCCGCCTGGCGAAACTTCAATCGCCAGATGCGCGAACCGGACGGAGACACATCAAGGTAGAGGCCATTGCCGTCGAAGAGCTTATACGGCTTCTCTCTGGGCTTGGCATTTTTTACCTGCATGTCGGTCAGGGGCGACTTGGCTTTCGACATGGTTGTCTCCTCCGCGAGGCGTTGGGACAACCTTAGACCAATTTTTGGGGGCATGCGTTTCAGATTGAGGGGCAAGCTGACATAAATCATGCCCCCAAAGGGAGTGGATGCAGTGGGATCGGACTGAACACTAGCGGACACCAGAAAACAAAAAAGCCGCTGTAGCACGGGCTACAACGGCTTTTTATCGGACTGTCCAGAACGGCTGCGGACTTCTCGATTTGAATCCCTGGCGGAGAGAGGGGGATTCGAACCCCCGATAGGCTATGAACCTATACACGCTTTCCAGGCGTGCGACTTCAACCACTCATCCACCTCTCCAGGTCTTCGCTTTCACGAAGCCGCATAGTATAGCAGGAAATAGCAGCTCTACCAGACAATTTCGTTGCCCCCCGCTCTGGCGACTTCCACCAGCCCACAGGAAGTTGATAGGGCTGGTTGTGGCTTAGCTTGCTGACCGTGGACTTTGCTAGTTGAACCTTTCCGGATATTCCATTCCGGATGCTGACAATAGATTGCGGAGCGAAAAAAAACGCGCCCGAAAAGGCGCGTTGTATTCAAAGCTGGATGATTCATTTTGGAGGCGGCGCGATCTCACCGGCGCCCGTACGCTGTTGATTTTCCAGTTGCTGTTTGTCGAGCACCGACACTTCCATGCCATGGATCACAGACTTGCGCTTGATGTTGGTGCCGGTAGGCGCATAGCCTTCCGAATACTCGGCCAGGGCCTGCTTCTCGGCGACCGTTTGTTCAGTACTTGCGCATCCCACCGACAAACTTGCTACTACTACCAGCATACAGATCAATTTCATAGCTACTCCTGAACAGATGATAAGGTTGTTTTATTAAAGCAACTTTAGCATCGCAGGTCGCGTGATCTGTCCTAATTTTGTATCACTGTCCGCGCTGTGGGGATTGTGTGTAATTACGCTACTTCTTCGAGGTACTGGGCCAGCTTGTCATAATCGAGCGGCTTGGTCATGTGACGGGTAAAACCGGCGGCAAGCGCCTTTTTCGGGGTGTCGCTCTGACTGTTGCCGCTGACGGCGATAATCGGAATCTGTTTGGCGCCTGGCATGCGGCGAATCGTGCGCGCAGCCTCGAAGCCGTCCATCCAGGGCATGCCCAGGTCCATAATAATCACGCTTGGAATGCTGTCGCGCGCTGCATCGCAGGCGGAGTAGCCATCGTGCGCGGTCGAAGTTTCGTAGCCCGATACCTGCAGCAGCATGGACAGGGACTCTACGGCGTCGCGATTATCGTCAACGACCAGAATGCGCTTGTCTTGGGAAGTTTTCATGGCTGGCTCGCTTTCTAAAATTGCGGTTTGGAAAGGTCAGATTACGCATATGGTTGAGTCTTGTATGTTCGATAGCACACTTTCCCAGCGTTTCTGTTTCTCGTTGTGGAATAAAATGAAATCCCCTGATTTTTAGACTATCTCCTTCCATGAAAAACAAGCGACCACCCGGCACGCCGACTACCGCTTCGCACGGCGGCGACCTGCTGGGCGCATCGCGGCTGGCGCTGGAAGCGGTGAGCGGCGTCACGGCTCTGGTCGAGGCGGTGCATATGAACGTGCTGAACCGCGCAATAGGCACGCCTGCGATGCGCCCCGTGGCGGGGATCACTTCGCTGGTGTACCGCAGCGTCAAGGGTGTGACGGCGCTGGTTGGCGGCGGTATCGATGGCGCCTTGCGCAAATTGGGCCCATTGCTCACGCAGCCGCCAGCATGGGCCGGCCGCGAGGGCCTGATTGCCGCACTCAACGGCGTGGTCGGCGACCGCCTGGAGCACAGCGCCAATCCGCTTGCGATCCAGATGCGCTTGATACCTGTGGGCGATCCTGGCTCGCGTGTTGTGGTGCTGGTGCATGGCCTGTGCATGAACCACCTGCAATGGCAGCGCGACGGCATTGACCACGGCGCGATGCTGGCGGCTAATGGCGGCTACTCCACTGTTTATCTGCACTACAACAGCGGCCGCCACGTCTCTGAAAATGGGCGCGACTTTGCGGATCAGCTGCAGCTGCTGCTTGAAGCGTGGCCGGTCGCAATCGAGGAAATCGTCCTCATCGGCCACAGCATGGGCGGCCTGGTAGCGCGCAGCGCCTGCCATTACGCGGCAGGCGCACAACACAGCTGGCTTAAGCACTTGAAAAGCATGGTGTTTCTCGGCACGCCCCACCATGGCGCACCGCTTGAGCGTGGCGGCAACTGGGTGCACTTGATAACGGACTTGTCGGCTTACAGTGCGCCGTTCTCGCGCCTGGCAAAAATTCGCAGCGCTGGCATTACCGATCTGCGCTACGGCAGCGTGCTCGATGAAGACTGGAAGGGCAAAGACCGGTTCGAGCACGGGCTCCACCCGCTTTTCCTGGCCCTTCCAGCAGGTGTGCCATGCCTGGCGATTGCTGCCACCACAGAAAAGGACAAGGACAGCAAGACCGGTGACGGATTGGTGCCCCTTGCCAGTGCCCTGGGCGAACACCCTGATAAGCGTCGCAGACTGCAGCTGCACAAGCAGGTGGTGCCCACTTGCAATCACATGCAGTTACTGTCTTCAAGCGACGTGGGGCAACGGTTGCGCTTATTTCTAACTGATAGTAGGTTAAGTTAAAAAATTAACTGATTGAAATATACTTCCTGAACCACAAATCACGAGCTTGCAAGGGCGTACAATCGTCGATTCGAAGTTCCTCCCACCGCGCGCGCCCTGTTTATGCTCAATCCCATTCCTGTTGTCCCGCTTCACCCTGTCGATCTGTTTGCAGGCGCTGGAGCGGTGCGCGCTTTGCTGCGCGAGTTCGACTGGGCCGGGTCGCCCTTGGGCCACCCTGACAACTGGCCGATCGAAATGCGCGTGAGCGTGCGTCAGCTGCTCGGCTCGCAATTTCCGATGTGGCTGGCCTGGGGTTCTGAACTGAACATGATCTACAACGATGCGTACAGCGACATTTTGCTGGACAAGCACCCGCGCGCCCTTGGTCAGCCGGTGCTGGATGTGTGGAACGAAATTCGTGCCCAGATCATCCCAATGTTCGATCAGGCACTGGCGGGAATAGCCACTCCCTTGCTGATGGTCCAGTTCGACATTTTGCGCGCCAATGCCCTTGAGCCTGTGTGGTTCAACTTTGCCCTTACCCCGTTTTATATGGACAATGGCGAGGTGGGGGGCGTGTCGTGCATCATCACCGAGACGACGTCGGTGGTAAAAGAACGTGAAACAATCCAGCACTTGAACCAACTGCTGGAACAGCGAGCCGTATCCAGCGAGCTCGAACGTGATCGCCTGTGGCACCTGACGACCGATATTATGTTGGTGGCTAATTTTCAGGCGGAGATTGTCGCCGTCAACCCAGCATGGTCGGTCACGCTTGGCCGGTCCGAAGCCGATTCGCTAGGTCTCGACTTCATGCAGTTCGTGCACCCTGACGACAGGGAGGCAACCCTGGCCGAGGTGGATAAGCTGGCACGCGGCATCAAGACCTTGCGCTTCGAAAACCGCTATCGTCACAGCGATGGAAGCTACCGCAGCATTTCGTGGACCGCCGTACCGGATGAAGCAATGTTGCATGCAATCGGGCGCGATGTGTCGGAAGAACGGGCCGGCGCCGAAGCTTTATTGCAAAGCCAGACTGCCTTGCTCCAGTCGCAAAAAATGGAGTCGATCGGCAAGCTCACCGGCGGCGTCGCGCATGATTTCAATAACGTGCTGCAGATCATTTCAGGCAATCTGCAGTTGTTGCAGCTGTCCACCGGGCGCAATGCCGAATCGCAAAAGCGCATTGAGAACGCTGCCTCAGCTGTTGATCGCGGCGCCAAGCTGGCCTCGCAATTACTGGCTTTTGCCCGACGCCAGCCCTTGAAGCCTCTGGTAACTGATGTCGGCCGTTTGCTGCGCGATATGGACGACCTGTTGCGCCGCGCGATCGGCGAAACTATCGATATCCAGATGAGCGTCGGTGGTGGACTATGGAACACCCTTGTCGATCCGCACCAGCTCGAAAACGTGCTGTTGAACCTGGCGATCAATGCGCGCGACGCCATGGACGGGATCGGCAAGCTGACCCTTGAACTGGGCAACAGCACGCTCGACGATTACTACGCCTCGGAGCACTCAGGGGTAGTACCCGGCCAGTACGTCATGCTCGCCGTATCCGACACCGGCGGCGGCATTGCCAAGGACGTGATGGGGAAGATTTTCGATCCTTTCTTTACCACCAAGCGCGAAGGCGAGGGCACTGGTTTGGGCCTGAGCATGGCCTACGGCTTCGTCAAGCAAAGCGGCGGCCACATCAAGGTGTACAGCGAGGTCGGGCACGGTACGACTTTCAAGATCTATCTGCCGCGCTCGCACGAGCTGGTCGCCGACTTGCCGGTGATTCTTAGCGGCCCCGTGTTAGGCGGCACCGAGACGATTCTGGTGGTGGAGGACGATCTGCACGTGCAGGCCACCGTGGTCGATATCTTGCGCGGCCTCGGCTACGCGGTGCTCAAGGCCAGCGACGGCCTGAGCGCCATGGCGGTCATCAGCAGCGGCGTTCCCATCGATCTGTTATTCACGGACGTGGTCATGCCGGGCGAACTGCGCAGCCCGGAGATGGCGCGCCAGGCCAAGGCGCTCATTCCCAACCTGGCAGTTCTGTTCACCTCGGGCTACACGCAAAATGCGATTGTGCACGGCGGCCGGCTCGACCCCGGCGTGGAGTTGCTCAGCAAGCCGTATCTGGCCGAGCACCTTGCGCGCAAGATACGTCACCTGCTTGCCAATCGCGATCATGCCGCGGGCCTGAACCGCTTCCGCGCCACCTTGGTGCCGCAGGTGCCCGTCGAGCAGGTGCCGCCACCGGTGCGCCGCATCCTGCTCGTGGAAGACAATGACGACGCGCGCGGCCTGACTGCAGAGTTGCTCGGACTGCTAGGCCACCAGGTCAGTGCGGTTGGCACGGCGGAGCAGGCCATCGCCGCGCTCGGTGACGATCAATTCGACATTCTGCTCACCGATGTCACCTTGCCGCGCATGTCGGGCGCGGACCTGGCGCTGATGACTATGCAAACGTATCCCGAGATGGAAATCATTTTCTCCACCGGTCACTCGCCCCAGTCCCTGGCGCCGGAACTGCAGGCGCACAAATTCCTGATCAAGCCATTCACCATGAGCCAGCTAGAAGGCATCCTGCTGCCCGCCCTCGGCTGACAAGGCGGCGCAACACGCCGCAAGCCCGGGCGATTGGGCATAATGCCTGCATCAGTGAGCAGCGCGCAAAGGCCGGACGTTGGAACAACTACAGCAGGGTTTTTTATTGACGCGGCATTGGCGCGATACGCCGGCCGGCACCGAGGTCGATTTCTGGGTGGCGACCGAGGCCGGCCCGCGCCAGCTACGCCTCGCCGCGCAGCCGTCGGTAGCGTTCATCCCCGCCGAACATCGCGACCAGCTCGACCAGATTCTGCGCGGCGAGGCCGGCTGCGAACTGCGATCGCTGGCGCTGACAGACTTTCATCACCGCCCCGTTGTAGGCCTGTACTGCACCCAGTACCGTCAGCTGCAACGCCAGGTCAAGCGCCTGCGCGAATTCGGTATCGATGTCTACGAGGCTGACATCCGTCCGCCCGAGCGCTACCTCATGGAGCGCTTTATCACGGCGCCCGTCAGCTTCACCGGCCGCGCCGACCCAGCCGGCGTACTGCACGATGCAGTGCTCAAGCCGGTGCAGGGCTACCGTCCGCAACTGAAACTGGCCTCGCTCGACATCGAAACCACCGCCTATGGCGACCTGTACTCGATTGCCCTCGAGGGCTGTGGCCAGCGCCAGGTCTACATGCTCGGCCCGCGCAACGGCGGCGACGACGCGCTCGATTTCGACCTGGAATACTGCGACACCCGGGCCCAGCTCCTTGAGCGCCTGAACAGCTGGATGGCCACGCACGATCCTGACGCGATCATCGGCTGGAACGTGGTGCAGTTCGACCTGCGGGTACTGCAAAAGCACGCCGAACGCCTGGGTGTTCCCCTGATTCTGGGACGCGATGGCAGCGCCATGGAGTGGCGCGAGCACGGCGGCAAGCAGCAGCACTTCTTTGCCAGCGCAGCCGGCCGCCTGATCATCGACGGCATTGAGGCGCTCAAATCGGCTACCTGGAGCTTTCCCTCGTTTAGTCTGGAATACGTGTCGCAGACGCTGCTCGGCGAAGGCAAGGCCATCGACAATCCCTACGACCGCATGGCCGAAATCGACCGCCGCTTCGCCGAAGACAAGCCGGCCCTGGCGCGCTACAACCTGAAAGACTGCGAACTGGTCACGCGCGTATTCCACAAGACCGAGCTGCTGACTTTTCTGCTGGAGCGCGCCAGCGTGACCGGCTTGGCGGCGGACCGCAGCGGAGGTTCGGTGGCCGCGTTCGAGCACCTCTACATGCCATTGATGCACCGCCAGGGCTTTGTGGCGCCCAATCTGGGCGACGTGGCGCCCGAGGACAGCCCGGGCGGCTTTGTGATGGATTCGCAGTCGGGATTGTACGATTCGGTGCTGGTGCTGGACTACAAAAGCTTGTACCCGTCGATCATCCGCAGCTTTCTGATCGACCCGGTGGGCCTGGTCGAAGGCATGCGTCAGGAGGAGGGCCCAGCGACCGTGCCGGGTTTTCGCGGCGGACGTTTTTCGCGCGACAAGCACTGCCTGCCGGCCATCGTGGAGCAGATCTCGAAGGGGCGCGAGCAGGCTAAGCTAGACAACAACAAGCCGCTCTCGCAGGCCCTGAAAATCATCATGAATGCGTTTTACGGGGTGCTCGGTTCGAGCGGCTGCCGCTTCTTCGACCCGCGCCTGGCCTCGTCGATTACCATGCGCGGCCACGAGATCATGCACCTGACGCGCCAGTTGATCGAAGAGCGCGGCTACCAGGTCATTTATGGCGATACCGATTCAACCTTTGTCTGGCTGCGCCACGCCCACGGCGACGAGGCGGCCGACGCCATTGGCCGCGCGCTGGTGGCCCATGTAAACCAGTGGCTGGCGCAGCATCTGCGCGCTAAGTTCGGGGTGGCCAGCGCGCTCGAGCTGCAATACGAAACACACTATCGGCGCTTCCTGATGCCGACCATTCGCGGTTCGGACGAAGGCAGCAAGAAGCGCTATGCGGGCCTGGTGCGCAAGGCCGACGGCAGCGAGCAGATGGTCTACAAGGGCCTGGAAACTGTGCGCACCGACTGGACTCCGCTGGCACAACAGTTCCAGCAGGCGCTCTACCTGCGCATTTTCAAGAACGAGGACTACCGCGAGTACCTGCGTGAATACGTCAACGATACCGCTAGCGGCCTGCACGACGAGCTGCTGGTGTACCGCAAGCGCCTGCGCCGCCCGCTCGACGAGTACGAACGCAATGTGCCGCCGCATGTGCGCGCGGCGCGCATTGCCGACGAATTCAACGCCCAGCAAGGGCGTCCGCAGCAGTACCAGAACGGCGGCTGGATTCGCTACGTCATGACTACGGCCGGCCCCGAGCCCCTGGAGCGCCGCCGTGCGCCGATCGACTACCACCACTACCTGACGCGCCAGCTGCAGCCGATCGCCGACGCCATCCTGCCCTTCGTGGGCGATGACTTTACTGCCCTCACCAGCCGCCAGCAAAGCCTGTTCTGAGCTTGTGCTATCGTTGTCGGCTCCAGTACAGCCGGCAGACCTGTCATGACAACTCCTTCCTATACCCTGATCGTCTTTGGCGCCACCAGCTTTGTCGGCCAGATCCTGTGCCGCTATCTGCTCGATGAATTTGGCGACAGCCTGTCGTGGGCAGCGGCGGGGCGCTCGCGCAGCAAGCTGGAGCAGCTGCGGCGCGACCTGGGCGAGCAGGCAGCCGGGCTGCCGCTCATCATCGCCGAGTCAAGCGACGAAACCAGCCTGCGCGACATGTGCGACCAGACCGGGGTGATTGTGTCGACGGTGGGGCCGTACGCGCTGTATGGCGAGCCACTGGTGAAAGTGTGCGCCGAAAGCGGCACCGACTACTGCGATCTGACCGGCGAAGTGCAGTGGGTCGGCGCCATGATCCGGCGTTACGAAACGACGGCCCGCGCGTCCGGTGCGCGCATCGTGCATTGCTGCGGTTTCGACTCGATTCCGTCCGACCTGGGCGTGCATTTTCTGCAGCGCGAAGCGCGCCGGCGTTTTGGCCAGCCCTGCACCCGGGTCAAGCTGCGCATCAAGGCGATGAAGGGCGGCGTCTCCGGCGGCACCATCGCCAGCATGCTCAATATCGTCGAGCAGGCTGCAAAGAACAAGGCGCTGCGGCGCGAACTGGCCAATCCGTATTCGCTGTGTCCTCCCGACCACGGCTTCACCGCGCGCCAGCAGGATCATAGCGCGGCCCAGTACGATGCCGACTTCAAGTCATGGATCGCCCCATTCGTTATGGCGGGTATTAACACGCGTGTGGTGCACCGCTCGAACGCGCTGTCTGGCAAGGCCTATGGCGAAAAATTCGTGTACGACGAAGCGAGCATGACGCGCTCTGGCGTAAAAGGCTCGGCGCTGGCGCACGGCATGGCCATTGGCATCGGCGGCTTCATGCTGGCCGCGGCGGTGCCACCGCTACGCCGCCTGTTGCAAGAGCGTGTACTGCCCAAGCCCGGCGAGGGCCCGAGCCCGGCCGCGCAGCTCAAGGGCTATTACGATTTCCGGTTTTTGGGCACCACGGACGACGGACGCCAGCTGCGCGTGAAGGTGACGGGTGACCGTGATCCTGGCTACGGCTCGACGGGAAAGATGCTGGGGCAGGCCGCGGTATGCCTGGCGCGTGATATTCCGAAAGCAGGCGGTGGCTTCTTCACTCCGGCCACGCTGCTGGGCGACAAACTAATCAAGCGCTTATGCGCGCATGCGGGCTTGGCTTTCACAGTGTTGGAGCCGCCGGCATCCTGATTGCACAATGGATCCCGCCCCAAACCCGTCTTTCCGCCGAGTCGATGATGCATATCGCGTAAGCCCGTTTCCCCAGTACGTCTTCCCCGCGAAGGCGGGGATCCATAGCGCGTGGGTGAATGTTCGCAAAATTATCTTGATCAACACTTACCTTGAGCGCTATGGGTCCCCGCCTTCGCGGGGAAGACGGGGTGGCGGCGGTGGCGAAACAGGCTCCGTTAACGGCTACACGGTTTGCGACAACGTCCTGCGCGGGGAAGATGGGAATGGGAAGATGTAAAAAAGCCCCGCAGGCTTGCGCCGGCGGGGCCTCGTCAATGCAAGGGCTGATTACTTGATCGGATTGCCGTCGGCATCGATCTTGACGACTTCACCCAGATTCAGGTCGCGGATGCCTTGTTCGACCTTGGCCATGTCGCCCACCACGACCCACACCAGCTTGTTCGGGGTAACGGTGCGCGCGGCCAGTGCATTGGCCTGCTCGGGCGTAAGTGCGAGAGCATTGGTGGTAAAGGTGTTGTAGTAGTCCTCTGGCAGCTTGTACTGGAGGATGGTCGAGTACGCGTTGCTCAGCTGTCCTGCAGTTTCGAATGAACCTGGCAAGCCCAGGGTTTCATTGTTTTTGGCGGCTTGCAGTTCGGCTGCGGTGATCGGCTTGGCGCCTGCAATATTGGCGTACTCCTTCACCAGCTCCTGGATCGATTCGCGCGTCTTGTCGGTCTGGACAGGCGAGCTGCTCATGTACAGTCGCTGACCCATTGCCGGCGCAAGGCTGGAGCGCACGCCGTAGGACCAGTGCTTATCTTCGCGCAGGTTCATATTGATGCGCGAGCCGAAGTTGCCGCCAAAGATATTGTTGACGAGCTGGAGCGGCAAAGCATCAGGCGAATTGCGCGGCGGAGCCAGTTGCACACCGTAGATCACGCTTTGCAGCGCACCCGGCTTGTCCATCAGGTAGACCACACGCTGGGCAGGTGGCGCTACCTCGACCAGGTTTTTCTTGGGCACGTCGCCTGCCTTCCAGCCCGCAAACGCTTTTTCGAGCATCGGCGTGATTTCGGCCAGGGTGGTGTCGCCCACAATCAGCAAGGTGGCGTTGTTCGGCTTGAACCAGGTGCGGTGGTAGTTGACCAGGTCGTCCCGCGTAATGCTGCTCACTGCCGCCTCGCTGCCGCTGCCGCTCGCCGGGCCTGCATACGGATGGTTCTTGCCGTACATGAGGGCTGGAATGACGCGGGTCGCCATTGAGTTTGGGTTGCCTTTCTCGCGCCCGATCGCGGCCAGTCGGTCTTGCTTGAGGCGATCAACTTCCTTCTGCGCATACGCCGGGTGCATGATGATGTCCGAGAACAGCGCCAGACCGCGGCCCATGGTTGCCTTCAGGACGTCGAGCTGCAGATTGGAGGTGTCCAGATTGCTGCCGGCCGAAAATTCAGCGCCCAGAGCTTCAAATTCCTCCGCAATGCTGGCGGAATCGCGCTTGGTGGTGCCTTCCTCCAGCATGCGCAAGGCCAGGCTGGCCACCCCGCGCTTGTCGGCTGTATCGGAAGCGTAACCGCCGTCGACCAGCATGGTGAAATTGACCAGTGGCGCGGTGTGGCGTTCGGCCAGCACGACCTTCAGGCCGTTGGACAGGGTCGCCTTTTGCATCGGTGGCAGCTTGAGCGATTCAGCTTTGCCCAGCGCCGGTTCCTTGCTGCGGTCGAGCTTGGCAGTAGTGCTCAGGTTGCTCGGGAAGGGCTGCACTTCGAGCACGTAATCGCCGTCGCTGAGCCACTTGACCATGGCCTGCTTTACTTGCGCCGGTGTGGCCGCCTTCACCGCGTTCAGGAACGTCTTGTAGCAGTGCGGATCGCCAGTGAAGGTCTGGCAGTTCGCCAGCAAATCGCTCTTGCCGCCAAAGCCGCCTACGCGCTCGACGATGCGGGCGTACTGCGCCAGGATCGAGGTTTTGGCGTTGGTAAGTTCGGTCGCGGTAGGGCCGGTCTGCATGAGCTTTTGCAGCTCTTCGTCGGCGCCTTTTTCCATCCTGGCGACATCGGCGCCGGGACGGGCTGTCATGATCATGCTGAAGTTGCCAGCGATTTCGGACGAGGAATTGTTCGACGATACGCTCGTGGCCAACTGTTCCTTGTAGACCAGGCGCTTGTACAGGCGGCTGGTCTTGCCCCCGCCGAGCACGTGCGCGGCCAGATCGAGCAGTGGCTCAGTTGGGGTATTCGCGCCGGGCACATTCCAGACGCGATAGATGCGCGATGCAGGTACACGGTCTTGCGCGGTGCCGCGGGTGGTGCCGGTGCGCTTGGCGATCCATTCGCGGTGCTTGGCAATCGGTGGGCCGGCTGGAATGTCGCCATAGTACTTCTCGACCTTGGCCAGTGCTTCTTCAGGCGAGATGTCGCCGGCCAGAACCAGCACGGTGTTGTTGGGGCCGTAGCTCGACTTGAACCACTCCTGCACGTCGCTCATCGAAGCGGCGTCCAGGTCTTTCATGGAACCGATCACGGTCCATGAATATGGGTGCCCGGCTGGATACGAATTGGTGACCAGATTTTCGTAGGCGATGCCATAGGGCTGATTTTCGCCCTGGCGTTTTTCGTTTTGCACGACGCCGCGTTGCAGGTCGAGGGTTTTCTGATCGACCGTTTTCAAGAAGTAACCCATACGGTCGCTTTCAGCGAACAGGGCGTAGTCCAGCATCGACGTAGGAACGTTCTGAAAGTAGTTGGTGCGGTCTGTATTGGTGGTGCCGTTCAGGTTGGTGGCGCCGATTTGCTGCATCGCGCTCAGATACACTTTTTTGAAGTTATCGCTGCCGCCGAACATCAGGTGTTCGAACAGGTGGGCAAAACCGGTCTTGCCGACCTTCTCGTTTTTCGAACCTACGTGATACCAGGTATTGACCGCCACCACAGGCGCCTTGCGGTCTTCGTGCACCAGCAGGGTCAGGCCGTTCTTGAGGACGAATTTTTTGTACGGAATATCGGGAATGGCGACGTCGATCTTGCCGCTCTGGCGGACGGGCGCGGTGCCCTGGGCCATGGCGGCCCCGGTAATGATGGCTAGCGACGCCGCGAGCAGGGTGCGGCGAATTGGCAAGGTCATGCTGGATCTCCTGGGAGTGCTTCTAATTCTGGTTGAGTAACGGGGCGGCGAGGCCGTCGGCGGACCCGGACATTCTATGATTTTTTTGTTATTTGGAAATGAGTTTTTCGATGGATTAGCTGCCGCGTGGCTTTTTAGCCTCGCTGTATTGACATTAAAAAATTAATCGCGTGAGCGCTTCCAGCGTTGAGAAATATCAAGGTTCGCACTTCCCCGCCACGTAACCTTGCTACTCCGCCATATTGTTCCGGCGAGCACATGGCAGCAGCCGATAGGATAATCGCAGTGATTTTGACATTGAACGCCTCCGCACCCCAGCGCGCGGGTAACCCGGCATGAGGCGCTACACCATCACCCTGGGCGCGGCCACTACAGCCGGGGGGCGCGTCATTTCCGCCAGCAGCGACGGCACCATCGATGGCGCGCGCATCGCGCTGCAGGGCGACCTGGTGGCCTGTCCTGCCTGCGGCTGCACCGGCAAGATCGTGTGCGTCGGGCCGCGCATACCCGAGACCCTGAACGGCAAGAACGTCGCCCTCGACAACGATCTGTGCAATTGCCGCTGCACGCCTTTGCCGCGCCTGATGACGCGCCAGTCGCTGCGCTGCCAGGTGATCCGCGACAGCGGCCATGCATTATCCCTGTGCCACGACAGCGCGCTGCGCGAGCGTCCGCGCGCGCTGGCCGGCGCCGCCTTCGCCGATCGTTTCGTGCTGATCGACGACGAACATGGAACGCCCCTGGCCGAGCGCGAGTACGCGGTGGTGCGCGCCAATGGCAAGCTCGAATTCGGTGTGGCCAGCGCGCACGGGCATACGCACCTGCTTTCGCCGACCGGTGTGGCAGAAAGGGTAGAGATTTACGCGCAGGGTGCGGCGCGCGCCGCGACGCTGATATCGCCTTCGGGCGCGGTGCTGCATCACCGGGCGCGCTACTACACCACGCCGCTGGGCGAGGCGGGCCTCAAGGAGGTCAGGGTCAAGGGGGCGCTGTCGAAGGCCCGGCGCGAAGAAAGGGCGGCTTCAGGCGCCGGAAAAACTCAGCAACGCGGCGCCGTACGCGTTATCGACGATGCATAGCCATTTGCCATTCGGCCCGCGCTTGAACACATAGTTCGCGTTACGCGTTTCCATGGTGGGCGCGCCGGTATTGAGGTTGGCCCGCACATTGGTCTGGGCGATCACCAGCGCGGTGTCGCCGGCCTCGATGACGATCATGTCGCCCTGGGTGACGATCAGCGTGTGCTGGTAATGCTCGGCGAGCGCCACAAAGGCGCGCCGGATTTCTTCCTTGCCGTTCGCGGCGCGTCCCGGCACCACCACCAGCGTGGCGTCCTCGGTATAAAAATCCATCAGCGCGTCGAAGTCTTCGCGATTGATGGCGTCGTCGGCGGCAGCGATCATGGCGTTGATCGGGTGGTTTTGCATTGGCAGGATGTGAGTTCGAGTATGGTCGGCTGTTGGTAGTGTAGCAGGGGATCAGGTAAGCTTCGAATCTCGCAACCGAAGCCTGGATGATCCTCTTGAAACAACAACGCACAAAGCGCCTGCTGATCGCGGCCGCCACGGTGGCTGTCGTCGCCGCCGCGCTGGCATGGTACTACCGTGGTTCGGCGCCATTAGTCGAACGGGTCGCTACCCTGGCCGGCAAAAACAAAGCCACTGCGATCGGCTGGCCGGTGGCCATTACGCTGCTGGCGGGCGACGGCGTTGCCGGCTTTGCCGACGGCGCCGGCACGCAGGCGCGGTTTTCCGATCCCTTCGGGGTGGCGCTGGACCGCGCGGGCAATCTGTACGTGGCCGATGCCGGCGAAAATAATCGCATCCGCAAGCTCGCGCCCAACGGGATGGTCAGTACGCTGGCCGGCGCCACCGAAGGCTTTACTGACGGCGCCGGAGTGCTTGCGGCGTTCCACACGCCATCTGGCCTGGCCATCGACAAGGCTGGCAATCTGTACGTGGCCGACACCGGCAATCATGCTATCCGCAAGGTGACGCCGCAGGGCGAGGTAAGTACGCTGGCCGGCAATGGCACCCCGGGCTTTGCCGATGGCGTCGGCAAGCAGGCGCTGTTCAACGGGCCGGTCGGCGTTGCAGTCGACCAGGCCGGCAACGTGCTTGTGGCCGACACCTACAATGACCGCATCCGGCGCATCGCCCCGGACGGCACGGTCGTCACCATCGCCGGCAGCGGCACACCCGGCCTGCTCGACGGCCCCGGCGCCATCGCCATGCTCGATACCCCGTCCGGCATCGCCATCGATGCCAAGGGCGTGATCTATGTGGCCGATACCCGCAACGGCGCCATCCGGCGCCTGGGTGTGGATGGCATGCTCACCACGCTGGCGCGCGCGCCTGACGATACCGACGATCCGCTGCTGCGGCGCCCGCTGGCCCTGACCGTTACGCGCGACGGCTTTCTGTACGTGGCCGACATGGCGCGTGGCCGCATTTTGCAAGTAGGCCCCGACGGCCAGTTGCACGGACTTACCGGCATCAAGATCGACATTGCCATCGGCGACGAGAAAGCGGTGCGCTTCAGCCGCCCGGCCGGCATCGCGCTCGGGCAGGACGGCGAGCTGTATGTGGCCGACGCGGTGCGGCGCGTGGTGCGAAAGGTGGCCGCGCGCGACCCGAATGCAGCGCCGCCTGGGCCCGACAGCGTGCGCGCGCTGGCGCCACCGCCAAAGGCAGGAAATTTTCCCTGGCCGTTCGCGCCGCAGTACGGCAAGCATGAAGTGGTAGGCATTGTCGGCGAGGTGCGCGGCAGCTACAACGGCGAAAGCCGGCACCACTTCCACAACGGCCTCGATATCCAGGCCAATATGGGCGTGCCGGTACTTGCGGTGGCCAGTGAAAAGGTGAGCAGCCCGCTGCCCAACAGCGGTTTCGGCGACCTGGGCGAGGGACTTTCGCTCGACACTTTCAGCTACATCCACATGCGCGTGGGACGCACGCTCAAGGACGTATCGCTCGACACCGACCGCTTTGCGCTGCTGCGCGACGCCAAGGGAAAACCCGAACGGGTGCGGGTGCGGCGTGGTACCCGTTTCATGGTGGGCGACCCGCTGGGCAGCGTCAATCGGATGTTCCATGTGCACCTGATCCAGCGCACCCCAGGCGGCGAAGCCAATCCGCTGGCCCTGCCATTCACCGGTCTGACCGACAATGTAGTACCGCGCATCAGCGCGATCGAACTGCACGACCAGGCCGGGACCCGGCTGATGAAAAAGGAAGGCAAGCGCCTGCTGGTCGAACGCAGGGGCGGGCCGCTGGCGATCGTGGTCGATGCCTACGACCAGGCCGACGGCAATGCGGCGCGCCGCAAGCTCGGGTTGTACAAGGTGGGCTACCAGCTGCTCGATGCCCAGGGCGTGGCCTTGCCGGGCTACGAGCAGCCGCTGGTGAACATCGAATTCAACCAGCTGCCGCCCGACCCCGAAAGCGTCAAGGTAGCCTATGCAGACAAGAGCGGGATTACAGTGTACGGCAGCGCCACCACGCGATTTCTGTACAGCGTGACCAACACGGTGCGCGATGGCGCCGCCAGGAGCGGTAGCTGGGATCCGGCGGCGCTGGCGCCGGGCGACTATGTGATCCGGATTTTTGCGGCCGATTTCGCTGGTAACCAGGCCGAGGGCGGGCGCGATCTGGCGATCACGGTGCGCTGAGCCGCGCTGGCCTCTATTTGGACGCGTCCAGCGGGCGTGCGTGGTCGGTCAGCACCGACACCGGGTAGTATTTTTTGAGCGTCACCCACCAGGCCCCTGATTTGACGGAGGTGATCAGCGCCTGTTCCAGCAGGTCGCGGTCGGCCTTCGACAGCGATTTTTTGGACAGGTAAATGCCGGTCTTGATCCACGGGAGTTCTTCCAGCACTTCTGTGCGCAGGCGTGCGGCCAGGCCATCGACGCGCGGGTCGTCGCGTAGCGCGCCGATGAAGGAGCTGGCCGGCATGATGGTGACGTCGGCCATCCCGCCCGCCATCAGGCGTCCGATACTGAGCGCGTCCGGCTCCATGTACAGGCGCCCCTGCGCGCCCAGCGCCTTGACCAGCTCGCGGTATTCGTCGCCGTAGTCGTAGCCGCGCACCAGGGCCACGCGCAAGGCGCGCTGTTCAAGCAGCTCTTCGTAATTGTGGATGCGCGGGCGGTCGCTGGCAATCGAGATGAGGGTAGGGCGCGATTCAAGCACCGGTACGAATACACCGTGCTGGTCGCGCCGGTCCAGATGGGTAGCCGCCACCAGCAGGTCGGCGCTGCCGGCTTCGAACATGGCCTCAAGCCGGATGCGCGGCACCAATGACCACTTGAAGGTGCAGCCGATTTTGGCGCCAATTACCTTGAGCATGTCGGGCACCAGGCCGGCGGTCTGCTCGCCCTTGAAGGTGACGGTCTGGCCGGTGGCCGCCGCCGGCACCTTGATCACGCGCGAGCAGCCGGCATGAGCGGCCGCCGGCAGCAGTAGCGCGCCGAGCAGGGCGGGCGCCAGCACGCGGACCAGGTAGGTGGAAAGGAAACCTTGTAGCATGTTAACGCTCTTTGCAAGAGAGTAACTGTCTCGATGCCGCCGATTCTCCACTATGCCAAGGCAAAAGCCAAGCTTGGGGAGGCGGTTTACCTTAAATACTTGTAACTGAGCAATTCAACCTTGGCAAATTGCTCATGTTGCTCAGGCGTTGACAAGGTCCAGGCGCGAATTCTGGGTGCGCTTGCTATAGCGTCCCACCGACAAGTCGTCGAAAGGAATGGCCGGGCGCTTGGCCGACATCAGGTCGGCCAGCAACTGGGCCGAGCCGCAGGACATGGTCCAGCCGAGCGTGCCGTGGCCGGTATTGAGGAACAGGTTCGACAGCGGCGTGCGCCCGACGATCGGGGTGCCGTCCGGCGTCATCGGGCGCAGACCAGTCCAGAACGAGGCCTTGGCAGTATCACCGGCGCCGGGGAACAGATCGTTGACGACCATCTCGAGGGTGGCGCGGCGGCGCGGATTGAGGCGCAGGTCGAAGCCGGCGATCTCGGCCATGC
>JAZKGU010000086.1:0-7641 GCA_040385745.1 Pseudomonadota bacterium
CCGTCGACGCTGCCGCCGGCCAGGAAGCCAAGCGCCGCATCGAAGAACTGACCGCCTCGGTCGAAGTAGGCAAGACCTACGACGGCGTCGTGCTCAAGCTGCTCGACTTCGGCGCGATCGTTCAGGTCATGCCAGGCAAGGACGGCCTGCTGCACATCTCGCAGATCGCCAACGAGCGTGTGAACGCCGTTGCCGACTACCTGAAAGAAGGCCAGGCAGTGCGCGTCAAGGTCCTCGAGACCGACGACCGCGGCCGCCTCAAGCTGTCGATGAAGGCTGCTGAAGGCAACGAAGCTGCGCCTGCGGCTGTGTAATTAGCCCCGGGCTTCGGCCTGCAAAAAAACCGCCAACGCGCAAGCTTGGCGGTTTTTTTTATAGCTGCTATATTCAGCCTATGGCTACCCTTGACCCCCGTATCGACGAATACATCGCCAACTCGGCAGAGTTCGCGCAGCCCATCCTCACGCATCTGCGGCAGGTGATTCACGCCGCCTGTCCGGAGGTGGAGGAGACCATGAAGTGGAGCATGCCGCACTTTATGTACAAGGGCATCCTGTGTAATATCGCCGGGTTCAAGGCGCATTGTGCGATGGGCTTCTGGCATGGATCGCTGCTGTTCCCGGACGTGGATAAAAGCGCGATGGGGCACCTGGGAAAAATCACTTCGATCAAAGACCTGCCGTCGAAAAAGGAGCTGGCGGGGTATGTGAGGAAAGCGGTGCAAATGGCTGACGAGGGTGTCAAGGTCGAGGCCAAGCCCAAGGCTGCGCCCAAGCCGCTGGTGGTACCCGATTATTTCGCGGCTACGCTCAAGGCGGACAAAGCTGCGCTGACGGTGTTCGAGGCCGGCAGCCCAAGTTTCAAGCGCGAGTACGTGATGTGGCTGGAGGACGCCAAGACCGAGGTCACCCGCAACAAGCGCATGGCGCAGGCAATCGAGTGGCTGGCGGAAGGGAAGGCCAGGAACTGGAAGTACGAGAAGTGCTAACCTAGGCACTGCAAAGCCAAAAATATCCAACACAAGAAACCAAGTCACTCCCGCGCAGGCGGGAGCCCATAGCGCCTATGATCAGAGGTGCTATAGGCTCCCGCCTGCGCGGGAGAGACTTGGATTAGTGGGTGATGCTGGTGCGGCGACCCCGGAGAATGTCCAACAAAAAAAACCGCCAGGCTCACGCACTGGCGGTTTTGTTTTTCAGCTGCCGCGATTATTTATCGGTCGCGAATTCGCCGTATTCCTTCAACTGGGCTGCCACTGCCGCCGGGTCGCCAACCACGATGATCGACTGGTTCTCAGGCGTAAAGTACTTCTTGCCCATGTCGCGCACCTGCTCTGGCGTCACCTTCTGAATCATCGGCACATACTGGCCCAGGAACTCTGGCGGCAAACCGATCAGCCAGTTGTTGGCCAGCGTGCCTGCTACCGCGCGCTGCATCTGGTTGCTGATCAAATAGCCACCAGCCACGTAGCGCTTGTTCATCTCCATCTCGGGCGCAGGAACCAGTTCGGTGCCAATCCGGCGGTACTCGCTGAAGAACTCCTTGAGCGCCGCGCCGGTCACTTCGTTGCGCACGTCCGCGCCGCCGACAATGCCGCCGCCGATACGGTAGGTGCGGGCGCCAGCCGATGCGCCATAGGTGTAACCCTTTTCTTCGCGCAGGTTGGTGTTCACTCGGCTGCTGAAGCCACCACCCAGAATGGTGCTGGTCAGGCGCAGCGGTACCAGGTCGGCAGCCGGTGCCGCAGCACCCACGCCGCCCAGACGCACTGTCGACTGCACGCTGCCGGCACGGGTCAGCACCAGCTTGGTTGGCTTGGCGGCGTTGTTTGCAGCGACTACCTCAGGCAGCGCCGCGCCTTCCGCTTTCCAGTCGCCGAATGCATCGTTGGCCATCTTCATGGCTTCGGCTTCAGTCACGCGGCCGGTGATGACCAGCAGCGCGCGGTCCGGGCGAATGCGCTTGGCATGCTCGGCGCGCAGGTAGTCTTCGGTCACCGAAGTGATCGCCTCGACAGTCGGCGAAATGGTGGCGTAAGGGTGGTCACCGTAGATGGCTTTGTTGAGGGCACGCTCGGCGCGGAAACCCGGCTGGGCTTCCTGGGTCTTGAGACCCTGCAGCGCGTTGGCCTTGGCCAGCTGGACTTCCTTGGCCGGGAATGCCGGAGTGCGGGCCACTTCGGCCAGCAGCTTCATCATGCCAACCGCGTTGGAGGTCAGGGCGTTGCCCGACACGGTAATGCCGTCGTGGCTGGCGCCGGCGCCAACCGAGCCGCCGTAGCCTTGCGCCATTTCGGCAATCTCCCGCGAGCTGCGCTTGGCGGTGCCTTCATTGAGCAGGCCGGCCAGCATGTTGGCGAAACCTGGATGGGCTTTGTCATCGGCGATGTAACCTGCGCCGCGTACCGCCAGCACGAAGTCAACGCGCGGCAGTCCCTTGCGCGGCACTACCCACACGGTCATGCCGTTGGCTAGGGTCTTTTGAGCGATCTTCGGCGCCGGGATCGGCTTGTCCTTGCCGAACGGCGGCAGGGTCGAAGCGGTCGTTGCCGGTTCGGCGGCATACGCCACCGGTGCGAACATCATGGAAATGGCGAGTGTCAGCATCAGTTTTTTCATGAGATGCTCTCCTTATTTCTTAACAGCGGTTGGCGCTGGCGCTGGGGCGGCAGCAGCAGGAGCGGCGGCAGGAGCGGCAGCTGGCGCAGGAGCCGCAGCAGGCGCGGCTTTCGGGGCCAGCTTGCGGTCGATGACGGTGCGATTGGCTTTCGTCAGGTAGGTCGCGGCAACGCGCTGGATGTCGGCCGAGTTCACGCCTTCGATAAAGCCGGGGATCTTGTTGACCACGTTGGCGTCGCCCCACAGGGTCTGCAGCTTGGCCAGGGTGTCGGCGCGATTGATGAAGCTTTCGTTGGTGTTGTACCAGTCAGCCAGCATGCGGGTCTTGACGCGCTTGAGGGTGGCGGCATCGACGCCGTCCTTGACGACTTTGGCAACCTCTTCATCGATCGCAACGAGCACGGCATCGGCATTGGTGTTTGGCTTGTACAGGGCGAACAAGGTAAACAGCGTCGGGCCGTTGTATTCCCATGCGCTGGTCAGACCGAACAGCGAATTGACGTTCAGCGAGATCTCGCGGCCCTTGACCAGACCCTGGTACAGGATCGAAGCGTCGCCGCCGGCCAGCAGTTCACCCAGCACTGCCATCGGCGCCTGGTCTTTGCTGCCACGGGCAGGCATCTTCCACGCAGCGGCAATGGCAGGCACCTGGGCCAGCGTGTCGAACTGCTCGATGCGCTTTTCCTGGGTGTTGAGCGGCTCGCTGAAATCGGTTGGAGCTGGAGTCGCGCGCTTTGGAATGCCGCCGAAGTACTTCTGCGCCATCGCAAAACCTTGAGCCGGGGTCACGTCGCCGGCGATCGACAGCACGGCGTTATTCGGGCCGTAGTAGTCGCGGTGGAAGTTGCGCACATCTTCCAGGTTGGCGTTTTCCAGATCCTGGAAGCTGCCGTAGCCGTCGTGGTTGTTTTCCCATTTCTGGAAAGCGTGCTGACCAATGTCGATCCACATGAAGCCGCCATAGGGCTGGTTCTTCACGTTGACGCGAATTTCTTCCTTGACCACGTCCTGCTGGTTCTTCAGGGTCTTTTCGTTAAAATCGAGCGTCTTCATGCGATCGGCTTCGAGCCACAGGATCGAGTCGATGGCCGAGACCGGCGCGGTTTCAATGTAATTGGTAAAGTCGGCGCGGGTCGAGCCGTTGTTGCGGCCACCGCCACCGGTAATGGTCTTGTCGAACACACCCTTCGGTGCGTTCGGCGTGCCCTGGAACATCAGGTGTTCGAACAGGTGGGCGAAGCCAGTGCGGTTTTTCGGCTCGAGGCGCATGCCCACGCCGTACACGACGCTGACGCCGACGGTAGGGGAGGTGTGATCGGGCGAGATGATAACGGTGAGCCCGTTGTCGAGCTTCTTGGTTACGACTGGAATTTTCCAGCTATCGGCTGGAGCGGCCATGGCCGACAGCGACAGGGATAAGCCTGCCAGTAAAACTGGAATGTGACGCATTTGCATAAACACCTCAATAAGGTAGCAGTGTGGCCTGAGAACGAACCGATTCGGCATCCGGGATCACCGGCGCCGGCGATGCATCTTAACGTAACGACATCTATGTGAAAAGTTGTTTGGCGAAAAATATCCCCAAACTGAACACGGCCGCGTGCGCGACCAAAAGGGGCGCTGGCGCTGCGGCGGTGCACGCCACTGGCCGAAGCGCTCCAGTCTGGTGAGTTTCCGCTCTAAAAAGCCCCTGAAACGCTGGCATGGAAAATGCAAAGCTCCCTGCAAGGCGGCCGCGATCCGGCTACCTAATCGAGGAGAGCAATCATGGCTGAACACGCCAGCACTACCCCCACCATGCTGCAACCGGCAGCAGCACCCAGGCAGTCGCCCGCTGGCGATGCGCCTGTCCGATTGTCCGGCGACGTATTTGGCGCCCTGATCAATCTGTCGGGCAGACGCCGCTTTGCATCGCAACGGGTCGTCCTGTATGCAGTGCTGGGCTCACTGGGCCATGAAGGCGCCATCGATACCGCGCAGGACACGCTGTGCCTGTTGCGGGATGCCCACACTACCCTGGTCGAGGGGCGCGGGGTATTGCCCGGGATTTTTTGCACCCCGCTGCGCGAGGCCTACTTCGGCAGCATGCAAGGCGACAAGATCATTCGCGATTTCATCAGCCTGGCCGACGCCACGCTGCTCGCCATTGGCGACGATGCGCGCGGCGCTCCCGGCCTGCTCGACGAACTGGTGCGCAGCGCCACGCCGCTGCTCAGCATTCTCAATGCCCTCACGCTGGTCTACGAAGAGCAATCCAAGCGCCACGCGCAAGCCCAGCGGCGCGATCTCAACGCCATGATGGGCAAGGTCAAGACCATCGCCAAGCAGGCGCGTCTGGTCGCCTTCAATGCCCAGATCGTGGCGGCGCGCGCGGGTGACAGCGGCAAGGAGTTTTCGGTCGTCGCAGGATCGATGAGCGCCATCACGGCGGAAATCGACGACATCGTGGACGCGGCCTTGAGCGGGGCGCTGGCTACCTAGCCAGGTACTGTCCGAGGCGCCGGCCCAAAGCCAGGAGGGTGAGCGTGGGTGGCAGCCCCCAGGCCTGGGGAATCACCGATGCGTCGCACACGAACAGGCCAGCTGCATGCGCCTGCAGATTGTGGTCGACCCCTTCGCCGATGCGTACACTGCCGCCCGGGTGGGCGGCGAAATGCCAGCTGCTAAAGACGTGGCGCGCCCCGCAGGCGGCCAGGATGTCGCGCGCCAAAGCCACGCCTTGGGCCAGCTTGTCCCGGTCGGACTGCTGCAAGCGCTTGTCAACCCAGCGCGGGCCGACCTGGCCCCCGATCTCATCGCGGATCTTGACCATGATGCTGAGCGTGCGGCGATGGGCGAACAGCCGGTCGAAGCGCCCCGCCTGCGCAGTAAAGGCCTGGTACATCGGACGCGGCAAAGCCATGTCTGCCAGCGAGATTCCCTGCTCGTCCAGGCGCAGGCCGGCCGCCATCGGCACCTCGGCTCCGCCGTCGGCGGCATCGATGCTGCCCATGACGGCCACCACCGGGTCACTGAAAAAGGCACTGCTGCGCTGCGCAATGCCGGAGGCATGCAGCAGGCGCGGACTGCCCACGCCGCCGCCAGCCAGCACCACGCGCGCGGCGAAGGCCTGTTGAGCGAGGCCATCGCGGGCGAACGCCACTCCCTTCGCCACCCCGGCATCGATGAGCACCCGTTCGACGCGCGCGCCGTCGAGCAGGGTGGCGCCCAGGCCCACGGCCTCGTCGAGAAAATCGCGCGCCGTCCATTTGGCGCCGAACGGGCATCCATACACGCAGCGCCAGCAGCCGCTGCGGCAAACCTGCGGACGGATCATTTTATCGAGCTTGCGCCAGTCCAGGCCCATGCCTTTGGCTGCGTGCATGATGCGCCCGGCCATGGGGCCGATCAGCGCGTCGGGCAGGGGGCCGATCGGCAGCTCCTGGCGTAGTGCGCGCACCTGCGGCGCCAGGTCGATGCCCCACGCCGCGAACAGGGCCGCCGGCGGATCGGCCGCGGTGGCGAAATTGACGGTACTGCTGCCGCCCGCGGTGATTCCCTGTACCAGCAGCGAGGCATCGCGATGCAGGAAAGCGCCTTTGCCAGGCACTGCAGCCATGCGCGCCATCTGCACCAGGTTTCCTCTGACCGGCGCGGCGCTGCCCTGTTCCAGGATCAGTACGCGCTGGCCCCGTCGCGCCAGCTCGAGCGCCGTGCTGGCCCCGCCCGGCCCGCTGCCGACCACGATGACGTCATAGGATGAGGCTGGAGCAGCTTGCATGGGACGCCTGAGGAAGAAAGTGCGCCAGTATCGCCCGATACCGCGTTTTCGTCGACTGGGTCGCCAAATTTGCAGTTCGTCGCAATCCGCTGGAGGCGCCAGGGGTGGCTGGATATAGTGCAGACATACCAAACGCATTCACCGGGAGCACACTATGAACATCGCAAAAAACATGGAAGTCATTTTCGTCGCCGCCATCGCCTTGATCGGCGCCAGCAGCCTGGCCACGGCCGGGTCGGCCGAGCGCAGTGCGACCCCGACTGCGGTGGCCGCCCCGTCCAAGATGCAGGTTGTGACCGTGGTTGGCAAACGTCTGTCTGCGGCCGAAAAGGCACGCAACGTACAATAAACTGGAATGCCGGGCGCGATGCTGTTAGTGTAGGCGCCATAGCTGAACGACCAATCAAAAGAAGAATTTCGAGGAACGCTGCATGAATCAGTTACTGAAACTTGGTGTTGGCGCCGCTCTGTGCGCGACGACTTGTATGGCACTGGCTGGAGAACCCACCGTCGCCGAGCGGCGCAACGTGGCCGCCAGCGTTCAGCGCGTCAAGCTCGACGGCATCATCGACCTCAAGCTCAAGCAGGGCGCCGTTGCCACCCTGGTCATCATCGGCGAACAAGGCTTGCTGAGCAAGACCACCACCGAGCAGCATGGCGACACCCTCACCATCGACACCGAGGCGGCCAAGGGTTTCAAGTTCGGGCGCGACAAAAAAGGCGTGCGCGCCGAGCTGACGTTGCCAAGCCTGCGTGAAGTCTCGTCCGAGAGCGTGGGCACCACCGAAGTCAGTGGTTTTTCAGGCGAGGACCTGGCATTAGTGCTCGACGGCGCAGGGTCGATGAAAGTAAACTGTAATTACAGGACCATCAGCGCGACGCTTGGCGGAGTGGGGCATATGCACATCCAGGGCTTCAACAGCGAAGGTATCGATCTGAACCTGCGCGGCGCCGGCTACGTCACGCTCAAGGGCACCAGCAAGTGGCTCAAGGCCAGCCTGGGCGGCCTGGGCGGACTTGATGCCCAGCATTTCGTGGTCGATAGCGTCAACCTCGATTTAAGCGGCCTGGGTAATGCAACGGTATCGGCCAAACAGAGCGCCAACCTCAATCTGAGCGGCCTGGGTTCGGTCACCGTGTACGGCAAGCCGGTCAACCGCAGCGTCAGTGTGGATGGCCTTGGGAAGGTAAGCTGGAAGTAAAGAGCAATGCAGACTGAACCTGGTTCAATACGCGAGACATGAAAAAATTAATCGTTGCGAT
>JAZKGU010000087.1:0-46491 GCA_040385745.1 Pseudomonadota bacterium
AATCGAACACGTCTACACAACTTTAATTTCTGAGTTATACTCATTTCCGTGGTCACCAAAAGGGCCACGAAAACAAGGCAAGGATCTGGCGCAGCCACCAACGATAGCGTGGCGCGACAAGCAGATGATCGTTGAAGAAACGCCTGTCTTGGAAGCGGTCCGCAAGCCTACTGTGTGCAAGCGGACGCCGGATGCAACCGGCACGAGGCGACACCAGCAGATAGCTGGTGCTCGCTCTCCCCAATTCCCCCCTCCTCAGCGAGCCCCAGGCCAACAGGCTATACTCTCCGGTGACTTCAATCCCGGAAAGCTCGCAATGACCCAGGCAGCACAAGCACGCTACGACGCATTCAAACAGCGCGGACTCAAGCTCGACATGTCCCGCGGCAAACCCGCTCCAGAACAACTTGACCTCTCCAACGCACTGCTCGATGCCTTGCCCGGTTTTGCTGCCGCTGACGGCACCGACTGCCGCAATTACGGCCTGGGCGTAGGCCTGCCCGAGGCCCGCGCCCTGTTCGGCCAGCTGCTGGGCGTGGCGCCCGCGCAGGTGGTGGTCGACAGCAGCGCCAGTTTGTCGCTGATGCACGACGTCGTCATCTATTCGCTGCTGAACGGCCGCAACGGCGCGCGCCCTTGGGCCGGCGAGCAAGTCTCCTTCCTGTGCCCGGTGCCGGGCTACGACCGCCACTTTTCGATTTGCGAAGCACGCGGCCTCAAAATGATCAACATTCCGCTCGGGGACAATGGCCCGGATATGGACCTGGTGGAAAAGCTGGTCGCCAGCGACGCCAGCATCAAGGGCATGTGGTGTGTTCCAAAGTACAGCAACCCTTCCGGCGCCGTCTATTCGGACCAGGTCGTCAAGCGTTTGGCGGCGATGCGTACTGCAGCGCCTGACTTCGTGCTGATGTGGGACGATGCCTATCGCTTCCATCATTTGACGGAGGAGAGCGTGGTCGTGGCCGATGTCATCGCCGAATGCGCTGCAGCCGGCCACCCTGACCGAGCGTTCGTGTTTGCCTCGACGTCCAAGGTCAGCTGGGCGGGTTCGGGTATTGCGGCACTGGCCTCGTCGCCAGCCAATATTGCGTGGTGGACCAAACATGCAGGCATTCGCAGCATTGGCCCGGATAAGATCAACCAGCTGCGCCACGTGCGCTTCCTGAAAGATCCCGCCACCGTCGACGCCTTGATGGCGCGCCATCGCGCGCTGCTCAAGCCCAAGTTCGATGCGGTCCTGGCGCAGTTTCAGGAGCACCTTGGCAGCGTGGACGGCGTGAGCTGGACGGTGCCAAAAGGCGGCTATTTTATCGACCTGGTCACGCCACGCGGCGCCGCCAAGCGCACCATTGCACTGGCCAAGGAAGCTGGAATTACCCTGACGCCGGCTGGTGCTGCCTATCCCTATGGCCTCGATCCCGAAGACAGTCACATCCGTATAGCACCAAGCTTCCCGTCCCTGCCGGAGATCACCCAGGCCGCAGAGGGAATTGCCCTGGCATTAAGGCTGGCCGTGGCCTGAATACCGCTGCATCTCTTGTCTTTTAAGTAATCTCCTGGGCAGCGCCATTCCGCGAATTTGACGGTTTGGCGCACCATCTTGCAGTCCATCGCAATGTGCAGGCCGGCGCGCTTTGGCTACGATACAGTGCAGCCTGGGAGACCGCGCGTGCCGCGCGGTGACAACAATGAGAATGCACATGACACGATTGACTGTAACGCGCCTTGCCCTGGCCGTCACGCTCGCTGTTGCCGCAGTGGCAGCGCGCGCCGAAGCACCTTATTCCTTCGCCTCCACGCCGGGCAAGCTGCCCAAGGACATCGTCCCGATCCAGTACGCGGCCCACCTCAAGCCGGACCTGGCAGCCAATACCTTTCTTGGCTCCCAGACCATCGAAATCGAAGTGCTCAAGGCCACCTCCCGCATCATGCTCAATGTGGCCAACCTCCAGATCGATGCTGCCACGTTGTCGGGCAAAGGCTTCGACGAGCGCAAGCTGACACCCCAGATCGACCCGCAACAGGAATCGCTGACCTTCCAGCTCGAGCAGCCGCTGACGCCGGGCCGCTACCAGCTTTCGCTGAAGTTTCATGGCGAGATCAACCGCGAGGCGCGCGGCATGTTCCACCTGCAGTACAAGGCGGGCGGCGCCGACAAGACCATGATCGCCACCCAGATGGAGCCGACCGACGCGCGGCGCCTGCTGCCGCTGTGGGACGAGCCGGCATTTCGCGCGACGTTCAAGCTGACAGTCGACTTGCCCGGCAATTTCAAGGCCTACTCCAACACCCCGATCGTCAAGAGCGAAAAGATCGATGGCGGCGCCCAGCGCGTTTCCTTCGGGGTTACCCCAAGCATGCCGAGCTACCTGCTGGTGCTGGTGGCGGGCGAACTGGAACGCACCTCGCTCAAGCAGGGCGGCGTCGATATCGGCGTGGTCACCACCGAAGGCAAACAGGCGCAGGCGGCGTATGCCCTGGGCGCCACCCGCGACCTGCTGCGCTACTACAACAATTATTTCGGCCAAGCCTACCCGCTTGCCAAACTGGATCAGATTGCGATCCCGGGCGGCTTCAACGGCGCCATGGAGAACTGGGGCGGCATCGTCTACAGCGATTCGGCCCTGCTGTTCGATTTCAAAACCAGTCCCGAAAGCACGCGCCAGGAGTCGTTCAGCATCAACGCGCACGAAGTGGCGCACCAGTGGTTCGGCAACCTGGTGACCATGGCCTGGTGGGATAATTTGTGGCTCAACGAAGGCTTTGCTTCGTGGATGGCGACCAAGGCCACCGACCATTTCAATCCGGAATGGCGGGTGCAGCTGCAGGCCCTGGCCAGGCGCGAAGACGTGATGAACCTCGATGCGCGCAAGACCACCCATCCTATCCAGACGCCCGTCACCACCGAAGAACAGGCGGCCGGCGCTTTCGACAACATCACCTATATCAAGGGCCAGGCCTTCCTGCGCATGCTCGAGGCCTACCTCGGCGAAGACGCCTTCCGCAAGGGCATGCGCGACTACATGGCGCGCCATCAGTACTCCAACACCACCAGCGCCGACCTGTGGGCAGCGCTCGAGAAAGCGTCCGGCAAACCGGTGGCGCGCCTGGCCACCGACTGGACCACGCAGCCCGGCCTGCCGGTGCTGAGCGTGAGCCAGGCTTGCGAGGACGGCAAGCGCAAGGTCACGCTGGCGCAGGAGCAGTTCAGGCTGGACGAACCGGCCAGCGAAAAGCGCCAGTGGCACATCCCCGTGCAACTCGGTAGTGTGGGCGGCAAGACAAGCTACGCCTTGCTCACTTCCCGCAGCGCGACCCTGACATTGCCGGGCTGCGAGGGCGCGCTGGTGGTCGATCCAGCCAGCGTGGGTTATTTCCGCGTGCAGTACGACGAGGCAGGCTTTGCCGCCCTGGCCAAACAGGCGCCGCGCCTGCCCGACACGGCGCGCCTGCGCCTGCTGACCGACAGCTGGGCCATGGTGCAGTCAGGCCGCATGCAGCTCGACGGCTATCTCAAGCTGGTCGACACCTACCGCGATGAAGCGCGCGTGGCGGTGTGGGAAATCATCCTGGCCAACCTCGCCACCCTCGATGGCCTGGCCAGCAACGAGCCGGAACGCGCGCTGATCCAGCGCTTCGTCATTGCACTGGCAGCGCCGCGCATGCAGCAGCTGGGCTGGGAGGAAAAACAGGGCGACGCGCCGCAGGATCGCGAACTGCGCGCCATGCTGGCCGAGGCACTGGCCAATGCCGGCGACAAGAATGCTATCGATGAAGCCGGGCGCCGCTTCGCACGCTACCTCGCCGACCCGGCCAGCGTGCCGCCATCGATGATCGATTTTGTGATCGGCACCGCCGGCCGCTACGCCGACCAGGCTACCTTCGAGGCGCTGCTGCAGCGTGTCATGTCGACCCAAAGCCTGGAGCAGCGCGACCGCTACGGGCGGGCGCTCGCATCGGCGCGCGATCCGGTGCTGGCCGAGCGCGCGCTCAAGCTGGCGCTGGCGCCCGGCCTGCCGGCCCAGTTCACCTCGCGCGTGGTGCCGGGCGTGGCGCAAGCCGGGCACGTCGACCTTGCATGGGCCTTTGCACAGGCCAACCGCGCTGCGCTGCTCAAGGATCAGGAGTCAATCGGGCAGAATCGGTTTTTCCCGAGCCTGGTCCAGTGGTCGGCCCAGACGCGCCACGCCGACATGATGGAGACCTGGATAGCACGTGAATTCGGTCCTGACGCGCAGGCCGCAGCGCAACAGGTGTCCAATGCCATTCGCACCAAGTCGATGCAGAAGCAGCGCCTCTTGCCGCAGGTGCGCGCCGCTCTGAATTAAATGGTAGCCTTGGCGGCATGAGCCCCGATATCGACGACATCACCCAGCGCACGCTGGCTTACTACGATCGCAATGCCGAGCAGTTCTTCGCCGGCACGGTGGACCATGACGTCAGTCAGAACATCGCGGCGCTGCTCGACGCGATCGAGGGGCCGGCGCCCTACACACTGCTCGATCTTGGATGCGGGCCAGGGCGCGACCTCAAAACTTTGAGCGCGCTCGGACACCGCGCCATCGGGATCGATGGGTCCCAGCAGTTTGTGCACATGGCGCGTGCCTACAGCGGCTGCGAAGTGTGGCAGCAGGACTTCGTTCATCTCGATCTGCCGCCTGCCATGTTCGATGGGGTGTACGCCAACGCGGTCCTGTTCCACGTTCCCAGCGCGGCACTGCCGCAGGTCATCGAGGCATTGTTTGCTGCGCTCAAGCCGGGCGGGGTACTGTTCAGTTCCAATCCTCGCGGAAACAATGAGGAAGGATGGAACGGTCAGCGGTATGGCAGTTATTACGACTACGAAACGTGGGAAACCTATATGACGCAGGCTGGATTTTCCGCGGTGCATCACTATTACCGGCCACCGAATTTGCCGCGTACACAGCAGCCCTGGCTGGCCAGTGTCTGGCGTAAGCCGCTAGGTTAAATCGCGAACAGAAGCAATTGATTGGAAGTCATATTGTGGAGATGTCACACATGTGTGTGGCTCGACGAATCACCACTTTATGAGGTACTCGACATGAACAAAGACCAGATTAAAGGCACCGCTAAAGATATCGGCGGCAAGATCCAGGAAGAATTCGGCGAGGCAATCGGCAGCAACGAGCAGCGTGCGAAGGGCTTGTCGAAGCAGGTAGAAGGCAAAGTGCAGGAAAAAGTTGGCGATGCGAAAGAAGAGATCGTCAAGGATCGCGGCAACCGCTGATCGTTTTACATTGAAACGCCCTGCGGCTCGAATGGGCCCGGGGCGTTTTTATTTGCCCAACTGCTATGTGCGGATTCGAACAGATTGAATGCTGGCTCTACAGTATTCTGGCTTCACTGCATGCCGTTCCGCGCATGCGCACTACAGGAGCTCATCATGAACAAAGACCAAGTAAACGGCAAACTGAAAGACATCGGCGGCAAAATCCAGGAAGCCGCTGGCGACCTGGTGGGCAACCGCGAACAGGAAGTCAAGGGCCTGAAGAACCAGGTCGAAGGCAAAACCCAGGAAAAGCTGGGCGACGCCAAGGAAATCATCAAGGATTCCCTGAACTAAGCTTCAGTGGATGAAAAAAAAGCCGCCTAGCGGCTTTTTTTTCGACTATCGTCCGCCCGTTTATTGCTTGGGGCCGGCCGGCATCAAGTGCTTCTTGAAAAACCCGTCAATCATGCCGTACACATGGCGCTGCTGCGTGCGGGCCGACATGCCGTGCTTGGCGCCGGGATAGGTCATCAGCTCGAACTGCACGTTGCGCTTGACCAGGCCGTCGATCAGGCGGGTGGTATTCGAGAACAGCACATTATCGTCGGCCATCCCATGCACTAGCAGCAGCGGCGACTTCATGCCGTCCAGGTGGGCAAACACTCCGCTGCGTTTGTACGCTTCCGGCGCGCCCTGTGGCGTGCCGCCCACGAAACGCTCGGTGTAATGCGTGTCGTACAGCGCCCAGTCGGTCACCGGCGCTACCGATACGCCGGCCGCAATCTTGTCCGATGCCGCCGACAGCAGGCGCAGCGTCATGAAGCCACCGTAGCTCCAGCCGAACACGCCGACCCGCTTGGCATCCACATACGGCTGCCTGGCCAGCCAGTCGATGCCGGTCAGCTGGTCTTCCACTTCAACCCGGCCCATGTCGCCGTACAGCGCATCGGTGAATTTGCGCTCGCGCCGGGCCGAACCACGGTTATCGAGGCGGAACACCACGTAGCCCTGCTGGGCCATGTACTGCTCGAACGGTCGGTCCCACTTGCGCTGCACGCGCTGGGCGCCCGGGCCGCCGTAGGTGAACAGGTAGACCGGGTACTTTTTCGACGCATCGAAATTGGCCGGCTTGATCAGCGAGTAGTGCAGCGTCTGTCCATCCTTCGATTCGATGGTGCCGAATTCCGTCGGCAGGTGGTCGGCCAGATATTTTGAATACGGGTGGCTGGCATTGAGTTCGTTTTGCTGCAGCCACTCGACCATGCTGCCGTCGGCACGCCGCACCGATACCTGCGGCGGCACCATCGGGCTCGAATAGGTGTCGATGAAGATTTCGCCGGTGCGCGAGAAGGATGTTTCGTGCCAGCCGTCGGCCTTGGTCACGCGGACCGGCTTGTCGGCCAGGCGCCCGTCCAGGGTGAGCGCATAGACCTGCTTGTCGATCGCCGCGTCGCGGTTGGAGGCCACATACACCAGGCCGGCTTTCTCGTCGACCGCGAGGATTTCTTCGATGCCCCAGTTGCCGCTCGAGACTGGATACTGCACCTTGCCGTTCATGTCGATCAGGTACAGGTGGTTGCGCCCGCTGCGTTCGGACGCCCACAGGAATGCGTTCTTCTTGCTCAGGAAGCGGATGTCGTTGTGGACGTTGACCCAGGTGGACGAGGTTTCAGTCACCAGCGTCTTTTGCGCCAGGGTCTTGACGTCGACGGCGATGACGTCGAGCCGCTTCTGGTCGCGCGACTGCAATTGGTAGAGCAGGTGGCTGGCGTTGGCGCTCCAGTCGGCCCGCACCAGATAGATATCCTTGTTCGGACCCAGGTCGATCTTGCGTTGCACGCCGCTGTCGGGCGTCACCAGCATCAACTCGACCAGCACGTTCTTGTCGCCCGCAGCCGGATAGCGCTGTTCGATCACTTCGGTGCGGTCGGCGAAAATCTCGAAGCGCTTGACCACCGGTACCGGCGCTTCGTCGTAGCGCTTGTAGGCGATTGCCGAATCGTCCGGCGCCCAATAGTAGCCGGTGAACTGGTGCATCTCTTCCTGCGCCACGAACTCGGCTTCGCCGTTGAAGACGGTGCCGCCGCCGTCGCTGGTGAGCTGCTTTTCCTGGCCCGAGAACAGGTCGATCACATACAGGTTCTGTTTGCGCACGTAGGACAGATAACGTCCGCGCGGCGAGATTTTGGGGTCGCCCACATTGCCGCTGGCGACCTTGCGCGCGGCCTCAGGCTTGGCCACATCGACCAGGAACAGGTCGCCGGCGATTGGCACCAGCAGGCGCCGGCCATCGGGCGACCAGCTGTAGTTCAAAATGCCGTTCAGGTTGGCCGTGCGGGAGCGTTCGCGGCGCGCCTTTTCTTCACTCGACAGGTTTTCGCTCGGCGCCAGCAGCTTGGAGTCGATCAGGCGGCGCGTGACCTTGTCCTTCATATTGTATTCCCACAGGTCGAGCTGGAACTGGTCGTCGGCACGGCCGCGCAGGAAGGTGACGCGGGCGCCGTCGGGGGACACTTTGACATTGCGCATCGATGGGCCGGCCAGCGCTGGATCGGCGTGGATGCGGTCCAGTGTCAGACGCTCGGCGGTAGCCGGAGCGAACGACAATGCGGCCAGGAGACATAGCAAAAATCGCATGGTTTTCTCGGGTAGGTTGATCTTGTAGAAGGGGAGCAAGATACCAGAGTCAAGCGGAAAACGCTGTAAATATGGGGCGGCTTTTATGCTCCAATGCGCGCTTTGGACAGGCGGTTGAGCGAGTGGGTGAGCAGCACGCCGGCGATGGTCAGGCCCAGCACCAGCCCGATCCAGAAACCGCTGGCGGCCATGGGCGCGGCCGGCGCCCACGGGAACCAGCGCGGGGCCAGCCCCAGCACGCAGCCCACTGGCAGCGCGAAGCCCCAGAAGGCGAGCAACTGGATTTGCATCGGCTCGCGTGTGACCTTGTAGCCCCTAATTGCGCTCGACGCTGCCACCTGCGCAGCATCCGACAGCTGGAAAATGGCGGCAAACAGCAGCAGCTGTACGCACAGCGCCTGCACCGCCGCGTCGGAGGTATAGGCCGCAGCGATCTGGTGCCGGAACAGCAGAATGAAGATAGCCGATAGCACGCCGAACGCCAGCGACATGCCCACCCCGACCCAGGCCGCGTAGCGCGCCCGCGCCGGATTGCCTTCGCCCAGCGCCTGGCCTACGCGCGTGATCAGGCCCACCCCGAAACTCAGGGGCACCATGAACACCAGCGACGCAAAATTGAGCGCAATCTGATGCGCCGAGACCTGGATCACGCCATAGCGCGCCACCAGCAGGCTGACCGCACCAAAGGCACTCACTTCGGCAAAGTAGGTCACGCCGATGGGCAGGCCGAGGCGCAGCATGCTGGCGATTTCGCCCCACACTGGCCACTCCCAACGTGTGAAGGGATAGGTCTGGCGGTAAGCGGGCGCGTAGCGGATCCAGGCCACCATGGCGCCCAGCATGAGCCACATGCCGACGCTGGTGGCCACGGCGCAGCCCACGCCGCCCAGCTTGGGCATGCCCCAGTTGCCGAAGATGAGCAGCCAGTTGACGAACACGTTGAACAGCAGGCCGCCGATGGCGATGATCATCACCGGCTTGGTTTGATTGATGCTGGTGGTGTAGCCGTACAGCGCGCGGTAGCAGGCAAAGGCGGGCAGGCCCAGGCTGATCACGTGGACAAACATCGATGCGCGCGCGTTCACGCTCGCTTCCAGGCCGATGTGATCGAAAATTAGCGTGGCCAGGTTGGCGCATGCGCAGGCCGCCAGCCCGACCCCCAGCCCCTTCCACAGCGCCTGGCGCACCGAGTGCGGAATCTGGTCAAAACGCGCGGCGCCGATTTCGTGCGCCACCACCGAATTAATCGCCATCATGACGCCCATCACGGTCACCAGGATGATCGACCATACCGACGCGCCCAGCGATACCGCCGCCAGCTCCGAGGCGCTCACGTGACCCGTCATGGCTACGTCGGCCACGCCCATGCCGACGGTTGCCAGTTGGCCCACCAGCATGGGCCAGGACAGCTGCCACAGCGACGACATTTCGGATCGCAGCGAATGGGCGGGATGGATGGAATTGGCTTGCATGCGGGAGCGGAGAAGGCGAAACAGTCGATTTTACCGGCAATGCGAGGGCGCCGCTGCCTTGCTTCGTAGGATCTTGTTACAAAGCTTACCCAAGACTGGCTGCAGCCTTGCGTTTTCCTCGTCACAATAAGCACATCAATAACCGGGAATAGTCATGCTCTTGCATTGGTTCAGATTGGCGCTGCTGTTGGTCACCGTGAGCGGCGCGCATGGGGCTGCGGCCGGCGAACTTGTTTTGTACGCACGCGAGCATTTTGCCGGAGCTGTGCTGGCGGTGCGCGATGCCGTGCCCGAGCTGCCGCGCGCCGGCTTTGCGCCGCGCATGGGGAGCATGGTGGTGCGCTCGGGTCGCTGGGAAGTATGCACCCGGCCAGATTTTCGGGGTGCCTGTTTCACCGCCGAACCTGGAGACTATCCATTGCTGGGCCGCTTCATCAATACAATCGTTTCGGTGCGCGAAATTGAGTCACGCGGCGGCGCCGACAACCCGCGCCGGGCAAGCACCGTGGAATTGTTCGAGGGACAGGGCTTCGACGGACCGCGCGTACTGGTGCGCGAGCAGATGGTCACGCTGCGCAGCGTCGGCTTCAACGACCGCGCCGCCTCCCTGATGGTGTATGGAGGTCGTTGGGAATTTTGTCAGCACGAGCAGTTTGGCGGACTGTGCATGACTTATGGCCCGGGGCGCTACGAGCACCTGGGCGCGCTGCAACGCCAGATTTCCTCGATGCGGCGCGTGCGCTAGCGCCCGCCAGCGTCGCGCGCCGGCAGTGTTTGCAGGTAAGCGTGCAGCGCGTGCACGTCGGTGTCGGTCATCTCGCGCAAGGAGTTAAACGGCATGACTGTGCTGATCAAGCTGCCGTCGGGGCGCTTGCCGCTTCTGAGCATGGCGGCGAACGCTTCCGGGGTCGGATAGCGCGGCATGACGCTGCCCGCGCCCGGGGTCAGGTTGGCCGTGGCGGGCCATTCGGGCGGGGCGCCGGGAATTTTCCCGCCGCTGAGTTTGGCGCCATGGCAGCCGATACAGCTATGCGCGACGTAGTGGCCATGCTCGATCGAGACGGCTACCTTGACCGGCTTCTCGGGGGGCAGCTTGTGGTCGATAATTTCAGCCGCGTCGCGCACGATACCAAAGGCGTACAGCACTTTCACCATGCCGGGCAGATCGACCACGCTGGTCTGGCCGCGCACCGGCGGCAACTGGCGCACGTAGGTGATGATGGCTGCAAGGTCGGCATCGGTCAGGCGGTTGTAGTCTTCGCTGGGCATGATCATCACCGGCGTACCGTCGGGTTTGACGCCGTGGCGCAGGGTGCGCACCCAGTCGCGCGTTTGATAAGAGGCGGTGGCGCTGTTGGGCCCGGTGGTGATGTTGGGGGACACCACCAGCATTTCGCCACTGTTGATGACCTCCTTGCCGGCCCCGTTGGCACCGTGGCAATCAGCGCATCCGCGGGTAGCGAACAGGTAGCGCCCCTGTTCCATTGCCTGGGCGCCGGTGATGATGGTCAGCTCCGGCACAGCAACGGCAATCGAACGCGCCATTTTGCGTTCCCCCACTTCGCGCGCCACCAGGAACACGGTGACGGCCAGTAGCGCCAGCAATAGCAGCGCCAATCCGGTCCTTCTCGCCCACTTGTTCATGTCACTTCCTTTTTGCAAGCATGCGCCGGGGTAGCGTGCGCTCCCGCTGCCGACCACACAGTACGATGAGAGAAACCGATGCCGGAGTCCCGCTTGTGGAATACAAGGACTACTACCAGACGCTTGGCCTGGCTAAAGGCGCCACGCCGGAGGAAATCAAAAAGGCCTACCGCAAGCTGGTGCGCAAGCACCATCCCGACGTCAACAAGGCGGCCGAGGCCGAGGCAAAAACCAAAGAAATCAATGAGGCGTACGAAGTCCTGAGCGACCCCGACAAGCGGGCCGCCTATGACGCGCTGGGCAGCGAGCGTCACGCCGGGGACCGATTCGATCCACCGCCGGGCTGGAGCACGGCCTACCACTTCGGCGGGGAGCCGGACGCCAACGATTTTTTTTCCGACCTGTTTGCGCATGTGGGCAGGCGCTCGCAGGCACGCGGCCATACTTTTCCCACGCGCGGCGACGATATTCACGCCAGCATCGAAGTTGATCTGCATGACGCGCTGCAGGGCGCCACTCGCAGCGTCGGGCTGCGCGTGCCGGGGCGCGACGAACGCGGGCGCCAAGCCGTGCAGGAGCGCTGGATCAGCGTCACGATTCCGAAGGGGGTGGTGGAAGGGCAGCAATTGCGCGTGGCAGGGGAGGGCAGGCCAGGCAGCGGCGGTGGCGCCAATGGCGACTTGTACCTCAAAGTCCAGTTCAAGCCAGACCCGCGCTACCGGATCGAAGGGCGCGATATCTATCAGACGGTGCCGGTCGCGCCCTGGGAGGCTGCGCTGGGCGCCCACATCGATCTGAGCACAGCCTCCGGCAAGCTCGAGGTCACGGTGCCGGCAGGCTCGCAAAACGGCCGCAAGCTGCGCTTGCGCGGGCGCGGCATTCCCGGCCATCCGGCTGGCGACCTGTACCTGATTCTGGAAGTGGTGCTGCCGCCGGCCAGCAGCGAGAAGGCGCGGGCGCTGTACCAGACCATGGCGCGCGATCTGGCATTCAACCCACGCAGGCAGACGCGCCACTGAGCGCGCGGGCGCATGGCGCTGCACCCGTCCGCCTTGCGGCGGAGTCGGAGCGGGGCGCATGCTGCGGCCGAACGGCATAAGAATCTCCTGACATCCTGTTGTAGTGACTATGCTACTGAGCGCGGCGGCTTCGTTGATGCAACACAAGTATTGCGGCGAAGACGAGAATTCCGAATCCGCAATCCCGTGCACCGCGAGCTGGATCAAAGCGACAGCGCTGGAACTTTACTTACACACGCCTTCCGCAGCAGCCATGTCGCGAGCGCCACGATTGGTCAAGGGCTTCTAGAATTGCTCTTTAATCCACACAACGCTGAGCAAAGGAGAGCACATGGAATCGAGCAATGGACGCGAGCTCAATGGCAAGAAAGTCGCTGTACTGATGACCGATGGGGTCGAACAGATCGAATACACCTCTCCGCGCGGTTTCCTCGAGCAGCACGGGGCGCGCGTGATCCTGCTCTCGCCCAAAGCCATGGGCGAGCAGGTGCAGGGTTTTCATCACACTGACAAGGGCGACAAGTTCGAGGTCGAGCAGAATGTGGGCGATGCGAATCCCCAGGATTTCGACGCCTTGCTGTTGCCGGGCGGGGTGGGCAATCCGGACCAGCTGCGCCTGAGTCCGGAATCGATCACCTTCATCCGCGACTTTGCCGCCACCGAAAAGCCAATTGCCGCCATCTGTCACGGGCCATGGACCCTGATCGATGCCGGCGTTGCCAAGGCGGCCCATATGACGAGCTGGCCGAGCCTGCAGACCGATCTGCGCAACGCCGGAGCCGAATGGACTGATGATGAGGTCGTCATTGACGGACGCCTGATTACCAGCCGCAAGCCAGACGACCTGCCAGCCTTCAATCAAGCGCTCATGAAGACCATGATGATCGATGTGGCCAAGGCCGATATGGGGCCGTCGTCCTGAGTGCGATCAAAAAAACGCAAACTTTGGGCCGGGTTTCGCTGTCGTAGTCAGGCACGCTGCAGCATGCAGCGTCTCTGAGCGTAACTCAACCAAGGAGGTAGTAATGGCTACGATAAACGCGCCTGCATCCGAGCGCAGGCATATTTCCGACCGGCGTACTTCTTCTGGGAGTGGCAAAACCACCTGGAACGCCATCGACTGGATTGCCATGGTCCTGATGATCGTTGGCGGACTGAACTGGGGCCTGGTCGGACTGTTCAATTTCGATCTCGTCGCCGCGCTGTTTGGAACCCAATCGGCCTTGTCGCGGATTGTGTATGTCCTGGTCGGCTTGTCGGCGCTGTATTCCATTTATAGCGCCAGCAAGATGGCGGCGAGCCGCGTCTAGCCTGATGTTTTGCACCCGGCCTGCGCATGAGGTTTACCACTAACATCAGCAAACCCGTCTCCCCCGCGCAGGCGGGGGTCCATAGCGCCTTAGAGCGGAGTTGACGATCGTGGCCTTTAAGGCAGCTTCACCTGCAAGCTGGCCATCACTTTGTCGAACAGCACTGCTGCTGCGTTGCGGTCGGGCAGGCAGGCCAGCGTGAAGTTAAAGATCTTCTTCGGGCTCACATATCCCACGTAAAGGAAAATACGTTCGTCTGGAAGTTCCGCGCCGAACACGACTTCACGGCTTTCACCCCCGGAGACCGGCTTGATGCTGCGGTTCAGCACATTGACCTTGCTGATGCGTACTTCCTGCAAACCGGTGAGCCGGCTGTCGATGCAGTGGGCCGCGATGGCATCCATTTTCTCAGCCGGAATGTCATAAAATTCGGCGCTCACGGTAATGGTGGCCTGCTCAACATCGGAGCGGAAGGTCAGCGTATCCTGCTCAGCCGACGCCAGTTCCTTCCAGTGCGATGGCAGCTGGAGGATGAATTCGTTGTACGAGTGATTGACAGTCTTGTCGGCGTCCGGCGCAGCCGGCTCGGGGATGGTCGAATTAGTGGTCACGTTGAAATCTCAGCAGTAAGTCAATCACGACCTGAAGGGCCGTGGAGGAACCGCATATTACCTTAGTCGGCTGGGATGGTCAGGGCAAATAGATTGTTGGCAAAGCTTCATGCTCGCTGCGTTACGAAACGCCCCCATGTCCCAAAATGGATAAACTGTTGCGATGCACCTTAATCATCGCCATCCCATCGACCGAGAGCAGGCTGTCGCGCTGTTGCGCTCGGCGTGTCGTGACGCGCGGCAATATATAGATATTCCTATAGTTCGGGGGTTCAAGGGGGACGCGCCCTTGTATCGACTTGCCGGTTCTCAGGGTGAGCGCCAATCGATTAGCAACGAGCATTATCATACTATCGTCATGGATGAATTTTTGCCGCAGGAAGGGTATCCGAAGCGGGGCGAATCCATCATCTGTGGGAACTGGCTGAACCTTCAGTTTGCTGACGAGTACGGCGCCACCTACGCCATTTTCCCATTCGATAGTGTGCCCATCGGCGTTTGTTACGGCCGTGATTTCCTGGAAACCAAAATGGCGCTGGGTCATTTCATGGAGGGCAGGGCACTCTCGATCATGGAATGGAATCAACTATTCAAAAGTTTGGATTTGCGCGATGAAAGCTATGCAGCATTCCGTGCTGACATCCAATACAAGCGCGGATCGGGCGGAGCTATCGATGCGGTTTTTCCCGCCGGACGCGATGTTGACGACGTGCTTCGCCAGACCTACGGTTCTTCCCGTCTGCGGCTGCAAATCGTGACGCCGGCAACCTTGTCCAGTATCCAGGACAGGCAGCGTGAGATGTGGTTCAGCGGGCCGTGCGTCGCTGTGCGCATGGATCAGCTCGAAGCGATAAAGAAGCTGGTCTAGCGCGGTGGCGCATTGCTAGCAGGCACTGCGCTATGATGTCTGCTTACGAGGGACAGGCCGATCTTCGAGTCGCACCCGGCCCTCCCAGCCTTGAACCACCAACCATGCACCGCCAATGAACACTAACATCAGCGATATCGCCATCGGCGTCGTCGTCATTTCGTGCACCATTGCAACCGTTGCCTATTTCCTCATGCGCGGAGACGATTGCCTGGATAAGGCGAGCGCCTTTATCAGCACTGCGCCCGCGGTCTCTGCCAAAGCCGGCAAGATAATATCGGTGGGGACCAGCTCCTGGCTTAGCGGGCAGACTGCGGCCAGGACCGGCGAACGTTCTTTCTACTTCCTGATAAGGGCGAGCGTGCCACTGCAAACGCCGTCGTGAGCGCCGACCGTGCTACCTGCACCTGTCGACTGGTATCGATCAATTAGCTTGAGAGCCTTTGGCGGAACGACCGCTCAGCAGGGAGCAGAACTGAATGAAGACGATGGAGTTCAAAATATTTGGTACCTTGATAGGCGTAACAGGCGCCAAGGGACAGTGGAACGCCTTCTACTTGGGTAACGAAGGAAAGCGGCGCGCTGCAGACTTCATCGTGCCCAATGATCTAGGCGAAGAAGAAATCTGCGATTACCTGGCTGATCTATTCCACGAACACGCTACACAGACAAACAGCGAGGCGTGCCGCATTCGTTAGCCTGGCATGCGCGACTTCAGGCACAGCCCGGCGTTTGCTCATGTGCGCGACGGAAGCTTCCAGTCGGGCCGGATAAAGTGGCAAGTGTAGCCATTTGGGATCCGTGCCAGATAATCCTGGTGCTCGGGTTCGGCTGCCCAAAAGTCGCCGGCCGGCGCCAGTTCGGTGACGACCTTGCCCGGCCAAAGCCCCGAGGCATCCACATCCAGGATTGTGTCCTCGGCTATCTTCTTCTGCTCCTCGTTTTGATAATAAATTCCCGACCGATAGCTCGTGCCCATGTCATTGCCCTGGCGATTCCTGGTCGATGGATCATGGATTTGGAAAAAAAATTCAAGTACCTGGCGGTAGCTAAGGCGGCGCGGATCGAACACCACCTCAATGCCCTCGGCATGGGTGCCGTGATTGCGGTACGTCGCGTTGACTACGTCGCCGCCGGTATAGCCAACCCGGGTCGATAGCACACCTGGGATGCGGCGTATCAGGTCTTGCATTCCCCAAAAACATCCGCCTGCAAGGATGGCGGTTTCAGTCGTAGTGTCCATGCTGTTCCTTAGGAAGTGATGTGTATGGAATCATAGCCGGAATCACGATTATCTGATGTTGCAGAACTTTGTCTTCGTCGTCGACGCGCCCGATACCAGCGCCATCGTCAAGTAGAATCGGCAATATGCGGGCAAAACCCGACGTTTGAAATCAATCACGACACGGAGTAGTGAAGCAATGCTTGAGTGGACAAAACTCTCTGCCCTGTTTGCCATAACAGCGCTTGCCGAAATTGTTGGGTGTTACCTCCCATGGCTTGTTCTTAGACAAGCAAAACCTGTCTGGCTGCTGCTGCCGGGCGGGGTCTCGCTGATATTGTTCGCTTGGCTGCTCACCCTGCATCCGGCTGCCGCTGGCCGAACCTATGCAGCATACGGGGGTATGTACATTGTCATTGCTTTGATGTGGTTGCGCTTTGTCGAGGGCGTGCGCTTGACGGGGTGGGACGTGGCCGGTGGCATTATTGCGTTAATAGGAATGTCGGTTATCGCTTTGCAGCCACGTGTGCAATGACTTGAGCGAGCTGGGCGGGCTTGTTGAAGGAGCTTGGCCGCCATGGATACGGCGTTCGCGGCCAACTTTCGGGCGTGTGGTAAGTCCTTTGATCGGGGTCCTGGTGTTTCCCGGTCGCGTACAATCGTCCGTGTGCGGAAAAATTTTGGCCTGACCACAGAAATCTGGAGCTTGCGAAAAAATGGATCTACAGGTTGCAGCAGCGTTTATAGGCGGAGCCGTAATCGTCGGTCTCATCCTCTACATCCCGGGCCATTACTTGGCCAAATACTTCCTGCGTAGTGCTGCCTCCAAAAGCGAAGCGCACAGCCGTATTACAACGCTCGGTTTAGTTGTCTACGGCGCGATGGTGCTTGCTATGTTTCTAGGATTCGCACAGCAGTATTTTGCGGAAAATACTTGGTTCGGGCACTTCGTGTCCACTTGGTTCGGCCGGCTCACGTTCGCAACTGTTCTGATTGCAGTGTGGACTGGTATCGAATACTCGCTCAAAAAGCGAGGCTATAGCCTATGGGTTCGCCCACCCGCCGGCTGACAAGTGGACCAAAGGCGCAGCGACACTACATTCGGGAGCGCACGGCATCCTGCGCGCGCCGGATCACGCCTGAATAGTTCTTCCCAGGGTACCAAGGCATACTGGCGAGGCTGCCGAAGCCGGGAATGGTCTGCATGTGTCGATACATCCTCTCCCTCATGCGCAGGTCTGGCAACGCGCCACGCAGGGCCCGAACATTCTCGCGTGCGTGAGCCGGACTTGACGTGCCGGTCAGGCAACAGGTAATAGCCGGATTGGAAATTACCCATTTCAGGAAGTATTGCGTCCAGTTTTCGATTCCCAATTCCCTGGCAAAATCGGGAACGCTGTGGCCTTCGACGATCTTGTGCAGCCGTGCTTTTTCGAGTGGCATGTTCACGAGCACTGCCACGCCTTTCTCGGCTGCCGCCGGCAGCACACGCTGCTCCGCACCGCGGTTGAATATTGAATAGTTCACCTGTACGAAGTCGACGTCGCGACGCTCTATCCATGGCGTGAGGATGCCGTGGTACTCGTTCTCATGGACCGTGACGCCGGTGTAGCGGATCAGGCCTTCCTTTTTCCACGCTTGCAAAATCGGGAGGATCGCGCCCGCGTTGACCAGGCTGTGGCACTGCATCAGGTCGATGGGCGTGCGCCACAGGCGACTTTGCGACTGTTCCAGACTTCTGCGCGCATGGCTCTCATCGGCGAGGAATTCGCCGGTCGACCAGATTTTGTTTGCGATGAATACGTCCTGAGTTACGCCTAGCGTCGTGAGAAAGTCGCCGACACTGGTCTCCGCGCTACCGTACAGCGGCGAGGTATCGATCAATCTCGCGCCACCCTCATAGAAGCCCTGGATCACATCACGCAAATGGCCGCGCTGTTGTCCCGGCAGGACATCGAAGGTGAGAAAGGTGCCGAGCCCTATCGCGGGCAGCTTCACGTCAGTTCCCGGGATCGTCCTGGTCAGGAGATCGCCGCCCGCCGGGACGCGCGGCACTTGGGCCAGGGCCAGGGGCGAAAAAGCCCGGGTGGCGGCCAAGCCGGTAGCTGATAAAGCGGCGCACCGCAAGAAGCGGCGGCGGCTGCTTGCTGACACATCAATGATACTCATGGGATGATCCTTGCGTAGTGGTTGGTATACTTCAATATTGAAGAATGCAAAGGGAACTGTGTCGTGGCCTGCCAATGCGGGAAGGGCTTGGCCGATGATAGGTGCTTTCAACCGGCACAACTAGCCGTGAAATCCTGCATGACTAATTTAACCAGGCTAAACAATGACCATTGCGTTATCTGATCTCGATGCCTTCGTGTGCATTGCCCGTTTTGGGAGTTTCAAGCGTGCAGCATCGGAGCGTGGCGTTTCGGTATCCTTGTTGAGCCAGACGATACGTCGGCTTGAGCAGCAGCTCGGGGTATCGCTGTTCAATCGCACCACGCGCAGCCTGGCGCTGACGGAGGCGGGTGAAGACCTGCTCTCCAATGTCACGCCGGCGTTTTCGCAGATTGGGCATGCTATCGATCATGTCAACCGCTTCCGTGACACGGCACTAGGCCTGTTGCGCATCAACGCTCCGGCCCCGATTGCCCACTTTGTCCTTGCCCCGCTCGGCGCACGCTTTCTAGGCGAAAACCCCAATATGGCGCTGGAGATCGTGTCCGATGCCGCCTTTGTCGATATCGTGCAGGCCGGTTTCGATGCAGGCGTTCGATTCGGCGAAGACCTGGCGCAGGACATGGTGGCCATCCCTATCGGCCAGGCCCAGCGTTATGCGGTGGTGGCTTCGCCCGGGTATCTTGCCGGGCGCGCCGTACCGCGAACCGTGGATCAACTCGATCCACAGGCATGCGTTCGCCAGCGCTTCCCGGGTGGCAAAATATTTCAGTGGGATTTTAAATGCGGCAGCGAGACGCGACAGCTGGCGCCGCGTGGGGCAATGACGGTCACGGATGCGCTCAGCGCTGTGCACGCCGCCTGCCATGGCGCGGGCTTTGCATACGTGCACGAGGACTACGTGACCGGAGCGATCGCAGATGGCGCCCTGGTGCGCGTCCTTGCTGACTGGTCGCCGGGCATTGATCAGCCCTACCTTTACTATCCCAGGCAGCGCCATATGCCAGCGTCATTGCGTGCATTTGTGGACTTCGTCAAGGCGCAGCGGGACTAGCCTCCCTAGCCGCTTTGTAAAGCACGCAGGTCGAGGCCTGATCGCATCGGGCGCGCATTCCCTATCGGGCAATTGCAAGAAACACCCTTGAGTAAGGATCGAGTAATACCAAGCCCCTCAGTATGGCTACATTCAAGTTACCAAGGAATGTGCATGTACTATCAGAGAGAGCGCGCCCGGCCAGATCAAACCGATCCCGCCCGCCGAAATGTACTGCGCTACGCTGGCGCCGCGCTGTTTGCAGGCGCCCTGGGCCCGGTAATTGCAGTGCGCGCCTCGCCGGTGCGTTCCCCTTCTTTTTCTACGCTTGACATGATCTGGGCCGACGTCAGGCGCCAGCGTGGGGTGCCAGTGCGGCTTTATCTCCCGGAAAATGCACATCCGGTGCCGCTAGTGGTTTTCTCGCATGGCATCGGAGGCTCGCGCCGCGGGTATAGCTGGCTCGGCCAGCACTTCGCCAGCAACGGCATCGCCTGCCTGCACATGCAGCACGTAGGGAGCGATAGCCAACTGTGGAGCGGAAACGTGTTCAATGTTGTCCATCGCTTGCGCCAGGCGGCCCGCGAGGATGAAGCCGTGGCGCGCGCGCACGATGTAAGTTTCGTGCTCGATACCTTACTTGAGGGCGCGCTCGGGGCACGCATAGACGCCGGCCGCATCGTCGCGGCAGGGCACAGCTACGGCGCAAATACTACCTTGCTCGCCAGCGGCGCCCAAGTGCAGCGCAACGGGCGGCCACTCGACCTGCGCGACGCACGGATTCGTGCTGCCATCGTCATCTCCGCCCCACCATTCTACGGCGAGCCCGAACCACGCAAGATTCTGCAAACGGTGACCGTACCGAGCCTTCACATCACTTGCACAGACGATGTAATTCACATTCCCGGCTACTACAGCGCGGCCGAAGACCGGGTGGCGACCTTCGACGCCACTGGAAGCTCACGCAAATGGCTGACGGTCTATCGCGGTGGCTCGCATAGCATGTTCACTGATCGGGGCACCCCGGGCGGCGTCGTGTTGAATGCCCGGGTCAAGGCCGCTACTCAGGCTTTATCCCTGGCCTTCATCAGCGCTGCGCTGGGTGGTGATGCCCGCGAGCTCGCTGCCTGGCCGCGCCGCCATGAAAATATCCTTGAGCGCTTCTCCGTGGGCGCCGTCTGAGCCGGCAAAGCCCCGACCGGGTCTGAAGCGCGTCATACCTATCTCGTTGGTGCGCATCTTGCGCGCTAGCTTACCTTCCATCTGTCAAAAGGAAACAATCATGCTGAAGTGGACGTCTTCTGACATACCCCTGCAACGTGGCCGCACTGCGATCGTGACAGGCACCGGCGGCCTTGGCTTCGAAACCGCGCTCGCGCTTGCCTGTGCAGGCGCCACTGTCATCATCGCCGGGCGCAACCGTCTGAAAGGCGAGCAGGCTGTCCAAGGCATTGAGGGCCTTGTCCCCGGCGCGGCCATCAGTTTTGCAGAACTCGACCTGGCAAGTCTGGACTCGATCAAAGTGTTTGCTGGGCGAATGCGCCGTTCGCTGGACAGCCTAGACATTTTAATCAACAACGCAGCGGTGATGAACCCGCCGCAGCGCGAGGTGACCCGCGACGGCTTTGAACTGCAGTTCGGGACCAACTTCCTGGGGCACTTTGCCCTGACCGCGCTACTCATTCCCCTGCTGCGCCGAGGGAAGGGAGCGCGCGTGATCAGCTTGTCGAGCATTGCTGCGCGCCAAGGCAATATCGAGCTGTCCAAGCTGCAATCGGACGCTGGATATCAGCCAATGGCTGCATACGCACAGTCCAAACTCGCGTGCCTGATGTTTGCTCTTGAGTTGCACCGTCGCAGTGAGGCGGGGAACTGGGGAATCCAGAGTGTGGCTGTCCATCCTGGCATTTCCCGTACCGAGCTCTTGCCAAATGGCGCTGGCGCATGGAGCGCCGCAGGGATGGCGCGCAGGTTCTTATGGTTCCTGTTTCAACCTGCAGAGCAGGGCGCATGGCCGACGCTATTTGCCGCCACCAGCCCTGACGCGCAGGCAGGCGCCTATTACGGCCCAAACAAACTGGGAGAAACGCGCGGCTATCCTGCTGCCGCGAAATTGCCACCGCAAGCCCTCGACACTGAAATGGCCGGGCTCCTATGGTCTGAATCCGAACGGCTCAGCGGTGTGGCGTTCCCTCGAGAGGAACTGAACGCATCGAACGCGGCTGCCTGAATTTTATCCGTACCGCGCCCCAACCATTTCGTAAGCCAGACGCAGCAACATTTAATTTTCCTGAGGAGTGAACATGAACCGAATACCTGGAATACCCATCGCCATCGTTGCCATGGTCTCTGGTTTAACAGCGTGTAATGCTCCGGTCGGTGTTGATCCGGCATTGCCGTCGGCGCAACGAGATCAGCTGCAGCGCGCCATGGCGCGTCCGCCGATCGATCCGAATGCGAGCTATGAGTCGGCAAGCGTCAACATCGAGCTTCCCGTCCCCCTTGCTGCTTTCAGAGCCTGGTTTGCCACCAACGGTGCTCCGAAACTGGGATCCTATTTGACTGGGACGGCCGCTGTGCCAGGCGTGGCGCGTACCGAGCCGCTGACCGGCACCTGGCAACAAGCCGGTGACCGTCGCCGTGTGGTAATGAACGATGGTCACACATTGGTAGAAGAGGTCATCGAGAGCGGACCGAACCACTTTAGCTATCTGGGCTGGAATTCAACGAATAAAACTGGCCGCTACACCAGGTATTCCATTGGCGAGTTTGTGTTCACAGGCGACGCGCAAAGGACCCAGCTTGAGTGGACATCCAAATTTCGACCTAAAGTTTGGCCCGACGGCCCACTGATTCGATCATCAATCGAGCAAGACTACCGCAACTACATGCGGGTCGGCTTGTCGTCAATGCGTAAGCAAGCGCTGGCCGAGCTGGCCCAAAAATAGAAAATGAAGCGGCACCGGCCGGCGTACTGTGCAGCCGCATCGGCTGACCGAGCATAGTAAGTGTCTGGTAATGAAAGGCGCTCTACCATCGGACCTTCCTTGCTCCGAAAGCTTCATCGTGGCTCAGTTCGTCTGTAGATGGTGCGCTCTGACTGCGCACTCCCTTATTTCTCCGCCAGTATTACCCCACAGCACTATCTGCGGTGATAGCATGGGCGCTGGTTTCTCTCCTGACAGTGGTATGCCGGTGGCCGAATGAATCGAATTGCAGTGATTGAAGACCATGAGCGCCTTTCTGGTTTGGTCAGCAAGGCGCTGGCAGCGGCCGGCATCGAGGCGGATGTTTTTTCGCGTATTGACTCAGCCTGGTTGGCCCTGAAAACGACTGACTATGCCGCAATCGTCGTTGATCGCGGCTTGCCAGACGGCGACGGCTTGACGCTGGTGCGACGCTTGCGCGACGCCGGCCGCCTGGCGCCGTGTTTGATGCTAACGGCGCGCGACGCCCTGCACGACAGGGTGGAGGGCCTGGAATCGGGCGCCGATGACTACCTGGTCAAACCATTTTCGATGGACGAACTGGTAGCCCGGGTGAGGGCGCTGATGCGTCGACCTCAAAACTTGCAGAGCTTGTCGCCCTCATTTGGCGATGTACAGGTGGTTCCGGAATCACAGTCGCTGCGCTGCGGTGCCGATCTGGTCAGTCTGGCGCCTGCAGAACTGCAGATCATGCTCGGGCTGGTGCAGGCCGCTGGCAAGACCGTACGCCGCAGCGCCCTCGAGGCTGGTGCTTGGGGCTTGAGTGAAGCGGTGACCCCCAACGCGATGGATGTGGCCATGCATCGCTTGCGCAAAAAACTGCACGCCATCGGCTCCACCGTTCAAATTATTAATATGCGAGGCCTGGGCTATGCGCTTGCCGAAGTTCCTCAATCTACGTAGCATTCGCCTGCAATTGCTGGTGGCGTATGTCATAGCCCTCCTGCTTGCGGCAGTTGCAGCTGGCTTGATGTTCTTTATCCTGTTTGTATGGCGTGCCGAAGGACCGGTACGCAAGGGACTTCCCTTACAAGCTGAATGGATAGCCGATGCAATCGTCTACGACGCATCCGGGCGGCCGCTGCGGCTTGACCAGCAACGTAATTCGCCCTGGATTTACGCGAGCATTCCGGACGACCTTAAATATGCAGTACTCGACAGTGCCGGAACTGTGCTGTTCTCGTCAGAGAACACGCGCAAAGCCTTCGTTCCTCCAGGGCTGACTTTTTTTCAGTTGCCTCCACTGGTCAGGCTGCAGATGGCCGGCATACCCATGGATTTGATGACTTTTTCCGTTCGAAAAGGAGAAGCCATCCACTATATTCAGGTGGCGCGCAGCGAGCGCTTGCATCTTCTTATACGCAACGCTATTGGCTGGCCGATGCTCAAGACGGCTATCTTGGTCGGCGTAGCTTGCTTGCTGCTGTTCGTTGCCGTGGTGTACATAACACTGCATTGCTCCTTGCAGACGCTAGATGAAGCGTCGGAAGCGGCAGCGCGGATCGCACCAGCAAACTTATCCACCCGGCTTGACACGTCCAACTTGCCAAGCGAAGTGGCGCCATTGGTCGAGGCTTTCAACAAGGCGCTCGATCGACTCGAACGTGGCTACAGAATTCAGCAAGAGTTCCTCGCAGGCGCGGCCCACGAACTAAAAACGCCACTCGCGCTGATTCGTGCGCAAATTGAACTCAATGGCGCGGCCGATCGGACCTCGCTGCTCAGCGACGTTGACATGATGGCGCGCCAGGTCCATCAGCTACTGCATTTGGCCGAGGTCAGCGAGACGCATAACTACAAGTTTGAGCCAGTCAGCCTGGCTGAGGTGGCAAGCGAAGTGACCGGGTACCTGGTTCGCCTGGCCGATCTACATCAGGTATCACTACAACTGCAGAATCGGATGGCGGACGATTACCTTGTCAGCGCTGACCGTTCCGCCGTGTTTATCATGTTGAAAAATTTGATTGAGAACGCTATCCGCCATGCGGGCGCCGGCGGAACCGTCACGGTAGCGCTGGATGAGGCCGAGGTCTACGTGGAGGATGGCGGGGCGGGCATCGCCGAGGCGGATTTCCCCAAACTGTTCGCGCGTTTTTGGCGCGGTCCGGAGCGGCGCGACGACGGCGCTGGTTTGGGACTGGCGATTTGCCACCAGATCGCTGTCACGCACGGCTGGACTATCGATGCACGCAATGCACTGCCGGGCGCACGGTTCACGCTGCATCTTGTGCAGAATCACGAATCGGGTAAGTCGGCAGTAATAGATGGGGCGGCATTATGAATGCATGCCAATCACAACTTTCCGTGCCCCCAATCTAATCACATCGCGCCCCGCGCACGGCGCCACGCATCAGCTTGCGCGGACCAATCCAGCGCTGATCGAGATCGATGAACTGACGTTCGCTTACGACGCGAAGCGAACGATTCTGGAGCGGGTATCGCTCTCATTCCCCCGTGGTAAGGTCACGACCATTCTGGGCAGTTCGGGATGCGGCAAGACCACCTTGCTGCGCCTGATAGCTGGCGTTCATGCCGCTGCAGCAGGCCGCATCGTCATCGACGGGCAGGTACTGAACGTTGCTGATCGTGCGCATCTGCAGCGCCACCGTCGGCGCCTCGGCGTGTTGTTTCAGTATGGCGCTCTGTTTACCGACTTGTCGGTCTTCGACAACGTGGCGTTCCCGCTGCGGGAACACACGAGCTTGCCCGAGGCAATGATTCGCGACGTGGTCCTGATGAAGCTCAACGCTGTCGGACTGCGCGGTACAGCAGGCATGCGCATCGACGAAGTGTCGGGCGGCATGGCGCGCCGGATTGCCTTGGCGCGCGCAATCGCGCTGGACCCATCGCTGATCATGTACGACGAACCGTTTTCCGGTCTCGATGGGATAAGTGTAGGCGTCATAGCGCGTTTGATTCGCAGGCTGAACGACGCCACCGGCGCTACTTCCCTGATGGTCAGCCATGACGTCGCGGCATCGCTTGCCATCAGCCATCACGTGATACTCCTGGCGGCACAGGGCCGGGTTGTAGCCCAGGGTACACCTGCCGATCTGATGGCCCGTACCGACCCGGAGACACGCGAATTTCTGGATGGGGAGGCTGGCGATCTTCGACGCTTTCACTATCCGGCGCCAGCGCTGGCGGACGACTTTGGGGTCGCTCGATGAACGCCGTTGCTAATTTTCTGCACGGCCTCGGCAGCAACACCCTTGCTGCGCTGCGCACCAGCGGACACGCGGCACTGTTCGTTCTCGACATGTTGCGTGCGCTGCCGGCGGCACTGCTGCGCCCTGGCTTGATCTTGGCGCAGCTGTATTCACTTGGGAACCGTTCCCTCATGATCATCATTGCGTCTGGCCTGGCGGTTGGCCTGGTGCTGGCGCTGCAGATGTATTACGCCCTGGCGCCGTTTGGCGCCACTGGCAGCCTGGGCCTGGTTGTCAATCTCGCGCTGGTGCGCGAGTTGGCGCCCGTGATGGCCGCGCTGCTGTTTGCCGGAAGAGCTGGTACTTCCTTGACGGCCGAAATCGGCTTGATGAAAGCCGCTGAGCAATTGCTTGCAATGGAAGTGATGGCAATCGACCCCATGGCGCGGCTGCTGGCGCCGCGCTTCATTGCCGGCGTTCTTTCCCTACCTATATTGGCAAGTCTGTTTTCCGCCGTCGGCATTGGCGGCGCGTATGTCGTCGCGGTTGAATTGATCGGGGTCGATGCAGGCACGTTCTGGTCGACGATGCAAAGCGGCGTCGATCTGGCCCGCGATGTGGGAAGTGGCCTGTTCAAGGCCGCGGTGTTCGGCGTCATCTGCATGGCCGTCGCGCTTTACCAGGGCTTTGAATGCGAGGCCACACCCGAAGGCGTGGCATATGCCACCACCCGGGCTGTGGTGAATGCTTCGCTATGGGTGCTGGGTACCGATTTTGTGTTGACAGCACTATTGTTTTCCACGCCATGAGCGCGGCTTTGAAAGGACTGATGTGATGAACAAAAACCGTATTGAAACGGCGGTCGGCGGATTCGTTATTCTAGGCGTATTCAGCCTGGGTTTTCTGGGGGTGCACAGCGCCGGCCTTGGCCGCATGAGCGAACAGGGCGGCTATACCCTGACAGCGAAGTTCGATAACATCGGCGGGCTCAAACCACGCGCCCCGGTGCGCGCCGCTGGGGTGACGGTGGGCCGGGTCAAGGCTATCGTGTTTGATCCCAAAGTGTTCCAGGGTGTCGTCACGCTCGACATCGAGAGCGGCTTCCACTTCCCAAAGGATACGGCAGCCAGAATATTTAGCGCTGGGCTGCTGGGCGATCAATTCATCGGGCTCGAACCTGGCGGCGATAGCGCCGTCTTGAACGCTGGCGACACGATTGCCCAGACCCAGTCGGCGGTAGTGCTCGAAAACCTGATTGGCCAGTTTCTGTCCAGCCAGGCAGACCGTGGGGGAAGTGTGACCCCGGCGTCTGCAGGAGCGCTCCAATGAGCCCGTATCGCTGGGTTGCCATTGTCGTGCTGGCTGGGCTGTCCAGTGCTTGTGCAAGCGTGTCCGGCGCCGGCCCCGTCCATCAAGACCCATGGGAGGGCTTCAACCGCAACATGTTCAGATTTAACGAAACGCTTGATCGCGCTCTCGTTAAGCCGGCCGCCACTACCTACGTCAAAGCAGTTCCCGAGCCGGTGCGCACCGGGCTGAGCAACGTACTTGGCAATATTGCCGATGTCTGGTCAGTGGCGAACCATCTCCTGCAAGGCGAACTGCGTGTTGGCATGGAGATGAGTGCGCGCGTCTTGCTCAACACAACTGTCGGCCTGGCAGGGCTGATGGATCCAGCCACCAGCGCCGGCCTGCCGCGTCGATCCGAAGACTTTGGGCAGACTATAGGGCGGTGGGGCGTGGCGTCAGGACCCTATCTCGTGCTGCCGCTTCTTGGCCCTAGCACCGTGCGCGATGCGGCGGCCGTGCTGGTTGATCGCCGGGCGGCGCCGTCTACGCTGGCCAGCAATAGCGCAGCTGCCAATTCGATCACTGCGCTCGAAGGATTAGCCACACGGGCTGCCCTGCTCGACGCTGGCGAACTGCTCGACCAGATAGCCCTGGATAAATATACGTTCGTGCGAGATGTATTTTTGACGCAGCGGCGCGAGGCGGTTCGCGGCCGCCAGCCATCAACCGACGATATCGACGGTGGCGCAGAAGACCACCATGACCGCAACCCAAAAAAGGAAACCCAATGATCACGACGATTCGACGTGCATTCGCGCTCGGCCTGCTAACCCTGGCAGCAATGACTCTCCACGGAACAGTGTGGGCACAAGCTGGCGCAGACTCCCTCGTGCGGCAGATTTCAAGCAAAGTCATTGAAACTGCCAAAGCCGATCCGGCCATCCAGAACGGCAGCCTTGGGCGTATTTCGGCTTTGGTGGAAACTGAAGTCATGCCGCATGTCGACTTCGAGGTGATTACGCGATCTGCGGTTGGGCCAGCATGGCGCACTGCCACTCCTGCGCAGCGCAGCAGCTTGCAACATGAATTCAAGTCCTTGGTTATTCGCGTCTACGCAGGGGCGATTTCACAAGTCCGTCAGCAGTCAGTGGAGATACTAAAAACAGTGCCGGCGGCGGGTGCCACCCAAGTGGTAGTCCAAACCGAGGTACGCGGACAAGGACGGCCTATCAAACTGGATTATCGGCTGGATATCGTGCCTGGGGGGGAGTGGAAGATCATCGATGTCGGCGTGGGAGGGCTGTGGCTGATACAAAATTATCGCGCACAGTTCGCGCAACAATTATCCCAAGGTGGCGTGGAAGGGCTGATAGCGTCGCTGGCCGCGCGCAACAATAGCGCGGGTGTGAAATGAGCGCGTACCCAGTTCGGCTGCCGGCGATTGTGACTCTGCATACGTGCGCTATCTTGATTGCGGCGCTGCCGAAAATGGTCGCTGACGCCGACACGGTCGTGCAGTTCGATGCTGCGGCAGTGTGCCGGTTCGATAGTGTGGCCATCTCCTTGCTGCTGCACGCGCGCCGCCTGACAGAAGCCTCGGGTCGCCGTTTCGAGCTACTAAGCGCGCCCGCAGACTTTCTCGATTTGGCTAGCTTGTATGGCGTTGAGGATTTGCTGCTCCCGACTTCCCCACAAGGAGGCGAGCGGTTGCCCTTCAGTTTGCCCATGCGGGACGCATAGCCGTGCGTGCACTTAGTGTAATGGCAAACCACGCCGCCCAGGCGCAATTGCGTGCAGGCCTGGCTCATTGCCTCGACTTGACGATTGTCGCGGAGTGCATGTGCGGATTCGAGGCGATTGATACGATCGCCAGGATGCGTCCAGACGTGGTCTTCCTGGACGTTGCGCTCGGCGGGATGAGCTGCTTTGAGGTGATGGAACTGGCTACGCCTCGTCCGCATTTTATTTTTGTCTCCGAGCCGGGCGACTGGATGGGCCATCGGTTTTCCGCGAACGGACTGGATTACCTGAGTGCCCCATTCAGCCACGAGCAATTACACGAGGCCCTGGCCCATGTCCGTGGCAAGCTTGTGCGCCGTCGTGGCTTGTCGTCGGTTCTGACGCTCTCTGCTTTTCGCTGGCCGCCCCTGACACGCATTTTGGTCAGGGATGGTGAAGACCTGCTTGCGCTTGCCACTGAGACTGTGGATTTCATTGAGGCGCAGGGCCACGTAGTTCAGATTAACGCCAATGGCAAAGGCTATCTGAAGGTACAGCGCTTGGACGATCTGCAGCAGCAGCTTGACCCGCGCCAGTTCGTGCGCGTCCATCCGGCGTACCTGCTCAACGTCGGCCGTTTCCAGGAGATGATTGAGGTCACCTTGGCCGCTGCGGTGCTAGTGCGCGACGGCTCGTGTGTTCCTCTCAGCCGTAGCGGTCGCGCCTTGCTTGAGCATGCACTCGGGACGACTCCACCGGCGCTTTCCCGTCGCCGGCTCATGAAGCAGTTCGGCCAGCGGGGGGCGCCATGACTATGCGCCATTCACCGCTACTAGCTCAGGCTGGGCCGGAGACCGAGCTCGACTTCGCGCCTTCACCCTGGCGTCTCAAGCAATGCCAGCAAACCGGATTTGTCTTTCTCGCTAACCCCCCGGCCTACTCCGAACTCGAGGAGACCTACGCTTATGAGCGAACGTTTGCATTGGAGACGCGTGCACGGCGGGCGGCCGAGCCTTTGCGTTACGCCGTCAGTATGGGGCTCAAGCGTTTTCGGAATCGGGTGCTACGGCGGAATAAAACGTTGGGCCTGATGCTTGACGCGATCGCCAATTCACCGTCGCAGCAAATTAACGTCCTTGACGTCGGATGCGGTTGGGGTTCGCTGCTGAGCGATACGATGGACGCCTTGCCGCCACCATTGCGCGCGCGTGCTGTTCCGCATGGAATCGAAATTTCGCGCGAGCTGGCTCAGATCTCCCAGCGAAAGTTGGAAGCATTCGGAGGGCGCTGCGTTCATGCTCCCTCTCTCGATGCCATGGGTGAATTCGGCCCCGATTTTTTCGACGTGATCGTCATGGCCTCATATCTGGAGCATGAGATTGAGCCGCTGCAGGTACTGCGGGCAGCCCGCGCTCGATTGAAAACCGGCGGACAGCTCATCGTCAAGGTACCAAACTATGCGTGTGTGAATCGGCGCCTGCGCGGAGCGCGCTGGTGCGGCTTCCGTTGGCCCGACCATGTTAATTATTTTACGCCTGCCACTTTGCTGGGGATGTCATATATGGCTGGCCTACGGCTGGTGCGCATGTCGTTTCGTGACCGGAATCCTCTTAGCGACAATATGTATGCGGTGTTTTCGCGATGAAGCACATTTTGGTAGGTCTGATGCGCTGCGACTCGCAAGGGTTCTGAGTGGAAAAAAAGTAAGCCCCTTCTTGAGGACAGCGTTGGCGTGTTTAGGATTATCTTGTGGTGAGAGTTGGGCGGGAATTGAACAAGAGCAGGAGCCATCACGGAGCACCTGAAGCGCTTTCGGTTGGCGGTTCTAGATTTATCGGTGTACTTGTGGCAATCTGGGTTATTGACTCGCGGTGTTGGCTGCGGATTAAGTTGATCCGCCGCCATTACGGACCTCGGCGGCTAGAGCGGATCCATTAAATACCCCATTTAGTATCAAAAAAAACTGGAGCTTCCATGAAACGGGCAATCCCAATAACGATCATGATGCTTACTCTCGTCGGTTGCGCCACTGGTGGCATGAAAACCAGCCAGCAGGATGCCTCTTCGCTTGTAGGTACATGGCGGGTTGATCTACGGCCAACGCCGGGCTCACCAGGCTACTACAAAGAATTTGTTGTTAGTTCTGTCCACAGGAACAATTTCAGCGGTGTCTTTTATGGATCGTCGATCACAAACGGCCGAATAAACGTTGATTGGGGGGCAGTACGCATTGGTTTCGTCACAGCAGATTTATCGGGCCAGTATAACCACTCAGCAGTCATGACCAACGGGAAACTAGAAGGACTAACGTATTCGGAAGGGCGTGGTTTTTTGTCCTATTGGAGCGCGGAGAAACGTTAATGCTATTCGCTGCTGCAACTGTCTATAGATGTTGGGAAACGTACGCAGGCAACACTTCATAGTAAAAAACCGGCTCGAGGGCGGGTTTTTATTATTGCTGATGCTGCTAAAAACGAATAAGTGGTGGAGGCGGCGGGAATGGAACCCGCGTTACATGCCGCGGTTGATGGGTCTATACGAAGAGGCTGTCATAATGCTGTCATTCTTCTTCATGTTGAACGCGTCGTTAGAACCGTATACTTCTGTCGGGTTGGAAAGCATCATTACCATCACGGAAGATCGAATCGACGTCGGACGGTTCATAATCAGGATGTGATTCCGCATGTACGTAAGAGATGTTTCGTCCATTAATGATCTTCATCGCCGCTGGTCCTGGCTTAGCCACGCGTAGAAGCACCTGATAATTTTCGGTCCGTGTTGAAGCGGAAAAATTGATATTCACTCGATCTCTTCCTTTGAAGGGAATGTAAATCAAACCTTTCAACATCGACCCAGGTTTCATCATGGGAATCGTTTTTATCTTGTTCCCATTTCCAAATTCACTTTCTTCTGTAGTACGACTTCCTGTCAAATCAAAGTATTCTAAATTTAGGTCGAAGATTGGGAATGTCGTTTCGTTCCGTAAAGTGATTTCAATATAATCCTCTTGAATGCCCGCCTCTATCGTCACTAGACCATCGCCCCCAGTAATTTGACCCAATAAATCAGTTGTATGTTTTTCGAGGCGGTCCATCAGCGAACTCATACGTACTTCGATTTGATCAAAATTTTTCTCGACAGTTGCCTGTTTGTGGATGCGAAAGAGGTTTCCCGTTAGCCATCCCACGATGACAAACGTTGATAAAAAACGTTCGATAGATGACGTTACAGCCACGGTCGTTTCTGGCCTCATTGCAATTAAGGTCGTCCAAGACAAGGCAGCGATCATTGGGATCGAGAACTCAATTACAAATCGATAGGCGATGGGAAATCGCTGCCTTGTTTGCTCCAGCATTTGCTTACGACGTGACACAGTTCGGATCTCCCAAATTATTGCCAAAGGCTGCTTCGGCGCGCGAGCCTGCTAACTTATCTGCGTCAGGCATCCATTTTCCATAAACTCGCGCAATCATTGTCCAGTCAGAGTGGCCCATTTGTTTTGCGACCCTTTGACTGTAAAGCGAACTCTTTGGGGTGGCTGATGGGGCTCGAACCCACGACAACTGGAATCACAATCCCGATTGCTCGCCTTCAATAAGCTCCGCTGCCTGCTGAACTCGTGTCAAAAGCGGCATGGGAACATTACTTGGAATTTCCTCGGCCTCTTTTTGCGCGTTCCATACAATCTGAGAAATCTCGACAATTCGGTCCACAAACGGCTTAGCGTCACTTCCGAATTTTCCAATCACTACGCCTGCGTCGCCAATCAGGCCCCAAAATTTGTCCAGATCTGAAACGCGCTTGTGAACTTCGGCTTGTAGCCCCTCGAGCCTTTTGAGAAGTCGGGCCTTGTGGCTGTCCGAAAAAAGGCCTGAGCCAGCAATGTTCTCCCGTAACTCATTAATTAACGTCTGCATCCTTCCCACGTCTGCCTGGGAAAACTCGTAACGAAAACCATTGCTTAGCCCGGCAGCGAAACGGGCTTTCATCGCATCGAGACTAGACCTTCGTCGGTCGAGTGAAATTAATGTTTTAGCATCGTGTAAGTAAACTGCGATTGCTTTGCAATCGTCGGAGAATTCATTGGTTGCAATTTCTGGCTGCTCGAGAGCGATCGAAATAAGTCCCTCTGCACTCATCGCCTGAAGCAGCACATATGCTTCCGTTAAAACTTCATACTTCTCGTAAGTCCAATCACCGATTTCAGCAATTTGACTTTGAGCAACGGCGATAATTTCCAGCGCCGACGCGTGCGGATCCAGGGGGATCTGTGCAAGAAATTCCGAATTGAAGAGCATCAATGTTTCCTTTGAGATTCTAAACCGATAAGTTAGCACACGAGGCTCGACCGCCACAATGAAAAAGGCCACTCTAAGAGCGGCCTTTTTCGCGGTGCTGAGGTTGTCATTAAGCTGTCATTCTGATGCCAAAACAGCCCCAAACTACCCCAAAACAATGACTTCCAACATTCATAAGTCATTGATTTTAAACGATTACTTGGTGGAGGCGGCGGGAATCGAACCCGCGTCCGCAAGCACTCTACAGACAGTTCTACATACTTAGCACTGCCATTTAATTTAACCGGTACAACGCGGACGTGCACGCTGTGTACAAGCGAGTTACCTATTATTTAGTCCGGAACTAAGTAACCCAGTTCAAGACGAGTCCCTGTAAATGACTCTAGAGCTTTTGACGGCCCACCCCAGGGACGAGGTGTTCTAGAGCTAGCAGCAATTAAGCTGCGAGTGCGTACGAGTTATCGTTTGCAGTTAAGTTTTTCAGGTTGTATTTACGAGGTAGCCCGCCCTCGGTATGCCCTGCGCTGCTTTGCAACCCACGTCGAAACCAGGTCGCCCCCACAGAACTCTATTGTACCGCAACGCCCAATAGCACAGCACCCTGTTTGTAGCAAACCGTAACGTTGCACAAATTCCACCCGTGCAACTAAGTTGCAACGGGGAACGAATCGTTGTTGCCGTACGGAATTGCGTCCTGTAGAGTAGGCATATCGATGACACGCGTCGTCAGCCATTCTTAAGATGTAGAGGATTCAATCATGACTAAATCCGCTCAAACTTGCGCCACGCTGCTACTTGCAGCACTTGGCGGATTTGCATCAGCGGCCGAGGTGCCGGCCATTTTCGACGCCAAAAATTGCAAGGCCGAATACCCCAAAGCCGCCCTCATGAACGAAGAGCAGGGCACCGTCTCGATGATGTTCCTGGTGTCGGCCGAGGGCCGCGTGCTTGAGTCCAAACTCGACAAGACGAGCGGCTACAAAAGCCTCGACAAAGCTGCAATCAGCGCTGTCAGCGCATGCAAATTCAAGCCAGGCAGCAAGGATGGCAAGCCTGATACCACGTGGACCAGAGTCGAATACAACTGGTCGCTCAGCTAGTTTCCTGATAGTTTCTACCGATTTAGCCATCCTTGCGGTGGCTTTTTTTATGCCGGCGCCACGGCGCTCAGATCAAGCCAGCAATGCCTTCGATTCGGTCGCGCTGCGGGTAGAGTGCACCAGATCGAGCAGGTCCTGTGGCGTGTCGAGCAGGTAGTCTGCGCCCCAGGTCGATGGTTCGATGGTGCCGCAGTAACCCCAAGCGCAAGCTACCGTGACCATGCCCGCAGCCCGCCCTGCCTCGATGTCGCGCAGATCGTCGCCGACGTACCAGCATTGCTGGGGCGCGATGCCAAGCCGGCGTGCGCCTTCCAGCAAGGGCGCCGGATGGGGTTTGGCGTGGCCGGTCGTGTCGCCCGAGACGACGCAGCCGGCGTGGTCCAGCCCTATCTGCGGAATCAGGGGATCGGTAAAGCGGGCCGGCTTGTTGGTAACGATGCCCCAGGCCACACCCACCTCCGTGAGGCCGGTCAGCAATTCTGGCACGCCGCCGAACAGGGTGCTGTGCACCGCCATCGCGGCCTGGTAGTTGTCGAACCACTCAAGCCGCAGGGCTTCGTAGCCCGCGTCTTCGGGAGTCAGGCCAAAGGCCGCGCCGATCATCCCGCGTGCCCCTGCCGATGCAGTCGGGCGCAGCACGCTGTAGGGCGTGGGTTCAAGTCCACGGTCGGTGCGCAAGCGGTTGACGGCAGCAGCCAGGTCCGGAGCGGTGTCGGCCAGGGTGCCGTCCAGGTCGAACAGGACGGCGCGCGGTTGCGCTGGTAGGGTAGGGCAGGTCATATCGGAAAAGCTTCTGGTTAGAGCGGGCGGCTGCAGGCAACCATGTAGTTGACGTCGGTGTCCTGATTGAGCGCGTAAATCTTGGTCAACGGGTTGTAGGTCAGGCCTTTGAGACTGTCGACCTGCAGACCGGCGTCGCGCACAAATTGCGACAGTTCGGCTGGCGTGAGAAATTTCGCGTAGTCATGCGTGCCCTTGGGCAGCATGCGCAGCATGTATTCGGCGCCGACGATAGCGAACAAATAGGCCTTCGGGTTGCGGTTGATGGTCGAAAAAAATACTTTGCCACCGGGCTTGACCAGCGTGGCCGCGGCTTTGACGATCGACGCCGGGTCAGGCACGTGCTCGAGCATCTCCATGCAGGTCACTACATCGTACTGCCCGGCTTCTTCCAGCGCCATGGCTTCGGCGGCAATGTGCTTGTAGCGCACTTGCACGCCTGATTCAAGCCCGTGCAGGTCGGCCACTTTCAAGGCTTTTTCGGACAGGTCAATGCCGGTGACATCGGCGCCCTTGCGTGCCATGGATTCGGTCAGAATGCCGCCCCCGCAACCGATGTCGATGACTTTCTTGCCGGCCAGCGGAGCGCGCGCGTTGATCCATTCCAGGCGCAAAGGGTTGATATCGTGCAGGGGACGAAACTCGGACGTGGGGTCCCACCAGCGGTGGGCAAGTTCACTGAATTTCTGGATTTCAAGAGGGTCGGCATTCATACGCGGAATAATAACGGGATTTAAGCAAACGCGACGGACTCGATAATAAATATCGGCAGGGTGGCGACCGGCCTCCCATAAAAAAACCCCGCCGCAGCGGGGTTTCGGGAAGCGAACTGGATTACTTGCTGCGCGTACCAACCACTTCGATTTCCACGCGGCGATTCTGAGCGCGGCCGGCGGAAGTCTTGTTGTCGGCCACAGGCTGCTTTTCGCCCTTGCCTTCGGTGTAGATGCGGCTGGCTTCAATGCCCTTGGCCTGCAGGTATGCCTTGACAGCGTTAGCGCGGCGCATTGCCAGCTTTTCATTGTAGGCGTCGGTACCGATCGAATCGGTGTGGCCGACAGCAATGATGACTTCCAGATTGATGCCTTGCAGCTTCATGCTCAGGTCGTCCAGCTTGGCTTTGCCTTCTGGCTTGAGTACGGCTTTGTCAAAGTCGAAGAAGGCGTCAGCCGAGAAGCTCACTTTTTCCGACGTTGGCACAGGTGCAACTGGTGCGGCAGCAACTGGGGCTGGCGCTGGCGGCGTCACTGGCGGCGCTGGTGGCGGCGGAGGCGTTACGCACTTGCCGTTCTCAAGCTTGGCCGGCTCGACGCACAGCGGCAGGTCGCAGCCTGGCACTGCATCGGCAGGGGTCCAGTAGCCGGTCCGCCAGCACAGACCGAAGGGGTTGCGGGCGATAACGCCGCGCGCATCCTGCACATAGGCGCTGTTTGGCTTCGGCGCCATGATGTCGGTAGTAACTGGCGAGAACGGCGGCGAAGTTTGCGCCAGGGCGCTGCCCGCAACAACGGTGGCAGCTGCCAGAAACGAGACCATTTTTTTCATTTTTTCTTCCTTTACTGGAGGGTTCCGCAGTCGAGACTGCGGTCGACGAAATCGGCAGCAACACTTGTGAACAAGATAGTAACAGCTTGCCCCATGACACGTGATTCTGATTGTGAAACAGGCAATTACCTTAAAGGCCATTCTGCCACAGCAGGCAAAATAGCACGACCGCTCTATTCATTCAGATGTTAATGTTGTTTCACACGTTGTTTTCGTGCAACATCGTGTCATATGCTCGTAACATGTAGGACAAACAATGCGGCCGCGCGTTCGTCGCCACCGCGCTGGGTTTGCAGGATTTGACCTATGGCCAAGTGCCGCATGCTAAAATCCCACGCTTCTGTCGATAAGATCCGCGTTCGCGATGCCTCGAATGTTGCCCGCATCGGCAGGCCCAATTCACGCAGCCTTTGCGTAGCTAAAATAACCACTGCCTGAGATCATCGCCCCGCCAATGGATCAATTCGCAAAAGAAACAATCCCCATTTCCCTCGAAGAAGAAATGCGCAAGAGCTACCTCGATTACGCCATGAGCGTGATCGTGGGCCGGGCCTTGCCGGATGTGCGCGACGGCTTGAAGCCCGTGCACCGCCGCGTTCTGTTCGCCATGCATGAGATGAACAACGTCTACAACCGTCCGTACGTCAAGTGCGCGCGCGTGGTCGGCGAGACCATGGGTAAGTATCACCCGCACGGCGACGCGTCAATTTACGACACGCTGGTGCGCATGGCGCAGGATTTTTCACTGCGCTACACCCTGGTGGACGGGCAGGGCAACTTCGGTTCGGTGGACGGCGACAGCGCCGCGGCGATGCGTTATACCGAGTGCCGCCTCGACAAGATTGCCGGCGAGATTCTGGCCGACATCGACAAGGACACGGTCGACTTCCAGCCTAACTACGACGGCAAGGAAAAAGAGCCGACGGTATTGCCTACCCGCATCCCGAACCTCTTGATTAATGGTTCGTCCGGCATCGCGGTCGGTATGGCCACCAATATTCCGCCGCACAACCTGACCGAGATCGTTAACGGCGCGCTGCACGTGCTGCGCAATCCCGACTGCACCATCGACGAACTGATCGAAATCATCCCGGCGCCAGACTTTCCGACCGCCGGCATCATTTATGGCGTGTCCGGCGTGCGCGACGGCTACCGCACAGGCCGCGGCCGCGTGGTCATGCGCGCCAAGACCCACTTTGAAGAGTACGGCAAGGACGGCGGGCGTATCGCTATCATCGTCGACGAGTTGCCCTACCAAGTGAACAAGAAGTCGCTGCTCGAGCGCATCGCCGAGAACGTACGCGACAAGAAGCTCGAAGGCATTTCCGATATCCGCGACGAGTCCGACAAGTCGGGCATGCGCGTGGTCATCGAGCTGAAGCGCGGCGAAGTGCCGGAAGTGGTCCTCAACAATCTGTACAAGCAGACCCAGTTGCAGGACACCTTCGGCATGAACATGGTGGCGCTGGTCAACGGCCAGCCCAAGCTGCTCAACCTCAAGCAGATGCTGCAGTGCTTCCTGTCGCACCGCCGCGAAGTGGTCACGCGCCGCACCGTGTTCGAACTGCGCAAGGCGCGCGAACGCGGCCACATGCTCGAAGGCCTGGCCGTCGCCCTGGCCAATATCGATGACTTCATCGCCATCATCAAGGCCGCGCCAACCCCGCCGGTGGCCAAGACCGAACTGATGGCGCGCGCCTGGGATTCGTCCCTGGTGCGCGAGATGCTGCAGCGTACCGGCGAGAACGAAGTGGGTGGTATCGAAGCCTTCCGCCCCGAGCATCTGCCAAAGCACTACGGCATGCAGGCCGATGGACTCTACAAGCTGTCCGACGAACAGGCGCAGGAAATTTTGCAGATGCGCCTGCAGCGCCTGACCGGCCTGGAGCAGGACAAGATCGTCAACGAGTACAAAGACATCATGGCGCACATCGCCGACCTGCTCGACATTCTGGCCAAGCCGGAGCGCGTGACTGTCATCATCACCGATGAAATGACGGCGGTGATGAACGAGTACGGCGCCGGCAACAAGGACGTGCGCCGCTCGACCATCGAACTGAACGCGACCGACCTCGAAACTGAAGACCTGATCACGCCGCAGGACATGGTGGTGACCTTGTCGCACACCGGCTACATGAAGTCGCAGCCGATCGCCGAATATCGCGCCCAGAAGCGCGGTGGCCGCGGCAAGCAGGCCATGGCGACCAAGGAAGAGGACTGGATCGATCAGCTCTTCATCGCCAACACCCACGACTACATGCTGTGCTTCTCCAACCGTGGCCGCATGTACTGGCTCAAGGTGTGGGAAGTGCCGCAGGGTTCGCGCAATTCGCGCGGCAAGCCGATCGTCAATATGTTCCCGCTGCAGGACAACGAGAAGATCACGGTCATCCTGCCGCTGTCGGGCGAGAACCGCGTGTTCCCGGAAGATCACTATGTGTTCATGGCGACGTCCCTGGGCACCGTCAAGAAGACCCCGCTCAAGGACTTCAGCAATCCGCGCAAGGCCGGCATCATCGCGGTCGACCTGGACGACGGCGACTTCCTGATCGGCGCGGCGCTGACCGACGGCGAGCACGATGTCATGCTGTTCTCCGATTCGGGCAAGGCAGTGCGCTTCGACGAGAACGACGTGCGTCCGATGGGCCGTACCGCGCGCGGTGTGCGCGGCATGAACCTGGAAGACGGCCAGAACGTGATCGCCCTGCTGGTGGCCGAGAACGAGCAGCAGTCGGTGCTCACGGCAACCGAAAACGGCTTTGGCAAGCGTACTCCGATCACCGAGTACACCCGCCACGGACGCGGCACCAAGGGCATGATCGCGATCCAGACCTCTGAGCGTAACGGCAAGGTGGTAGCCGCGACCCTGGTGGAAGCGAGCGACGAAATCATGCTCATCACCACCGGCGGCGTCTTGATTCGCACGCGCGTGTCCGAGATCCGCGAGATGGGCCGCGCGACGCAAGGCGTGACCCTGATCGCGGTGGAGGACGGCACCAAGCTGTCCGGCCTGCAGCGTATCGTCGAGACCGACCTTGAAGAAGTCGACCTCGAAAGCGCACCAGAGTAAGCTGTTCGGGGCCTGTTATGCGACTATGACAGTGCCCCGTGGCTGAAACCCATTAGAGAATGCTGAGAAATATGAAAAAATCCTTGATCCTGCTGGGCCTTGCTGCCGCCATGGCATTGCCGGCTGCCGCAACCGAGAAAAAATATTTCAGTATGTCCCAGATCCGCCTGCCCGAGGGATGGGTGCCTGCCTTTCTGCTGGAAAAGCCCACGCCCATCGATGCCGAATTCACGGCATTGGTGCGCCAGGTCGAGATGGGTCGGGTACGTTCTGAAAAATGGGCGTCGCTCGACCGGCTGGCCATGGCCAACGAAAAGCAGGACCTCGACGACCTGCGTGCACGCCTTGACCGTGGCCCGGCCATGAGCAAAGCTGAGAAAAATGCGGCCATCGAGCAGGCGCGCCAGGCAATTCGCCAGCGCTACGCCGAGCTGAAGTCGCAGTGGCGCGCGCCCGAGCCACGCCCCGAGCTGCTGGCGGCCGTGGCGCCGGTGTACGCAAGTTATTACTCGCTGCCCCGCATGCGCGAGCTCAATATCGCTTACAGCGCGCCTTTGGACGGCAAAACAACTACCATCAAGCGCGATGCGCTGGAGTCGTTTGAACGGGTCGACAAGGCCCTGGCCAAAGCAAGGATGGCCGCGTTCGGGCGCCAGCTTGACCTCACTCGTGTGGAAACCAAGCCGCTTCCTTGATGGGGCAGGCGCCGCAATGCGCATCCCGCGGCAAGTCCCGGGCAGCGCCTGCAGCGCCCGCTGTTTCATGCGAAAATGACAGTAGCTCCCTGACCCACGAACAGGAATACTGTGACCCAGATTTATAACTTCTCCGCTGGCCCGGCCGTCCTGCCCAAGGAAGTGCTGCAGCAGGCCGCCGCCGAAATGCTCGACTGGCACGGCAGCGGCATGTCGGTCATGGAGATGAGTCACCGCGGTCCCGAATTCATCTCGATCTACCAGGACGCAGTGCGCGACCTGCGCCAGCTGCTGGCCATCCCCGACAATTACAAGGTGCTGTTCCTGCAGGGCGGGGGACTGGGCGAGAACGCCATCGTGCCAATGAACCTGGTGGGGCGGGTGGCCCAGCCGGCCACCATCGATTTCGTCCACACCGGTTCCTGGTCGGGCAAGTCGGTCAAGGAAGCGCAGCGCTACGCCAGTGTCAATGTGGCAGCTGCCGCCAAAGGTGGCTTCACCCACGTTCCGCTGCAGGATACCTGGCAGCTCACGCCTGGCGCGGCCTATCTGCACGTGTGCACCAACGAGACCATCGACGGCGTCGAGTTCAATTTTGTGCCGACCGTGCAGGGCGCCACGACGCTGGTGGCCGACATGTCTTCGCACATTCTGTCGCGCGCGCTCGACGTGTCCAAGTACGGTGTCATTTTCGCCGGCGCCCAGAAAAATATCGGCCCGGCCGGCCTGACGCTGGTGATCGTGCGCGACGACCTGCTCGGCTCCGCGCTGCCGATCTGCCCCTCGGCGTTCGACTGGGCCAACGTCGCGGCCCACGACTCGATGTACAACACGCCGCCCACCTACAGCATCTATATCGCAGGCCTGGTGTTCGCCCATTTGCTGCGCCAGGGAGGAGTGGCCGCCATGGAACAGCGTAATATCGCCAAGGCCGAACTGCTCTACGCGGCGCTCGACGCCGACGATTTTTACCAGAACCGTGTGGCAAAAGACTGCCGCTCGCGCATGAACGTGCCGTTCTTCCTGCGCGACGAATCACTGAACGATCAATTCCTGGCCGGCGCCAAAGCGCGCGGCCTACTGCAACTGAAGGGCCACAAGTCCGTCGGCGGCATGCGCGCATCGATCTACAACGCGATGCCGATCGAGGGCGTACAGGCCCTGGTCGATTATCTGAACGAGTTCGCCGGCCGCTGACCTTTCAGCGCTGGCGCCGGACAACCGCAATGCACTGCCCGACATGACCGACAAACTGACCCCTTTGCGCGAACAAATCGATGCTATCGATGCCCAATTGCTTGACCTGCTGAGCCGGCGCGCGCGCCTGGCCCAGGAAGTCGGCCACGTCAAGGCCGAGACCAACGCGCCTGTGTTCCGGCCCGAACGCGAAGCGCAAGTGCTGCGCGGCGTGGCCGAGCGCAACCCCGGCCCGCTCAAGGGCGGCGAAGTCCAGACCATTTTCCGCGAGATCATGTCGGCCTGCCGCTCGCTCGAAAAGCGCGTGACCGTGGCGTACCTCGGGCCTTCCGGCACCTTCAGCGAACAGGCAGTGTTCCAGCAGTTCGGCAGCGCCGTCGAAAGTCTGCCCTGCATTTCAATTGACGAAGTCTTCCGCGCCACCGAAGCGGGCACCGCCGACTTCGGCGTGGTCCCGGTTGAAAACTCGTCGGAAGGCGCGATCAACCGCACGCTTGATCTCATGCTCGGCACCACCACCATCATCAGCGGCGAGATCGCCATTCCGGTCCACCACAGCCTGATGACCAAGACCGGCAGCATGGAAGGCGTCACTACGGTGTGCGCCCATTCGCAAGCGCTGGCCCAGTGCCAGGTATGGCTGAACCAGAATTATCCCGACGTCGAACGGCGCGCCGTGGCCTCCAACGCCGAAGCTGCCGTCATGGCCAGCCAGGACCCCACGCTGGCTGCGATTGCCAGCGAAATGGCGGGCGAGCAGTACCAACTTGGCGTGGTCAAGGGTCACATCCAGGACGATCCGCACAACCGCACCCGCTTTGCCGTGATCGGCCACCTGCACACCAATCCCTCGGGCGCCGACCAGACTTCGCTGGTGCTGGCAGTGCCCAACAAGGCCGGCGCGGTCTACAACCTGCTCGCGCCGCTGGCCAACAACGGCGTGTCGATGACGCGCTTCGAATCGCGCCCGGCGCGCATCGGCACCTGGGAGTACTACTTCTACGTCGACATCGAAGGTCACGTCCAGAATCCTTCAGTCGCCAAGGCGCTCGAGGAACTCAAGGATAATGCTGCTTTCTTCAAGGTGCTGGGTTCCTATCCACTCAGCCTTACCTAAACTTTTTCAAAAGATTCCCATGTCACAGCAATTCGGTCCAGATTACGTTCGCGCCATCGCTCCCTACCAGGCCGGCAAACCTATCGCTGAAGTCGCGCGCGAGTTCGGCCTCGACGAAGCCAATATCGTCAAACTCGCGTCGAACGAAAACCCGTTCGGCGTGCCCGAGTCGAGCAAGCAGGCCATGGCTGCCGCCGTCGCGGACCTGGGACGCTACCCCGACGCCAACGGCTTCGATCTCAAGGCTGCCCTGGCCAAGCGCTACGAAGTGCCGGCCGAATGGATCACGCTGGGTAACGGCAGCAACGACATTCTCGAAATCGCCGCCCACGCCTTTGTGCAAAAAGGCCAGGCCGTGGTGTATGCCCAGTATTCGTTCGCGGTGTACGCACTGGCTACGCAAGGCGTGGGCGCGCGCGCCATCGTGGTGGCGGCCAAGGATTACGGTCATGATCTCGACGCCATGGCGGCCGCCATCGACGCCGACACGCGTCTGGTCTTTATCGCCAATCCCAATAACCCGACCGGCACCTTCATCCCGGCCGTAAAGATCGAAGCCTTCCTGGCCCGCGTACCGGCCGGCGTGGTGGTGGTGCTCGATGAAGCCTACAACGAATTCCTGGCGCCGGAACAGCAGTTCGAGTCGAGCCAGTGGGTGCGCAAGTATCCCAACCTGGTGGTCTCGCGCACCTTCTCCAAGGCTTATGGCCTGGCCGGCCTGCGGGTGGGTTTCGCGATTGCCCAGCCGGCGCTGACCGATCTGATGAACCGCATCCGTCAGCCCTTCAACGTCAACTCGCTGGCGCAGGCGGCAGCCATCGCCGCGCTCAATGACAAGCCGTTCCTGGAGCAGGGCGCCAGGAACAATGCCGAAGGCTACCGCCAGATGATCGCCGCCTTCGAGGCGCTGGGGCTGGAGTATGTGCCGTCTTTCGGTAACTTCGTGCTGGTCCGGGTCGGCAACGACGACGGCGCCGGTGCACGCGTCAACCTCGCCTTGCTCAAGCAGGGCGTGATCGTGCGCCCGGTCGGCAATTACGGCCTGCCGCAGTGGCTGCGCATTTCGATCGGTCTGCCGCAGGAGAACGCAGTGTTCATCGAAGCGCTCAAGAAAGCGCTGGCCTGAAGTGTTTCGCAAAGTCGTCATCTGCGGCGTTGGTCTGATCGGCGGCTCGTTCGCACGCGCCATCCGCCAGGCGGGCATGGCTGACGCGATCGTTGGAGTAGGGCGCTCGCCCCAGGCCTTGGCGCGCGCGCTGGAGTTGGGTATCGTCGACCAGATAGCACCGTCGATGCAGGACGCCATGCACGGGGCCGACCTGGTGCTGATTGCGGCGCCGGTAGCACAGACCGCGGCCATTCTGGCGTCGCTGCTGCCGTACCTGGAGCCTGGCGCCATTGTCACCGATGCCGGCAGCACCAAGAGCGATGTGGTGGCTGCTGCGCGTGCGGTACTTGGCGCGAAGATCGGCCAGTTCATTCCCGGCCACCCGATTGCCGGGCGCGAAACCAACGGACCCGATGCCGCCATTGTCGACCTGTATCGCGGTAAAAAAACAGTACTGACGCCGCTTGCCGAGAACGCCGCCGCCGACGTGGCGCGGGTTGCCGCCGCCTGGAGCGCGTGCGGCGCCATCATCCATCAGCTCTCGCCGGAAGAACACGACAAGGTGTTCGCCTCGGTGTCGCACCTGCCGCACCTGCTGGCGTACGCGCTGGTAGACGACATTGCCAACAAACCGCATGCGGGCTTGCTGTTTCAGTATGCTGCCAGCGGCTTTCGCGATTTCACCCGCATCGCCGGCTCATCGCCCGAAATGTGGCGCGACATCACGCTGGCCAACCAGACAGCCCTGCTCGGGGAACTGGACGCCTATCTGGCACAATTGACCGGGCTGCGCGCCAGCCTCGCAGCAAGCGACGGCGCCGCCATCGAGGCGGTGTACGCCAACGCCCAGCGCGCCCGCGCACGCTGGATCGAAGCCATCGAGTCGGCTGAATCCCCGGCCCCCACCGACAACGCCGAATAACGCAACAAGGAATCCGCATGACGCAGCAAAAGCAGTATCCGCACCACCTCGACATCAGCCCGGTCATGCAGGTCGAAGGCGTGGTGCGGCTGCCCGGATCCAAGAGCATCTCCAACCGCACCTTGTTGCTGGCCGCGCTAAGCGAAGGAACCACTCTGATCCACGATCTTCTGGCGTCGGACGATACGCTCGTCATGCTCGGCGCCCTGCGTTCACTCGGCATCGAGTGGAACCAGGTCAACGATCACACGCACATGGTGTATGGCGGCGCCGGCGCGCTGCCCGTGCACGAGGCCGACCTGTTCATGGGGAATGCCGGCACTGCTATCCGGCCACTCACGGCGGCGCTGGCGGTAATTGGCGGCGACTTCACCTTGCATGGCGTGACGCGCATGCACGAGCGGCCCATCGGCGACCTGGTTGACGCCCTCAATGCCGTCGGCGCGCAGATCGAGTACACCGGCGTGGAAGGCTACCCGCCGCTGCGCATCCGCCGTGGCCACATCCATGCCGAGCGCATGTCGGTGCGCGGCAATGTGTCGAGCCAGTTCCTGACCGCGATCCTGATGGCGGCGCCGCTGATGGCCAAAGAACATCCGGTGTCGATCGACGTGGTCGGCGAACTCATTTCCAAGCCCTATATCGAGATCACGCTGAACCTGATGCGCCGCTTCGGCGTCACGGTGGAGCAGGACGCGGCCGGTTCCGGGCAGTCGTTCACGGTGCTGCCGGGGCAGAAGTATGTGAGCCCGGGCGAGATCCATGTCGAGGGCGATGCTTCGTCGGCATCCTACTTCCTGGCGGCCGGCGCGATTGGCGGCGGTCCGGTGCGGGTGGAGGGGGTGGGGCGCGACAGCATCCAGGGCGATGTGCGCTTTGCCGAGGCGCTTGAACAGATGGGCGCGACGATCACACGGGGAGACAACTGGATCGAAGCCAGCTCGAACGGCGTGCTCAAGGCAATCGACGCCGACTTCAATCACATTCCCGACGCGGCCATGACGATTGCGGTGGCCGCTCTGTACGCGGACGGCACCAGCACGCTGCGCAACATCGCCAGCTGGCGCGTCAAGGAAACCGACCGCCTGGCGGCCATGGCGACCGAATTGCGCAAGCTGGGCGCGGTGGTCGAGGAGGGCGCCGATTACATCACCATCACCCCGCCCGAGACGATCCAGGCCGCCACCATCGAGACCTACGACGACCATCGCATGGCCATGTGCTTTTCGCTGGCCACACTCGATGGCAAGGCCCGGCGCGGCAATCAGATGCGCATTCTGGACCCCAAATGCGTGGCCAAAACCTTCCCCAATTACTTCGAAGCGTTCAAGGGCATCGCGAAAGAGTCGCTGTTCTGACTCTGCAGTGGCTGGACCGGCAGCGCCACATCGTGAGACACTCCGTAAAATTTTAACGTCTCTCCTTCCAAGGGGGGGGCACCCAAAGCATTGTCAACCGGCTTGCAGCGGATTAGTGCATCAATAAAAAGGTCTGAATATGCCAAACTCTCACGTCCCCGTCATCACAATCGACGGCCCCACCGCCTCCGGCAAGGGCACGGTCGCCCACAAGGTCGCCGACCGCCTGGGCTTTCACTACCTCGATTCGGGCGCACTGTATCGCCTGACGGCCCTGATGGCGATTCGCCGCGGCACCCAACTGACCGACGAACACGGTATCGCCAAACTGGCCGAACACCTGCCCGCCAGCTTCGTCGGCGGTGAAATCCTGCTGGCCAATGAAAACGTCACCCAGATCATCCGGGCCGAGGAGGTTGGCAATATGGCATCGAAAATCGCCGCACTGCCCACCGTGCGCACCGCCCTCTACGCTCTGCAACTGGGTTTTCGCCGCCCGCCCGGCCTGGTCGCCGACGGGCGCGACATGGGTACCGTGATCTTTCCGCATGCACAGTTAAAAGTGTTTCTTACCGCCAGCGTTGCAGCCCGGGCGCAACGACGATATAAGCAATTGATTGACAAGGGATTTTCTGCTAATATGGAAGACCTTCTCTCGGATTTGCAGGAGCGCGACGAGCGCGATACCAACCGCGCCATAGCGCCGCTGGTGCCTGCGCCCGGGGCGCACCTGCTCGATACCTCCTTCATGACGGCTAACGAAGCCATCGAAGAAGTGCTCAAATGGTATGCAGCAGTGAAGCACGGATAAAGCAGTCCCAGGCAGCAAAGTAGTAGCAGTGAGGTGCCCGGCCCGGCAATGTTGCCGGTTTGGGCGTTGTTTAACCTAACCCAGTTTAAGTCGCATGGTGCGATCTCTGCTGGCTAACTCGTGTAAA
>JAZKGU010000088.1:0-12308 GCA_040385745.1 Pseudomonadota bacterium
ATCGCCGAGCGTTTCGACAACCTCGACTTCCAGCACGACATCGGCGACATCGAACTCAATATATCGGGCTGCATCAACGCCTGCGGCCATCACCACGTAGGCTCGATCGGCGTGCTGGGCGTGGACAAGGATGGCAGCGAGTGGTACCAGGTCTCCATTGGCGGAGCCCAGGGCAACAACTCGGCCATCGGCAAGATTATCGGCCCTTCGTTCTCGGCCTTGCAAATGCCCGAAGTGATCGACCGCCTGCTGCAGGTGTATGTGAAGAATCGCCACGAAGACGAGCGTTTCGTCGACACCGCCCAGCGCCTGGGCATCGCACCGTTCAAGGAACACGTCTATGCCACGCCGATTGCGGCTGGCGCCCTGGTTGGAGAGGACCACTATGCTTGAAGCCCACAAGGACATCATCAAGGGCCGCGCCGTGGTCGCCGACGACTGGAGCGTGCTGCGCCTGGAAGAAGGCCAGACAGCCGACCACGTTGACGTACCAACCGGTAAAGTGATCGTGCCGCTGGCAGTGTGGCTGGCGCAGCGCGAGGCCCTGCTCGAGCGCGCTCACGTGGGTGTGTGGCTGGCGCCGGACGAGCGTGCCGACGCCGTCAAGGCCGATCTGGACAAGTTTGGCGTGGTGGCGATCGACTTCCCAAAGTTCACCGATGGCCGCGGCTATTCGATCGCCTTCAACTTCCGCAAGCGCCTTGGCTACACGGGCGAACTGCGCGCCATCGGCGATGTATTGCGTGACCAGTTGTTCTCGATGCACCGGGTCGGCTTCGATGCCTACGCCACGCGCCAGGACCGCAGCATTCACGACGCGCTCAAGGGCCTGACAGTGTTCACCGAAACCTATCAAGCCTCGGTCGACCAGTCCTTGCCGTTGTTCCGCCGCGCCGCACGCGATGTGCCGCCCGAGCACACCGACATCGGCGCCGGAATCTGATGAACATGCTCGATACCCTCGTCGCCGACACCCGCGCCACGCTCGAGCGCATCGCGCGCGATTTTTCGCCCGCGGTGTTTGCATCGAGCCTGGCGGCCGAAGACATGGTGCTGACCGACCTGATACTCAAAGCCGGCCTGCCGATCCAGATTTTTTCGCTGGAGACGGGGCGTCTGCATCCCGAAACGCTGGCGGTGCTCGACCAGGTCAAGGCCAGGTACGACTACAGCATCACGCTGTACCAGCCTCGCGCCGGCGCGGTCGATGCCTATGTCGCCGCCAACGGTCTGAACGCTTTTTACAACAGCGTCGAGATGCGGCGCGAATGCTGCCGCATCCGCAAGGTCGAGCCGCTGGGACGCGCACTGGCAGGGAACAAGGCCTGGGTGACGGGCCAGCGCCGCGCGCAGTCGAGCACCCGTACCGAACTGGCGATCGAAGAAGACGATTCCGCCCATGGCATGACCAAGTTCAATCCGCTGGCCGAATGGTCCGAGGAAGATGTCTGGAACTACATTCGTGCCAACGAGGTGCCCTACAACGCCTTGCATGACCAGGGCTTCCCGTCGATCGGCTGTGCGCCCTGCACGCGTGCGGTGAACCCGGGCGAAGACGTGCGCGCCGGCCGCTGGTGGTGGGAAAATCCGGACTCCAAGGAATGCGGACTGCACCTGGTCGACGGCAAACTGATACGCATTAAATCCGTGGCTGCGTAAGCCACAACAAGAAAACAAGGCTCAGCCACCATGAACACAACGACTGACATCCCGCGCGTACTCACCGACGTCAATGCGCGCCACCTCGATGCGCTGGAATCGGAAGCGATCCACATCATGCGCGAAGTGGCGGCCGAATGCGCCAATCCGGCCCTGCTTTTCTCGGGCGGCAAAGACTCGGTGGTGCTGCTGCGCCTGGCCGAGAAGGCCTTCCGCCCGGGTAAATTCCCGTTCCCGCTGGTGCACATTGATACCGGCCACAATTTCGACGAAGTGATCGCCTTTCGCGACGCCCGCGCCGCCGAACTGGGCGAGCGCCTGATCGTCGGCTCGGTCGAAGACTCGATCAAGCGCGGTACCGTACGACTGCGCAATCCTGCCACCGACTCGCGCAATGCCGCGCAGGCCGTGACCCTGCTCGAGACCATCGCCGAACACAAATTTGACGCCTGCATCGGCGGCGCGCGCCGCGACGAGGAAAAGGCCCGCGCCAAGGAACGCATCTTCTCCTTCCGCGACGAATTCGGCCAGTGGGATCCGAAGGCGCAGCGCCCCGAACTGTGGGATCTGTATAACACCCGCGTCCATCCGGGCGAGAACATGCGCGTGTTCCCGATTTCAAACTGGACCGAACTCGATGTCTGGATGTATATCGAGCGCGAAAAACTGGCCCTGCCACCGATCTACTTCGCGCACGAACGCCAGGTCATTCCGCGCAACGGCCTGCTGGTGCCGCTGACACCGCTCACCCCGGCGCGCGAGGGCGAAACCGTCGAGACCCAGGTGGTGCGCTTTCGCACCGTGGGCGACATTTCGTGCACCTGCCCGGTATCGTCGAATGCTGCCACGGTGGAAGCGATCATCGCTGAAACCGCGGTCACCCAGATCACCGAGCGCGGCGCAACCCGGATGGACGACCAGACCTCCGAAGCCTCGATGGAAAAACGCAAGAAAGCAGGATACTTCTGATGAACGCCATTAATCACAATCTGACGGAACGAGGACTGCTTCGCTTCATCACCGCCGGCTCGGTCGACGACGGCAAAAGCACCCTCATCGGCCGCCTGCTGTTCGACAGCAAGGGCATCTTCGCCGACCAGCTCGACGCCATGTCGCGCTCCAAGCACAAGCGCACCGTGGGCGACGCGGTCGACCTGTCGCTGCTGACCGACGGCCTGGAAGCCGAACGCGAACAGGGCATCACGATCGACGTGGCCTACCGCTACTTCGCCACGCCCAAGCGCAAGTTCATCATCGCCGACACGCCGGGCCACGAGCAGTACACCCGAAATATGGTCACCGGCGCTTCGACCGCCGACGCGGTGATCATCCTGATCGACGTTTCCAAGGTCAAGCTGCGCGAAGATGGCGGCGTGGACCTGCTGATCCAGACCAAGCGCCACTCCACCATTGCCCACCTGCTGCAAATCGAGCACGTGGTCGTTGCCGTCAACAAGATGGACCTGATCGGCTACGACCAGGCCATCTACGATCGCATCGTCAAGGCCTACCGCGAGTTCGCTGCCACGCTCGGCCTCAAGGACATCACCCCGATTCCGCTGTCGGCCCTGACCGGCGACAATGTGGTCGAGCCGAGCGAAAAGATGGGCTGGTACCAGGGACCGACCCTGATCGAGCTGCTCGAGTCGCTCTCGGTCTACGACGAATCGCATGCAGCGCCGTTCCGCTTCCCCGTGCAGCTGGTAGCGCGCCACAACGGCCACGAGGCCAACGACTTCCGCGGCTACATGGGCCGCATCGAAGCGGGCAGCGTGAGCGTGGGCGACAAGCTGGTGGTGCAGCCGTCGGGCCAGAGCGCGACCGTCAAGGACATCCTCACGCTGGAAGGCTCGCACCAGACGGCGGTGGTGGGTCAGTCGGTGACGATCCTGCTCAACGAGTATCTGGACATTTCGCGCGGCGATCTGCTGGCCAATGCGGCCCAGCCGGCCACCCTGCTCAAATCGCTGACGGCCGACGTGTGCTGGATGTCGGACGAGCCGCTCGACCTGCGCCGCAAATACTGGATCAAGCATGGCACCAAGCAGACCGGCGCCAAGGTGGTGGCGGTCGACACCCTGCTCGACATCAATACCCAGCAGCGCCATCCGGCCGACGGCTTGAAGCTCAATGACATCGCGCGTATTTCGGTCAACGTGCAGCAGCCGCTGGCAGCCGATGGCTACAGCGACATCCGCGCCACCGGCGCCTTCATCCTGATCGATGAAGTGACCCACCAGACTGTCGCTGCAGGCATGATCCGCCTCGACAAATAAGGAGCACGGCATGGCACTCGGAAAAGTCTACCTGGTCGGCGCCGGTCCTGGCGCCCAGGACCTCATCACCCTGCGCGGCGCACGCCTGCTGGCGCAGGCCGACGTGGTGCTGCACGACGCGCTGGTGACGTCCGAGATGCTGGAGCTGTGCCCGCAGGCCGAGAAAATCCTGGTCGGCAAACGCTGTGGTCAGTTGTCGACGGCGCAGGCTTTCATCAACAAGCAGATGGTCGACAACGCGAAAAAATTCCCGCTGGTGGTGCGCTTGAAAGGCGGCGACCCGATGCTGTTCGGGCGTGCCGACGAAGAATTGCGCGCGCTGGAAGACGCTGGCATCGAAGTGGAAGTGGTGCCCGGCATTACCACGGCGGTGGCGGCGGCAGCAGCCACCAAGCAGCCCCTGACCAAGCGCGGCGTCTCACGCAGCGTGGCTTTTTTCACTTCGAGCACCGCGCCCGAACTGGCCGGCCACAATGCCATTCCCGATACCGACACCCTGGTGCAGTACATGGGCGGACGCGAAGCGATAGCCACTGCACAGCGCATGCTGGAACAGGGCCGCAAGCCCGAAACTCCGGTGGTGGTGATTGAAAACTGCAGCCGCCCGGATCAGCGCATCATGCGCCTGACGCTGGCCTCCTTGGCCCACGGCCTGGGCGCGGCGCATGGTCCGGTACTGGTCATGCTGGGCGAGGCCATGCGCATGCGCGCGGGCCAGGCCGATGACACGGCCGATGCCGCCGCCCACGAAAGACGCTCGGCCTAGACCGCGCCGCCCGCATCAATCGGGCTGCGCCAGTGCTTGCAGTGGCCAGTGGCGGTCATGCTCACCGATTTCCCATTGCAGTTTGTCGGCACTGGCGTAGGTTTCTTCCGCAACCTTGTTCAGCCGCGCGAAGGCGCGTTGCAAACGCGCACCCAGCTGCGGCGCCTGCAGCGTAGCGAGCTGGCGCCGGATGTCACGGATATCTTCCTTGAGGCCCTTGAGCGACTCGCGCAGGCAAAAATCAGGATCGATCGCCTCGTCCGCGCCGTGTTCGCGCATGCTGGTGCGCAGGAGGTCGATTTTTTCGCCCATGAGGCCAAGGCGGTCGCCGATCTGATCGAGCCGCTGGGCGCACCGCCGCTCGGCTCCCAGCGCCACCAGCGCCGCTTCGGCACGCTGCAGCAGGTCGCTCACTCCGTGTACAAAAAATTTCATGGTCATGATGGCGCCGTCCCCCGAATCGTCATCAAGAAAGTCTGGCTGTTTCTCGCCTGCCTACGGCTGACGCAGAACAAAGTAGATGCATATTTCGCTACGGCGGAGCAGCGCCCCGCCTGCGCGGCGCCGCTTGCGTTTTAAAAGTACATCGGCCATAATCTAAATGAGAATTGTTCTCATTGGAGAAAGGCCAGCGATGAATACCGTCAACCAACCCGTGCGCACCGTACCGCAGGGCAACGGCCCCGCCAGCCCCGCCCGCCTCAAGAGCCAGGACTTGCTGCTGCAAGCCAAAACCATTCAGATTGAACACGACGGCAGAATTTACGAACTGCGCGTCACCCGTCACAACAAGCTGATCCTCACAGCCTGATTTCCCAGCCAGCCATCCGTCCCTTGAACGGTTAGCCAGCCAACCACCTGATCCACAAGGAGCGTTGCATGGCAGCCCATTCCCCGATTCTGAAAGAGGCAGTTGCGCCACCCCAGCCCGAGCTGCTGGTGTCGGCCGCCCTGCACCTGATGTCGCATTACAGCGCACAGGGCGCGCCCTGCGTCAAGCTGGCCTGCGTTATCGAGCGCCACCTGCGCGCGCTGGCCGGGCATAAGGAGCTCAATCCGGTGCTGCGCGCCACCTGCCAGCAGTTGTCGGAACAATGGGCTGGCGTGGTTGAGCAGGCGCTGCATCCGGCGCGTCGGTCCCTTTTGGGTCGCCTGCTCAGCCACTGAGTCCGATCGCGGCGCGGGCGGTATGGTAACCTTCGGCCCATGCGTTCGCCCGAGTCCAACCCGCCCTCCACTCTGATCGACGTCGCGCGCCTTGCCGGCGTATCGCCCAGCACCGTGTCGCGCATCCTGAACGGGACAGCCAAGGTATCGGATGACAAGCGCCAGGCAGTCCTGGCCGCGATCGACCAGATGCACTTCGCGCCCAACCCCATGGCGCAGGCCCTCAAAATGGGACGCTCGATGACCATCGGGATCGTGGTCGCGCATTTTTCAAGTCCGTTTTTTGACGAGACCCTGCGCGGCGTCGACGAAGCCCTGCGCGGCACCGGCTATGCCTCGGTGATCGTCAGCGGCCAGGCCGATGCAGCCACCGAAACCGAGCGTATGCGCCTGCTGGTGGCGCGCAAGGTCGACGGCATGATCCTGCTCTCGGCCAGCCTGGACAACGAGGCCATCGCAGCTTTCGCGCGCCAGCGCCCGATCGTCGCCACCGGCCGCACCATCAGTCAGCCACGAGTCCTGGGCTTCAAGTTCGACAATGAATACGGGGCCTGGCTGGCGGTGCGCCATCTGCTGGAACTGGGTCACCGCCGCATTGCATTTTTGGGAGGGCCCGCAGACCATGCCGACGCCATCGAACGGCTGGCCGGCTATCGGCGCGCGCTGGAGGAAACGGGCATCACCTTCGACCCGGCGCTGGTAGGCAGCGGCGAATTCAACGAAGCGGGCGGTCAGCAGGGACTGGAACGCCTGCTTGCCGCCGGGATCGGGTTCAGCGCCGTATTTGCGGCCAATGACTTGAGCGCCTACGGCGCGCGCCTGTGCCTGTACCGGCACGGCATCGATGTGCCCGGGCAGGTGTCCCTGGCCGGCTTCGATGACCTGCCCGGTTCGGCCTACACTACGCCGCCGCTGACCACCGTGCGTCAGCCCTTGTTCGAAATGGGCTATACGGCAGCGGCGTCGCTACTTGGATTGATCAATGGCGATGCACCCGAGGCCGTGCTCGCGCCCATCGAGCTGGTGGTGCGCGAGTCGACCGCGCCAGTTAGTCAGGGCTTGAGGAAAGCACCGACGCAGTAGTCGGTCATGGCCTGCTGCACGGCCGGGTCTTCGCCGACCGCGCCAGCCACCCTGACTGCCAGCTGCGGATGCGCACTACGCACTTCGGCGACCATTTCCGGCAGATCGCGCAGCAGGTGTCCGCCCTGCCCCAGAAAAACCGGCACGACGGTGACGTCGGTGACGCCCTGCGCCGCCAGTGCACCCAGATGGGCGGGCAGGCGCGGCTCCATCAGTTCGAGAAAAGCCAGCGAGACCGGCACATCGGGCATGCGCGCCTGCGCCTGGGCGGTCAGGCGTTCAAAGGGCACGGCCCAGGATGAGGCGCGCGCGCCATGGGCAAACAGGACCAGGGCGCGCGTCATCCGTACCTTTCGACCCGCATCAGGGCGGTAAGGGCCAGGGCCAGGAACAGCAGGCTCGGTGCAATCGCCGTTACGAACGGCGGCACGGAACTGAGCAGGCCAATGTGCGCGGCCAGGTTGTTGACCACGATGAAACCGACGCCGATCATGATGCCGATGAAGATCTTGAGACTGACGCCGCCGCTGCGCGTGTGCAGATAGGCGAACGGCAGCGCTAGCGCCATGAGCACGAAAATCGAGAGCGGATCGATGAGCTTCTTCCAGAACGCGATCTTGAAGCGTTCGGTCTCCTGCTTGTTCTCGGACAGGTGGCGCGTGTACACCGCCAGCTCATTGGCCGACATGCGGTCCGGCGCCGACGCCGATACCGAAATGATCTTGGGCGTAATTTCCGACACCAGCTCCATGCTGGCCAGCTTGCGCGTGCCGACAATGCTGGTGGCCTGGCCGAAGGTGCCGTCGGCGCCGGCCAGTAGCTGCTGCGCGCCGCCTGAATTCGAAAACAGGTTTTCCGTCACCTCTTCGAGGCGCCAGGTATTGTTGCCAGTGAAAACAGCACGCTTTGAGGTGATGAGTGAGCGCAGGCGCAGGCTGGTGTCGAATTCATACAGGCGCACGTCGAGCATTTCGCCGTTAGCCTTGAAGGTGCGCACATTGAAAAAGCGCGAACCCGTGACGCGCCCGGCAATGCCCTCGCTACGCACGATATCCTTGGTCCACATGCCGGCCTTCATGCCCTGGGAAATGGCGGCGCCTCGCCCCCCCAGCTTGACCGATTCAGCCATGGGCGCGGTACGCGGCGCCACCAGTTCGCCGAACACCAGCGTGACCACGACTAGCACGAAGCCGACCTTGAACAGCATCCAGGCCGCCAGCCGGGTCGACATGCCGGAGGCACGCATGATGGTGAATTCGGAGCTCGACGCGAACTGCGCCATCGCATAGATGGTGCCGATCAGGGCTGCCACCGGCATGCTTTGATAGATATGGAAAGGCACCAGCAACAGCACGTACAGCAGCGCGTCCTGCAGCGCGTAGCCGTCCTTACCGATCTGCGGCACTTCGCCGGTCAGGTCCATGAAGGCATTCAGGGCCAGCAGGGCCGTGAGCACAAAAGCCACCGCCTGCAGGACTGACACGCCCAGGTAACGCTGCAAGATTTTCATTTTAGCGCTTCCTTAGGCATGCGCGCGCCGCGCCGCTTGAAGGCGCCCCACAGCACCAGCGGATGATAGCGATGGTTGACATTGAGGCGCCAGGAAAACATGGCCAGCACCCACAGCGCGACCAGCAGGTGCAAAGGCCACCAGGCGATGGCGAAGTCGAGCCGTCCCAGCGCCACGCTGCCCTCGGTGACTTTGACCAGGTTGTTATAGCTGAAGAAGATGATGATCGCGATAATCAGGTTGGCCGCGCTGCCGGCGCGCGGGTTGACGAAACCGAGGGGTATCGCCAGTAGCATGAGCAGCAGGCAGATGATCGGCGCGGCGATTCGAGAGAGCAGCTCGGCGCGCGTCCATGAATTGGGCGTGGCGATCAGGTCCTGGGTCGACATGGTGTCGGCGCCCATCTGCCCCAGCTTGGACGGCTCCTTGTTCGATACACGCATGCTGTAGCGCTCAAATTCCATCGACTGGAAATCGGCCTGGCCCGGGGTACCCTGGTAGCGGCGCCCGTTCTTGAGCACCAGGAAAGATCCCTTGGCATCCTCCTCGATCACGCCTTCCTTGGCCACCACCACGGTATTGACATTTTTTTCGATGGTATTGACGAACACATTCTGCACCACGGTGTTGTCGCCGCTGACGCCCTCGACGAAAAACACCCGGTCGCTGGAGGACGATTCCTTGAACTGGCCCGGCGAGACCTTCTTGAGGTCTTCGCGCTGCTCGAAACGTTTGACGTATTCGGTGCGTTTGAGTTCGGCCCAGGGCTTGACGACCAGGCTCACGGTACCGGTCAGCAGCACCAGCGGCAGACCGAAGGTAAGCACCGGACCGATCCAGCGCGTGAGCGACAGGCCGGAGGCAAACCAGACCACCATTTCAGAGTCGCGATAGCTGCGCGTGACGACCACCAAAACAGAAATAAAGCTGGTGAGAGTCAGAACAATTGGCAGATAATTCAACATTCCGAACAGGATCAGCGCGATGACATCGCCAGATGCGACCTTGCCGCCGGCCGCCAGGCCCAGGATTTTCATCAGGGTAAAGGTGGCCAGAATCGAGAACAGCACGGTGAAAGTGGCGCCTGCTGCAGCGACCAGTTCACGTTGCAAGGCGCGTTTGAAGATCATTCGAATTTATAATCACAGGTTAGGCAGTGGCGTCATCTACACCAAATGGAGAATCAAATGGACTTTAGCATAAAAGCATTCGATACAAAGAACGCGGCCGCGGCAGCCAAAACCGGCTGCGTCGCGGTAGCGGTATTCGAAAACAAGAAACTATCCCAGGTAGCTAAAGACCTCGATCAAGGCGGTGAAATCAGCGCAGCGCTCAAGTCCGGCGACATTTCCGGCAAGGCCGGCTCGACCCTGCTGCTGCGCGGCGTATCGGGCGCCGCCGCGGCACGCGTGCTGCTCGTTGGCATGGGCAACGACGAGGCGGTCAGCGAAAAAAGCTTCACGTCGGCCGTGCACGCCACGCTCAAGGCCTTCGCCTCGCTGGGCGCGACGGACGCCATTATCGCATTTCCAATGACGGATGTGAAAGAGCGCGACGTCAGCTGGGCCGTGCGCACCGTGGTGTGCGCAGCGCACGAGAGCGTGTTCCGCACCGATTCGCAAAAGAGCAAGAAGGATCCGGCGCCCACTGGCGTGCGCAAGATCGCGCTGGCCGTTCCCGCCACTGCCCAGGCCAAAGTGGCGCTGGCACAGGCCATTGCCATCGCCAACGGCATGGACCTGACCAAGGAGCTGGGCAATCTGTCGGCCAATGTGTGCACCCCGAGCTACCTTGCCAACACCGCGCGCAAGCTGGCGCGCGATTACAAATTCGACGTTGAAGTACTCGAGCGCAAACAGCTCGAAGCGCTCAAGATGGGCAGCTTCCTGTCGGTGACCAATGGCAGCGACGAGCCACCCAAGTTCATCGTCCTCAAGCACATGGGCGGCAAGGCCAAGGACGCGCCGGTGGTCCTGGTCGGCAAGGGCATCACCTTCGACACGGGCGGCATTTCGATCAAGCCCGGTCCGGGCATGGACGAAATGAAGTACGACATGTGCGGCGCCGCGTCGGTACTGGGCACTTTCCGCGCCATCGGCGAAATGGGCCTTAAACTCAACGTCATCGGCGTCATCGCCACCTGCGAAAACATGCCCTCGGGCCGCGCCACCAAGCCGGGCGATATCGTCACGTCGATGAACGGCTTGACCATCGAAGTACTCAACACCGACGCCGAAGGCCGCCTGGTGCTGTGCGACGCCCTGACCTACTGCGAGCGTTTCAATCCGGCCGCCGTAGTCGACATTGCAACTCTCACCGGCGCTTGCATCGTCGCATTGGGCAACCATAACTCGGGCCTGTTCACGCGCGCCGACGAGGCCCACGAAAAGCTGGCGGCCGAACTGCTTGCAGCAGGAAAGCAGGCCAGCGACACCGCCTGGCGCCTGCCGATCGAAGAAGCCTACAACGAGCAGCTAAAGTCCAACTTTGCCGATCTCGCCAACATCGGCACCCCTGGCGGCGCCAGCGTCACGGCGGCATGCTTCCTCGAAAACTTTACCCGCAAGTACACCTGGGCCCACCTCGACATCGCCGGCACTGCCTGGAAGTCGGGCGGCGCCAAGGGAGCGACCGGGCGTCCGGTACCCTTACTCACGACGTTTCTGATCAATCGCACTTGAATTCAGCGCGACCAGCCTGCTACAGCGCTCCCTCAAACCGTCTCTCTTGCTGCAAAGCCTGAGAGACGGTTTTGCTTTGGGCGGCAATTTGGACGCCAAGTTCGCAGAAGCTGAAATATCGTTCCGCATTGTGAAATAGAGCTAACCACTGCATCGCCGTTTCGTTTCATTTTTTGGAAATTCATTCCGCATTACAAAACCAAAGATGTAACTCATTGATTTTTATCGTGATATTTCTGGTCCTATGTCTTATATAAGACTCGACCTCGACTGTAAAGAAGCCTATTATTTCTACATGGAGATTCGTTTCGATTCCACCCCAAAGCAGCGCACGAGGGCGGTACGAAGCAGCGACACAGATTAATCATTTAGCCCACTATCGAGGAGATTCACATGTCCCAGTACCAAGACGACATTCAGGCCATCAAGCAGCTGAAAGAAAAAGAAGGCAGCGCCTGGAACGCCATCAATCCTGAGTCGGCCGCCCGCATGCGCGCCCAGAACCGCTTCAAGACCGGTCTCGATATTGCCAAGTACACTGCAAAGATCATGCGCGAGGACATGAAGAACTACGACGCCGATTCGTCCAAGTACACCCAGTCGCTGGGATGCTGGCATGGTTTCATCGGCCAGCAAAAGATGATCTCGATCAAAAAGCACTTTAACAGCACCGATCGCCGCTACCTCTACCTGTCGGGCTGGATGATCGCCGCGCTGCGCTCCGAGTTCGGCCCGCTGCCCGACCAGTCGATGCACGAAAAAACCGCAGTCGCCGACCTGATCCGCGAGCTGTACACCTTCCTGCGCCAGGCCGATGCGCGCGAGCTGGGCGGCCTGTTCCGCCAGCTCGACACCTCGGAAGGCGCGGCCAAACAGGCCATCCAGGACCAGATCGACAATCACATCACCCACGTGGTGCCTATCATCGCCGACATCGACGCCGGTTTCGGCAACGCCGAAGCGACCTACCTGATGGCCAAGCAGATGATTGAAGCTGGCGCCTGCTGCATCCAGATTGAAAACCAGGTGTCGGATGAAAAGCAGTGCGGCCACCAGGACGGCAAGGTCACGGTTCCGCATGAAGACTTCCTGGCCAAGATCCGCGCAGTGCGCTACGCCTTCCTCGAGCTGGGCGTGGACGATGGCCTGATCGTGGCCCGTACCGA
>JAZKGU010000089.1:0-32138 GCA_040385745.1 Pseudomonadota bacterium
GGGCTGGCGGTGCAGCGGAATGAAGTGCACGCTGGTGCCGATGCCGCGCTCGGCCAGCTCGGCGATCAGGGCGTCGCGGCCCATTGGGGCCGCTTCGGTGAGGCGTACCACATACAGGTGCCAGGCATGGGTGCTGCCCGGCTCCGGCATGGGCGGCAGCTGCAGCGGCAAGCCGCGCAGCTGCTCGTTGTAGACCTGGGCCAGCTGCTCGCGGCGCGCATGGAAGCGGTCGATCTTGCGCAGCTGCTCGATGCCGATGGCCGAGGCCAGGTCGGTCAGGTTGTACTTGAAGCCGGCCGCCACCACTTCGTAGAACCAGGCCGGCGTGCGCGAGGTGTAGCGCGCAAAGGCATCCTGGCTGATGCCGTGGATGCGCATGACGCGGATGCGCGCTGCCAGCGCGGCATCGCGCGTGACCACCATGCCGCCTTCGCCAGTGGTCATGGTCTTGTTGGCGTAAAAGCTGAACACCGTGATGTCGCTGCCGAGAGTTCCGACCAGGCGGCCCTTGTACCGCGTGGGGAAGGCGTGGGCCGCGTCTTCCACCACGCGCAGGCCGTAGGCGCGCGCCAGCGTCATGATGCCGTCCATGTCGCACGCCATGCCGGCATAGTGCACCGGGATGATGGCGCGTGTGTTCGGTCCGATGGCCGCTTCCACCGCGCCCAGGTCGAGGTTGAGCGTGTGCGGGTCGGCGTCGACGAAGACCGGCTGGGCGCCCAGGTAGCGCACCACTTCGGCCGTGGCGGTGAAGGTCAGGGTGGGCACGATCACCTCGTCGCCCGGGCCGATGCCCAGCGCTTCGAGCGCCAGGTGCAGGCCGGCGGTGGCCGAGTTGACCGAGATCGTTTCGACCGAGCCGCCCAGGTAGGCCGCGAAATCGTGCTCGAACTGGCGCGTCTTGGGACCGGTTGTGACCCAGCCCGAGCGCAGGCACTCGACCACGGCAGCGATTTCTTCTTCGCCGATGTCGGGCAGGGCGAAGGGCAAAAATTCGACCGCCCCCGGCTGTTTGCTTCTGTCTTCAGGCATGGTAAGTCCTTTCTGGTATCAGGCGCAGGCCTGCAGGAAGCGCCGGCCGAGGACCGGGTAGCTGAGGTTATCCATCGCGTAGCTGCGTCCGCGCTGGCCCAGGGTCAGACGGTCGCTCGGTTCGAGCATGAACAGGGCGAGCAGGCCGCGCGCCACGGCCAGCGGATCTTGCGGCGCCACGGTGAGTCCGCAGCCGGCTTCGGCCACCGGGTCATTGCCCGCTTCCACCGAGTGCAAGATGGTGCAGCCGGCCATCATGTAGTCAATCAGCTTGTTGGGCGCGATGCCGAAGCGGTACAGGCGCTGGCGCTGCCAGCCGATGTAGGCCACGTCGAAGCAGGCCAGCAGGGCCGGCACCTGCTGCTTGGGCACGGGATCGAAGAAGTGAACATTGGTGAGCTTGAGTTCACGCGCCATGCGCTGCAGGCTGTCCTTTTCGGGGCCACCGCCCACCAGCACAAAGGCGATGCGTTCGTCGCCCACCAGCCTGGCGGCGTTGAGCAGGGTGTCGAGCGCATTGGCGATACCGTGCGTGCCAGCGTAGCCGACGATGAATTTGCCCTGACGCCGCAGCGACTCCAGGCTGGCGCCGGTCAGGCCGGGCAGGGCTGGCGTGTTGGGCAGCCATTCGGCAGGATCGGCGCCGTTGGGGACGATGTGCAGCTTGTGCGGCGCCATGCCGTGCGCTTCGAGGTGCTCGCGCACCTTGGGCAGGATCGAGACGATGGCGTCGGCGTGGCGGCAGGCGTAGTTTTCGGCCGCCTGCAGCAGCATGATGAAGGGATGCCATTTCGAGTAGCCGCCCAGCTCCATCGGCGAGAGCGGCCACAGGTCGTGCAGCTCGAACAGCAGGCGGGCGCCGGACAGGCGCGCGATCCGGTGCGCCGGCCAGATATCGAGCGGGTAGGTGGACGAGGCGATCACCACGTCGGCCGAGAAGCCCTTGGCCAGTTGCCCGGCCTGCGCATACAGGCTGGCGACAAAGGCGAACATATTGACCACGCGCGCGGCGCCATTGCCGCGGTAGGCGGGGGTGGCCATCCAGCGGTACTCGACGCCGTCGATGGTTTCGTCAAGCTGCGGACGCCCGTCCAGGTAGGGTGCCTGGGCCCGGATGTGCGACTGGGCCGAGGCAATGATGCGCACCTTGTGCCCGAGCCGGACCCACTCGCGCGCCAGGTAGAAGGGCCGGTACTCCATTCCATGGCGCAGCGATCCGGCGTAATGGTTGATCAGCAGGATATTCATGGCAGCTCCCTCGCTCGTTTCAGGTTCACCATGCCAGCCCCTCGATCAGGCGGCGGACATTGCATTTGGTGCTTTCGCGCCAGTTGGTTTCCCATTGCACGGGATGGGTCAACAGGCAGATGCTGCGGTAGCGGCCCAGCGCCGAACTGGGCGCCATCGGGTGGAAGTACACCGGATGCGGGCGGTCGCTGATGTACAGGTCGAAGCGCGAGAGCAGATCGGGATCGTAGGTTTCGCAGCTAATGCCGCAGCGGCGCCGGAAGTCCAGGTCGCGCAGGATCTCGTGGTTGATCACCTGCAGGCGGCGATTGGCGAAGTCGCCATGGCTGGCCACTGTCACGAGTTTTTTGCCGAGCGCCTGTTCGATGCGTTCGAGGTTCTGGCGAAACTCGGCGCGGATGGTGGGAAAGCGCTCGCGCAGCAGTGCCGCATCCTTGATGTGATGGCGCTTGGCGAAATCGGCCACCTCCTCGAAGTGGTAGCTCGCTTCGCTGCCATAGGCTTCGATCTCGCGCATCAGGCCATAGTCAAGGGTCGACAGGCGAAAATAGTAGCTGGCGCCCACACCGTGGCGCGCTTCAAGGTTGAACATCTTGGCCGCGGTGCGCACGTCGCTGTCGATGTCGTGGCGGTGCACCAGCACCGGGCCGCGTCCGGCCGGCGGCGCCAGAAAATCGCGTACCGACAGCTGGCGGTAGCCGGCGTCCTTGGCGCTTTGCAGCAAGGTGTCGTAGGCCGCCATCCGTGAAGGCATGAGGTAGTCGCTATAAAGACGGTTGAGCACAGTGTTCATTTGAGTGTATAGCGGGCGCGGTAGGGCTGAAAGCCGAGGATGGTTTTGAATTGCTGCATGCCGGGCAGGGCGCCGAAGAAAGTGTCGTACATCAGATAGCGCACCCGGCCTTCCTGGATCAGCTGTATCACGATGTCAGATACCAGCAGGTGCATGATGCCGTCGTTGTTGCGAAAGCCGATCAGCTGCGAGAATGCGCAGAAGTTGCCGTACTTGCCCACGTTGGCGTAGGCCATCAGCTTGCCCTCCGCATTGAGTACCCCGAAATAGCGGAAGTTGGCCAGGCGCTCGAAGCGCTCCTGTTTTTCCTGGTATTTCTGGTCCATTGGACGGCCCTGGCGCTGTTCGACCGAATTGTTGATCTCGTGGATCGCGTCGATATGATCGTTGCGGTCGATCTCGGTGAGCACGTAGCCGCGCGAGCGCGCGCGCTTGGCGTGATAGGCGCCGAAATTTTTGCCTTTGATGCGTTCCAGATACTGGTCGGCTGTATTGCAGTTGTGCAGGTCGATCAGGGCCGCGCCCCAGCTCTTGTGCTGGATCAGCCGGTACTTGGGATGGCGCTTGGTGTAATAGCGGTAGGTCGACACCACATTGACTTTCTCGATGCTCGAATCGAACAACAGGTGCGCCACGGGCAGGTGCACGAGGTTGCGAAGCAATGCATAGCGTTCGGACAGAGTGGTCATGGGCTCAGGCAATCGAATAGCTGACACGGTAGGGGGCGAAACCGATGCGTTTCTTGAAGCTTTGCAGGCCGGGTTGGGCGCCCATGAAAGTGTCGTACATGAAGTAGTCCAGTTTGTGTTCCGTGATGAGCAAGCAGATGATGTCCACCAGCAGTAAGTACATTGCGCCGTCGTTGCGTTTGTAGCCGAGCAGCCGGTCGGTGGAGGCGAAGTTGCCGAAGAATCCGACGTTGCAGTAGCCGACCAATTTATCTTCCTTGTCGAACACGCCGAAACACTGAAAGGGCGGCTTTTCCTCGTAATGCGTCTGGCGGATCAGGTAGGCCTGATCCATCGGCCGGCCCTGGCGGATGTCCGACGAAATATTGATGTCGAAGATTTCATCGATATGGTCGTTGCGGTTAATGGTCCGCACCGTGTAGCCGCGCTTTCTGGCATTGCGTGCGTGGTGGCCGGCGTAATCCTTTTTTTTCACTGTATCGGTATATTCATCCGGGCTATTGAAATTGCTTAAATCGATCAGGGCTATTCCCAGGGTCTTGTTGCGGATCACTAGATAGCGGGCATGGCGCCGATTGAACGCCTGATAAATTTTGCGTACTTCCGCCGGCGCCACGGCCTGGTCGAAATGCAGGCACACCTTGGGCAGGCGCACGATGGCCAATGCTGTGCGCAGCAGATGCATGGTCTGGTGGAAGGGGTCAGAGATCTTCATAGAAAGCGATGAGCTTGGCCGATTCGACCGGCCAGTTGTATTTGTCGAGGATGGCCTGGCGCCCGTTGCACCCCATGCGGCGCGCGATGTCGGGATTGAGGACGAAGTAGTCGATGGCCGAGGCAATGGCGGCCGGATCGTAGGGGTCGACGCAGATCCCACAGTCGTTCGACTCGAGGATGCCGCGCCACAGCGGAATATCGGAAGCGATCACGGGTATGCCGGCCGCCATGTACTCGAACATTTTCACCGGCAGCGCATCGAGGTAATTGCGTTCCGGATGCAGGGTGACCAGGCCGGCCATCGACCCGGCCATGACGGCGCGCACGCCGGCACGGTTCTGGTGACCCAGGCGCGTTACGCGCTGCCAGCCGTGGTAGGAACTCACCTCGGTCTCGAGCGCGGCCTCCGAGAATTGTCCGGCCAGCGCGAGCCCGGCGCCTGACTGCAGCAAGGAGCAGGCGCGCACCAGCTCGCGAATGCCGCGAATGGCCGCTACGCTGCCGACATAGCAGACCTGGCTGTGCTTGTCGTCCCAGGACACGCCGGCGTCGAACTCGCTGGCCAGCGGATAGTTATTGATGTCGACCGTGTGGCGATTAATCTTGAAGAATTTGTCGCGGATGAAAGGCGTGGCCGCGATGATGCCGTCGAACTGCTTGCATGCGTAGCGCTCGTAGGCGGCAAAGGCGCCGGCCACCATGCGCCGGGTGACCGGGTCGAGATAAGGCTTAGAGAGCAGTTGCACCGGCACGTCTTCGTGGGCGTCGAAGATGACCTTTTTTCCGCGCTGCTTGAGCGTGAGCCCGACCGGGATCAGTTCGGGATCGTGCAGGTGAAAAATGTCGGCGTCAATACTGAGGGCCGAATCGAGCACACGGCGGGTGGTGCCGAGCATGCGCTGCAGGCGCGCACCAGCCGGGCCCACATCGACGATGCGCACTCCGCTTTCGTTGGCCGCGCCCATGCCGTCTGCTACCACGAGTGTCACGTCATACCCGTGATCGGCCAGCTTGCGGCACTGCTTGACGAAGATCCTGGTGTCGTGGCGCGGGTGCGCCGAGGTAAGGTGGGCGATGCGTGGCATTTTTTCTTCCATACCGGTATGTCGAATAGGCGCCCAGCGTTGCACCGATGAGCATGTCAGTGAAATAGTGCGCGGTGGCCAGCAACAGCAAGGTGATGCACACCAGACTGAACGCCAGGATGAAATTGCCATTTGCTACCGGAGCGACGTAGCCCTTGACCAGCATTTGCATGGCGGGCAGGATCAGGAGGGCCAGGACGAACACAAAGCCGAACAGTCCGGTATCGACCCAGGCCGAGAGCACATTGTGCGAATAGAAGCCCGGGGTGTAGCTGGCGTAGTCGCCGAACACGGGGAAATTGCCGATCGTGTTCACTGCATACATGGTCAGATGATGCCGTTTGTTGGCCGAGGTCGATTGTGATAGGTCAAGCAGTTCCAGAATCCGGTTGTGCGGCAGGATGGTGAGCAACTGGTCCAGGTAGCTGAAGAACGCCACGAGCATGAAGATGAAAATTCCCAGCATCAGAAGTTTATTTTTGGAGTAATAGAGCTCGATGATGGGAATCAGAAACAGCATGGCCACAAACTCGCTGCGCGCGGTATTGACGAACAGCGTGGGAGCTGCAAGGCAGTACAGGAACAGGCGCAGCGAGCGCGCCTTGCAAAATGGCACCGCCGCCACGAAAGTGACAAGGTAGGAGCGCGAGAAACCCTGGTAGGTGGCCAGGCTTTCGGGATTCTTGGACGTGCCGAGCGGAGCCAGGTAGAACGATCCATCGACCGAAAAGGCGAACACGATTGCCGACATCCCGATCAGGCTGGCAATTGCGAGGAAGCGGAAGTCGCTGCGTGCGAAATCGGTCAGCCGGAAAATGAAGAACATGTTCAGAATGAACAAGGCGCCCAGGATGTGGTTGCCCACGATGACAGGGTTGGCGCCGGCTGCCGCATTGACCGCGACCACGCACAGAAAATACGCGACATAAATGAAAAACAGCACGTCGGCGCGGGTAAGGTGGCCCGGCTCGCGCCGCACCCGGTAGGCATATAGAAAGCACAGCGGGCCGACCACGAGCACCGACACTGGCGCAAAGAAGCCGCCCAGAAAAGCGCCGGTCATGCCCAGGCCAAGCAGGCTGTGATAGAAGAAAAATCCGGGAAACAGCGCCAGAAAGGCGAGCATGCCTACGGAGTGATCCGACCAGCTGAGGCGGCGCCGCGCTTTCATGCTGGCGCCAAGCGGTTGAGCGAGCAGGTCCACGACATGCGCAGGTACACCACGTAGAGCATCGAATAGCCGATGGCGTACCAGGCCAGGCTGTCGTGCAGGGAGCCGGGCAGCATGAATACCGTTACCGTCATGGTGAACAGGCCGACCTGCCAGAGCAGATCGAGCTTTTGCTTGCCCGCCACGAAAAACACATAGCTCAAGGGACTGGCGATGAAATTGAGGAAGTACAGCGGCGCCAGGATCTGGGCCAGCTCGCCGGCGACGCGCCAGGATTCGCCAAACACCAGGGCGAACAGCTGGGGCGAGAAAAACAGCAGCACCAGCGAAGGGCCAATGCCGAGCAGCACGAGGGCCTTGAAGGTGTAGCGGTAAGCGTCGCGGCAGTTGCCGTGCTGTTGGAAGTCCTGCACCGACTGGCGCTTGAATACTTCGAGCACCGACGAGGCGAGCAGGGCAATGGGGGCCGACAGCACGCGCTGGGTGAGCGCATACAGACCCGCGGCCAGCGCGCCATGTTTGGCGCCGATCATGAACAGGGGCAACTGGCCCACCAGTACGTTGAGCAGATTGGAGGGCAGTGAGAAGCGCCAGAATTTTTCGTGCCGCTGCAGGTAGCGCAGCTGATGGGTATCGGGCAGCAGGCGCGGCCGGGCATGGGGTGGCCGCAACAGCAAGGTAGCTGCCAGCAGGCCGATGCACATGCCGATCAGCTGCCCGGTCAGCAGGGCGAGTGGGCCTACGCCCACAAACAGCATGCCGACCTGGAGCAGGGCGATGCTGCCCGCGCCCCAGATCTTGGCCTTGGCCGCGCGGCCAAAGGCATTGCGCGAGGTGGCATAGGCCAGCGTGGTCTGCATGTAGGCGGTCAGCCAGGTGCCCACGCCAAGGGTAAGCAGGGCTGACCACGACAGGCCCTGCACTGCCGGCACGCCTAGCAGACGCGCCAGGACGGCGCCGCCCGTGAGCAGCAGCGCGGCGAGCGTGGCCGACCAGGCCACCACGCTAAAGCAGGTCTCCTGTTGCTCGGCGCCGTGGTCCAGGATCATGGCGGCTTCCAGGCGCAGGGTGGCGCCGATGGCGGCCACCGCGACAATGCCGAGCCAGACGCTGAACGCGCCCAGTTCGGCGGGCGTGCACATGCGCGTAATGAATGGCGCCGCCAACAGCGGCAGGGCCTGCGCACCGAGCGCGCCGCCGAGCACGGTGATGACATGCTTCCAGTAGGTCGGTACCGCCATTGTCATGCCCTTACGCTTGGCCGGCCAGGAAGCCCGCGCCGCGTACAGGCTGGCCGAGCGCATCGAGCAGCGTTTCGGCGACTTCGTGCACGGTGGCGTCAGCCATGTACGGACCCATAGGCAGGCTGAGCACCTTGGCGGCCATTTCCATGGCCACCGGCGCCGCTTCCGGACTGCACCACTGGGCGTAGGCCGGCTGCATGTGCATGGGCACCGGATAGTGCACCGCCGTGGGAATGCCGGCGCCATGCAAAATAGCCTGGATGCGTTCGCGCTCGTCGAGCACCACCGTGTACTGGGCGAACACGCTGCTGCGGTCGCGTGGGCGCGACACCATGTCGACCCGGCCGCACAGCAGGGCGTCGTAACTGGCCCCGACCCGGGCGCGCTGTTCGAGCTCCCACTCGAAGCGTTCGAGCTTGGCCAGCACGATAGCGCACTGCAGCGTGTCCATGCGCCCGCCGACGCCGACGCGGGTGTGGACATAGCGGCGTGCCTGGCCGTGCACGCGGATTTCGCGCATGGCGCCGGCAAGTTGCTCGTCACTCGTGAAAATGGCGCCGCCGTCACCGTAGCAGCCGAGCGGCTTGCTGGGGAAGAAGCTGGTGCAGCCGATGGTCGACAGGTTGCAGCTGCGGCGGCCGCGGTACACCGCGCCGAAACTTTGCGCGGCGTCCTCGATCACCGGCAACCGGTGGCGCGTGGCGATGGCGTCGATGGCGACCATGTCGGCGGTCTGGCCGTACAGCGACACCGGCATGATGGCGCGGGTACGCGGCGTGATTTTCGCCTCGATCAGCGTGGCGTCGAGGTTGCAGGTGGCGGCGTCGATGTCGGCGAACACCGGGGTCGCGCCCAGCAGCACGATCGCCTCGGCGGTGGCGATGAAGGAGAACGGCGTGGTGATCACTTCGTCCCCAGGGCCGATGCCGAGCGCCATCAGCGAGATGATCAGCGCTTCGGTGCCGGAGGACACGGTGATGCAGTGGCGCGCGCCGGTGTACTCGGCCAGCCGGCCTTCCAGCTCGGCCACTTCCGGGCCCATGATGTACTGGCCGTGGTCGAGCACGGCCTGGATGCGGCCGTTGATCAGCTCGCGGGAGGCCTGGTATTGCGCTTTGAGGTCGATAAATTCCATGTCTGGGTCCTATGGTTCGGAAAGGCCGGGCCGGCCAAAACGCCGTTCAGCCGGCCAGTGCCGGGAAGTGATCGCTGCACGTGTCGAGGGTGCAGACGCCGCCGCGCAGCGTGTACAGTTCGCCGGTGTGGGGGCAGCGCGCCTGGCCGCCCTCGCGCAAGGCCAGCCGTTCGCCGAAGCGGCTGATCCAGCCGATGCGGCGCGCCGGCACCCCGGCCATCAGGGCGAAGTCGGCGACGTCGCGGTTGACGACGGCGCCGGCGGCAACGAAGGCATGGCGGCCGATTGTCACGCCGCACACGATGGTGCAGTTGGCGCCGAGCGTGGCGCCGCGCCGCACCAGGGTCGGCCGATATTCGTTCTTGCGCACCATCGCCGCGCGCGGGTTGTAGACGTTGGTAAATACCATGCTGGGGCCGCAGAACACTTCGTCCTCGATGGTGACGGCGTCGTACACCGACACGTTGTTCTGGATCTTGACCTGGTTGCCGATGCGCACGTCGTTGCCGATGAACACATTCTGGCCGAGCGAGCAGCCGGCGCCGATGCGGGCGCCGCCGCAGACGTGGGCGAAATGCCAGACCCGGGTGCCGGCGCCTAACACGGCGCCGGCGTCGACGATGGCGCTGGGATGGATGGCCTGGTCCATGGATCAGTACTCCAGCGGCAGCGCCACGCGCTTGCCGTCGCGCGCCGACATGTAGGCCGCCACCAGCACTTCGAGCGACTTGAGCCCCTCGCGGCCATCCGTTTCCGGCTCCGCCTCGCCGCGCAGCACCTGGATGACGTTGTCGTAGTACATCGGGTGGCCGAAGCCGTACACCGACGTCGTCTGGTAGCTGGCGTCCTGTACCCTCAGGTCGTCCGGGTCGGGCTGGGCGAATTCCCACTGCTGCACTTCGTTGACGGCGACGCCGCCGATGCGCACGGTGCCTGTTTCTCCGAGGATGGTGATCGAGCCTTCGAGGTTGCGCGGGTAGGTCAGCATCGTCACGTTCATCGAGCCGAGCGCGCCGTTGCGCCAGCGGATGCTCAGCACGCCCGTGTCCTCGACCTCGATGTCGCGCGCCAGGGTGGCCGTGTAGGCCTGCAGGCTTTCGACCGGGCCGATGATCCAGTCGATCAGGTCGACGTAGTGGCTGGCCTGGTTCATGAAGGCGCCGCCGTCGTATTCCCAGGTGCCGCGCCACTTGGCGCTGTTGTAGTACTCGTCGGGGCGGGTCCAGAACACATTGAGATTGACCATGTAGATGCGCCCGAAGCGCTTCTGGTCGACCGCGCGCTTGAGTAGCTGCAAGGTGGCGTTGCGCCTGTTCTGCTTGACTACGAACATGCGCACGCCGGCCGCATCGCAGGCGGCTACCATGGCCTTGCCATCTTCCCAGCGCGTGGCCATCGGCTTTTCCGTGATCACGTGGCGCCCCGCCGCAGCGATCTGGATGGCCTGCTCGGGATGCAGGCCGGATGGCGTGGCGATGACGAAGGCGTCGGCATCGCAGCGCGCCAACATCTCGGCCAGGCTGTTGTAGGGCTGAGCCCCGGTGCTGCGCGCCGCAATGGACAGGGCCTCCGGATCGATGTCGCATACCCCCACCAGTTCGCAGCGGTCGCCATGCTGGCGGATAGCATTGAAGTGGTTGGTGGCGATGCGGCCGCAGCCAACAAGGGCGAAGCGGATGCGGCGGTCGAGCACTGCGGGTGGAAAATGGCGCATGGAGAATCCTTCAGGGAAGTAGCGACTCAGGCTTTCACGACATTGGAGAGCGGGTCGAGGTAGACCCCGCGGGTATCGACGATCAATTGCGCGTGCTTCTGGATCAGTGCATAGTCAAAAGCGCTGTGGCTGGTGGCCAGCAGCAGGACGTCGTAGGAGGCGATGGTGGCCGCATCCAGCGCCACGCTGGACAGGTCGAAACTGTGTTCGCGCATGGGCGGGAATACCGGCACATGGGGATCGGAATAGTCGACCAGGGCGCCTTTGTCGCGCAGCAGTTCCATCAGCTCGACCGAGGGCGATTCGCGCATATCCTCGACATCCTTTTTGTAGGCGATGCCGAGCACCAGCACGCGTGCACCCTTGATCGAGCGGGTGCGCTCGTTGAGCGCGTCGGCCAGCTTGCCGATCACCCAGTGCGGCATGTCGCTGTTGATTTCGCCGGCCAGTTCGATGAAGCGCGTGTGCAGGCCGTACTGGCGCGCCTTCCAGGTGAGGTAAAAGGGGTCGATGGGAATGCAGTGCCCGCCCAGGCCGGGACCTGGATAGTAGGCGGTGAAACCGAAGGGCTTGGTGGCGGCGGCGCGGATGACTTCATGGATATCGATATCCATTTTGTCAGCGATGATTTTCATTTCATTGACCAGGCCGATGTTGACCGCGCGGTGAATGTTTTCGAGCAGCTTGGTCAGCTCGGCGGCGCGGGTGGAACTGACCGGCACCACGTGGTCGATGGCGGGGCCGTACAGGGCCAGGCCGGCTTGCAGGCAGGCTGGGGTGTCGCCGCCGCACACCTTGGGAATGGTGCGGGTGCCAAAGTGCTGGTTGCCCGGATCTTCGCGCTCGGGCGAGAACACCAGGAAAATGTCGTCGCCGATGACGAAGCCGCACGACTCCAGGCGCGGCTTGAGTTCTTCACTGGTGGTGCCGGGATAGGTGGTGCTCTCGAGCGAGACCACCTGGCCTGCGCGCAGGTGCGGGAGCAGGGCGTCGGTGGTGCCGAGCACATAGCTCAGGTCCGGCTCGCGGTAGGCGTTGAGGGGCGTTGGTACGCAGATGATCAGCGCGTCCGCCTCGGCTACGCGGCTGAAATCGGCGGTCGCTTCGAAGCCCTGGCGCAGCGCATTCTCGACGGTGGCAGAGCCGATGTGTTCGATGTAGCTGGCGCCGCGGTTGAGTTTGTCGACCTTGGCCTGGTCAATGTCGATACCCAGCACCTTGAAGCCGGCCTCGGCATAGCGCAGGCTGAGCGGCAGACCCACGTAACCGAGCCCGACAATCCCGACGACAGCGGTTTTGGTGTCGAAACGCTCAAGCAGCTGAGCCAGATAGTGATTTGAATGGAGGTCACGCATGGGGAATCGTCGCCCTATAAAAAAGATATTTAAATATTATTAAAGACGGAATGGAATTGTTTTCTTCAAAACGGCCTGGAGCGGAATGGCAGGGGCTGGCTGGGACTGTACGAGATTCAATTGCGGGGTATATTCGGTGACGATAGCTTTCACCATGGATTCAATCATGGCGCGGTCATTGGTATCGCAAGCCATCATCAGGAAAGTAATATAGGTTTCCAATACGCCGGGATGCAGCGCATTTTCTTTCATGCGCATGATGCGGGGATGATCACTTGGAAATACCAGGCCGTCGGTTAATAGCTCTTCATTGAGCTTTTCACCGGGAAACAAGCCGACAAACTTGATTTCGATGTCGCCCGCGGGCTGCTCGGCGGTCCGTTCGGTGCGCCCGGACATCATGATCATGGTGCGGGCCAGGTCCACGATGCGAATCGGCTGGCCCATGTCCAGGACGAACACATCACCGCCCTTGGCCATGGCGCCGGCCTGGATTACCAGCTGGGCAGCCTCGGAGATGAGCATGAAATAGCGCGCTACTTCCGGATGGGTGATGGTCAGCGGGCCGCCATGGGCGATCTGGCGCTGGAACAGGGGAATCACCGAACCGGAGGAGCCCAGCACGTTGCCGAAACGAACCATGCAAAAAGTGGTGTCCTGCGCAAATTTGGAGGCTGCAGCCTGGAAGATCAGCTCGGCAATACGCTTGCTGGCGCCCATGATGTTGGACGGGCGCACCGCTTTATCACTGGAAATGAGCACACAGGTATTCACCTTGAACTTGCCGGCGGCCGCGGCGATGACCTGCGAGCCAAGCACATTGTTACGCAAGCCTTCCACGATATTGGACTCGACCAGCGGCACATGCTTGTAGGCTGCTGCATGGTAGATAGTGTCGATGCGGGCGTCCTGGAGGATGCGTTCCACCAGCGCCACGCTGCATACCGAGCCCAGGTGGGCGATGATGGGCAGGCCCGGATAGCGCGTCATGAGTTCCTGCTTGATCGTGTAGAGCGCGAACTCGGAGTGGTCGAGCAGGTGCAATTGGGTCGGCGCCAGTGTGACGATCTGGCGGCACAGTTCGCTGCCGATGGAGCCGCCGGCGCCCGTTACCAGCACCGTTTTTCCATGGACGCAGCGGGCAAACAGCTCGGTGCGGGGTGGAACCGGAGCGCGCCCCAGCAGGTCTTCGAACTTGAGTTCGCGGATCGCCTCCATCGGGGCCTTGTCGTCGGCCAGGTCGAGCAGGCCACTCAGGATGCGCGTGGTGACGCCGGCCCCCGCCATCCGCTGCATGATTTCGCGCAAGCGTTCCGGCGACACCTCGGGGATGGCGATGATGATGGAGCGGATGCACAGGGCATTGACCATTTCCACCAGGCGATCGGTGTGGAACACCCGCAAGCCGGCGATATTGCGCTCGTTGAGCACATGCTTTTCATCGAAGAAGCAGACCGGCCGGTATTCGTTGCTGTTACGCATGGTCAAGGCCAGCTGCGCACCAGGTTCACCGGCGCCGTAAATGGCCACGGTATGTTCTTCGGCGGGGCGGATGCTGATGTGGTTGCGCAGGAAGTTGCGGACTGAAATTCGGGAAGCCACAACGTAGGAAAAGACGATGAACCAGTAAATGGCAAGCGCACTGCGTGGGAATAGTTCGTCGTTCAATATCAGGAGTACGAAATAGACACACAGCACGGCCAGACCGAGCGCAAGACCGGTGACCGCCAGCAGGCGCTGGTCGATAAAGCGGATCACGGCGCGGTACAGGTCCGAGAACGAAAAAGCGGCAATGGTCACCATGGCCACCACCAGATACGAGGCCGGCCCGTACTTCATCGCCAGGCTGAGGTCGCCAACCCGGAGCAGCATCGCAATCAGGAAGCAAAATGGCAGGGCAAACAAATCGACGCCAAGCATCAGCGCAATTTTTGCGGTGCGATTCATCGACACCATATTGGTACAAAATTGCGCGATTAATTGAATTGGGGGCTTCGACATGGCGGTATGGGGGCTTTATAGATAAAGTATTAAAGTTATTTGATTACTTTAAAAGTGGTGTTAATAATCGGTAAATCAGGCGCTGCGATGGAATGGCGCGCTTAGATGTCTTGTCTGCGTATAAGTTTTATTATCGGGCTGCTGGTGTGTGGTTGAATTGACAATCATCAACTGATGACTTTGGTAATAATTCCTGTCGGATTTAATTAATTTGGGCAATAAAATATCTACGGCAACTTAAATGCCGGTATTCCAACTTGAACAAATGAAAATTACGGTCGCGGCGAGTTGAAGTAATACGTGTCGCCGTGTTTCAGATAGGTGACCTTGTCCTGCAGACCTGCCACCTTGATTGCATGCTCGAAGTCCGACAAGGGCGACTTGAACACCCCGTAGTCGTTGCAATGAATGGGAATAGCGTGGCGCGGCGCGACAATTTGCATTAGCTGGAGGCCGTCCGCGCCATCCATCGTCACCTTGATCAGGCCCAGCAGTCGGGTGCCGCCCAGGTGCAGGAGCGCCAGGTCGATGTCAGGGAAGCGGTGCGGAATGAGCGAGATGTCGTCATAGACCAGGGTATCGCCACTAATATAGAGGCGATAGCGGGGTCGCTCGGGCGCATCGGCGAAATCGAGCATGGTGCCCATCACGGTGGGGAGCAACGCGGCCACACCGGCCGGGCCGTGACGGCCGGGCATGGCGGTGATGGTCAGGCGCGCATCGCCCTTGCGCACTTCAAGCGCTTCCCAGGTGCCCAGCGAAATTGCCTGTTTAAAGCCCATCTTGGCCAGGTCGGGGCCTGCTTCGCGGGTGCTGACAATGGGAACGTCGCGCCTGAGCTGCTGCTGCACCAGCTTGTCGAAATGGTCTTCGTGCAGGTGCGACAGCACCACGAGGTCGATCGGCGGCAGTTGCGACAACGCGATGGCCGGATTGGTGAGGCGGCGTGAACGCAGGCCATAGCCAAGATGGACGTGCTCGCCCTTGTGCAGGAAATTGGGATCGGTGAGGATGGTCAGACCCTGGTAGCGAATGATGACGGTGGCAGTGCCGATAAACTGCACCGAACCGCGCGCATCATCCGCGCCGGGCACGGGGCCGGCGGGCAGCGTGATGCGCTGCGTTGCCGTGCCGCTCGCGACGGGCTGCGCGTGAGCGGACTCGGCCAGGCAGACTGCAACGACAAACAGCGTGCATAAAAAGCTTCGGGCATACATGCTTCCTCCAGTCCCTGTGGGAGTACAAGGCATATCAATTGGAGTAGCGACGATCCCTACAGTTCCGTATCTTTCGCCGCGCGCGCAAATTGCGTCGCCAAGCTGGCGCAGGGGAAAGTGAAATACGCAAAGGTTTGACGCGCTTGGATACAGCCCAGTCCGCCAGTTAATAAGATGTTAACTGTGATGCGAAGGAGTCCAGCGTGCCCGTGCCTGTCCTACCGGAGAAGATTGCCCAGCTTGCGCCGCATTGCGTGACTGAGTATCGCGCGGCCTTTGAAACCGGCCAGCCGGTGCTCGAGCGCTATGGCATTGCAGACTCGCGCAGGCGGGTGGTGCACTTCTTGACGCAAATCCTGCACGAGACCGGCGGCCTGGCGCTGCGCTTCGAAAATTTACGCTACAGCCCGGCGCGCCTGCCGGCGGTGTGGCCAAGCCGCTTTCGCCCGCTCGGCCCGCTCGATCCCGAGGAGTACGCCTACCAGCCCGAAAAGCTGGCCAATGCTGTGTACGGGGGCCGCATGGGCAACGTGGCGCAGGGAGATGGTTTTCTTTACCGTGGTCGCGGAATGTTGCAGCTGACTGGAAAGGGCAGTTATGCACGGGCGACCACTATTTTACAACTGCGATCGCCGGCGGCGCCGGATCTCACCGACGTTCCCGACGCTGTGTGCTCGGCAGAATGGTGCTTGCACGTGGCCGCCGCCGAGTGGGCCGCGCGCGGCTGCAACTGCGCTGCCGACCGCGACGATATCGAAGAGGTCACGCGCTGCATCAACGGCGGCATCATCGGGCTGCCCGAACGCATTGCCTGGAGCGCCAAGGTGCGCCCCTTGTTCTTGCCGGGCTAGGGCGGCGGCGGACGCGGCTGGGGCGCTGCGGGCGGCACCGTCACGGGGAGATTCAGGCGCAGCACTTTGAAGCCCGCAAGTTTCTGCCCTTGCTTGCCCTCGCGCTCATTGCGCGCTTCGCGCTCGGCGGTGCGCGCAAAAAAGGCTGGAAAGCTTTCTTCGCGCACCTTCGGTTCCGCCGAATTGAGGAAGTTGCGCCTACCATCAGCGCCAATTGCCACCAGTCCCACGTGCGACACATACAGTGCTCCGCCTCGGGTCGAGACCACATTGACCAGGTCGCCATCCTGCAATTGCGGCAGCACCGCTTCGAGCTGATCCTTGTGCAGATAGGCTTCGCGGCTGTGCTGCACCGGGATTTCACGCTGGGTGTTGTGGCGGGTGCGCAAGAAACGCGCGCGGTCCACCGTCAGGGAATACTGCGGCCCGTCGGGACCTGCCAGCGTTGCGGTGATGTCGCTCACCAGCCAGCTGTTGTTGATATTCCAGTCCAGTTCGGTGTAGTGGTTGCGCGTCGCCACGCCGACCACGCCATCCTTGTAGCGAATGCGCTGCAGCATCCAGAAAAACTCTTCCCACGACTGGCTCAGCGCCATCGCATAGGTATGTTCGGCAAACACCACGCAGTCGCTTTGCTCCAGGCTGAACATGGGCAGCCTGTCGTGCAGCTCGTAAGGAAATTCGCCCAGCAGGTTGAGCACGTAGGGCTGACCGATGTTCTGGCGGCCAATGGCTGTGATGCGCTTGCGCAAGTCCGGCTCGGCGCGGTGCATGTGGCCGACATAGCGATGCACTTCCTCCGGACTCATCTGGTAGACCTGCTTCTTGAGCAAGGCGTCCATGGGAAGCGGACCGGAGGTGCAGCCGCCCAGAGCGGCGGCAATCAATAGCAGGGCGAAAAAGCGCATGGTCAATCCGGCGTGAACAATACCGCCATGTTAGCCTGCCCCGCAATTACCTGCAATTTTCGAAGCGGAAGCTTGCAATCCGGGTGTGCCAGCCAGCCTTGCCCGTGACGGCGCCATATTGCTGGGTGTACCAGAAGGTGCATCCGTCGATGGGATCGAGCGTCATGGCGCCATGCAAAGCGGGCCTGCCTGCGGGACCAGTTTGCACGCCAGTTCCGTTCATCAGGAATGCTTCACCCTGCATGCGCCCGTGCGGATCGCTGCGCTGGCGTCCGGTGTAGCGAATCGCCAGCGCTGCATCGGTGCCCGCCACGTTGTACCCGAGCGCTATGTTGCCAAGCTTGTCGGTCGCGGTGCTCCCCATCCAGCGGCTGTTGTGGTCGGGGGCATGGGTGCCCTGCTGGTGCAACTGCATGACGCCATTCACGGGCCGCAGTTCGTACCAGCGCACACCAACCTGCGCGCCGGCTTGCACCGCATGGGTGGCGACCAGCGATTCGATGCCATCGTCGTTGCGATAGGCAAGGCGCGGCATGAGGCGGTCGCCCAGCGCCGCCAGCGGTGCCCCGGGCGCCGGCTGTGCAATGCAGGCGCCGTCCAGCGCGTGCGCGCAGGCCCCTGCAAACGGCGCCACGGCAATTGCCTGTGCCTCGCTGAACGTATTGCGGCTGAACGAGAAGCGCCACACGAACAACTGCCGGCCCATGCCATCGGCGGCGAGATCGAGTGACAGCAGGGTGTTGGCGCTATTATCGTCCGGCGCAATCGCGTAGCCGTCAAGCGTGGCCGCCGACACCGGACCGAATTCCGGGCCCAGGTCGCGGCAACGTACTGGCGCATCGCGGCCGGACAGCAGGGCGGGGCGGTCGATGCCGCACACGCGCGGGCCGCGATAGTTGCCCACGCTGTCGAATAGCGCCATTGTGAGGTAATAGGCGTCGGGCCATACTGACAGGCGCGCGTCGTCGGCCAGCAGCGCTTGGCCTTCGCGCTGCGAAATCGGCAGCACGAACAGGCGATAGATGCCGCCGGCGTCCGCGCCGGCCGATACTGCTATGCAGTGCGCCGAGACGATCGATCCCGCCCGGTCCTGCCTCGACACGAGGCGCGTCACAATCCAGCGCTTGGCCAGGTGGTCGAACTGTACGCTGGCATTGCCGCCCGCGTCGGCGCATGGCTGTTGGGGCGCGCTCGTCTGGGCTGTGTCGAACAGTGCAGCGGTCGGTAGCGGGCCAAGCAGCATGGCGCCACTTGTCTTGTCATAGACCGCGAGCTTTGCATCGGCAAGCTGCACATACTGTGCGTCGCCGACTGCGCCCACTGCATTGAGTGCTTGCAGCTGGCTGCTTGCCATGCCGTCGGCATTGAAGGTGCCAGGAGCGGTGCGAATGGGTCCCAGCATGCCGTACATCGTGCCGGTGACGGGCGCCCACCGAGCGTCTGTCGGCCGCTCAAGTGTGATCGAGCGCAAGGCAGTCGCATGTTCAGCTCGCGCCAAAGGCGGTGCATGCAGTGCGATGTCGGCCAATGGCCGCGTAGGTCCGTGGAACGCAGCGTGGCTCGAAAAAGTGTGCGCCTCTGGCACCGCGGCCTCGCGAATCGCGCCGTTCATCATCGCTAGCAATAATCCTACAAGCCTGCATGTCATAGCATGCCTCCGCTATTGGGCTCCGACGTAGAAAACGCGCGCGCGCATGCGCTGTTACGTGCCCGCCATGTAGGACGCAAGCTTGCGGCGCTGTCAGCGGCGCTGTCAAAATCTTGCGTGCGGGGACCGGATTTACCATTGAGTGTGCGTCAACGAACTGTTGGGCGGCTTGTGCGCCCTTAAGATGAAGCTGTGTGAGTGAGGCGCCCCGCGGCAAAGTCCAAAGGAGACGCGCATTCAGCAGGTGAGCCGGTCGCCTCAAGGATCGGCACCAATACTTCAAGCCACGCACAGCATCGCGCGGTATAAACGGAACTGGAAAACGGAGGTTGTCATGGCTACCTTTACCCACCCACCGAAACAAGCGGTTCGTGCTTATCTCGAGCGTCGTGCGCGGGATCCGAAACCACCGCCATCGCCCGAAGAAATTCGGCGCCAACTGGGATGGGGCATGACAACCAGTGACTTCAAGCCAGCGACATCGCGCTCGTAGTCCACTTCTTTACTTGACACAGATTGACAACAGGAGGACTAGCAATGACTAAGCGTATCGGTAACAAAGACGAAGCACAGCAACGCGGCAAGGAAGAAAAGAAAGACATCAAGCGGACCAATATCGCGCGCGAGGCTGTCAAGAAAGCTCTCGCCAAAGCCAGGTATCACAACCAGGTACGCAACCAGCCAGGCGCTGCATCTGCGTAATCAGGTTTAACCCTTACTCAAGGCCCGCATCGGTTTCGACGCGGGCTTTGTTGTTTTCGGCGACGGTTGGCGCAAACTGGCGCGCGCCGCCGCCAGCAGTGCGGCGCTCAAACGTTCCAGCTTGGGCGACTGTACCCGCCACGCGTGCCAGTACAAGCTGATATCGGTGGGCTGGTCCGGCGCCAGGTCGATCAGGCGGCCTTGCTGCACCAGATCACCATACTGCTGCTCCGGCAGCATGCCGTAACCCAGGCCAAGTTCGATCGCCTGCATGAATGCAGCGCTGGCCGGCACATAGTGGCAGGGATAGCTTCCTTCCGGCAGACCCAGTTCGCGCTGCAAAAAATTTTTCTGCAGACTGTCCTTGCGGTCGAACACCATCAATGGCGCCCGGCGCGCGGCTTCGCGCTCCAGTCCGTGCGGAAACCAGCGTGCAGCAAACGCCGGTGTCGCGAGCAGGCGGTAGCGCATCGCCCCCAGCGGTTCGACCGCGCAACCGCGCATTGCTTCCGCCGCACTCGATACCGCAGCCAGCGCAAGACCCTGGGCCAGCAGGGCATAGGTATGGTCCTGGTCGTCCAGCGTGATGTCGAGCACGATCCTTTCGGCGACCAGGAACTCGGCCAGGCCCGGCAGCAGCCAGCTGGCCAGCGTGTCGTTATTGACGGCGATCGCGATGCTCAGCATCTGCCCGTCGGGGCTGCCTCGGTCAGCCAGGAACTCTTGCTCCAGCAAGCGGCTGCGGCGCAGGTACTGGATCAGCCGTGTCCCGGCCGGTGTGGCGCGGCAGGGCTTGGCGCGCACTACCAGCGGCGTTCCCAGCTCGGCTTCCAGGGCGCTGATGCGCTGCGACACCGCCGACGGTGTCAGGTGCAGCAGCGCTGCGGCTTGCTCGAAGCTGCCGCTGTCGATGACGGCGAGCAGCGCCTCGCCTTTCCTGGAGTCGAGCATCATTGGCAGTGTTTAGAAAAATTTAATTATACTGAAATGAATTAAGTTTGATTCATTAATGGACAAGCCCCCGTCACACTGCACGCTTTCACTTGACGAGGCTATCCATGTTCCATCCATCGACCTTCCTGAGCGGCCTGGGCCTGGGTGCCGGCCTCATCATGGCCATTGGCGCGCAAAACGCCCATGTGCTGCGGACCGGGCTGCGGCGCGAGCACGTAGGCCTCACGGTCCTGGTGTGCATCGTGGTCGACGCCAGCCTGATCGCGCTCGGGGTGGCCGGAATGGGCAGCGCGGTGCAAGCCTCGCCCCTGCTGCTCGGGCTGGCCAAATGGGGCGGCGCCGCCTTCCTGCTATGGTACGGCTTGCGCAGCTGGCGCGCCGTGTTCGCTAGCGAATCGCTGCAGCTCGGTCAGGACGCGCCGCGTGCTAGCGTGCGCCAGGCGCTACTCAGCGTGCTGGCTCTGTCCCTGCTCAATCCCCACGTCTATCTCGACACCGTGGTGCTGCTGGGCGCCATCGGCGGCAGCTTTCCGGCGCCGCAGCGCGTGTCGTTCGCTGCCGGGGCCATGTGCGCCTCGGTACTGTGGTTCAGCGCGCTGGGTTTTGGCGCGCGCAAATTGTCGCCGCTGTTTGCCCGGCCACGCGCCTGGAAGTGGATCGATGGCCTGGCCGGGACCACCATGCTCGCGCTGTCGGCCTCGGTCGCCCTGGGCGCCTGAGGGCCTTGGCAGCGGCGTTCGCCGAATCTACCGTCATTCACCGAGTCGCAAACGCCATTCACCGAAATCGGGTTTTGCTCGCCTCCGAGTGCGGGTAAGCTTGCTCCTGTTCTTTCATCAGGAGGCATCGTGAGCAAAGATTCTTCATACGAGTGGCGCAGGCAATTGATGTGGGGCCTGGTCCTGATCGGTTTCGGCCTGGCCATCTTTCTGGATCAGATGGATCTGGTCGAGGTGCGCGGGCTATGGCATTACGCGCCGCTGGTACTGGTCGTCATCGGAATCAACAAGATGATCGGCTATCCGACCGCCAAACATTTCACCAGCGGCCTGTGGCTGGTCTTCATCGGCCTGTGGGTGTTCGCAGTTTTCGAGAATATCTACGGGCTTACCTTTCGCAACAGCTGGCCATTCGTGATCATCGCCAGCGGCGTCACCATGATTCTCGAACCATTTATCAAAAAACGCTTTGCCCCCAACGAGGAGCTCAATAATGAAAACTGAATCTAGCTGCCAGTCCCAGCGCAACGCCCCGGCCCAGGTCATCATCGGCCTGATCGTCATCACCGTCGGCATGGTCGCGCTGCTGACCAATATGAATGTCATCGATTTTCCGGGTATTGCACTGTACTGGCCAGTGCTGGTCATTTTCGGCGGCCTGGCCAAACTGCTGGACTCCGATAACAACCAGGAGCGCATTGCCTTCGGCGGCGTCATCCTCGTGGGGCTGGCACTGCAATTAAACCGCCTTGGATACGACGCTTTCAACCTGCGTACCTTATGGCCGCTGGCGCTGGTGCTGGTCGGCGGCGCCGTGATTCACCAGTCGCTCAGCGGCCGGCGCGATAAGCCAGGCCTTAAAAACCCCGGGCTGACCACCACCGATGCCACGCTCGACGTCACGGTGCTGTTGGCCGGCATGGAGCGCAGCGTTACCTCCAAGGACTTTGACGGCGGCGAAGTGAGCGCCATCATGGGCGGCTGCGAACTTGATCTGCGCGACGCGTCCATGCAGGGCGATGCTGTGATCAATGTATTCGTGGTCATGGGCGGCATCACGCTGCGCATCCCCCCCGACTGGACGGTTGAACTCAATGGCACGCCCATCATGGGCAGCCTGGACGAAAAAACCATCGCCCCCAAGGACACAAGCAAGCGCCTGATCATTCGCGGCTACGTCATCTTGGGTGGGGTTGAAGTACGCAACTAGGCCGCATGGCCCGTCATTCACCGAGCCTGGCATGCCATTCACCGAAATGGGGTTTTCCTTGCCGCTTGGTCCATGTATCTTGAACATATTCTTTGAGCGGGAGGTAGTGTGAATAAAAATCCTTACGGTGACTGGCGCAAGCAACTGGCCTGGGGCCTGATTCTGATCGCCGTCGGCGTGTCCATGTTTTTGCAAAAAATGGATCTGATCGATTTTTACAGCCTGTGGCATTATTGGCCGCTGTTCATCGTCGCCGCCGGCGCCATCAAGATGATCACCTACTCGCGCGCGTCGGAATTTACCAGCGGCCTGTGGACGGTGCTGGTCGGTCTGTGGCTGCACGCGGTATTCGAACACCTGTTCGGCCTGACCTTTCGCAACAGCTGGCCGCTCGTCATCATCGCTTGCGGCGCAGTCATGATCATCAAGCCGCTCATTAAAGATCGCGCAGAAGCAAACGAGGAACTGGCCCATGAAAAATGAACCAAACAGCGCCGCGCGCGGCGTCCCCGGCCAGGTCATCATCGGTATCGCGGTCATTACCCTGGGATTGCTGTTCTTGCTCGATAATCTCAATCTGATCGAATTTCGCGAGGTAAAGCGCTACTGGCCGGTCCTGCTGATCATTATCGGGGTGGCCAAGCTGATGGACGCGCAAACACCGCAGGAGCGCATGCCTTTCATCATCCTGACTGGCGTTGGCGCCGTCATGACCCTCAACCGGCTAGGCTTCGACCTGTTCACCGTGCGTAATCTCTGGCCGCTGGCATTGATCCTGGTCGGCGGCGCGGTAGTCTACAAGGCACTGATCGGCCGGCGCCAGATTTCCGGCATGGTCAAGCCGGAAGAGGGCAGCGATTCGACCGTGAGCGCCACCGTGGTGCTGGGCGGCTTCGACCGGCGCATCTCGGTGCCGGCCTTTCGCGGCGGCGAAATCACGGTCTTCATGGGCGGCTGCGCGCTTGACCTGCGCGGCTCGTCCATCGAAAACGAAGCAGTGATTACCGTGTTCGCGGCCATGGGCGGCATCACGCTCAAGGTGCCGCCCGACTGGACCATCGTCATGCACGGCACTCCCATCATGGGCGGTTTTGATGAAAAAACCATCACCCCGCCTGACAATTCCAAGCGCCTTATCATCAAGGGCTACGTCATCATGGGCGGCGTGGAAGTGCGCAACTGATGCAGGGACCGTTTGCCACCCGGCGCGGAGCGGCCCTGTATCTGCTGGTCTGGCTGATGCTCGGTGCCGTCTTTGCCGGGCTGGTAGTAATCGGCACCGGCGCTACCTGGTTCGATAGCGTGGTCTTTGCAGTACCGGTGACGCTGGTGTATGCCTGCGCCACCGGCTTCTCCTCGTATTACGTGTGCCGTGCGTACCCACTGGCGAACAAAAGTTTTACTTCCATCCTGCTGGTGTTCTGCTTCGCCGCCATGGTCTCCGGGGCCTTGTGGAGCGCCATATGCGTGTTCTGGAATGGTCTGTGGAATAGCCTGGGTCCTGAACTGAGTCCGTTCATGAAGGGCACGATCTTCGGCCTCGGTGTCATCCTGTACGGCTTGTCGGCATTTGCCCATTACCTTGGCATCGAATTCGAACGCGCACGGGCAGCAGAACGGCGCGAGCTCGAATCGAAGCTGATGGCCCAGGAAGCCGAACTGCGCATGCTGCGCACCCAGATCGATCCGCATTTTCTGTTCAACAGCCTCAACTCGATCAGCGCGCTTACCGCGATCAATCCGGCAGGCGCGCGCGAGATGACCTTGCAGCTGGCCGAGTTTTTCCGACACACGCTGGGCTTGGAGGCGCACCGCAAGGTCACACTGGCGGCCGAAACGAAACTCGTGCTGCACTTTCTGGCCATTGAAAAGGTCAGATTCGGTGCGCGCCTGAACGTGGAGCAGGATGTCGAGGCCGACGCGAGCGACTGCCTGCTGCCGCCCATGATCCTGCAACCGCTGGTCGAAAACGCCGTCAAACATGGCATCGGCGGTTTGCCGGCTGGCGGCATTATCCGTATTGTCGCGCGCCGTGCAGCATCGATCTTGCGCATCAGCGTGGAAAACGACGTCGACGATGACCAGAGTACTAAAGCTGGCAACGGCATCGGCCTGGCCAACGTACGCCAGCGCCTGGCCACCATTTATGGACACGAGGCCAGCGTGAACTGGTCGCGCCAAGGCCAGCTATTTCGGGTGGAGCTTACTCTGCCCGCCGAAACAAGGGAGTCCTGAAGCATGCGTGTAATGATCGTCGATGACGAAGACCTGGCCCGCGCCCTGGTGCGCGAATTCCTTGGACGGCATGCCGATGTCGACATCGTGGCCGAGTGCGCCAACGGATTCGACGCCGTCAAGGCCATCACGGAGCTTGAGCCCGATCTGGTCTTCCTCGATATCCAGATGCCCAAGCTGAACGGCTTCGAGGTGGTCGAACTGGCCGGGCGCAAGGCGCGCTATGTTTTCGTCACTGCCTACGATCAGTACGCCCTCAAAGCATTCGAGGTGCATGCTGTCGATTACCTGCTCAAGCCCTTCAGCCAGCAGCGCTTCGACGAAGCGCTGGCCCATGCGCGCGCCAGCGTGTCTGTCCCGGGCGTCCAGCAGCCGGGCATGGAGGCGGTGGTCAGCGATGCGGCCATGCGCAGCAAGCCGCTGGGGCGCGTCTTGATACGCGATGGCGCCAAGGTGCATGTCATCGGCGCCGACAAGATCGACTATATCGAGGCCCAGGACGATTACGTCCAGATCTGCAGCGAGGGCCGGCACTACCTGAAAAACCAGCGCTTGTCGGACCTGGAAAGCCAGCTCGATGGCCAGGTGTTCGTGCGCGTGCACCGCTCTTACCTGCTCAATATCGGCTGCATCAGCCGCATCGAGCAGGGCAAGGACAGCCACACGGCGGTCTTGAACAGCGGCCAGCGCATCCCGATCAGCCGCAGCGGCTATCAAAAAGTCAGAAACCTGATCGGCTGATCGCGGCCGGCTGCACCCGCCACCATGCAGGCAGCAGCGCTTGCACCTCGGGCTGCGCGAAACGGTCGTCGATGAGCACCACCACACCCTCGTCGCTCTCGGTGCGAATCACCCGCCCAGAAGCCTGCACCACTTTCTGAATGCCGGGATACAGATAGGTGTAATCGTAGCCGGCGCCGAACATGGTTTGCATGCGCTGGCGGATCTGTTCATTCACCGGGTTCATTTGCGGCAGTCCCAAGGTGGCTACAAAGGCGCCGATCAGGCGCGCCCCGGGCAGGTCGATGCCTTCTCCGAAGGCGCCGCCAAGTACCGCAAAGCCGATCCCGCGACTCTCGAGCGTGAAGCGGGCCAGGAACGCTGCACGCTCGTCTTCGGCCATGCGGCGCGGCTGGTGCCAGGTCGGGATCTCCGGATACTGCAGCGCGAACTGCGCGGCCACCTGTTCCAGATAATCGAAGCTGCTGAAAAAGGCCAGGTAATTGCCCGGCCGGGCGCGATACTGATCGGCCATCAGGCCAGCGATCGGAGCTGCCGAACCGGCGCGATGGGCGAAGCGGGTCGAGATGTGCGCGGCGACGCGTACCTGCAGCTGGCGCGCATGGAAGGGCGAGGCAATATCGACAAAGGCGGTATCGCTGGGCATGCCCAGCGTGTCGGCATAGTAGTTCCAGGGACTGAGGGTGGCCGAAAACAGCGCGGTCGAATGCGACATCGCAAAGCGCGCCTTGAGGAAGGGCGCGGGGACGATATTGCGGATGCATAGCGTGCGGTTTTTAGCGTCGACCTGGGTGGCGTCGAACATCGAATGCTCGCCGAACGACTCGGCCAGCCGCGCAAAATGCATGGCGTCGAAGTAGAAACGCTGCAGTGCGGCGTCCATGGGTTCGGGGTGCTCGGCCAGATAATCGGTAATGGTGGCAATGGCGCCCTGCAGCGCTTCCAGCAGGCGCGCCGGCGGCTCCGGTAGCACTTCATAAGCGCTGCCATCGCCGCCGGGCCAGTTGCGGCCCACGCGATCGAGCGCGCTTTTCACCAGCGCCGGCGCCGCCGAGCGCGCAGCGCGCAGTGCGGCGCGGTCCAGTTCCGCCGAATACATCCGGCGCGCGCGTGAGACCATATTGTGCGCTTCGTCCACCAGCACGCTCACGCGCCATTGATTGGCCAGCGTGAGGCCGTACAGCATGGCGCCCAGGTCGAAATAATAATTGTAGTCGCCCACGATCAAGTCGCTCCAGCGCGCCATTTCGCTGCCCAGATAGTAGGGGCAAATGTTGTGCGCGAGCGCCACCTCGCGCAGGCCGGCGCGGTCGAGCGTCAGGCTCCCGGCCGCGGCTGCACGCGCGGCAGGAAGTCGGTCGTAAAACCCTTTGGCCAGCGGGCACGATTCGCCGTGGCAGGCCTTGTCGGGATGTTCGCACGCCTTGTCGCGCGCCACCAGCTCGAGCAGGCGCAGTGGCAGCGACGGCGCGCTGCGGCGAAGCACGTTTGCCGCCTCGAGCGCGAGCTGGCGCCCCGGGGTTTTCGCGGCGAGGAAAAACACCTTGTCGATGCGCTGATTCGGCGCTGCCTTCAGCACCGGAAACAGGGTGCCGATGGTCTTGCCGATCCCTGTCGGCGCCTGGGCCAGCACGCAGCGCCCGCTGGCGTTGGCCTTGAAAATGGTGGCGGCCAGATCGCGCTGACCAGGGCGAAACTCGGGATGCGGAAACTGCAGCGCAGCCAGGGCCCCATCACGGGCCGCGCGGTGCGCCAGTTCGGCTTCGGCCCAGGCCACAAAGCGATCGCATTGATCGGCAAACAGTGCAGCCAGGTCAGCCGCGGACTGCGTTTCGCGCAAGCTAGTTTCGGTTTGTTTGGCAATGTCGAAGTAGACCAGCGCAAGATTCACTTGCTCCAGTTCCAGCTTGAGGCACAGCAGATGGCCGTACACGCGCAGCTGCGCCCAATGCAGATGGCGGTGGTTGGCGGGCATCGAGGCCAGATCGCCGCGGTAGGTCTTGACCTCTTCAATCAGATTTTGCTCGGGATCGTAGCCATCGGCGCGCCCGCGCACCGTCAGCGGGCCATACACAGCGCTCAAACTGAGCTCGGATTGGTAAGCGCCGCCGCGCCTGCCGGCCACCACCGCATGGCCGGCGATGCCTTCCTGCGCGGTGGGGGAGGGCGTGAAGCGCAGGTCCAGGTCGCCCTGCTTGGCGGTGAATTCGCACAAGGCCCGGACGGCGACAACGTAGCTCAAGCGGCCTGCTCCGACCACTGCAGATAGCACACTGCGACCGGCATGCCGTGCGCGGCGCAGTAGTCGATCCAGCGCAACTGGTTGTCCTGCAAGCGGTCGCCCGGCCCCTTCACTTCGATCATGTTATAGCGGCGTTCGGCAGGCCAGAACTGGATCAGGTCGGGAAAGCCGGTGCGGTTCTCCTTTACGTCTGCCAAAATGCGCTCAAACCATTTTTTGAGGTGCGCGGCGGGAATGCAGGCCAGCGCCAGTTCGATCAGTTCGGGGCTGAGCGCTTCCCAGATCAGGAAGGGCGACTGAATGCCTGCCTTGTCGGCGTAGTTGGCCAGGATGGTAGCGCGGTATTGATCGGTGTCGAGTTCGTTCAGGCAGGCGCGGAACGCGGGCGCGCGGCGCTGCACGAAGTCGGCGCTGAACAAATCGGCAGGTCCCCGATGAAAAGGATGAAAAAACGCACCAGGTATCGCGCTGAAAATGGCGCGCCAGCACAGCAGGCCGAACAGGGCGTTGATCAGGGCATTTTCAACATAGAACACCGGCGCGTCTTCGCGCATGAGGTGATCGCGCACCACGCCTTCCACCCACCAGGCCTGGTGCGGCATCGGCAGGCTCAGGTCGACCCGCTGCACCGCCGTGCTACGGCGCGGCACCACCTTCTGGTGTCCCAGCTTGCGGCACAGGCGCGGCGCAATGCGTCCGAGCTGCTGGCGTTCGGTCTCGCTTTCGGGCTCCTGCTGCGCTTGATTGAGCAGAGCAAAGGCGTGCGCATATTTGCCGTCCTTTTCGAGCACCCGGATGGCACGCGCCCGCGCCCCCGGGAAATGGCAGCCCGCATAGAGGCGGTAAGCGTTGTCCCAGTCCTTCTGTTTTTCGACCTGCTGGGCGATCTGATAAATCAGCCGTTCGCGCCGGCTGTTGAGCCAGTCATTTGCAAGGGCGCTGGCCGGCAGGACCTCAAGCACGCTCTCAAGCGGTTTGCCCGCTTCGAAGCGCTCCTTGCAGGCGTGCAGTTCGAGGTAGTCATCGACGTCCCGACGACTACGAAAACCACGCGAGGCGCTGGAGAATTCGACCTGCTCATACTTGAACACCCCCAGGTCGGACAGCACGAATTCAGTCCAGTCCTGGCGCAGATTGCCGAAGAAGATTAAACGCAGGCGGTCGCACAGGGGCTTGGCGACGATGCTGTAGACGGTGTCGCCGGAATCGCGATACCAGTCGGAGAAGGGCCGAGGATCGCTAAATTGCTGGCGCAGCGCGTTGAGCTGCTCGGCCTTGCGCGCATTGCGCTCGTGAAGCGACAGGCGAAAAATCGTGCCGATTTCGGGCTTGAGCAGTAATTCGAACAGCTCGTCTAGGGTCAGATGCGGGTCGCTGGCAATCCAGCCGGTCGGCAGCAGATGGCGCGCCGCTTCGACGGCGCAGCCAATTTCGGCATAGTTGAGTTTGCTGGCACGAAATAGTGTGCCCTTGCGCATGACCATGCGCACGAACAAGGCGCGCGAGCGCTGTGGCAGGTCGTGGAACATGCCAATGAAGGAGCGCTCGTCGTCGGTCAGCAGATCGGCGTAGCGCTCCTCAATCCATTCGAGCACCCGGTGGAAGTTCTCCAGGTAGTAAAACTCGTTCTCAAGTACCTTGCGCATCGTGCACTGCCGGACTTCTCAATATAACTGTGGTTATATACAGTATATCGTTTGACCCCGGCAAAGCACAGGGAATTCCCTACTTTTCCATCATTTCGTGGTTTTGCCGTCAGGGGCGCAGCACCGTCGCCTTGTCCGTACAGCGCCGGTTGAGGGCGGCAGCTTCCGCGCAGGCGGCTGCTTCAGGCTCGATCCGCTCGCTTGCGTGACGGCTCGCTTGCGACAGGATCGCGCTGAGCAAGGCGACATCGGTGTCAACGAATGCAGCATCCACCTTGATGGCGGGGATCGCGGGACGGTTTTTCCTGATGCTGGCGGCAGCCGGTTTGAGCGGTGCAGGCGCTTTTCTGGCGAAAGCGGCGGGCCGGGGAAGCAGCGCCGCGCCAGCCGCTTTCGGTGCGCTTGCCGCCAGCACCCGTGCGGGCGCCGGCGCTTTGGCAGGGGCAGGCTTGGCTAGCGGCGCGCGCACGGCGGACGGCTTGGCTGCGGCCGGGGCATCGGGGCGGTCGCCCAGGTCCGAGGTCATGCGCACCAGCGCGGGTGGATCGGCGGTATCGACGGTCGTAATGTGGCGATCATCGCGCTCGTCCAGGATAGGAGGGGCCCGCTCGCCAGTTTGCAGCGGGGCAGCGGCGTCCAGCGTTACTTCAGGCGTAGCTGCTTCCAGCACGGGTAGCGACTCCACATTGTCGCGTGTGAGCGATACCAAAGCGCTCACCATGCCAACCACCAGCAGGCCGGAACCGCCAAGCAGCGCCAGGCGCACCGCACGTCCGCTTGCAGTGCCGCTTCGGCGTGGCCCGGCGCGCTCCAGTCGGGCCAGGGTGGTTTCGTTCTGGCCATCCCGGCTGCTGCGGGTAAGGGGAATGATGGGAGGGCTTTTCGAGCCGTTTTGTTCGTCGTCGGTTGGGCGCACGCTGTACTCCTAAGTTGGGGAACTCCGCATTCTGATTAGAAACAAACCACGAAACGGCATGCTGATCTTTGTCTCGCTTGCTGGTCTTTTTCCCTGCGCGATCTGATCAAAATGACATTTTTTGCGTTGGCGCACTGAATCCGGATGGCTTGACTCGGCGCAATTCGGTGGGAATTCCCAGCGTCAATAATGAGCTTTGCCTTTTAGCGACGGGAGTTATGATGCGCACCCATTACCTGAGTGCTCTGCTCGCCACTTCAGCTTTGCTGGCCGGCTGCGCCGAGATGGAGCCGGCTGCCAAAGCGCCAACGCCCATGGCGGCGATCGCCGAAGCGGACCTTGTGTTCAAGGCCGGCCGCCACGAGCAAGCCTTCAACATGCTGCAAACGACGGCGTTCGCCTATCCGCTCGACAAGGCGCCCTGGATCCGGATGGCGCAACTGCGCTTCGAGCGCGGCCAGTACGGCGAAGCCATCAACCATGCTGCACACGCCATCGAGATCGATCCTGAAGACAAGCTGGCCCATACGATCCTGGCTGTCAGTGGCCTGCGCGTGAGCAGCAAGGCGCTCACCGATCTCACTGAAAAGCACAACATCAGCGGCGACGTGCGCACCGAGGCGCAAGAACTTGCCAAGCTGATGCGGGCCACCCTCGGCGAGGATGTGCTGGTACCGCTCGGCTCGAAGGCAGCGTCCAAGCCGGTGATCCGAAATCCGGTGTCGAGCACACCGTCGAGCAAGCCGTCGAGCAGTTCCGACCCCTTTGCCACGCTCAAGTAGCAGCTGTGCCGACCGGGGGGAACGTATCAACTGCTAAGCGATCGAACTTGAGATATGGTCACCGCGGCCTTGCGCCGCGGTCTTTTTTTTGGAGAGAAAATGAGAAATTCCACCACCCGCTTTTTGCAAAACCTGCCCGCCCGCAAAGGAGCGACCCTGCTCATGCTGCTCATCGTCATGTGCGGTGGCCTGGCCGTCTCGGCCTGAGGCAAGCAGAAACAACACGACCCTCGCAATGCCTTTCGGCGCGAGGGTCGTTCTGTATTGCCAGTGCTGCGAGCTTATTTTGCGCCGGGTGAAACCTGGGCGCTGGCTTTGGCGATCTGGGCTTCGACTACCTGCACCGCCTGGCGCGTAGCCTGGGTGACCTGTTCGTAGCCCTGGAAGGCGTTGTCGATCGCCGCCTTGATAATTTCAACCGCATTTTCCGAGCCGGGCTTGACGTTCTTGGTCACGTCATAGATGAGGGCCGACAAGGTGCTCTTGGCTTCAGCGATGTGGGCATCGGCCGCCTGCGTGAATTCACTGTGGATGTCATCGATGATGACCTTCAGTTCCGAGCCGTACTCGACGACGCCGTCCACGGTGGGCTTGGCCATACCCGCAGCCACGGCCATGGCCGCCTTGGGATCCTTGGCCTGGCTGATCTCCTTGCCCGCTGCCATGGAACCGGCCATCGAATTTTTCGCCGTGGCCATGTTCAGGGCCACTACCTGTTCCACGCCATCGACCGCTTTGCTGGTCAGGGCGTTGAACGTCATCATCTGGAGTTCAAAAAGAGTTTTGGTAGCGGATGCAAATTGTTCGGGACTCGTAAACATGAACTTCTCCTCAGTTTGAATGGATACTGCGGACAACCTTGTTACATCTCCTCCGGCGCTGCTGACACCTTGTTTTTGATCGATCCAAGACCACGCGTTCGCTGCACGGCTGCGGGGAATTGTTTTATACGTAATGCCGAGCATAGCTTGTTGGCGCAGCAAGTCAAGTGCAGCGCACGCCGGCAGGCCAAACGCAAAAACGCCGCAGCCTGTTGAAGGACTGCGGCGTTTCGACTAAATCGGAATTCTGCGGGAATACAAACCCGGTAGAGTGGTGCCCACGGAGGGACTCGAACCCCCACACCTTGCGGCACATGGACCTGAACCATGCGCGTCTACCAATTCCGCCACGTGGGCACTGA
>JAZKGU010000090.1:0-6258 GCA_040385745.1 Pseudomonadota bacterium
AACCCCGGTACTCACCGTGAAAGGGTGATGTCCTAGGCCTCTAGACGATGGGGACCCTGAACTAACCGTACTACATTTTCCTACAACTTCTGTTCTTCAACGTGGTGGAGGTAAGCGGGATCGAACCGCTGACCTCTTGCATGCCATGCAAGCGCTCTCCCAGCTGAGCTATACCCCCGTCCGGTGAAGAAGCAAAATTATAGCCTAAGCTCTTGCATTCTGCAAAGGGCAAAACAAAGAAAATTTACAGAAATTTTTGCACCCGCTCCAGCACGCTCTCGCGCCCGAACAAAATCACGACGGCATCGATGGCAGGCGTTTGCAGCTGACCGGTGAGCGCCAGGCGCAGCGGCATGGCCAGTTGCGGCATCTTGAGGCCGTTGGCGGTGAGCACTTCCTTGATCATTGCAGCCACAGCTTCCTTGCTCCACTCCACCGTCGCGCAGCGCTCGGCAAACTGCGCCAGCGCCGGCCTGACTGCGTCGGTCAGGTGCTGGGTGACGAGGGCCGGGTCGGGCTGCGGCGTGCGAAAGAACAGCATGCACGATTCGGCCAGCTCGACGATGGTCTGGCTGCGCTCTTTCATCAAGCCGATGGCAGTGGCCAGATCGGGCGCGCCGTCAAACTGCGCGCCCTTCGCTTCCATCATCGGCCGCGCCAGGCCGGCCAGGCGGCCATTGTCGGCCAGCTTGATGTAGTGGTTGTTCAGCCACGCCAGCTTCTCGAAATTGAACTGGGCCGCCGACTTGGTCAGGTGATCGACATTGAACCACTCGCAAAACTGATCCATGGAAAAGATCTCGTCGTCGCCATGACTCCAGCCAAGGCGCGCCAGGTAATTGAGCATGGCCTCGGGCAGGTAGCCCTCGTCGGGATAATTCATTACGCTCACGGCGCCGTGGCGCTTGGAAAGCTTCTGGCCATCAGGGCCGAGGATCATTGGCAGGTGGCCGTAGTGCGGCAGGGGCGCACCGATGGCGCGCAGAATATTGATCTGGCGCGGCGTGTTGTTCACGTGATCGTCGCCGCGCAGCACGTGGGTGATTTGCATGTCCCAATCGTCGACCGCCACGCAAAAGTTATAGGTGGGCGTGCCGTCGGGACGGGCGATGACGAGGTCGTCGAGTTCCTTGTTGGCGATGGTGATGGTGCCCTTGACGACATCGTCCCAGCTCACTTCGCCGTCGAGCGGATTTTTGAAGCGCACCACCGGCTTGCGCTCGGCCGGCACCGGCGGCAGCGTCTTGCCCGGTTCCGGGCGCCAGGTACCGTCGTAGCGCGGCTTTTCGCCCAGTTCGGTAAAGCGGTCGCGCATGGCCTGCACCTCGTCGGGCGAGCTGTAGCACAGGTAAGCGGTCCCGGCCTGCAGCATCTGCGCGACGACTTCGCGATAGCGCTCCATGCGCTGCATCTGATAGAACGGACCTTCATCGTGCTGCAGGCCGAGCCACTGCATGCCTTCGAGAATGGCCTGGACGGCTTCGGGCGTGGAGCGTTCGACGTCGGTGTCCTCAATGCGCAGGATAAAGGTCCCGCCGAAATGGCGCGCGAAGGCCCAGCTGTAGAGCGCGGTGCGAGCGCCGCCGAGGTGAAGGTAGCCGGTCGGGCTGGGAGCGAAACGGGTGCGGACAACGGTCATGGCGTCAAGAACTGCGGGAACGCCGCAGCCGATAAGAGAAAGGCGCTATTTTACCCCGCCCCTCCCCCATCCGTGCCACTGCGTCCTCATGCGCACCAGCCGGGGTCAGCTCCAGAAATGCTACACGGCCTCATGCGTAAAGGTCAGAGGGATGAGCTCGTGTAGCTTTTCTGGACCTGACCCCGGCAGTTGTTGCGCGATTTCGTGGCGCCAATTGATTTTCTTGGGCAAACAATTCCGAGAGGGACTACTGCGGCGGCGCAAAGTTCCCGCTTGCGAATACCGCGGGCGTGAGCAAGCTCAACACTACTGCGGGTCCAGTTCCCGATACTGGTACTCACAGTATTGCCAAGCAAGCAAGAAAATGCTGCTTCAAGGCATACACCGCCCGCTTCCCGGCAGGAGGCAATCTACTTCCAATCGAGAACAACATGGAACGGCGACTCTTCTTGAAAATCGGTACCGGTGCAGCAGTGTCCGGCGCGCTTGCAGCGTGCGGTGGCGGCGGCGGTGGATCACCCGGCACCGGCGGCACTACCATTCCTCCCATCACCACGCCCCCGAGCGAGCCTGCCCAGCGCAATGTGGTACTGCTGTGGAATAAGGTGGCCATCAGCGCCATCCGCGCCACGCGTCCGGCGCCGCCCATTGCGGCGCGCTCGCTGGCCATCGTCCACACTGTCATCTACGACGCGTGGGCAGCTTACGACCCTGTCGCACTGGGCACCCGTCTTGGCGCGCAGTTGCGCCGGCCAATGGCCGAGCAAACCGCGGCCAATCGTACCGAAGCGATTTCCTTCGCTGCCTTCATCGCGCTGCGCGACCAGTTTCCTTCTCAGAACGCGGTGTTTGAAGCCCAGATGGCGGCGCTTGGCTACAACCCGGCCGACGCCATCGCCGGGTACACGAGCCCCGCCGGCATCGGCACCATCGCCGCCCACACCTTCATTCAGTTTGCCTATGGCGATGGCGCCAACCAGCTGGGGCGCCTGACCGCCAGCGGTCTTGCCTATGCCGACTACACCGCTTACGCGGCCCGCAATCAGCCCATGATCGTGGCCGAGGCCACGCCGCGCACCGCCATTGCCAACCCCTCGGCCTGGCAGCCGCTGACCTACACCGATGCCGGCGGCGTGTTACGCACGCAAAGCTTCGTGGTGCCGTTCTGGGGACGGGTGCGGCCCTTTGCCCTGTCGTCCGGCTCCCAGTTCCGGCCCTCGGCGCCATCGGTGCTGGGCAGCCAGGCCTTCCTCGATCAGGCCCAGCACATGATCAATGTGCAGGCAGGCCTGACCGAGACCCACAAATCCATCGTCGACTTCTGGGCCGGCGGCGTTGCGGGCGACTTGCCCACGGCCCTGTGGAGCCAGTTCGCCCATGTGGTGTCGGCGCGCGACAACAACACCGAGGCCGCAGACGTCAAACTGTTCTTCGCCATGTCGAATTCCCTGTTTGACGCCGGGATCGCGGCCTGGGACGCCAAGCGCGCCTACGATTCGGCGCGCCCCATCACCGCCATCCGCTACCTGTTCAATGGCCAGACCATCCAAGGCTACGGACCGCAGGGACCCGCAGGCGGACTGCAGGCGATTCGCGGAGAAACCTGGACGCCGTTCCAGCTCAAGACAGCGCCGGTGCCAGGCCATCCGGACTATGTGTCCGGCCACAGCACCTACAGCGCGGCGGCAGCCGAAGTGCTACGCCTATTCACCGGCAGCGACGCTTTCAACCACAGCGTGACGATTGCGCCGCGCTCCCTGCTGGTCGATCCGGCGCTGCCGACTGCCGCCATCACGCTGGCATGGGACACCTTCAGCTTTGCAGCGTGCGAGGCCGGCAACTCACGGGTGTTGGGTGGAATTCATTTTGAAAACGCCGATCTGACCGGGCGCGCCCTCGGCGTGCGGGTCGGGGCAACGGTTTTCCAGAGGGCGCAAAACCTCTGGTTGGGCAAGACCAGCTAAAGCTGGCAGAGAGGAGACCGGATGCCGCCTGGTACAGGCGGCATTTTTTATTCGAGCGCGCGTGTCACACTCTGGGTTGCAGGCGCTGGCCCGAGCGCGCTGACGGTCAGCACCGGTGCTGCCGGGTCGGCCACGTTCAAGCCGATCGCATACACCCCAGCATTGGGCGGCTCGAACCAGATATCGTCGCCAGCGGGGGCTAGCGTTTTGCCTTGATCGAGCTGGAATTGGCCCTTGATGAGATTGGCCCTGGTATCGGCTGCGCCCAGGTCGACGGCCCGCCGATCCTTCGACACCACCTTGAACCGGCTGACGCCGGCAGGCAATGCAAGCTCCACGCGGAACTGCGTAGCATCTATTTGCTTGAAAGGCAGCGTCGCGCCCCATTTGTTCATGGAGCCGCTCAAATAGAGCTGATGGGCGCTGAAGTGGGCGACGCTAGGCGCCTCCGATCGCTGAAATTCGATCAGGGTGTCGTCCGGCCAGCTGTTGTCGCTGAGCGGAACGGGAAAATGCTTTTGCTGGCTCCCAGCATGCAAAACGGCGCGCCGTGCCCCGGCGGTCAAGGTAATGCTGTCCGACGGATAGGGTGCGGCAGTACCGTAGTGGATCCGCGAGGACTTGCACCAGTCACCGCCAGCCATCACAACGCTCGCTGCCGCGCGCAGCGCAAAGTTGAGCTCCTGCTTGGCGATTGCAACGGCCACGCGACACTCCAGGCGGATGTCGCCAAGCCGGCGCATGGTCGGCGGGACACCCGCGCTATGAATCAACGGTACGCCGCTGTAGGCTCCACGTTTGCGATTGAGCACCAGGTCCGCATCGTCATCGAAGGCGGCCAGATCGCGCGGCAGCACGAAACTGCCGTCCGCCGCGATCGGCAGCTCGATCGACGTGGCGCTACCGCTGATGCGCAGCGTCACGCCCGCCAGCGGCTCGTCGGCGTGCCTGGGCTTCAAACGAAAGCGCAACACGTCGGCCTTGGGGGCCAAATGACGGTAGCTGTCGAAGGCGTCGAGCCCGGCCATCATTTTGCGGTAGGAACGCAATTCAGGATTCTTGATGCCGCTCACTTCAACTGTCTGCATCTCGGCCGGCGTCTCGGCAGAAGCTCGTGCGAAGGCCAGGGGCTGGACAATCAGATAGACCAGGAAGGTAGCAAGCAGCGAGCGCGTCATAGGGTTTCCGGCAACATGAAAACGAGCCGAAATATAACCCGCCAGCGCCGCAAACCAGGCATGGCAAGTAAAGTACTGCCACATGCGCCTGGCAGGTGCGCCACACGGAACCAGGCGCCCCCTGCACTGCCCGAGCGACTGCTTAATCGTTCTTGATGACGATACTCGGGAATTTGCTGCTCATGTCCTTGGCCTTTTCGGCGATCTTGATGGCCACCTTGCGCGCGATCTGCTTGTAGATCTGCGCCACGGCGCCATCCGGATCGGCCACCACGGTCGGACGGCCCGAATCGGTCTGCTCGCGAATGGCCATCGTCAGCGGCAAGGCGCCCAGGAATTCAACCCCGAAGTCCGCGCACATTTTCTCGCCGCCGCCGTGGCCAAAAATGGCTTCGTTGTGGCCGCAGTTGGTGCAGATGTGGGTACTCATGTTTTCCACCACGCCCAGGATCGGAATGCCGACCTTTTCAAACATCTTCAAGCCCTTGCGCGCGTCGAGCAGCGCGATGTCCTGGGGGGTGGTCACGATGACGGCTCCCGTCACTGGCACCTTTTGCGACAGCGTCAGCTGGATGTCGCCCGTGCCTGGGGGCATGTCGACAATCAGGTAATCGAGATCGCGCCAGTTGGTCTGCTCGAGCAACTGCTGCAGCGCCTGCGTCACCATCGGGCCGCGCCACACCATCGGCTCGTCGGGATCGATCATGAAGCCGATCGACGACACTTGCAGGCCGTGGTTGGTCAGCGGCTCCATGGTCTTGCCGTCGGTAGTTACAGGGCGGCCGGAAATACCGAGCATCATCGGCTGCGAAGGGCCGTAAATGTCGGCGTCGAGCACGCCCACGCTGGCGCCTTCGGCGGCTAGCGCCAGCGCCAGGTTGACGGCCGTGGTCGACTTGCCGACCCCGCCCTTGCCTGAGGCGACGGCAATGATGTTCTTCACGTTCGGCATGATTTTCAGGCCGCGCTGCACTGTGTGCGAAATGATTTTCGACGATACATTGACGCTGACCTTGCCAGCGCCCGGCAGCGCCTGCAGTGCCTCGGCCACGGCCGCGCGCATGGCGCCGAACTGGCTTTTTGCAGGGTAAGCAAGCTCCACATCGAGGGAAATGTCAGCGCCGTCGACCTTGACGTTCTTGATGGCGCGCGCGGAAATGAGGTCTTTATTGGTATTCGGGTCGATTACTGACGCCAGGCATGCCTTGACGTCGTCTGCTGTGATGCTCATGAAAATCTCCGTATGTGATGCCGAAGTTTAGCGCAAATCGCCTTGATGCTCCTTGCATGAAAGGCAAACTTGGCCCAAGCGCTCTGCGCAGGCCGTCAAAGCACTGGTAAAATGCCTATCTTCATTGTCCAAAAAGTGCCACCCAACCATGACTCGCAAGCTGTTCGTCACCACCGCCCTGCCCTACGCTAACGCAGCCTTCCATATCGGCCACATGATGGAGTACATCCAGGCCGACATCTGGGT
>JAZKGU010000091.1:0-4191 GCA_040385745.1 Pseudomonadota bacterium
TTCAATCGTCATTGCGTTTAGAATTCTACATCATCGACCACTAACCTTTCTTACCGAGGACACAATGAAAACAAGTATGTTGAGCGGCAAAACAGCGCTGGTAACCGGTTCTACTTCAGGCATCGGCCTGGGGATTGCACGCTCGCTCGCTCAGCAAGGCGCCAACATTGTCTTCAACGGCTTCGGCGATGCGCAGCAGATCGAGAAACTGTATACCGAAGTCGGCCGTGAATTCGAAGTCCAGACCGCATACAACAACGCCGACATGTCCAAGTCGTCCGAAATCGAAGCCATGATGAAGTTTGCCGACGAGCGCTTTGGCGGCGTCGACATCCTGGTCAACAACGCGGGCATTCAGCACGTTGCCAATATCGAAGACTTCCCGGTCGACAAATGGGACGCCATTCTCGCGATCAACCTGACTTCGGCCTTTCACACCTCGCGCCTGGCGCTGCCGGGCATGAAGCAGAAGAACTGGGGCCGCATCATCAATCTGGCTTCGGTACACGGCCTGATCGGGTCGGCGCAAAAATCGGCCTACGTCGCGGCCAAACATGGCCTGGTGGGATTGACCAAGGTGACCGCGCTCGAAACTGCCAGCACCGGCGTCACCTGCAACGCCATCTGCCCGGGCTGGGTCTTGACGCCGCTAGTGCAAAAGCAGGTCGACGACCGCGCCGCGCGCGATGGCTTGAGCAACGATGCAGCTAAAAAAGCTCTGCTGGCCGAAAAACAACCGTCGGGCGACTTCGTCACGCCCGAGGAACTGGGCGCGCTGGCCGTATTTTTCTGCAGCCCGGCCGGAAACCAGGTGCGCGGCGTAGCCTGGAATATGGACGGCGGCTGGACGGCGCAGTAATGCCACGCTTTGCCGCCTTCCTGCGCGGGGTAAATGTCGGGGGCAACAAGAAGGTGCCCATGGCCGAGTTGCGCGCCTTGCTGGCCGAACTTGGCTACACCGACATCAAGACCTTGCTCAATAGCGGAAACGCAGTCTTTTCCGCTACCGGCAAGGCCGAGCAGCACGCCAGCAAGATAGCATCGGCCATACTGGCCAGCTTGGGGATCGAGGTCCCGGTGATCGTCAAGTCCGCAGCCGAACTGACCGCCATGGCCGAGGAAAATCAGCTGGCCGCAGTGGCTGACAACCATAGCCGCCTGTTCGTGACTCTCACCCCCAACGCGGCAAGCCTGGCCGATCTGGCGCCCATTGCCGAACTGATCGAAGCGCCGGAACAAATCCAGCTGGGCAAGCATGCCATGTACTTGTGGTGCGCCAGCGGGGTACTGGAAAGCAAAGCGGGCGCCGCCCTGATGGGCAAAGCCGGGCGCGCCGGTACTACCCGCAACTGGGCGACGATGGAAAAAATTCTCGCCGCCCTCTAACTGGAGGCGGGCCACAGCTTTCTTTTGTTCGCCAACCCTGTAAGATGCTTGGAAATTTCCACCCAACATCTACTGGAGTATTTATGCGAGCAGCGCACCTGATCCGACCAACCTTGATGGCAGCCGCACTCGCGGCGAGCAGCGCCGCTTTTGGCGCCGACGTGCTCATTTCGGCCGACCGCCTGCTCGACGTGCGCACCGGGAAAATGATCGCCAATCCGCACATCCTGGTGCGCGACGGCCGAGTGGTCGAACTGCGCCAGGGCGGCGCCCGCGTGAACGCAGCCGCCGGTGTCAAAACCATCGCCCTACCCGGCATGACGCTGCTGCCCGGCCTGATCGACATGCATGTACACCTGAGCAGCGACCCCACCTATTCCGGTTACACAGGGCTGGAGTTCAATGACCGCTTCTGGTCGATGCTCACCGTTGCCCATGGCGGCAAGACGCTCGACGCGGGCTTTACGACGGTGCGCAATGTGGGCTCGGAAGCCTGGGACGATGTGGGCCTGCGCCAGGCTGTCGCCGCTGGCAAGGTGCGCGGACCACGGGTGGTTTCTGCGTCCTATTCGTTCGGCGCCACCGGCGGGCATTGCGACTCGACCTACTTTCCGCCGTCGATGGAACAGAAAAATCCATACAACGCCGATTCGCCCGACGCTGCGCGCAAGAGCGTGCGCGAACTGCGCAAGCACGGCGCCCAGGTCATCAAGATCTGCGCCACCGGCGGCGTATTTTCGCGTAATACCGAACCTGGTCAGCAGCAGATGACGCTGGGCGAAATGCGCGCAGTGGTGGACGAGGCGCGCCAGTGGGGATTGCAGGTGGCTGCCCACGCCCATGGCGCCGCGGGCATCAAGGATGCCATCCGCGCCGGCGTGAACACCATCGAGCACGCCAGCCTGATTGATGACGAAGGTATAGCACTGGCCAAAAAACATGGCGCCTGGCTGTCCATGGATATCTACAATACCGACTACACCCAGACCGAAGGCAAAAAGAACGGCGTGCTCGAAGACAGCCTGCGCAAGGATCGCGAGATCGGCGAGCTCCAGCGGCAAAACTTCAAGCGTGCCAATGCCGCCGGGGTCAAGATGGTATTCGGCACCGATGCCGGCATCTACCCGCACGGGCTCAACGCCATGCAGTTCGCCACCATGGTCAAGTACGGCATGACGCCACTGCAGGCGATCCAGTCGGCTACGGTCAACGCCGCCGAAGCGCTGGCCAGCAAGGATGTAGGCGTGATCGAAACCGGACGCTACGCCGATATGGTGGCCGTGATCGGTGATCCAACTACCGATGTACGCCTGCTGGAAAACGTCTCTGTTGTGATCCAGGGTGGCGAAGTCGTCAAGGGCGCAGCGAAGTAGGCTTCATCTGCCGGCCGGAGGGAAGCGCTTGAGGGAGAATTGTATCTACCTCGGGAATTTCCCGACCTTGGCCTCTAGGACGGCGACCAGCTCCGCTGACATGTACTCGTTTCACGTCAACCTTGAGCCCGGGCCGGCCACTACAGCCTCGAAGTGCTCCACCGTCGGAAATGGATCATAAAAGTAATGCAGCAATCGCTTCCATTCCTGATACGGCGCGGACTGGCGAAAACCGACGGTATGGTCTTCCAGGGTAGCCCACCTGACCAGCAAGACGTATTTGTCGCGCTCTTCCAGGCAGCGCTGTAGCTCGTGCGACAAGTAGCCTGGCATCGAAGCAATGATGCCTTGAGCTTGCGCGAACGCCTGCTCGAACTAGGCGCTCAAGCCAGTACGGATATTCAAAGTTGCAACTTCAAGAATCATTGCGCCCGCCTTCGACTGTGGATGAGCGCATTTTAACCGCTCGGCCTTTCCCATCCCGCGCATGGTAAGTACTTTCCCGTAGCTGGGCGCGTCCTGCGGCTATCCACAATAGCCGCGCCAATCGAATCGCCCGATGATGACTCCACTAACTCAAAGCCGGAGACATCATCATGAAAAAACCGTTCTACAAAATCCTTTACGTGCAGGTGTTGTTCGCCATCGCCTGCGGCATCCTGCTCGGCGTGTTCTACCCTGCACTAGGGGTCGATATGAAGCCGCTCGGCGACGGCTTCATCAAACTGATCAAGATGATCATCGCACCGGTCATCTTCTGCACGGTAGTTGCCGGTATCGCCGGTATGCAGGATATGAAAAAGATCGGCCGGGTAGGCGGCAAGGCGCTGCTGTATTTTGAAGTGGTCTCGACCATCGCCCTGGTCATCGGACTGGTGGTTGCCAATGTGGTACGCCCTGGCGACGGCTTCAATGCCGACCCGGCCACGCTCGACACCAAGGCCATCGCCGAGTACACCGCCAAGGCCAAGTCGCAGAGCATGACCGATTTTGTCTTGAACATCATCCCCAACACCGTTGTCGATGCTTTCGCCAAGGGTGACATTCTGCAGGTGCTGCTGTTTGCCATCCTGTTCGGCTTCGCGCTGTCAATGCTGGGGGAACGCGGCCGCCCGGTTACCAAGCTCATTGACGACATGTCGCATGTGATCTTCGGGGTGGTTGGTATCGTGATGAAGGTCGCTCCCATCGGCGCGTTTGGCGCCATGGCTTTCACGATCGGCAAATTCGGCCTGGCCTCGCTGCTGCCACTGATGAAGCTCATGGGCTCGTTCTACCTGACCTGCGCCCTGTTTGTGTTCATCATCCTGGGCCTGATCGCGCGCTTCACCGGTTTCTCGATCTTCCGCTTCATCTCCTATATCAAGGAAGAACTGTTGATCGTGCTGGGCACCAGCTCATCGGAAAGCGCCCTGCCCGCCCTGATGCGCAA
>JAZKGU010000092.1:0-25164 GCA_040385745.1 Pseudomonadota bacterium
TGGCCACCGCCAACCGCTGCGACATCAAGGACTTCACCGGCATGATCGGCCTGCCATATCCATCGACCGAGATCCAGATTCTCGATGACGACGGCAACCCGGTTCCGCTCGGCGAGGCTGGCGAGATTGCGATTCGCGGGCCGCAGGTGATGGCGGGCTACTGGCAGCGCGATGACGAAACGGCCAAGGTCATGACGGCCGACGGCTTCTTCAAGTCGGGCGACGTAGGCATCATGGACGCCAAGGGCTACACCAAGATCGTCGACCGCAAGAAGGACATGATCCTGGTGTCCGGCTTCAACGTCTACCCGAACGAGATCGAAGGCGTCGTTGCTAGCCATGCCGGCGTGCTTGAATGCGCGTGCATTGGCGTGCCGGATAAAAATTCGGGCGAGGCGGTCAAGCTGTTTGTGGTGAAAAAAGACCCCAACCTGACGGTCGAGCAGCTGATGGACTACTGCAAAGAGCAGCTCACCGCTTACAAAAAGCCGAAATACATCGAGTTCCGCACTGATCTGCCGAAGACCAACGTCGGCAAAATTCTGCGCCGCGAACTGCGCGACGAAAAGAAGGCGGCCTGAGAACAACCCTTAGACCCCGTCTTCCCCGCGAAGGCGGGGATCCATAGCACCTCATTTAAGTCAACGAGTTCGTAATAGTCTATCGCTGACCGAAGGTGGTATGGCTCCCCGCCTCCGCGGGGAAGACGGGGTAGGGGTGGCCGATATGGAGAAGCCTTCGGCGGGCACTTCTAAACGTTCAGCTTATCTGTTTAGGCCCTGGCTTCCCTTCTTCGACCACAAAGCGCGCCAGGTTCGCCTTGCCGGTATTCGTATTGCGCACATCGTCCAGCCCAACAAAGGTGGTCACAGTTTTTGCCGGTGTGATCTCCATCAGCATGAAGCCGCGCTTGTCGCTGCGCCCGTACTTCACATGCGGATTCATGTCCAGATATTGCAGCGTGCGGGCCTGGGCCCTCGACCCAGAGGTGACCGAGGTGCCGCAAAATTCTGTTGCAATCAATGGATTGGCGTTTGAGGTAGCGCGATTAAAATCGGCTTTGAGCTCGGTAGCATAAAAGGTGTGCACGTCGCCGGCCAGTACAATCGGGTTGGCCGCCTTGCCCGCCCTGAGCGCATTGAACAGCCGCTCGCGCGCACCTGGGTATCCATCCCATCCATCGTTCCAGAAGCGCCCGTCGGTGGCCGCCTTGATAGGCACCTGGCTCGACTGCGCCATCGGCGTTTGCTGCGCGATGATGTTCCAGCGCGCACGGCTTGACCGGAAGCCCTCGTGCAGCCAGTCCTCCTGCACCTTGCCAAGCATGGTGCGGGCCGGATCGCGTAGTTCCCTGCAGGCCGGTGTCACCGAACTCGATCCGCCGCGTCCTGGCCGCGGGCACGCATGCACGCTGCGGTACTGGCGGTCGTCGAGCACATGCAGGCGCGCCAGCTGGCCCCAGTCGAAGCGCTGGTAAATGCGCATGTCCGCAAAGCTGGTGAACGGCGCGACCAGACGCACCGGCATGTGTTCATAAAACGCCTGATAGGCGGCAGCGCGGCGCGCCACGAAGCCCGGCGAGAGCAGTTCGTCGCGCTCGGGCGAGTAGTCATTGGCCACCTCGTGGTCGTCCCAGGTCACGATCCATGGCGCGGCATGGTGCGAGGACTGTAAATCGCGGTCGCTCTTGTACTGGGCGTAGCGCGCACGGTACTCGGCCAGCGAAAACGACTCGCTGACCCGACGCGCCACCGGCGGGTGGGTCAATTGATACGTGCCCCACTCGTAAATATAGTCACCCAGGAAGGCCACCAGATCGGGCGCTGCGGCTGCGATGTGGCGGTGCGCGCTGAAGCTGCCGAACTCCCAGTGCTGGCACGATGCCACGGCCAGCTTGAGCAGCTCCGGCGTCGTGCCCGCAGCCGGCGCGGTGCGCGTGCGCGCTACAGGACTAACCGCGTCGCCCAGCATGAAGCGGTACCAGTACCAGCGCGCTGGCTCCAAGCCCTTGACGTTGACATGCACGCTGTGCGCCAGTGCCGGCTGCGCCTGCGCGCTGCCCTTGGCGGCGATCCTGGTGAAGGCCTGGTCGTGCGCGACTTCCCATCTCACTGTCATGGCAACTGGGGGCGTCGAGGCGGCATTGAGCGGATCGGGCAGGATGCGGGTCCACAGTACCACCGAATCGGGCAGGGGAGAGCCGGAGGCCACGCCCAGACTGAAGGGGTAGCCGCTCAAAGGCGGCGGCGCCGCGCCGGCCGGCAGGCCAATCGCTCCCAGTCCGAGCAGGACGATGCGGCGCTGCTGGTCCATCGATTACGCGGGGGCGGGCGCGTCGAGCGGCGGCAGCTGACGCGGTTTGCGGTCGGGGCCCGTGGCCACGTAAGTCAGCGTCGCTTCCGTCACCTTGACGGTGTCGGCCTGCAGGCGATTTCGCTCGGCGTAGACTTCGACATACACGGTGACCGAGGTATTGCCGACCTTGACGATGTCGGCATAGAAGGACAGCAGGTCGCCCACAAACACGGGATTCTTGAACAGGAAGGAGTTAACCGCAATGGTGGCGACACGGCCGTTGGCGCGCCGGGTGGCGGGCAGCGAGCCGGCAATGTCGACCTGGGCCATGATCCACCCGCCGAACACGTCACCGTAGACATTGGCGTCGGCTGGCGCTGGCATCACCCGCAACTGGGGCATCTTGCCGGCGGGCAGACCGGTGCTGGTCAGTTCGACGGGCGGTTTTTCTGGCGTGGTCATCTTGAATTCTCATGAAAGGCTACAATCGTCAAGATTGAACCATAAATCCCAGAGCTCTGCCATGCGCCATCATTCCAGCAGTCCCCCTCCGCCAGCAGATCCGAAAGCGCCAACGCGCAGCGACTGGGCGACCATCCAAACCCTGTTCCCCTACCTGTGGGTCTACAAGTGGCGGGTAATGGCCGCCATGGGCGCGCTGATTGCCGCCAAGGTGGCCAACGTGGGTGTGCCGGTGGTGCTCAAGCAGCTCATCGATTCGCTCACCATCAGCCCGGGCGACCCCAAGGCGCTGCTGGTGCTGCCGCTCGGCGCGCTGGTTGCCTACGGCTTGCTGCGCCTGTCGACCACCGTATTTACCGAACTGCGCGAATTTCTGTTCTCGCGCGTGACCCAGCGCGCCGTGCGTACCATTGCGCTGCGCGTGTTCCGCCATCTGCACGCGCTTTCGCTGCGCTTCCACCTGAACCGCCAGACCGGCGGCATGACGCGCGATATCGAACGCGGCACACGCGGGGTCGGCTCGCTCATCTCGTTCACCCTGTTTAACATCCTGCCCACGCTGGTGGAAATTACGCTGGTGCTGGCTTACCTGGTGACGCGCTACGACATCTGGTTCTCGGCCATCACCGCGGTGGCGCTGGTGATCTACATAGCGTTCACGGTGATCGTGACCGACTGGCGCACCCATTTCCGGCGCACGATGAACGACCTCGATTCGAAGGCCAACACCAAGGCTATCGACTCGCTGATCAATTACGAGACAGTGAAGTACTTCGGCAATGAGGATTACGAAGCCAAGCGTTATGACGAGGGCCTCAAGGGATTCGAGAACGCGGCTGTCCGGTCGCAGACTTCATTGTCGTTCCTGAACACCGGCCAGTCGCTGATCATCGCTACCGCCGTGACTCTGATCCTGTGGCGCGCGACCGAGGGCGTGATCGCCGGGACCATGACGCTGGGCGATCTGGTGCTGGTCAATACCTTCATGATCCAGCTTTACATACCGCTCAACTTTCTGGGTGTGATCTACCGCGAAATCAAACAGAGCCTGGCCGACATGGAGCGCCTGTTCTCGCTGCTGGACGAAAATCGCGAAGTTGCAGACGACAAGAGCGCGCAGGCGCTGACAACCCACGGCGCCGAGGTGGTGTTCTCGAAGGTCAATTTCAGTTACGAGGCCAAGCGCCAGATCCTGTTCGATGTCGATTTCACGATACCGGCGGGGACCACGACGGCGGTGGTGGGGCACAGCGGATCGGGCAAATCGACCCTGTCACGCCTGCTGTTCCGTTTTTACGATGTCAACGACGGCAGCATCAGCGTGGACGGCCAGGATCTGCGCCACGTGACGCAGGAGACGCTGCGCGCCGCGATCGGCATCGTGCCGCAGGATACCGTGCTGTTCAACGACACTATCGAATACAACATCGCATACGGCAAGCCGGGCGCCGACAAGGCCGACATTATTGCAGCGGCGCGGGCGGCGTCCATCCACGACTTCATCGAATCGCTGCCTGATGGTTACGCGACCATGGTGGGCGAGCGTGGACTCAAACTGTCGGGCGGAGAAAAGCAGCGCGTGGCAATCGCGCGCACCCTGCTCAAGAACCCGGCCATCCTGATTTTCGATGAAGCTACTTCTGCGCTCGACTCCAAGGCGGAGCAGGCCATCCAGGCGGAGCTGAAGGAAATTGCAAAGAACCGCACCACGCTGGTCATCGCGCACCGTTTGTCGACGGTGGCCGACGCACAGCAGATTCTGGTGCTCGATCACGGGCGGATTGTGGAGCGCGGCACGCACCAGGTGCTGCTGGCCGCAGATGGCTTGTACGCGCAGATGTGGGAGCGTCAGCAGGCGCGCAAGGATGAAGAGCTGGCCTCGCCGGTGGCCATCGTGTAACTACCCATACGAAAAACGGTCTCACCCGCAAGCGCGAGAGAGACCGTTTTTCGTGTTCCCCTTGTGACTTACCAAGGGTTCAATACGTATAGAACATCCGCTGGATCTCTTTGGTGTTGCTCGTTTTGGTCAACGCCAGCATCAGCAAAATGCGCGCCTTCTGCGCATTGAGCGTATCGGCTGCCACGAAGTCCAGTTCGTCGTCATTGGCTTCGCCGTTGCGCGCCAAAATTCCCTGGCCCACGCGGCTGGCACGCACCACAACCGCACCTTTGGCGCGCGCAGCCACCAGGGCCGGCTTGACCTTCGCCGCCAGACTGCCGTTGCCCACTCCCGCATGAACGATGCCCCTGGCGCCAGCCGCAATCAGTGCATCGACCGCTACCGGGCCCACGTTGGCGTAGCCATACACAATCTCAACCTGCGGCAGCGTGGCCAGCGCGCCGATATCGAACTCGGTGTCGACCGTGTGCTTGCGCACCATCTGGCGATAGAAGAACGCCTTGCCACCCTGGAAGTAGCCGAGCATGCCCAGGTCGGGGCTGCGGAAGGCATCCGGCGCCGAGGTGTTCGACTTGCTCACATCGCGCGCCGACTGGATCTGATCGTTCATCGCCACCAGCACGCCCTTGCCAACAGCATCGGCGCTGGCTGCCAGCAGCACCGCGTTGTACAGGTTGATCGGACCATCTGCCGAAATGGCCGTCGACGGACGCATGGCGCCCACCAGCACCACGGGCTTACGGCTCTTGACCACCAGGTTCAGGAAGTATGCGGTCTCCTCCAGGGTGTCGGTGCCATGGGTGATCACGATGCCGTCCACGTTGGCCTGCGCCAGCAGGACGTTCACACGCTTGGCCAGCGTCAGCCAGTGATCGTTGGTCATGTTCTCGCTGGCGATCTGGAACACCTGCTCGCCACTGACATTGGCCACCTTGGCCAGTTCCGGTACGGCCTGGATCAGGCGCTGCACGCCCACGGTGGCGGCGGTGTAGCCGACTGTGGTCGTGCTCGAGGCGCCGGTGCCGGCAATGGTGCCGCCGGTGGCCAGAATGGTCACATTGGCCATCTTGCCGGCGCTGGTCTGCGCCTGCGACGCCGCCATGAAAAACACCAGGCTAAATAGTGCAATCAGCGATTGCGGGGGTTTGGTAAGCAGCATGAAGGCTCCGAATGATTATGGTTTTTTGTAGACGACGCCGTCTTTCATCACAAACTTCACTTGCTGAAGAATGGTGATGTCGCGCAGCGGGTCGCCGCTGACGCCGACGATGTCGGCAGCGAAGCCGGGTTCCACGGAACCGAGTGCAGCGGACTGATTGAGCAGAGCGGCCGCGCCAAGCGTGGCCGAACGGATAGCTTCGAGCGCCGGCATGCCTGCTTCGACCATGTACATGAATTCCTTGGCGTTCTCGCCGTGCGGGAAGACACCAGCATCGGTGCCGAAGGCGATTTTGACGCCGGCCTTGTAGGCGCGTCCGAAGGTGGCCTGGATCTGCGGACCGATGGCGGCAGCTTTCGGGCGCACCAGCGGCGAATAGTAATTCGCATCCTTGGCTTTCTCGGCGACGTATTTGCCGGCCGAGATGGTGGGTACGTACCAGGCGCCGTTTTTCTTGAACAGCGCGATGGCTTCATCGTCCATCAGCGAGCCGTGTTCGATCGAGTCGACCCCTGCGCGCAAGGCGCGCTTGAGGCCTTCGGCGCCGTGCGCGTGGGCCGCGACGCGGAAACCGTAGTCCTTCGCCGTCTTGATGATCGCACTCAGTTCGTCTTCCGTGTACTGCGAGTTCTGGCCGCTGCTGGCCTGGCTTAGCACGCCGCCGGTGGCAGTAATCTTGATCAGGTCGGCGCCTTCCTTGTAACGGGCGCGCACCGCCTGGCGTGCCTCCTCGGCGCTGTTGACCACACCTTCTTCCGGTCCCGGTTTGCCCAGCGCTGTGCGCAGGCGGTTCGACAGGTTGTTGGTGGGATCGGCGTGCCCGCCAGTGGTTGCAATTGAAGTGCCCGAAGTGAACATGCGCGGGCCAACAATGGCGCCTGAGGCGATGGCGCGCTTGAGCGACACGTTCATGCCGTCGCCTGCGCCCAGATCGCGCACGGTGGTAAAGCCAGCCTTCAAGGTGCGCTCTGCCAGCACCACCGAGCCGTAGGCTTCGTCGGCCGGGTTGGCCGACAGCGCCTCGCGCAGCGCCTCGACCTGCGGCTTGGTTTCGCCCGTCAGGTGCACATGCATGTCGATAAAGCCTGGCATGCACGACAGCGCCGACATGTCGATGTGGTCCGCGCCCTGGGTCATGGGGCCGATCGATTTGATCTTCCCGTTCTCGACCACGATGCTCACTTTCTCGCGCCACGTACCGGCCTTGACATCGAGCAGCCGCCCGCAGTTGACGGTCTGGGTGGCGGCCTGCGCACCGCCGGCGGCGAGCATCAGGACCAGTGCGGACATCTTTTGCATGTGTGTCTCCAAAGGGGGGTTATTGTGGCGATGAGAATACACGAAATCCCATGAAAAAAGGCCTCCCATTTCTGGAAAGCCTCTGGTTTTACGTGGCCGGTATTTACTGCAGCGGCGCCTCCGCCGGGTCCTTCTGGACCAGCGGGTCGGTCAGTTCGCCTTCCCACTTGGCCACCACTGCGGTGGCAATGCCATTACCGATGACGTTGGTAGCCGAACGCGCCATATCGAGGAAGTGGTCGATCGCGAACAGCGCGACCAGTCCCGCTTCCGGGATGCCGAACTGGTTCAGCGTTGCGGCAATGATCACCAGCGAGGCGCGCGGCACCCCGGCCATGCCCTTCGATGCGACCATCAGATAGAGCAGCATCATGATCTGGGCGCCGACCGACATTTCGATACCGTAGCCCTGGGCGATAAAGATGGCCGCGAAGGTGCAATACATCATCGATCCGTCGAGATTGAAGGAGTAGCCGATCGGCAGCACGAAGGAAGCAATGCGGTTCTTCACGCCAAAGCGCTCCAGCCCCTCGAGCGTCTTGGGATAAGCAGCTTCCGACGAGGCGGTCGAAAACGCGAGCATGGTTGGCTCGCGTAGTTCGCGCAGCAGCGCAAAGATGCGTGGGCCCAGGAACATGAAGCCGGCCAGCGTCAGCAAAATCCACAACAGGACAATGGCCAGGTAGAACTCGGCCATGAAGGCGCCGAATTTGCCGATCACGCCCACGCCACTGCTGGCAATAACGCCCGATACCGCCGCAAAGACTGCAATCGGGGCGAAATTCATGACATAGCCGGTGACCTTGAGCATGACGTGGGCCACGCCGTCGATAGCATCGACCATCGGATTGGCGCGCGGCCCGACAGCGGCCGCTGCAGTACCGAAAAATACGGAGAACACGACAATCTGCAGGATCTCGTTCTTGGCCATGCCGTCCACGATCGAGGCCGGGATCAGATGGGTGATGAACTCCTTGAGCGACATGCCCGTGGTCGCCAGACCCGTCGCGGTGCCGGCGGTCGGCATGAAGCCGACCATGGCGTCGCCAGGGCGGAAAACGTTCACCAACACCAGGCCGAGCGACAAGGAGATCAGGGAAGCGATAATGAACCAGCCTAGCGCCTTGGCGCCAATGCGCCCGACTTCCTTGGCGTCACCCATGCGCGCGATGCCCACTACCAGCGTTGCAAATACCAGTGGCGCGATGATCATCTTGATCAGACGCAGGAACATCGTCGTGAGCAGCGACATGTATTCGGCGAACTTCTTCGGCTCTGCCATCGTGAGATTCAGGATGTAACCGACGACGATGCCGAGTACCAGGGCCCCGAGAATGTACGAGGTGAGGCGGTTGCGTTTATTCATTATTGCTTCCTGTTTGGGTCAATCCGCGCGTTCTCGGGCAAAATAGCAATATTTTGTGAGCAAACTCGCTTGTAAGTTGCTGAATTTCTTAGCAAGTTCCGCAGTATCCTAGGCGCTGCTAGTGCTGTCAAGCATGTCCCACCTCTATCAGAACAGACAAAAAACAACATGATCGAACTGAAAAATGTCAGCAAGTCCTACGGTGCTTTTCAGGTGCTCGACAACTGCAGTACGCATGTGGGCAAGGGCGACGTGGTGGTTATTTGCGGTCCCTCGGGCTCGGGCAAATCGACCCTGATCAAGACCGTCAACGGGCTCGAACCGTTTCAGTCGGGCGAGGTATGGGTCGATGGGATCTCGGTGGGCGATCCCAAGACCAATTTGTCGCGCCTGCGCGCCCGCATTGGCATGGTGTTCCAGAACTTCGAACTGTTCCCGCACATGTCGGTACGCGAAAATCTGACACTCGGGCAGGTCAAGGTGCTCGGGCGCAGCCTGGATGAGGCCAATGCCAAGGGCCTCCAGTACCTCGACCGGGTCGGCCTGCTGGCCCAGCAGGACAAATTTCCAAGTCAGCTCTCCGGTGGCCAGCAGCAGCGCGTGGCGATTGCGCGGGCGCTGGCGATGGATCCGATCGCCATGCTGTTCGACGAGCCGACCTCCGCGCTCGATCCTGAAATGATCAGCGAAGTGCTCGACGTGATGGTGGGGCTGGCGCAGGAAGGCATGACCATGATGGTCGTCACCCACGAAATGGGCTTTGCACGCAAGGTGGCAGACCGCATAGTATTCATGGACCATGGCCGCATCGTCGAGGACAGTCCGACCCAGGCGTTTTTCAACGCGCCCAGTTCAGAGCGCGCGAAAGAGTTTTTGGCGAAAATCCTGCACTAGCAAAGGCAGAGCGGGGGACTGGCTCCCGGAGTAAAATATCGGCTGATCCGATTCTCCGCGAAAGAGCCATGTCTTCCATCGACACTCCCGACAGCCTGACCATCACCCGTCCCGACGACTGGCACTTGCACCTGCGCGACGGCGCGGCCCTGGCCAGCGTGCTGCCGCACAGCGCGCGCCAGTTCGCGCGGGCGATCGTGATGCCCAACCTGAAGCCGCCCGTCACCACTACCGCCATGGCGCTGGCCTACCGCGAGCGCATTCTGGCCGCTCTGCCCGCCGGGATGGCCTTCGAGCCGCTCATGACGCTGTATCTGACCAATAACACCGACCCGGACGAGATCCGGCGCGCCAAGGACAGTGGCCTGGTGCACGCGGTCAAACTGTATCCGGCCGGCGCCACCACCAATTCCGACGCGGGCGTAACCGACCTGGCGCGCTGCTACAAGACGCTGGAAGTGATGCAGGAGCTCGAAATGCCGTTCCTGGTGCACGGTGAAGTCACCGACCAGGACATCGATCTGTTCGACCGCGAAGCCGTGTTCATCGAACGCGTGATGCGCCCGCTGCGGCGCGACATGCCCGAACTGAAGATCGTGTTCGAACATATCACCACCAAGGATGCTGCGCAGTACGTGGCCGAGGCCGACGGTCCGATCGCCGCCACCATCACCGCTCACCACCTGCTCTACAACCGCAACGAGATCTTCAAGGGCGGCATTCGTCCGCATTACTACTGCCTGCCGGTCCTCAAGCGCGAAGAGCATCGCCTGGCGCTGATGACGGCCGCCACCAGCGGCGACGAGCGCTTCTTCCTCGGCACCGATTCGGCTCCGCACGCCGTCGGCGCCAAGGAAACCTCGTGCGGCTGCGCCGGCTGCTACACCGCGCTGCACGCGATGGAGATGTACACAGAAGCGTTCGCGCGCGCCGGCGCCCTTGACAAGCTGGAAGCATTCGCCAGCTTCTTCGGCCCAGATTTCTACGACCTGCCGCGCAACGTCGGCACCGTCACGCTCAAGCGCGAAAGCTGGACCCTGCCGCACAGCGTGCCGCTGGCCGAGTCGACCCTGGTGCCGCTCAACGGCGGCGAACAAATCAACTGGAAACTCCAGTAACACCATGCTGGCTGCGATCGACTGGACCCGTCCCTGGTACGCGTCGGTGCGGACGGCCGCGCAGCTGCTCGCGCTCGACGAACTGGGTCTGACGGGCGCGCTCAACGCCGCAGCGGCATCGCTGGCGCTGGTCAACCACGCCGGCCAGCCGATTCGCTTCGTGCCCCAGTCCGATCTGCCAGAAGGGCGCGCCTACGAAGAATTCATCGGCGCGACCGGTTGCGTGCCCACCCGCGAAAATCTGCACGATTTTTTCAATGGGCTGGTGTGGCTTACTTTTCCGCGCACCAAACAGCAGCTCAACGCCTTGCAGGCGGCCCAGATTGCGCTGGCCGGCGTAGGCAAATCGCGCGGGCCAGCGCGCGACGGCGCGACCATTTTCGATGAGAACTGCGCCGTGCTGGTGGTGCGCGCGAACGCCCAGGGGGCTGAACTGGTGGCGGCCCTGCGTGCCCACCGCTGGAACGAAGCGCTGTGCGCACGGCGCGCCCAGTTCGAAGGCGATGCGCAGGTGTGGCTGTTCGGCCATGCGCTGATGGAAAAGCTGGCCGCGCCGCGCAAAGCCATTACTGCCCACACCCTGGTGATCGAGGCGGACGATGCCTATTTCGATTTGCCGCGCGCGGCGCAGCCGGAATGGATCGACCAGCATCTGGCGGCATCCCTGGCGCAGGACGGCGTGAGCACCGCTTTATTTACCCCGCTACCGGTGCTGGGCCTGCCCGGCTGGTGGGACGGACAGGACAGCGCCTTTTACGCCGACGCCAGCGTGTTCCGGCCCAGTCGCGCGACCCGCGCCGCCGCTTAATTTTAAGGAGAAGACATGGCTGACACGGTTCGATGGGGGATTCTTGGCACCGGCAGGATTGCGCGCGCCTTTGCAACTGCGCTGCGCGACACACCCGGCGCGCGTCTGGCCGCGGTGGCCTCGCGCAGCGCCGCCACTGCGCAGGGATTTGCCGACGATTTCGGGGTGCCCGCCGCGTACGGCAATTACCAGGCGCTGGCCGACGCAAGCGATGTGGACATGGTCTACATCGCCACGCCCCATTCGATCCACGCCTCCAGCGCCTTGATGATGCTCGAGGGCGGCAAGGCCGTGCTGTGCGAAAAGCCCTTTACCCTGAACCGGCGCGAGGCCGAGCAGGTGGTTGCGCTGGCCCGCAGCAAGAAGCTGTTCCTGATGGAGGCCATGTGGTCGCGCTGCATGCCGGCGCTGGCCGAGGTGCGGCGCCTGATTGCCGCAGGCGAGATCGGCACGCCGAATCACATCAGCGCCGATTTCGGTTTTGCCGCCGATCAGGATCCCGCCCATCGGCTCAACAACCCTGCGCTCGGTGGCGGTGCCTTGCTGGACCTGGGCATCTATCCACTGTCGATTGCCGCCGCCTTGCTGGGGCCGGTGCAGTCGGTGCAAGCCCAGGCCGAGCTGGGCCCGACCGGGGTCGACGTGCACACCGGCTTCATGCTGCGCCATGAGGGGGGCGGCATGTCCGTATGCAGTTGTTCGCTGCGCGCACGCACGCCTTGCGAGCTGACCATCTCGGGCGAACTTGGGCATATCCGCATGCACACGCGATTCCATCGCGCCACCACGATCAGCGTGGTCACCGAGGCTGGTTCGCGCACCATTGCCACGCCCTATCTGGGCAACGGCTACGTGCACGAAGCTATCGAAGCCGGATCCTGCTGGCAGCAAGGCTTGCTCGAAAGCTCTACCATAACGCACGCGGAAACGCTCGCACTCATGTCTGTACTGGATGACATCCGGCTGCAGATCGGACTACGCTACGAGGCTGACGACAACCAATAGTTAGTTACCTGAAATTAATGTTGCCAATCGAACCAAGGAAAAATATTCTTGGTGATAAACTTCGTGGCGGCGCAATTTCGGATGACAGGAAGGCGGGCCCCTAAACCAATGCACTTGCCAATGACAGAAACGACAGAAGATCGCAAGCAGATGATTTCCCGGCTTCTCACGCAAAAGCCGGGGGGATCTGACAATTCGCGCGCGCTGGCCGAGCAGGTGCTGTGGCTGTGGGAGCAGATAGCTTTCCATTTGACGCCGCTAATTGGCGTATCCGGTTTCCAGACCCTGTATGCACGCTCGGTGCACCTGGCTTCCCCGTCCTGCCCGGGGTTTTCGCCCGTTCAGCAAGGCAAGGCAATCGATGCGCTGTTTCATGTGCTCAAGGAAGACCTTGCCGCGCTCGATGAGGAAAACGCCCGTACTTGTGGCAATTGTTTACTGAATACCTTTACCGATCTCGTGGAGTCCATGATCGGTGAACTGCTGATGTCGCAAATTCTGCGCTCGGCCTGGGTCGGACAACCTCATGGAAATATCTAGGAATTATCGCGATGTCTAATAAGGTCAATCTCCACAAGCTGCAGACCGGTGTGCCGGGTCTCGATACGCTGCTCGATGGTGGTATTTCAAAATATTCCTTCATCGTGCTCACCGGCGCGCCAGGCAGTGGCAAGACGACGCTGGCCCATCAGATCATGTTTGCCTTGGCCGACGATCAACGGAAGGCATTATTTTTCACGATTTTGGGCGAACCGCCGCTCAAAATGTTGCGATTTCAGCAGCAATACGCGTATTTCGACCCCCGCAAGGTGGGTACCTCGATCAAGTATGTGAACCTGGCCGATGACCTGCAAAAAAATGGCTTTGAAGGCGTGCTGCAGCGCATCCTTGCAGAAGTTCAGGCGTTCCAGCCAGAGCTTATTTTTGTGGATTCGTTCAAATCGGTGGTGCAGGCCACACGGGCGACTGACAAATCCATGGCAAGCCTGCAGTATTTTGTGCAGCAGCTTGGCGTCCAGCTGTCGACCTGGCAGGCCACTACTTTCCTCATAGGCGAGTACGCCGACAGCACCCAGGAAGAAAATCCAATTTTTACCGTGGCCGATGGCGTCATCCACCTGTGCCAGGACCTGGATGAAAACGCCATTGTCCGCAAAATACGCGTCGTCAAGATGCGCGGCTCGGCCCATATGACTGGCCTGCATAGTTTCCGCATTACCGATACCGGTTTGCACGTATTTCCCCGCCTGCTCAACGGCGGCATTCTCGAAGAAAATACCGGCACCGAATCGTTCCGCAATGCCGACACGCGCTTGTCAACGGGCAACCCGGTGCTCGACTCCATGTTGCACGGCGGCCTGCCTACAGGTTATTCGGTAGTGGTCGGCGGTCCGTCCGGCGTGGGCAAGACGGTGCTCGCCACTGCCTTCCTCAAGGCCGGTGCCGATGCCGGCGAAAAAGGCATTATCGCCTCGTTCGAGAATCGCTTTTTTCGTTCGTCAAACACGCCCCTGCGCCGTCTGATTGATGCCGGCGATGTGATTGCAGTGCATCCCATGGCGCTCGATCTGTCGATCGAAGAAGTGGTTACCCAGCTGGCGGAAGCTGCCGAACGCAACAAGGCCACGCGCGTGGTGATCGATTCGCTGACGGCGCTGGAACTGATCCTGGCGCCGCAGTTCCGCGCTAACTTCCAGGAGTCGCTCTTCCGCATGCTGTCCAGTCTGCATGCCCGCGGTATCACCGTCATGCTCATCCGTAACCTGGGCGATGGCGAACAGATCTTTACTCCAAGTTCTTTTATCGTTGACGCCATCATTTCCTTGCGCTACGTTGAGAAGGATGGTCACCTGAGGAAATTGATTTCGGTCCCCAAATTGCGCGGCAGCGCGCACAGCAGTGAAGTGCGGGTGTTCGATACCCGCGAGGATGGCATCGATATTGGTGGCCAGCTCAGTTAGCAACACCACGAGTCCCAATAACCACTAGCGCAAACAATAATCCAGCAAGGAACATGCTTTGGAACTCGGCACTCAGGATGACGTTCGACTCAAGGAGGCCATTGACCTTCTGGTCGAAGCCGTGCGCGGCAATCGCAGCGGCGAGACGGAGAAGGCCGGTCTGACGGCACTGGTGTCGCAGCTGCGCGTGGCCAATCAACACCTGGTGCAGGCCGCCGTCCGGGCCCAGGTGCTGCGCGACGAGGCCGAAGCGCGCAACCGCCAGCAGAACGAATTTCTGGCCATGCTGGCGCACGAACTGCGCAACCCCCTGGCGCCCATCAGTGCCGCCGCCCAGCTGCTCAAGATCGCCAGTGGCGACGAAAAACGGGTGCGCCAGTCGAGCGAAGTGATCGCGCGCCAGGTCAAGCACATGACCGAACTGGTCGACGATTTGCTCGACGTCTCGCGCGTCACGCGCGGCCTGGTCACGCTGGTCAAGCGCAGCCTCGATCTCAAGCGTGTGGTGAGCAGCGCGGTCGAACAGGCGCGCCCCACCATCGAGGCGCGCCGCCACACGCTCAATCTGCGCCTGTCGGCCGAACCGGCGCTGGTGCATGCCGATCAGACCCGCCTGGTGCAAGTCATCGTCAACCTGCTTACCAACGCAGCCAAATACACGCCACAAGGCGGTGAGATTGTGCTCGCTGTCGATGTGGCCGAAACCGAGGTCACGCTGCGCGTGAGCGATAACGGCAGCGGCATCGAGCCGGCCCTGCTGCCCCATATTTTTGATTTGTTCACGCAGGGCGAACGCACCCCGGACCGCGCTCAGGGCGGACTGGGTCTGGGGCTGGCGCTGGTCAAGAGCATGGTGGCTTTGCACGGTGGCCGCGTGACGGCCTACAGCGACGGACCCGGCAAGGGCAGCGTGTTCAGCCTGTACTTGCCAATGCTCGAGGAGCAGACCGTGGAGGCCGCGCCCGCCGCCGTGCCCGCCGTTAGCGAATCCAAAGCGGCCGCCATCGCCCTGGTGATCGTGGATGACAATGTCGACGCGGCCGAGTCGCTGGCAGCGCTGCTGGCGGTGGAGGGTCACCAGGTGAAAGTGGTGGAAAACGCCATGAGCGCGCTGAGCTACGCGGCAGAGCACCCGCCGCGCGCCTTCATCCTCGACATCGGCCTGCCCGATATCGACGGCTACGAACTGGCGCGCCGCCTGCGCGCGCGCCCCGAAAACGCCGATGCCCTGCTGATCGCCCTGACCGGCTACGGCCAGGCACATGACCGCGTGCTGGCCAAGGCGGCCGGATTCGATCACCACTTCGTCAAGCCGGTGGATTGGCGCGACCTGGCGCAGGTGTTGAACATCAAGTCGGAAGTGCCCGAACGATCCTAGTGTAGTTCGCGGCGCGCCTGGTCACACTTTCAGGAATTCTTCGCGCCCACCCAGCCAGCGCGCGAGGTGGGCCTCCACCACACTGTCGGCGCCATCCTGAATCAACTGCTGCGCCACGTCGCGCGCCTGCTCGACCAGCCACTGGTCGGTTTCCAGGTCGGCAAAGCGCAGCATGGCCTGGCCCGACTGGCGCGCGCCGAGAAACTCGCCGGGGCCGCGAATTTCAAGGTCGCGCCGTGCTATCTCGAAGCCGTCCGTGGTTTCGCGCATGGTCATCAGGCGCTGCTTGGCGATCGGTCCCAGCGGACTTTGATAGAGCAGCAGGCACACGCTGGCGGCTGAACCGCGCCCCACGCGCCCGCGCAGCTGGTGCAGCTGCGACAGGCCGAAACGCTCGGCATGCTCGATCACCATCAGGGAAGCATTGGGCACGTCGACCCCGACCTCGATCACGGTGGTAGCGACCAGCACCTGCACTTCATTGGCCGTGAAGGCATCCATGACCACCTGTTTGTCGGCCGGCTTGAGGCGCCCGTGCACCAACCCCACGTGCAGATCGGGCAAAGCCTCGGCCAGCATCGCGTGGGTGTCGGTGGCGGTTTGCAGCTGCAGCGCTTCCGATTCCTCGATCAGGGGGCATACCCAGTAGACCTGGCGCCCTTCGAGCGCGGCGGCGTGCACCCGCTCGATTACTTCGTCGCGCCGGTTCTGATCGACTGCACGCGTGACGATGGGGCTGCGCCCTGGCGGCAATTCGTCGATCACCGACACTTCAAGGTCGGCGTAGTAGGTCATCGCAAGGGTGCGCGGAATGGGCGTGGCCGACATCATGAGCTGATGCGGCGTTTTGCCATTGCTGCCCTTGTTGCGCAAGGTCAGGCGCTGGCCCACGCCGAAGCGGTGCTGCTCGTCGACGATGACCAGGCCCAGTTTGGCAAATTGCACAGTCTCCTGGATCAGGGCATGGGTGCCGATCACCAGCTGCGCCTCGCCCGACTCGACCAGGGCAGTAGCTGCCAGCTTGTCCTTTTTCTTCAGGCTGCCGGTCAGCCAGGCGACCTTGACCCCGAGCGGCTCCATCCACGCCGCGATCTTGCGAAAATGCTGGTCCGCCAAAATCTCGGTGGGCGCCATCAGCGCGGCCTGGTAGCCGCAGTCGATGGCCTGGGCCGCGGCCAGTGCCGACACCACCGTCTTGCCGCTGCCCACATCACCCTGCAACAGGCGCTGCATGGGGTAGGGATTGGCCAGGTCCTTGCGGATTTCGGTCAGCACGCGCTGCTGGGCGCCGGTCAGCTTGAACGGCAGCTGGCCGAGAAAGGCCTGGCACAGGGTGCCGCTAGTCTTGAGCACGGGTGCGCCCTTGCTGCGGCGCGCGCGCTGGGCGCGCTTGAGCGAGAGCTGCTGGGCCAGCAGCTCATCGAACTTCATGCGCACCCAGGCCGGGTGCGAGCGCTCCATCAGCGCATTGGCGTCGACTTCCTGGGGCGGATAGTGCAGCAGCCGCACCGCCGGCTCAAAGTCGCTCAGCTGCATGTGCGCCAGCAGGGCAGGGGGCAGGGTCTCGTGCCAGTCGACCCGCTGCATGGCGTCGGCGATGCAGCGCCGCAGCAGCGTTTGCGACAGGCCTTCGCCGGCCGGGTACACGGGCGTGAGTTCCTTGGGCAGCGGCGCGCCTTCGTTGATGATCTTGTAGCCCGGGTGGACCATCTCGGCGCCAAAAAAACCGTGTTTGAGTTCGGCGCGGGCGCGCACCCGGGTCCCTTCGGCTAGCTGCTTGACCTGGCTGCCGTAAAAGTTCATGAAGCGCAGCAGCAGCTCGCCGCTCTGGTCGGCGATGGTGACGAGCAGCTGGCGCCGCGGGCGGTAGGCGATCTCGTTTTTGGTGACCACGCCTTCGACCTGCGACACGTGGCCACCACGCAGACAGGCTTCGCGGATGGCGACAACCTGGGTTTCATCCTCGTAGCGCATGGGCAGGTGCAGCACCAGGTCCATGTCGGTGCGCAGACCGAGCTTGGCAAGCTTGCTCTCGTTGGATTTTGGCGCTGCTTTGGGCTTGGCTGGTGGCATATTGCTGCAATGTGGCGGCGCTAGGATAAAATAGAGGGTTGCCTTGCGCGTGAGCGCTATTGTAACCGCGCCGCCCAGCCCTTGCGACGGGCCGCACACCACTGTCAATCAGTTAACGATCAGATCATCCATGTACTCCCTTTCCGATTTCGATTTCGTCCTGCCGCCCGAACGCATCGCCCAGTTGCCGCTGCCCGACCGCAGCGCCTCGCGCCTGCTGCACCTGGACGGCGCCGCGCTCATCGACCGCCAGTTCGCCGACATTGTCGACCTGCTCGATGCTGGCGACTTGCTGGTCATGAACGATACGCGGGTGCTCAAGGCGCGCTTTTTCGGCGTCAAGGAAAGCGGCGGCCAGGTCGAGGTGCTGGTCGAGCGGGTGCTCGACAGCCGCACCGTGCTGGCCCAGGTGCGTGCCTCCAAGTCGCCCAAGCCGGGCAACCGCATCCGCCTGGCCGACGCCTTCGAGGTGATTGCGGGCGAACGCGCAGGCGAGTTTTTCACGCTCACCTTCGACGGCGACGTGTTCGAGCTGATCGAGCGGCACGGCCGCCTGCCGCTGCCGCCCTACATCGAACACGATGCCGACGCCTTCGATGAAACGCGCTACCAGACCGTGTATTCACGCGAGCCGGGCGCGGTGGCGGCGCCCACCGCCGGCCTGCACTTCGACGAAGCCCTGTTGGCAAAGCTGAAAGCCAAGGGCGTCGAGTTTGCGTATGTGACGCTGCACGTTGGCGCCGGCACCTTCCAGCCGGTGCGGGTCGAGACCCTGGCCGAGCACAATATGCATACCGAGTGGTACACCGTACCGCAGGCAACGGTGGACGCAGTGCGCGCTGCGCAGGGCGCCGGAAAGCATGTGGTCGCGGTCGGCACCACCAGCCTGCGTGCGCTCGAATCTGCCTCGCAGTCGGGCCGCCTGGAAGCCGGCAGCGCCGACACTGCGCTGTTCATCACGCCGGGCTACACATTCAAGACCGTGACGCGCCTGATCACCAATTTTCACCTGCCCAAGTCGACCCTGCTCATGCTGGTGTCGGCCTTTGCCGGCTACGAGGAGATCCGCGCGGCCTACGCCCACGCCATCGCCAGCCAATACCGCTTTTTCAGCTATGGCGACGCCATGCTGCTCACCACCGAGAACAAGTAAAGAAACCATGCTCGACTTCAAACTGCTCAAGACCGATACCAGCGGCCTGTCGCACGCACGCCGCGGGCGCCTGACGGTCAATCACGGCACCATCGAAACCCCCATCTTCATGCCGGTTGGTACCTACGGCTCGGTCAAGGCGATGTCGCCCCCGGAACTGAAGGAAGTAGGCTCGCAGATCATTTTGGGGAACACTTTCCACCTGTGGCTGCGCCCGGGAACCGAGGTCCTCAATAAATTCGGCGGCCTGCACGGCTTCATGGGCTGGGACAAGCCGATCCTCACCGATTCGGGCGGCTTTCAGGTGTTTTCGCTCGGCGCCATGCGCAAGATCACGGAGGAGGGCGTGAAATTTTCCTCGCCGATCGACGGCAGCAAGCTGTTCCTGTCGCCCGAAATTTCGATGCAGATCCAGCGCGCCCTCAATTCCGACATCGTGATGCAGTTTGACGAGTGCACCCCCTACGAGATCGATGGCCGCCCGGCCACGGCCGACGAAGCCGCCAAGTCGATGCGCATGTCCTTGCGCTGGGCCCAGCGCTCGATGAATGAATTTACCCAGGGCGAGAATCCGAACGCGCTGTTCGGCATCGTCCAGGGCGGCATGTTCGAGCACCTGCGCGACGAGTCGCTGGCCGGGCTCGAACAGATTGATTTCCCCGGCATCGCCATCGGCGGCCTGTCGGTGGGCGAACCGAAGGAAGACATGATGCGCATGCTGGCCCACGTGGGTCCGCGCCTGCCGGCCAACAAGCCGCACTATCTGATGGGCGTGGGGACGCCGGAAGACCTGGTGGCGGGCGTGGCCAACGGCATCGACATGTTCGACTGCGTCATGCCGACCCGCAACGCACGTAATGGCTGGCTGTTTACCCGCTTTGGCGACGTCAAGATCAAGAATGCACGCTACAAGGACGATCCGGCCCCGCTCGACGAAAGCTGCGACTGCTATTGCTGCAAAAACTTTTCGCGCGCCTATCTGCATCATTTGCACCGTTCCCAGGAAATCCTCGGCGCGCGCCTCAATACCATCCACAACCTGCATTACTACCTCAAGATCATGAGCGAAATGCGCGAGGCGATCGAGGCCGACCGCTTCCACGCTTGGCGCCTGGAATTCAATGCGGGGCGGGCGCGGGGGATTTGAGCGGGTCCGATCGCTCTGATACAAAAATAATGTCCTGTAAAGACATTGCAAAAAGAAATAAAGCTGCCAGATAGCTGAAATGGTTTGGCGCCAGTCCACGGTGCTAGAATACAGCGCTGATTTTTTATCTAACAACCTACTGGAGTACCCTGTGTTCATTTCCAACGCATACGCGCAAGCAGCCGCCCCGGCCGTTCAAACCGGCGACATGGCCTCCCTGCTGGCCGGGCCGATTCCCATCTTCGCCCTCATGTTCGCGGTGATGTATTTCCTCATGATCCGTCCGCAGCAAAAGCGTGCAAAAGAGCAGAAGTCGATGATGGATGCGCTGGCCAAGGGTGACGAAGTGGTTACCGCCGGCGGCATTCTGGGCAAGGTCAGCAAGGTGGCCGACGCCTACATCACCATCGAGATCGCGGCCAACACCGAAGTTGTCATTCAAAAGCAGGCGATCGCCACCTTGCTGCCGAAGGGCACCCTGAAGTCGCTGTAAGCCTGACGGGCGGCACTGCCGCCTGCCTGCTCAAACTGAACGCTGGAATACTATGAATCGCTATCCCGTCTGGAAATACGTACTGATTGTCATCACGCTGCTGCTGGGTGCGCTCTATACCGCGCCCAACTACTTCGGCGAATCGCCGGCCCTGCAGGTTACCACCGGCAAGGCCACGCTGAAGATCAGCAGCGACACCGTGCAAACCGTCGACGCCACGCTCAAGGCGGCCGGCATCCGGAACAACGGCGTCAGTCTCGAAGGCAGCGGCAGCACCACCTCGGTGCGCTCGCGTTTCGTCACGACGGACGAGCAATTCAAGGCCAAGCTGGCGCTCGAGCAGGCGCTCAACCGTGACCCGGCCGATCCCGATTACATCGTCACCGTCAACCTGGTCAAGAACACGCCCAAGTGGATGGAAATGTTGTTTGCCAAGCCATTGAACCTGGGTCTTGACCTGCGCGGCGGCGTGCACTTCCTGCTGCAGGTGGATGCGGCGGCCACTGCCGAAACCAAGATCAAAGGCATTCAGACCAGTGCCCGGGCCCTGCTGCGTGACAAAAATGTGCGCCATGCCGGCATCGAGCGGGTCGGCACCAATGTAGAAATCAAATTCCGTGATGCGGCAACCCGCACCCAGGCGCGCCAGGTGCTCAGCACCAGCAATGCCGACCTGACCTTTACTGAAACCACCGACGGCACCGACCCCAAGCTGGTGGTCGCACTCAAGCCGGACGCCATCAAGCAGACCATCGCCGACGGGGTCAAGCAGAATATCGCGACCTTGTCCAAGCGGATCAACGAACTGGGCGTGTCGGAGCCGATCATCCAGCAACAGGGCATCGACCGCATCGTTGTCCAGCTGCCCGGCGTGCAGGACGTTGCTAACGCCAAGGACATTATCGGCCGCACCGCGACGCTGGAACTGCGCATGGTGGACGAGAGCGTCGTACCGGGTACCGAAACTACTGCCAGCATTCCCCTGAACTCGGAATTGTTCACCGTAGCTCAAGGTGGCCCACTGGTCGTGTCCAAGGACGTCATCCTGACCGGTGACTATATTTCCAGCGCGATCGCCAGCGTGGACCAGAACCAGAACCCTGCAGTCAGCCTTGACCTGAACGGCGACGGCGGACGCAAGATGCGTGAATCGACGCGCGACCGCATCGGCAAGCGCATGGCGATCTTGCTCAAGGAAAAGGGCAAGTACACCATCCTGTCAGCCCCGACCATCCAGCAGGAATTGGGCAGCAGCTTCCAGATCACCAATATGGGCAGCGCCGAGAAAGCCAATGAGCTCGCGCTGCTGCTGCGCGCCGGTGCATTGTCGGCGCCGATGGAATTCGTCGAAGAGCGCGTGGTCGGTCCCCAGCTTGGCGCGGAAAACATTGCCAAAGGTCTGTACTCGACGGTGTACGGCTTTGCCGCGATCGCCATCTTCATGATCATCTATTACCACCTGTTCGGTTTCTTCAGCGTGGTGGCGCTGGCGGCCAATCTGCTGTTCCTGCTCGCCTTGCTGTCCTTGATGGGCGTGACGCTGACCCTGCCTGGTATCGCCGCGATCGCGCTGGCCCTGGGTATGGCAATTGACGCGAACGTGCTGATCAACGAGCGTATTCGCGAGGAGCTGCGAGCGGGTAACACGCCGCAGGCCTCGATTGCAGCCGGCTTCGACCGCGCCTGGGCCACGATTCTCGACTCCAACGTCACCACTCTGATCGTCGGCGTGGCCCTACTGGTATTCGGGTCCGGACCGGTGCGTGGCTTTGCTGTGGTGCACTGCCTGGGCATTTTGACCTCCATGTTCTCCGCCGTGTTCGTCTCGCGTGGCGTCGTGAACCTGTGGTACGGCCGTCAGAAGAAGTTGAGCAAGGTGTCGATCGGTACGGTCTGGACTCCTGGCGTTTCGATTACGAAATAATCAGTACACATAACAACAGGATTCAAGATGGAATTTTTCCGAATCAAGAAAGATATTCCCTTCATGCGCCATGCGTTGATTTTCAACGTGATTTCGGCGCTGACCTTCGTCGCCGCGGTGTTCTTCCTGGTCACCCGGGGACTGAACCTGTCGGTGGAATTCGAGGGTGGCACCGTGATGGAGCTGAAGTACCCGACCGCAGCCAACCAGGAAAAGATTCGTGGCGAACTGATCAAGATTGGCTACGAGCATCCCGAGGTCGCCAGCTTCGGCAACGCGCAGGAAGTCATGCTGCGCCTGCCGATCATCCAGACCGTTGCCGGTTCGACCGGATCGCAATTGGCGTTCAATGCTTTGTGCGCGGCCGAGGGCGGCAGCGCGCGCCAGGCGGAAACTGTTAATGAAAAGGGCGTTAAGGCCACCAGCGCCAGCTGCTTCAATGCTGCCAACGCGGAAGTGCTGCAACTGCGCAAAGTGGAATTCGTTGGCCCCCAGGTCGGCGACGAACTCGCGCAGAACGGTCTGAACGCGCTGATCATGGTGATCGTGCTGGTGATCGCGTATTTGTGGGTTCGCTTCGAGTGGAAATACGGCGTGGCCGCGATCATCGCGAACTTGCACGACGTGGTCATCATCCTGGGCTTCTTCGCCTTCTTCCAATGGGAATTCTCGCTGGCGGTGCTGGCCGGCGTGCTGGCGGTACTGGGCTACTCGGTCAATGAGTCGGTGGTTATTTTCGACAGGATCCGCGAAAACTTCCGCAAGCAGCGCAAGGCCACGGTCGAGGAAGTCATCGACAATGCGATCACCAGCACCATTTCGCGGACCATCATCACCCACGGCTGTACCCAAATGATGGTGTTGTCGATGCTGATTTTCGGCGGATCGACGCTGCACTATTTCGCGATGGCGCTGACCATCGGCATCTGCTTCGGTATTTACTCGTCGGTGTTCGTGGCGGCCGCGATTGCCATGTGGCTGGGCGTGAAGCGCGAAGACCTGATCAAGCCGATCAATAAAGAGAAAGAAGAGAACGACGGCGCTGTGGTGTAAACAGCACGGTCGCACAAGCAAAAGGGCAGCTTCGGCTGCCCTTTTGTTATGAAACGGAAATATTTTGCGCTATGTTAGGTCCCGCACAGATGGGGCCGAACGCGATGAATATAGTTGAGCTGTCTCTTTCAGGACATCCCTAGTTTTGGACTTGGCCCGCTCTTGTAGCGGGCGTTTTTTTGTCCGTAGCAAAACCGTCTCCGGTCTTGCTCACGACCGGATTTGAGCAGAGTTAACCTCGCTTGGTCCGCAGATTGAGTTTCAAAGGGAAGTCCATTACGCAGGGCACGCCCTTGCACATGGCAGGCTTGAATTTCTGCACCGCCAGAATTTTCGCCGCATATTCCGTCATCCTGATATCGGGTGTCTTGAAGGCCGATACTGCGGTGACATTACCTTCCGGCGACACTGTAGCGATCAGCTCGATCTCGCCCACCGCTTTCCAGTAAATCCCGACGTCCGAAATGGTCTTGTACAGGGTCAGCACGCCGCCGACCGGATAAGGCGGCTCATCGTCGGGCCCGAGGTTCTCGTAGTTGGCCTTGACCAGGTTTTTCTGGGCTTCGGTGAGGTCCGCATAGTTTTTGTCGGGCGGAACATTCAGGGTAAAACGGCTGGTCTTGAGACGCGAACCGAGCGCCGCTTCATCGTGGGGAATCGTGAATTTTTCAGGCTCTGCGGCGAGGGTGGCGGACGCGAGCAGCAGTGCGGTGGTGGCGATCAGGAAGTGGCGCATGGCGGCTCCGTCTGGTGAAAAAAATCCATCATAAGGATATTCACGAAACCTTGCAAACTTGTACATATACTTGCGCAAACTAAAACGGCTGCATGATGCAGCCGTCTAGCAGGCGGCTGGCGGCTGTGCTAGGCGCCGGTACGCAGCCCTCAGGCGACGGCGCGCGCTTAAGGCTGCCTGAAAATGGCGTCGTAGCCGTCTTGCGGACCGTCGGCGTCCTGCAGTTCGTCGACCAGTTCCAGGTCTTCGAGTTCTTCCACGGCGTTGGTATAGCTTTTCAATTTGGTGGCGCCGATCAGGCGGTAAATGTCGCCCTCTTCATTGCGTATTCCGATCAGCATTTTTTCCTGGCGCACTTCGTCAGGCGTGGACTGGTTGAGCAGCAGATTGCCGATGATGTGCTTGTCGAATTTTGCCGGCTTCATGCCGTCGAGCAGTGTGGTTTTCAAATTTCTTCCTTCTGTTGTTGGGTTGTTGGGTTGGGTGAGCCGTCGGCCAGCAATTGCTTGAGCCGGCGCAGGTTGTGGTCCATGGCATCGAAATCGGCCTCGGACCAGGTCGCGAACAGCTGCCGGCCTTGTTCCACCACTTTTGGGAATACCTCGCGAAACACTTGTTCGCCACCCATGGTCAGGCGCACGAAAAAAGACCGCTTGTCGTCTTCGCTGCGGCTGCGCAGCACCAGCCCTTTTTGCTCGAGCCGTTCGATCACGCCAGTCAGCGTACCCTTGGTGATCAGGGTCTTGTCGCCCAGTTCCTTATACGTCATGCCGGGCGTGTTACCCAGTGTGGCGATAATATCGAACTGTGCGGGCGTAAGGCCGCTGCGGCGCGCCGATTCGCCCGAAAAGCGCTCGAAGCCCTGCAGACACTCCGCGAGCAAGCGCACACTTTTTAAGTAACGTTCCCCCATGGGCACTGATTATAGCTGGACAAG
>JAZKGU010000093.1:0-22202 GCA_040385745.1 Pseudomonadota bacterium
GACACTCTGCTACGCGCTTCAATTGGCGTTTTCAATACTTAGCGGTGACAGCGCCAAAATTTAAGGCTCAGCGCAGCTGTTTCTCGATAGCCTTGTCGATCATGGGGTTCGAACGCGCCGGTTCCGGCGCCGCAGCAGGGGGAGCGCGGGGCGGCTCGACCCCGCGGGTGTCGGTCAGGCTCATGGTGCGGGTGGTGGGATTGCTGTCGAGGCACTCCTGGTTCGACACCACGGTTTTGCCTTTGATGGTGCATTTGCGTAGCTTGCCATCGCCCTTGCCCGCCGCCGCCGACAGCGCCGAATCGAGCGCGCCCGAGGCCGGACTGGCCTTGAAGCTGGCGCCCACCTTGGCGGCGCCCTCGGCGAACACGTTTTTTTCATAGCGCCACGACCACAGTGCCGCCATGGCGACTGCGGCGAACAGGGCCGAGAGGATGGCGACCCAGTACAGGTTGAAGGAACCGCGCTGGCGCTGGATGGAGGGTGATGTCATGGCGATCTCAGGGCAGGTCGGCCGAATTCATGCGGCTGACGATCAGCCTGGTGCGGCGCGCCAGGTAGTTGGTGTCGCGGTGCTTGTCGTAATAGCGCGGATTGGGCAGCATCACGGCCAGCTTGGCCGCCTGCGCGCTGCTCAGGCTGGCCGCGCCGGTGCGGAAATAATGGCGCGCCGCCGCTTCGGCGCCAAACACCCCGCGCCCGTATTCGACCACGTTGAGGTAGATTTCCAGGATGCGCGCCTTGCTCATGACCGATTCGAGCATGTAGGCGATGACCAGCTCCTGGCCCTTGCGCAGATAGCTGCGCGAGCCGCTCAGAAACAGGTTCTTGGCCAGTTGCTGGGTAATGGTGGAGCCGCCGCCGACCACCTTGTGGCGCTTGGTGTTGCGCTCGTACGCTTTCTGCATGGCTTCCCAATCCACCCCGTCGTGCTCGGCGAAATTGGCGTCTTCGGAGGCGATCACGGCGCGCTTGAGATTGTTCGAAATGGCCTGGTACGGCACCCACTGATGCTTGAGCTGGGCCGCGGGATTTTTTTGTTGCAGCGTGCTGAGCTGATCGCTCATCATGCTGGTGGTGCCCGGATTGACATTGGCGTACCAGCACACCATGGCAAAAAAATACAGCTGGATGAAAAATACAATGGCGATCGGTCCGAGGATCAGCCAGGCCAGCAGGGGCCGTTTGAAGAATCGGGCCTTGGCTGGCTTTTTTGCTTTTGTCATAACGTGGCGCGCAGGTTTTTCAAGAGGTCGGCCGTGTCCGGCCGCAGCCCGCGCCACACGGCGAAGGCTTCGGCGGCCTGCTCCACCAGCATGCCCAAGCCGTCGCGCACGCTGGCGCCGCGCTGGCTGGCAAACTCCATGAAGAGGGACGGTTTATTTCCGTACATCATATCCAAAGCCAGCGTGCCTGTGGAAAAAACCCCGGCCGGCAGCGGCGGCATGGCGCCGGCCAGGCTGGCCGAGGTGGCGTTGACGACCAGGTCGAATTCGCCTTCCAGGGCGGCGAAATCACAGGCCGCGAGCGGGCTGTCCGGCCCTCCGAAGGCTTGCACCAGGGCGTCGGCGCCGGCCCGGCTGCGGTTGGCGATGACGAGTGCGCGCGGGCGCTGCTCCAGCAGCGGGGCCATGGCGCCGCGCGCCGCCCCGCCTGCGCCCAGCATCAGGATGCGCTTGCCGGCCAGGGCAAAGCCGGCGTTGCGCACGATATCGTTGACCAGGCCGGCGCCGTCGGTATTGTCGCCGTGAATGGCGCCGTCGCGAAAACTCAGGGTATTGACCGCGCCCGCCGCGGCGGCGCGCGGCGTCAGGACCGTGGCCAGCGCCGCCGCCTCGAGCTTGAAGGGGACCGTCACATTGGCGCCGCGGTAGCCCTGCTCGATCAGGCTGCCCAGCATGGCGCCAAAGGCGTCGAGCGGCGCCAGGCAGCGCTCATAGCTGAGCTGCTGTCCGGTCTGGGCAGCAAAGGCCGCATGGATGTCCGGCGAGCGGCTATGGGCAATCGGATTGCCGATCACGCAGTAGCGATCACTCATTGAGCGCCCCGTAGATCGGTCTCGAGCGTTTCTTCGCGGGTAAATTTGAAGCGCGTGATGATGACCCATAGGTCGTCGCGGTCAGCCGAGAGCATCTTGGCCGGGAACTTGCCGAACGGGGCGGCGCGGCGCACGATGGCCAGCGCGGCGCGGTCCAGGTCGGGGTTGCCCGAACTTTTCTCGATGCGCACGCCGCCATCCTTCTGGTAGATGGTGCCGTCCTGGAAGATCGGGATGTAGACAATGAGCTCGCCATACAATTTGCGCCCATTGCGTTGCGGGAAATTAAGGGTGCCCACATCTTCGACCCGCTTTTGCATTTCCTTGTAATAGCGCGCGTAGCCCACCTCGCGCGTGCTGGGCGAAAAAAAGGTCTTCTTGGGGCGCTTGTTCTCGTCCTGGATACGGTTGGCGATTTCCGCCGTTTTGCGCGCCAGCGCCTTGCTCGTTTCGATCAGGTCGTTGCCGGTGCGGGTGGGGTCGGGCTTGTCCTTGTCGGTGACCGGGGTGGCGCTGAACAGGGTCTTGCGGCGGCTCTGGGTCAGCAAGTTCTGCTGCATCTGCTCGAGCTCGGCCACGCGGCGCTGCGCGGCCTTGATGCTGTCGCCAGTTTCCATGCGCTTGAGGTCGGGCAAAGGCGAGGCTGCGCGGCCGGCGTCGGCATTGCCGCCACCGTCCAGGTTGGCCTGGGCCAGGGCATCGGCCTTGATCGGCTTTTTCGCGTGCTTGGCGTTGACCAGAATAACTTCGAGGCCAGGGTCGGCCGGCTTGGGCACGACGGTATCGGGCGCGATAAAGCGCACCCCCAGCAGCATGGCATGGGCCAGGACCGAAATTGCTATGCCGATGGAGAGCGAACTTAATTTAGCGAAATACTTCACGCGATCAGGGCGACGAATATTGAATCATGGAACGATCATTCTACATTCTAATCGCCCGGCCGGGGCAGCTACTGCGCCTCCGGTTCCCCTGTCACGACAGCAACAATTCCCTCGGCTTCGACCACTTCCTGCACCGCCGCCTGGCCGCTGTCGCCCGCCTCTTCCTCCTCGAAATCGAGTTCGGCACCCTCGCCCGGGGCCGCCTGCACTTCGAGCAGGCGCGTTTCGATGGTCAGCTCCAGTTCGTCCCAACGCAGCACATCGAGCTTGACCGAGGCCCCGCGCGCCACCGGCGGCATGCCCGGCAGGCGCACTATCAGGGGAATGTCGACCAGGCGCAGCACCTCGTCCTTGAGCACCACCGCCTCGAGCTGCCTTGCATCGTGCTGGCCCAGCCAGCGCAGGCACCAGTAGCGCTCCATGGTCTGCTGATGATCGTTGTAGGCGGCGTAGGCGGCATCGAAGGCTGACACGATGGCAAACAGATTGGCATCCTTTTGCTTGAACGGCGCCACCAGGGGCGCGGTCACGCCATGGCTGGCGCAGGCCAGAATTTGCCACTGGTTGACCAGGTCGGTATAGCGCCGCAGCGGCGAGGTACTCCAGGCGTACTGGTCCACGCCAAGGCCCTGGTGCGGGGCGGCGTGCGTGACCATGCGCACCTGCATCTTGGCGGCCCAGCCGCCCACGCCCTGGCCTTGCGAACGGTAAATGCCGGGCACGCCGCTGTCGTGCATCAGCTTGCCCCAGGTGCTGTTGGCAAAAATCATCAGCTCGGCCACGATCTTGTCGAGCGGGGCGCCGCGCTTGCGCCGCACTACCGACACCACGTCGTCCTCGACATAGAAATTGAAGTCGACGCGGTTGTTCTGCTCGGGCTTGAGGCCGAACTCCTCGCGTTTCTTCATGCGCCCGGCTTCCAGATGCTGGGCCCAGCCCCACAACAGGCCCAGTTCGCTCTTGTGCGGATACTCCCCTGCGCCGCTGGCCAGGGTTTCTTCGTTGACCAGCTCGTCCAGATCGTTGTGGCGCAGATTGCTCTGGATGGGCACCATCTCGGCGCGGGTTTCAGTGGCGCTGATGCTCCAGTCGGCCGGGTCGAGCGTGGCATACAAGGACAGCGCTGCGCAGGTCTTGCCTTCGGCCAGGGTGAACGCGGCCACGACTTCGTCGGGCAGCATGGTGATTTTGTCGCCCGGCATATAGACGGTGGACATGCGCGCGCGCGCCATCTTGTCGACCGCGTCGTCGGGCTTGATGCCCAGGGCCGGCGCGGCAATATGAATACCGACCCGCACTTTGCCATCAGCCAGGTGCACGACGGAAAATGCGTCGTCGATTTCGGTAGTGGTCACGTCGTCAATCGAGAAGGCCGCCACCTCGGCCAGCGGCAAGCCGCCCGGCATGGCCGGTACCGGCACGCTGGGGAAGGCCGCCCCGCGCGGGAAATGCTCGAACAGGAAGCGCGCCATATGCAGTTCCTTGGGCGAGCCGAACCCGCCTACTGCCAGCAGCAGGCGCTGGGGCGTGGTGTGCAGTTCCTCGCAGGCAGCGTCGAGCGCCTTGTATTCGATGCTGTTCTTGTCAGGCCTGAACAGCAATTGCTGCACCAGCGGCGCCATCGGCGCGGGCAGGCGGTTCTGTTTGAGTTCTGCCACATAGTCGCCCTGCACCAGGGCTTGCTGCTTTTTCTTTTCGATGCCGGCCTGGGCCGCGCGCAGCGAGGCCTCGGGCGCCGCCTTGTAGCGGCCACGGCCTTTTTTATAGAAATAGATGGGCGCCCCATGCAGAGCCAGGATCAGCCCGGCCGCTTCGACGGCCAGCGGCGCATGCCCGAAATACTCGGCGCCGAGCTCGGCGAAGCCGAATTCTTCCTGGCCAGCGACTTCCCACAGGAATTCGAAATCGGCATCGGCCGCAATCGCCTTGGCGGCCTCGAGCAGTTCGGCCGGCGCCGGCTTCTCGTACTGTACCAGCACGTCCTTGACCTTGACCTTGGTGCGCTTGCCGCTTGGCATTTCGACCTGGTAGGCCTCGCCCGCCTGCGACAGCACGGTGCCGACTTTGAAATCGCCGGATTCTTCAAAAAATAGATTCATGTTGACTTTGTAATGGGTTGTGTTCGTGCTTGCAGTGTCAGCACCCGGGGCAGAAACACCTCGGTCACCAGCAGTGTTCCCTGGCGGCGCCGGTACAGGCAGCGGCGCGCGTACAGGATGCTGTCCTGGCCGGCCCCGAGCGCCAGGCGTGCGCGCCGCATCAGGGGATGGCCGGCGCGGATGCGCGCAAATTCAAGGGTGCCGCGCGTGACCAGCGGATCGTAAAACAGGGTGCTGCCCAGCGAGCGCTCCCCCAGCGCGTTAAACAGCGGCCAGTCGCTGGCCGTGGCCGACAGCGGCACCACCGTGTGCGCAAATACCACCGGCTCGCCATCGCAGCGCAGCAGCACTTCACGCTCCCACACGCGGCCGCGGCGCTCGGGCGTGAGCCCGATGGCAAGCGCTTCGTCGGCCAGGCAGGGCGCGCTGCGCTGATGCAGGCGCTGCACCCGGAAGCTGGCGCTGTGCGCCATCAGGCGCGCCGTGAGCGAGCCGCCGCTGCGCAGCCAGGCCTGCATGGCGGGCGGGGCGCCCAGCGCATTGACGTGCCGGTGCCACAGGGCCTGGCGCAGGGTGGCGATTCTCACCGCGCCGCGCCGGGCAGGCAGAACGCCAGCACCTCGTCCACATACTGTGCAAATTCTGGTATTGCATGGTCGCTGCCGTCAATCACGTGCTGGCGCGCGCCTTCGTAGTGGCGCACCATGTCGCGGTAGTCGAGCACCTCGTCGCCGCTGGCGGCGATCAGAAAGTAGCGCTCGGGGCGGGTGATGCGCGGCACCGCCAGCGCGCGCAATTCGTCGATGTACTCGCGCTTGAATTCAAACGGCTTGTCGGAATGGTACTCCGTTGTCACGCCCACATGCTGGTCCAGGTCCTTGAGCGGCACGATGGCCGGGTTGAGCAGCACCGCGCGGCAGCCCAGGCGCTCGGCCAGCCAGGTGGCGTAGTAGCCGCCCAGCGAAGAACCGACGATGGCCAGCTCGGCGGGCGGGCAGCGCGCCACCAGTTCCAGCGCCAGCGCCATGGCCAGCCTGGGCGAGGCCGGCAATTGCGGGCAAATCAGTTCGTCGGCGCGGCCCAGCTGCGCCATGGCCGCGCCCACCACACGCGCCTTGAACGAGCGCGGCGAGGAGCGAAAGCCGTGCAAGTACAGGATCATGCGGCCAGCGCCTCGAGCAGCTTTTGATGCACGCCACCGAAGCCGCCATTACTCATCACCAGGATATGGTCGCCCGGCCGGGCAGCATCCAGGATGGCTTTGACGAGGAAGTCGATCTGGTCGAAGCTGTGGGCGATTTTTCCCAGCGGCGCGAGCGAATCTGCCAGGCTCCAGCCCAGCGCCTGCTGGCTGCCGAAGCCGAACACCAGGTCGGCGTCGCGCAGGCTGCCCGGCAGCGCATCTTTCATCGCGCCCAGTTTCATGGTGTTCGAGCGCGGCTCGAGCACGGCCAGGATGCGCCCGCTCGTGCCCAGTTTCTGGCGCAGGCCGCCCACCGTGGTGGCGATGGCCGTCGGATGGTGCGCAAAGTCGTCGTAGACCGTCACGCCATTGACCACGCCGCGCACTTCCATACGCCGCTTGACACTTTCAAAGCGCGCCAGCGACTCGGCCGCCTGCGGCACCGGCACGCCCACATTGCGGGCGGCGGCAATGGCCGCCAGCGCATTGAGGCGATTGTGCTTGCCGGTCAGGCTCCAGTTGACGGTAGCGACTTGCTGACCATTGAAGACCACGTCGAAGCTGCCATCGGAATGCTCCGTCATGGTCCAGTTCACGCCGCTGCTGGCGCCGAATTTTTCCATTTCGCTCCAGCAGCCGCGCTTGAGCACGCGCCCCAGCGAAGCTTCGTCGCCATTGACGATCAGGCGCCCCACGCCCGGCACGGTGCGCACCAGGTGGTGGAACTGGGTTTCGATGGCGCCAATATCCGGGAAAATATCGGCATGGTCGTATTCGAGATTGTTCATCACCGCCGTCTTGGCATGGTAATGAACGAACTTGCTGCGCTTGTCGAAAAAGGCGGTGTCGTACTCGTCGGCCTCGATCACGAAGAAGTCGGACGGCTTGTCGCCCGACAGGCGCGCTGAAATACCGAAGTTCATCGGCACGCCGCCGATCAGAAAGCCGGGCGCGTAGCCGGCGTCTTCCAGGATCCAGGCCAGCATGGCCGAGGTGGTGGTCTTGCCGTGGGTGCCAGCCACCGCCAGCACCCATTTATTATGCAAAATATGTTCGCCGATCCACTGCGGGCCCGACATATAAGGCAGGCTGCGGTTCAGGATCTCTTCCACCAGCGGATTGCCGCGCGAAACCACGTTGCCGATCACGTACAGATCGGGATTGAGCTGGGTCTGCTCGGGGCCAAAGCCCTGGATCAGTTCGATGCCCTGGGCTTCGAGCTGGGTGCTCATTGGCGGGTAGACATTGGCGTCGCAGCCGGTGACCTTGTGACCGGCTTCCTTGGCCAATACCGCCAGGCCGCCCATGAAGGTGCCGCAGATGCCGAGTATATGAATATGCATGTTCGTCGCCGTGGCCAAATGTATGAATACGCGATTTTACCCGACCCGATGGTAATTTCGATTCCAGAGTAATATCACGTCTACCATGCCTAGCCCAAACGACGATCTCCACCAGTTGCGCGCACAGATAGCGGCCTTGGCAGCGCGCATGGTCGCGCAGGACGGCGCAGATTACGCCACGGCCAAACGCAAGGCAGCGCGCCAGGTGCTCGGCGACGACAGTGCGCGCCCCAACCTCATGCCCGACAATACAGAAGTGGAAGAGGAAGTGCGTCAATACCAGGCGCTGTTCCACGCCGATACCCAGCCAGCCCGGCTGCTGGCCTTGCGCACCATTGCGCTGCAGGTCATGGAGGCGCTGGCCGCGTTCCGCCCCTATCTCACCGGCGCCGTGCTCAACGGCACCGCCGGCGCGCACGATGCAATCCATTTGCAGTTGTTCGCCGAAAGTTCCAAGGATGTCGTGATGTTCCTGCTCGATAAGGAAGTCGTGTTCGAGTTATCGGACGCACCGCATTTCAAGGGCGGCCGGCACGATCCTGTCGAAATGGTCAGCTTTAGCTGGCGCCACGAGAGCGTGCACGCGGAACTGTATGAAATGAACGACCTGCGCGGGGCGCTCAAAGCGCGTCCCGATGGCCGCCCGCAGCGGATCGATAGCCAGGCCCTGCGCGCCATGCTGAACACTAATCCCCCCAACCAGGAAAAACAATGAGCAAGAGTACTTGGATCTACGTGGCGATCGCCGTGATGTTTGGCGCGGCCGGCGTCTACGTCGGCGTGAGCAAGAAAGCGCCCGAGGGCCCCGTCACCACGGCCTACCAGCCCACCGCCGGCACCCCGCCCACACCGGTCCAGGCCCTGTTCGCGCAGTCCATGAACGACGCCAGCGGCGCCAGTCAATCGCTGGCGCGCTGGAAAGGCAAGGCGCTAGTGGTCAATTTCTGGGCGCCCTGGTGCGCTCCCTGCGTCGAAGAAATGCCCGAACTCGATACCCTGGCCAAAGAGAGCGCGGCGAACGGCATCAATATTATTGGCATCGGCATCGACTCGCCCACCAACATCGCGCAATTCGCCAATAAATTCAAGATTTCCTATCCCCTGTATGTAGCCGGCTTGAGCGGCACGGAACTGGCGCGCGACTTCGGCAACAAGGCTGGCGGTCTGCCCTATACCGTCTTGATTGGCGCTGACGGTCAGGTCAAGAAGACATATCTGGGCCGCTTGAAGTTCGACGAACTCAAAGCCGACCTAGCCGCGCTCAAATCGTAACGGGATGGCTGCGGTCGCTCAGCTTGCACGCGCCCGCGGCGTATGTATGAGTTTGTGACAATCTATCAATGCGTAGCTGAAAATCTGCGGCTGCAGCGTCCGTAAAGCAAAAAAACGTACTACCGTGCAATTTTTATCGCTTGCCAATGCACGCAGTTGGCGGCAAAATGCGTGACTTTCGCGTAAATCGGTTCTCACATGGCAAAAAAGCTACTGCTGCTCAACGGCCCCAACCTGAATCTGCTGGGGACCCGCGAGCCAGAGGTGTATGGCAGGGCTACCCTGGCCGACATCGAAAACGCCGCGACGGCCCAGGCCAGCGCAGCGGGCGCGACGCTTGCATGCTTTCAGAGTAACCACGAAGGAGCACTGATCGACCGTATCCATGCTGCCAAAAGCGAAGGCATCGATGCTATCGTCATCAATCCGGGTGGCTTGACCCATACCAGCGTCGCCTTGCGCGACGCTCTGGCCGGTGTCGCGATTCCCTTTATCGAGGTGCATATTTCTAATGTCCACCAAAGGGAAGCGTTTCGCCACCATTCTTTCTTGTCATCCATCGCGGTCGGGACCATCTGCGGGCTCGGCACTGAAGGATATCGTTTTGCCATCGACTTCGCGCTGGAAAAGCGTTAATCTCCTGGCATCTTCAAGCAATTGCGCGGTTACGCTTTTATCCGGGCGACGCCGCAACCATACAATCAAAATAATTCCTAGGGGTTTCACATGGATTTACGAAAACTGAAGACCTTGATCGACCTGGTCGCCGAGTCCGACATCGCTGAACTGGAAGTAACCGAAGGCGAAAGCAAGGTACGTATCGTCAAGTCGTCCGCAATCCCGCAAAACCAGATGGTCATGATGCAGCCGCAAAACATGCAGCAGTATCAAGCTCCCGCCCAGGGCGCGCCCGTCAACCCCGCCCCCGCCGCCGCCCCCGTGGCCGTGGTCGCCGAACCTACCGGTCACATCGTCAAGTCGCCCATGGTCGGCACCTTCTACCGTTCGTCTTCGCCAGGCTCGGCCGCTTACGTTGAAGTAGGCTCGGCCATTAAAGAAGGCGAAACCCTGTGCATCATCGAAGCCATGAAGCTGCTCAACGAAATCGACTCCGACATTTCGGGCGTCGTGACCAAGATTCTGGTCGATAACGGCCAGCCGGTCGAATTCGGTCAACCACTGTTTGTGATTGGCTGATCGATCCATGTTCGAAAAAATCCTCATTGCCAATCGCGGCGAGATCGCGCTGCGCATCCAGCGCGCGTGCCGCGAGATGGGCATCAAGACTGTCGTGGTGCACTCCGAGGCCGACAAGGACGCTAAGTACGTCAAGCTGGCCGATGAGTCGGTCTGCATCGGTCCGGCCCAATCCTCGCTGAGCTATCTGAACATGCCCGCTATTATCAGCGCGGCCGAAGTCACGGATGCCGAAGCGATTCACCCAGGCTACGGCTTTCTGTCCGAAAACGCCGACTTCGCCGAACGCGTGGAAAAATCCGGCTTTGTCTTCATCGGCCCGCGCTCCGAATCGATCCGCCTGATGGGCGACAAGGTCTCGGCCAAGCAGGCCATGATCCGCGCCGGCGTGCCTTGCGTGCCCGGTTCGGATGGTGCCCTGCCGGACGACCCGAAGGAAATCATCCAGACCGCGCGCCGCGTGGGCTATCCTGTCATTATCAAGGCGGCCGGCGGTGGCGGCGGACGCGGCATGCGCGTGGTCCATACCGAGGCCGCACTGCTCAATGCAGTGGCCATGACCAAGACTGAAGCGGGGAGTGCTTTTAACAACCCTGAAGTCTATATGGAGAAGTACCTGGAAAATCCACGTCACGTGGAAATCCAGATTCTCTGCGACGAACACAAGAACGCCGTCTGGCTGGGCGAGCGCGACTGCTCCATGCAGCGCCGCCACCAGAAGGTGATCGAAGAAGCGCCGGCGCCGGGCATTCCGCGCAAGCTGATCGAAAAGATCGGCGACCGCTGCGCCGAAGCCTGCCGCAAGATCGGCTACCGCGGCGCCGGCACCTTCGAATTCCTGTACGAAAACGGCGAGTTCTATTTCATCGAGATGAACACGCGCGTGCAGGTCGAGCATCCGGTCACCGAAATGATCACCGGCATCGACATCGTGCAGGAGCAGATCCGCATCGCCGCCGGCGAAAAACTGCGTTTCCGCCAGCGCGACATTATGCTCTCGGGCCACGCCGTCGAGTGCCGCATCAATGCCGAAGATCCGTTCAAGTTCACCCCCTCGCCAGGGCGCATCGTGTCCTGGCACGCGCCGGGCGGCCCCGGCATTCGGGTCGACTCGCACGCTTACGCCGGCTATTACGTGCCGCCGCATTACGATTCGATGATCGGCAAAGTGATTGCCTACGGCGCCACGCGCGACCAGGCCATCAAGCGCATGCAAATTGCGCTGTCCGAAATGGTGGTTGAGGGTATCCTCACCAATATTCCGCTGCATCGCGAACTGATGATCGATGCGCGCTTTATTGAAGGCGGCACCAATATTCACTACCTCGAGCAAAAGCTGGCTGCCAAGCCGGATCTGCCCAAGGGCCCGAGCATTGCCAACAAATCGGAATCCAAGGCCGCAGTATGAGTTGGACGGAAGTTGTCATCGAGATCGCGCGTGACCACGCCGAGGCCCTGTCCGATGCCTTGATGGAAGCGGGCGCCCTGTCCGTTTCTGTCGAGGACGCCGACGAAGGCACCGACCAGGAAAAGCCGATGTTCGGCGAACCTGGCATGGAGCCGACCGAAGCCGCATGGGACCACAGCCGCGTGGTGGCGCTGACCGATGTCGATGCCGACCAGGCAGCCATCGTCGCGGAAGCGGCGGCGGCCATCGGCCTCGCCGCCAGTCCGCGCTTTAGCGTGCGCGACGTGTCGGATCAGGACTGGGTGCGCCTGACCCAATCGCAGTTCGCGCCAATTCACATCGGCAAAAACATTTGGGTAGTGCCGAGCTGGCACGAGGCGCCCGACCCGGACGCCCTGATTCTCGAACTCGATCCTGGTCTGGCCTTCGGTACCGGCAGCCATCCGACCACGCGCCTGTGCATGGAGTGGCTGGAAGCGCATCCTGCCCCAGGCAAGACGGTCCTGGACTACGGCTGCGGTTCCGGCATCCTGGCCATGGTCGCCAAAAAAATGGGCGCGGGCGATGTGGCCGGCGTCGACATCGATCCCCAGGCGATCGAATCGGCACGCGACAACGCCGCGCGCAATCACTGCCAGATCGATTACTACCTGCCCAACGACTTCGCAGCGTCCGCCAATGCGCAACATGCGAGCGGCCGTTTCGACATCGTGGTGGCTAACATTTTGTCGAGCCCCTTGAAGCTGATGGCGCCGATGCTGGCCGGTCGGGTAGCGCCCGGTGGCGCCTTGGTGCTGTCGGGCGTGCTGGCGCGCCAGGCCGAGGAAGTGGCGCAAGCCTACGCCCCCTTCATCCAGCTCGGTGTCTGGGCCGAACAGGATGGCTGGGTCGCTCTGCACGGGCGGCTTGGCAGCGACAGCGCTCCACCCGCACGCGGTCAATAAACGCATGGCGCTCGCCACCAAATGCCCCCACTGCAATACAACTTTTCGGGTTGCTGCCGATCAGTTGAAACTGCGTGGGGGCATTGTTCGCTGCGGCACGTGCAGCCAGGTCTTCGACGGCAATGCAGCGCTGGTCGATCTGGACGCCATCGCCAAAACCAACTCGGCCCAGCTTGCCCCGGAACCCGAGCTCGAACACCAGCCTGAGGCCGCGTTTCAGCCCGAGGTCTCCGCCGTCCATGAGCCCGAAGCGCAGCCTGAACCGGAAGCGGCGCAGGAGCTTGCCGGCGCGGAGGCGGACAGTGCCCCGCCCACTCACCCGTATGTGCTCGATTTCGACCTCAGCCAGGACACCTTCCCCGAGCAGGACAGCGACCCGGTCGAAGCGGCCGCGCTGGAACTTGCACCCGACGCTCAACAGCAGAGCAAGGCCGAGCCAGCCATCGCCGAGGAAGATGACAGCGAGCTGTCGGTAGCCGACATCGACGACGTCCCCCCAGTCGAGAACATTGACCTGGACGAAGTCGCAGCCGCGCTCGACCGCGACCTGGAAGCGGCCCCCTTGCCGCTGCTGCGCGCATCGGCCGGCTCCGACGATGTGACGCCCGCCGCGCCCGAAGCCCTCGCCCCATCGGCCGACGAAGAGTACGAAACTGACGAACCCGAATTCGTGCGCCTGGCGCGTGAAAAGGAAGAAGCTGGACGCAGACGCACGCTGATCATGGGTGTTGGCTCCTTCATCCTGCTGCTGGCGCTGGCTGCGCAATCGATCATCGTGTTTGGCAACGTACTGGTCGCGAAATATCCGACCCTCAAGCCCACGGTGCTAGCCACCTGCGCCCTGCTGCGCTGCAAAGTCCAGCTTCCTTCGCAAATCGACGACCTGGCGATCGAGACCAGCGAACTCCAGACTATGCCGAACGGCAACCTGGTTCTCACTCTCCTGCTGCGCAATGAAAGCGGGCTGACCCAGGCCTGGCCGCATATCGAGCTCGAACTCAAGGATGCCAACGACAAGCCGCAGGTACGGCGCGTATTCACCCCCGCGCAATATCTGCCGCAAAACGTGACCCCGGCCAAAGGCTTTGCAGCGCGCTCGGAACAACCCATCAAAATCTATTTCGAACTCAAGCAGGTGAAAGCTTCCGGCTTCCATACTGCGATTTTCTACCCCTAAAAGGCGCACCATGACCAAGACCACCCTGATCTGCGGATCGCTCGCGTTCGACAAGATCATGCAGTACGACGGACGGTTTGGCGAAACTTTGCTGGCTGACCAGCTGCACAAGGTCAATGTGTCCTTCCTGGTGCCAACCCTGCGTACCGAATATGGCGGCTGCTCGGCCAATATTGCGTACAACCTCAATATGCTCGGCGGCGATCCGCTGATCATGGCGACCATTGGCCAGGACGGTGGCGAGTACCTGGAGCGCTTCGAGTCGCTCGGCATCTCCACCCGCGCCATCCGCAAGATTGCCCACGCCTACACCGCGCAGTGCTTTGTCACCGCCGACCTGGACAACAATCAGATCAACGCCTTCCACCCTGGCGCCATGCAGTTCTCGCACGAGAACAACGTGGCCGATTGCGGCGCCTTGCGCGTGGCCATCATCGCCCCGGACGGGCGCGACGGCATGATCAAGCACGCGAAGGACTGCGCAGCGCTCAATGTCCCGTTCATGTTTGACCCGGGACAACAACTGCCCATGTTCAGCGGCGCCGAACTGATCACGTTCATCGACCAGGCCAGCTACGTTGCCGCCAACGACTATGAATTCGAGATGCTGATGGATCGCACCGGTCTGAGCCTGGCTGATATTGCCAGCCGGCTCGAAGCGCTGATCGTCACGCGTGGCGACAAGGGATCGGAAATTTACGCCAACGGCGCGCGCCACGAAATTCCCTGCGTGCCCGCCAGCGCCGTGGTCGACCCGACCGGTTGCGGCGACGCCTTCCGCGCCGGCCTGCTGTTTGGCATCGTCAACGGCTATGATTGGGAAACGACGGGTCGCCTGGCCAGCCTGATGGGATCAATCAAGATTGCCCACCAGGGCGGTCAAAACCACGTAGCCAGCGCAGCCGAGATCGCCGACCGGTTCGAAGCCGCCTTCGGCTACCGCTACTAGTCAGTCTGCGCCGGACCGGGTGCCCAGCAGCGCCCGCTCCACCTGTTCCGGCGTCAGGCTCCCTGACGCCACCTCCACCAGCTTCTTCCTGCTGGTATGTCCGTGGGTAATCGTCAGCGCGCTGCGCGGGACCGACAGAACACCGGCCAGATATTTAATGAGCGCTTCATTGGCCCTGCCTTCGATGGGCTGGGCCTGCAATCGCAGCTTGAGCGCGTCGTCGAGCACGCCGACGACTTCGGTTTTCTTTGCATTCGGGGTGATGAGCACCGCCAGCCGGACACCGGCGGGCAGCGCCACACACCAGCTGCGTGTCATAGATCGACGATATAGCGCGGGAACACGCCGTTAAGCACCACGCGGAAGATCTGAATCAGGATCAGAGCGACCAGCATCGACCAGTCGATCCCGCCCATCGGTGGCACCAGGCGGCGCAAATGACGCAGCAGCGGCTCGTTGAGGGCGCGTATGAAGGGCGCCATGGGCGCATGCGGATTAACCCAGCTAAAGACTGCCTCAATGATCATGAGGAACATGAAGCCGTAGAGTATCCAGTTGATGATGCGGTACAAGGTCAGCAGCGCGACCCCTTCGGCCGGCAGCCCGACCACGAAGTAAATGGTGGTGGCCAGCGCAATGACCAGGATTGCGCCGATCAGGCTGGCCCAGTCATAGCCGCCCACGCCCGGCACCAGGCGGCGCAATGGGCGCACAAGCCAGTCCGTCAGCGTGAACGTGAACTGCCCTACCGACTGCGGCGGGCGCACGCGGATGGCCTGCATCCAGAAACGCAGTAGTAAAACGCCGCCCAGGATGGTCGCGATGGCGTTGACGATAATCTGAAGAATTCCGAATAACACACCGACTCCTTAAAAAAAAACCGCTGTGTGAAACTTATCACACAGCGGTATTTTGCCTTATCCAGGCACAGCCTGCCTGTTACGGACGGCTGCTGGTCGGGAAAGGCCATGCTGCTGCTGGAGCCAAAGCCGTTTTTGCTGCTGGCGCCGGTGCTGGAGCCGCTGCTGCTGGTGCTGGTGCAGGAGCTGCTGGCTTCGGTGCTGCTGCCTTTGGAGCGGCTGCCTTCTTAGGGGCTGCTGCTTTTTTCATGGCTGGCTTGGCTGCAGGTGCAGCGGCTGCTGGCTTGGAAGCCGCAGCCTTAACTGGCTTTTTTGCTGCTGGCTTAGCCGCCACCTTCTTTGCTGCTGGCTTGGCTGCGGCTTTTTTGGCTGCTGGCTTTGCTGCTGCTTTAGATGCTGCTGGTTTCTTGGCGACTGCCTTTGCTGCTGGCTTAGCTGCTGCCTTTTTTGCTGCTGGCTTTGCTGCTGCCTTCTTTGCTGCTGGCTTGGCTGCGGCTTTCTTGGCTGCTGGCTTTGCTGCTGCCTTCTTTGCTGCTGGCTTTGCTGCGGCTTTCTTGGCTGCTGGCTTTGCTGCTGCCTTCTTGGCTGCTGGCTTTGCTGCGGCTTTCTTAGCTGCTGGCTTTGCTGCTGGCTTGGCTGCAGCCTTCTTGGCTGCTGGCTTTGCTGCTGGCTTTGCTGCGGCCTTCTTCGCTGCTGGCTTTGCTGCAGCTTTTTTGGCTGCTGGCTTGGCTGCGGCTTTCTTGGCTGCTGGCTTAGCGGCCGGCTTTGCTGCAGCTTTCGCTGCTGGCTTGGCTACGACCTTTTTCTTAGCGTCGGTCTTCGAGGCAGCTGCTTTCGCGGCTGGCTTTTTTGCTGCTGGTTTCTTAGCGGCTGTTGCCATTTGGGTTCTCCTTCATCTGCGATGGGAAAAAATCACGCTACAAGATTAAAACCCGTCCGACCCGTAACGAGGTCAGGCGAATTATTCATCGGCACAAACGTGTTCCCTGTTTATGCTAATGAATTCGGCACCAGCTGAACTGCTGCAGCTCCTCACTTCTGCAGCACTTCAGCTTCAGTCATCGATCAAACCGACGACAAATACGGTGTTCCAGTGCGCTGTTCACATCCCCGACCTGCACTAACCCGAAAAGAAAAAGCCGCCATGCCTGAACAGAATCAGGCAGTGCGGCTTGTTTTTTTCGTGAAGTTTAAATGCATATCCGTTTGAATCAGCGTCCCATTTTGTTCGGTCATTTTGTCGTCGCGCGCTTTAAAAAAACTTGCGTTCACGTTTTGACAAATTCAATCACGTAAAGTACACGAAAACCTTGTCAGTGCGCAACGGGTACACGCAGATTCGACAAAGTTTTTTTGCGTGAAGCGCGCCCAACGCACATAAGGACTTCTTCAAAACGCAAATCGCGCGATCACCATGTCCTGATTTTCGCGCCGCGGCGCGTGCATTGCACGCACGACGCGCGCGATTTTTTTCTGCGCACACCGCGCGATGCTAGGCGCGTTTTTTCGCGCTCGCGCGCCGCGATTTTTTGCGCGCGGCGCAGGTCGCGCAGGTCCGTCCTTCGCCACCCGAATCGGTCCAACTGGTAGCGTCGATTTGCGCGGCTCCGCGAACGCGCAATGCTCGCGCCAAGCGTGTAGTCGACACAGGATCGGCAGCGCGCGGCATGAACTGCGCCGCGCAAAACAGCGCTCGCTCTTCCACCGATTTTTATTGCCGCGCGGCTTGCGCAATTCGACATCGCATTTGCAATGCATTGATTCGTTACGAAAAAATTTCGCGCCAAGTTTTTTGAGACTTCGCTTTCGAGCACAACAGCACGCTCAATGCGGCAGGCAAAGCGGTGCGTGCGCATGCGCTCAGACGCATTGCGAAGCTGTCGGGTGGACAGCGCGCGTAAGCACAGGTGGCATGCATCGTCGCGGCATACTGCCCCGAATAGCGCGCGTTCGAGACCTCGTGAAGGGTCCTCTGCACGCAGATTTTCCGGCGCCGAGTACAGCAAAGTGGGGCATCAAATTGCGTGCGTCCACGACCAACCGGACGCACGCATGAACGACCTGGTCGTGCGCAGCGCGCCAGAAAAATGGCGCGAAAGTGGCGCGCCTAAACTGCGTTCGCGGACGCTCTCGATAGCATCCGCGCGTCGACACTCGAGCGCATGACAGACTAGAAAAAAATATTCGATGACGCGTGCGCACGCGTGAAGAAAGCGTTGGGATTTTTCCACAACTTCGCGTGATGAACAACGCGTTCGCGAAAATCGTCGAGCAAACAAAAACAATCGCGCACTCCAAGCCCACAATTCGTCGTCGAATTCGGCTATCAAGCGCGCTCAAAAAAACAGAGCTGCTGTTTTTACTTGATCGTCGCCAGCCTGCGTTTGAGTTCTTCACCGACCAATGGCGCCGACGCTGGATTTTGCCCGGTGATCAGTTCGCGGTCCACGACCATATGCGGCTGCCACATGGCGGCTGCGCTGAAGCGCAGGCCAGCCTGCTCGAGCGCGCTCTGCGGATAGAACTTCATTTGACCACCGTTGAGCTGGGCCTTGGAGGCCTCTTCCTCGACATTGCTAAACACCGTCACCTGGTAGCCTTTGTAGATCCAGTTGGGCACTGCCACGGTCTGCTGGCCTGCCAGCTTGCGGGCGTACCCAGGTGCATCGTCCATGGCCGCCATCAAGGCAATCGGACCATGGCAAACCAAGGCGGTCGGTTTGGCGGCGGCATGGAATGCCCGCAGCAATTTGCCCAGCTTCGGACTGGTCAGCAAATCCTGCATGGGGGCGTGGCCACCTGGAATGTACACGGCGTCGTAGCGGCCATAGCCGCGCCGTTCGATCTCGTCGAGACTGACCACTGCCGACGCGCTGGCATCGGTGATGCGCAATTCATCCAGCAGCTTGCTGTGCACTGCCAGTGCCTGGCGATCGCCGCCGAAGTACATGGCGTCGACCGAGTTCTTGTCCACCGCCGGGGTCTTTCCCAAGGGGGTGGCGAAGGTGAGCTGGTGGCCGGCATCGCGCAGCAACTTGACAGGCTGCATCAGCTCATTGAGGTAGAAGCCGGTAGCAAAGCGCTTGCCATCCTTCAGTTCAAGGCTGTGTGCATCGGACAGAACGACCAGCACATTGGCTGCATCGGCAGTGAGGGCGGTCAGCGAAATCGCCGCGGCGGCAAAAGTAGTGAGGACTGTTTTCATGCTAGTGGCTCCAGGCTAGGGGTGAGTTGCCACTTTATTCAATCTACCGAAGAAGATAAACTATCGGCAAACCAAATCATTAAGACCTGAGAGGCAATGATGACCAGAAAATTCGATCACCTTGGCGATGTGGAGACCTTCATCAATGTGGTCGAACGTGGTTCCCTGACCGCTGCCGCAGTCCATTTGTCGACCACGGCATCGGTCATCAGCCGCGCCCTGGCACGGCTCGAAGCGCGCCTGGGCTGCCAGCTGCTGCGCCGTACCACGCGCAGCATCGGCTTGACCGACGCCGGCCGCAGCTACCTCGAACAGACCCGCGCGGCCCTGGGCCAGATCGAAGATGCAGAGCGCAGCCTGCAGAGCGATCCGGATCAGGTGTCGGGCCGGGTTGCGCTGACCGCGCCGACCACCTTCGGCCACTATCGCCTGCCCGCGCTCCTGCATGGCTTCGCACGGCAGTATCCGAACGTCAGGATCGACCTGAACATCACCAACCGCAACGTGGATCTGGCGGCCGAGGGCTTCGACTTCGCCATTCGCCAGGGAGTGTTGAAGGACAGCAGCATGGTGGCGCGCAAGCTCATGGATGCCCCGCTTACCCTCGCCTGTGCGCCGGCCTACCTTCAGCGCAGGGGCACGCCCGAGTCGCTGGACGAACTCGAAGAGCACGATTGCCTGTCCTTTTTGCTGCCGAGTACCGGTCGCCCTGTCGCCTGGCAGTTCATGCGCGACGGCCACGCGCACGACTGGACGCCCGAGTCCGCGACCCAGGTCACCGACGACGTGCTCGGTGTGGTATCGCTGGCCGAAGCTGGCCTGGGACTGTGCCAGAGTTTCGATTTCATCCTCAGGGACAAGATCGCGCGCGGCGCACTGGTCGAACTGCTGCCCCAGCATGCTGGCCGCACGCGACCCTTTTCCCTGATCTACACTGAGCGCCGGCGCCTGTCGGCAGCGGCGCGGGCCCTGCTTGAGGTATTGACCGGGGCCTGAGGCACGGCCAGCGGATGGTGCCTATTTGCGGGCAGCCTGGCGCTTGATCCAGTCCTGGATATGCAGCTCGAGCGCACCCAGTGGAATCGAACCGGTGCCGACAACTTCGTCGTTGAACGCGCGCAGGTCGAAGCGCGCGCCGAGTGCATCGCTGGCACGCTTGCGCAGTTCCGAGATCTTCAACTGGCCGATCTTGTAAGCCAGCGCCTGGCCCGGCCAGCCGATATAGCGGTCAATCTCATTGACGATATCCTGTTCGGTCTTGGGCGCATTGGCCTTGAAATAGTCGATAGCCTGCTGCCGGCTCCAGCCCTTGGCATGCATGCCCGTGTCGACCACCAGCCGGACCGCGCGCCACATCTCGTAGGTAAGCTGGCCGAATTTGTCATAGGGATCCGTATACAGGCCCATCTCGTAGCCGAGCTGTTCGGCGTACAGGCCCCAGCCCTCGCTGTAAGCAACGAAGTAGGCGGTCTTGCGGAACATCGGCTGCTCGCCCAGCTCCATGCCACGCGCGAACTGGAAGTGGTGCCCAGGAACTGCCTCGTGCAAGGACAAGGCCATCATTTCCCAGGTGGGACGGGTCTCGGGCTTGAACAGGTTGACGTAATAAAAGCCGGCGCGCTTGCCGTCGGTCGATCCAGGCTGGTAATACGCGGTGGTGGTGTCCGGCGCGATATTGTCGGGGATCGCGCGCACGCCATACGGCAGCCGAGGCAGCACCGAAAACACCTTCACCAGCTCCGGATCGATCCGTTTGCTCATGGCCTGGTAGGCCAGCAGCAGGTCGGCGCCGCTCTTGTGAAAAAAGCGCGCGTCGCTGCGCAGAAAAGTAAAGAATTCGGGGAGCGTTCCCTTGAAACCCGTCTCGCGCATGACCTCTTCCATACGCGCACGGATGCGCGCCACTTCGGCCAGGCCGACGTCATGGATGGCGTCGGCGCTGAGTGTGGTGGTGGTGAAGTTGGCGGCCAGGAAGTCATAGTAAGCCTTGCCGTTCGGCAGAGCCGCAGCCCCGATGGTCGTGCGCGCCTTTGGCAGGTACACGGTATCGAAGAACTTGCCAAGCTTGGCAAAGGCAGGGATCACCTTGTCGCCGATCACCTGCACTGCATCGTTGCGCAGGCTTGCCTTTTGCCGTTCCGAGAGGGTGTCGGGCATGTTCCGGAAAGGCTGATAGAAAGCACTGGCGTAGGCAGCGCCGCCGGCCTGACGGGCTATCTGTTTGCTCACGCGCTGCATCAGCACCGCGGGCGGCGTCAGCCCAGCCTTGATCCCCTCCTCCATCAGCACGATGTTCTGGTCGACCAGTACCGGCAAGGCCGCCAGGCGGGCCAGCCAGTCGCGGAAGTCCTTCTCGGTCTTGAAAGGCAGGAGCTGGGCCATATTATCGAGCGTCTGCACGCCGCCCGCCATTCCGATTGGCGTCAGGTATTCCTTGAACTGCTGGCGCGCTATGGACTGCTTCAACTGCCATTCGAAGGTGTCGTAGTTGAGCCGGTCGGCCGCGGACAGGGTCTTGCGGCTGATCTTTTGCAGCCGCGCCAGCGCCGCTTTATCGGCCGCCGCGCTGGCGGCAATGGCGCGCATACTCATGTCGGACCAGCGGTCATTGAAGCGCGTATCGCCCATATAGCTGGCGTTCTCGGGAACGTCGCGCAGGCCGCGCTCCCATTCGTCGGCAAACAGCTTGGTCAAGGTGGGATTGCTGCCCGCAGCTGCGCACAAATGACTGGCCAGCATCAGGGTTACCGCTATTAACAGACGTCGCATCATTACGCTCCTTATTGAGTCTGAGGAGAGTAGCGCTTCGGGAATGAAAAGCCCAGAAAAAAAGACTCGCCCATGAAAAAACCCAGCGAATTGCGTCGCTGGGTTTCTGGCAGAGCCCCTTTACTGATCCAGGATTACTCCCAGTTCAGTGCGCCGCCGGTCTGGTACTCGGTCACGCGCGTCTCGAAGAAATTACGCTCTTTCTTGAGGTCAATCATCTCGCTCATCCATGGGAATGGATTTTCTTCCTGGGCAAACAGCGCTTCCAGGCCGATCTGCTGGGCACGGCGGTTGGCGATGAAGCGCAGGTAGCCCTTGAACATGGTGGCGTTCAGACCCAGCACGCCGCGTGGCATGGTGTCTTCGGCATAGGCGTACTCGAGATCGACGGCCTTGAGGAACAGCTGCTTGATCTCTTCCTTGAAGGCAGGCGTCCACAGCAGCGGATTTTCCATCTTGATCGTGTTGATCAGGTCGATGCCGAAATTACAATGCATCGATTCGTCGCGCAGGATGTACTGGTACTGCTCGGCCGCGCCCATCATCTTGTTCTGGCGGCCCAGCGCCAGGATCTGGGTGAAGCCGACGTAGAAGAACAGGCCTTCCATCAGGCAGGCGAACACGATCAGCGACTTGAGCAGCTTCTGGTCGTTTTCAATGGTGCCGGTAGTAAAGGCCGGATCGGTCAGCGTATTGATGAACGGAATCAGGAACTCGTCCTTGTCGCGGATCGACTTGACTTCGTTGTAGGCGTTGAAGATCTCGGCTTCATCCAGGCCCAGCGACTCGACGATGTACTGGTAAGCGTGGGTGTGGATGGCTTCTTCGAAGGCCTGGCGCAGCAGGTACTGGCGGCACTCGGGCGCGGTGATGTGGC
>JAZKGU010000094.1:0-30274 GCA_040385745.1 Pseudomonadota bacterium
AAACGCCACTCGATCGGGTTTGGATTTTCAATTTTCATGCTGGTCTCACAGAGAAAAGGGGCCGCGCGGGTACTTGGCCATTATAGAGCACGCTTTGTAAGCGGGCCGGCTTTGGACGGCCCTGGGTAAGAGCCGTCCGGATCTTGTTTTAAGCCAATTCGACGATCATTTCGATCTCAACGCAGGCGCCGCGCGGAATCGCGGCCACGCCGAAGGCCGAGCGAGCGTGCTTGCCGGCATCGCCAAATACTTCGCCCAGCAGCTCGGAGCAGCCATTGGTGACGAGGTGGTGTTCGGCAAAGTCTGGCGTGGAATTGACCAGGCTGAGGACCTTGACGATGCGCTTGACCTTGTTCAGGTCGCCGCCGCAGGCGTCTTGCAGGGTGGCCATCAGGTCCACGGCGATCTTGCGCGCTGCTTGCTGGCCCTGTTCGGTCGTGACATCCTGCCCCAGCTTGCCGACGATGATAGAGCCGTCCGCATTCTTGGCCAGATGGCCCGACAGGAATACCAGATTCCCGGTTTGCACGTACATGACGTAGGCAGCAGCAGGTACGGCTGGCGCATTGAGCGTGATACCGAGGGAGGAAAGCTTATCGTAGACGGACATGTGGATTCTCGCAATCATGTGAACAAGGTCAGTATTGTAATCCCGTCAGCGCCGGCATGCTTATCGGAATTGCGACACGCTTTATCGTTTAATCTGCATTTTTCGTCCGACTGCCACCACTGTAATGACGGCCAGAGCGAACAAAAAGTGCGATGGGGCCAGCTTTTCGTCGAGCATCAGCCAGGCGCCGATGAGGGTGATGAAGGGCTGCACCAGCTGAACCTGGCCGACCCGGGCGATCCCGCCGCGCACCATGCCGCCGTACCAGAAAAAGAAGCCCAAGAACATCGAAAAGGCCGACACGTAGGCGAACCCCACCCAGGCCTTGGCACTCGCCGCGGCGATGGCGCCCAGGTCGGGCCACGAGACCCACAGCAGCACGGGCCCCAGAACCGGCGCGGCCAGCACCAGGGCCCAACTGATGACAGCCATGCCGCCCATGGACTGCGACAGGCGCGCGCCTTCGGTATAGCCGACGGCGGCCAGCACCACCGCGCCGAACATCATCAGATCGGCGGGATGAAAGCTGCCGCCGCTCTGGTGCAGTGCGAAGCCGACCACCAGCGCCGAGCCGGTTAAGGCCATGATCCAGAAGCCGGGTGAGGGCTTTTCGTGTCCGCGCAGCGCGGAAAAAGCGGCAGTTGCGAGCGGCAGGATCCCGACCAGCACCGCGCCGTGGGAGGCGGGCAGGGTGCGCAGCGCGAGCGAGGTCAGGAGCGGAAAGCCGATCACGCAGCCGCCCGCCACCAGCGCCAGGGGCAGCAGCGCAGCGCGCGGCGGCAGCACGGCGCGGGTCCAGCCCAGCCAGACGCCGGCCAGCATGGCGGCGGCCAGCGCGCGCCCCAGAGCCACGAACACCGGCGGCATTTCGGCCACGGCCAGCCGCGTGAACGGAAAGGTGAAGCCGAAGATGGCCACTCCCACCAGCCCGAGCAGCATGCCGGCAGTTTCGTCGGACAGGCCGCTACGGGCAGGGATCGCTGCGCTATGCATCATCATGGCCCCTGCAGGATGTGGCGAAACAGATCGGCGTCGACGTTGCCGCCACTGAGCGGCAGACCGATTTTCAGTCCGGCGGGCAGGCCCCGTTCGCGCAGCTGCATGGCTCCGGCCAGCGCGCCTGCGCCCGCGCCCTCGGCCAGGTTGTGGGTGCTGCGGTAGTACAGGCGCATGGCGCGCGCGATCTCGTCGTCGGTGACGTCAATCACGTCGTCGACGAACTCGAGAATCAGCGACAGCGAAGCTGGATCAGGCTGGCGGCAGGCCAGGCCGTCGGCCAGCACGGTGGTGACCGGGGCGGCGATGCTGCGGCGCGCCCGGAACGACAGCTGATAGGCCGGCGCGTGGCTCGACACCACCCCAACGATCTTCATGTTCAGGCCCAGCGCCTGGCGCGCCGCAATCGCCGCGCATATCCCGGAGCCCTGGCCGATCGTGACCAGCACCAGGTCCAGTTCGGGCTGGGCGCGAAACAGTTCGAGCCAGCCCGTGGCCACGCCTGCAACCAGGTCTTCATGAAAGGACGGCACCATGTGCAGTCCCTCGCGTTCGGCCATCGCCTGGGCGTATTCGCGGCACTCCTGAAAGTCGCTGCCGTACTCGATCAGTTCAGCGCCGAGGGCGCGCATGGCGGCGTTTTTCTCGACACTGTTCCCACGCGGGACCAGGACCGTGGCCTTGAGGCCGTGGCGGGCGGCGGCAAACGCCACCGACTGGCCATGATTGCCGCGGGTGGCCGCGATGACGCCCTTCAGCTCTGGTTCGCGCTGCTTCAGCGCTGCCATGTAGACCAGTCCACCGCGCACCTTGAAAGCCCCGACCGGGCTGTGGTTCTCGTGCTTGACCCAGGCTTCGGCGCCCAGGGCCGCGTTCAACAAGGGCCACGAATACTGCGGCGTGGCGGGCATGGCGGCGTACACGCACTGCGCTGCGGCGTCGAGTTCGGCGAGGGTGGGCAGCTGCATGGCGGACTTTCTTTGGCGGGACGATAGGTGTATGCTAATCTGAAAACCCAGTACAGTCCCAGTACACTTTGCCCGATAGATTGACTCACTGTGACGGTGATATGACCAATACAAGAATTCCTGCAGGCGAGCGCATTGTGGCGCCGTTTGTGACGCTGCTCTCGCGCGGCTCCGGCGAGACGCTGATCGAGCAGATAGTGCGCTCGGTGGCAAGCCGGATCGACGACAAGGTCCTGCGCGGTGGCGCCCGCATGCCCTCGATTCGCCAGTTCGCCGCCACGCACGGCGTCTCCGCCTTTACGGTGGTGGCCAGCTATGACCGGCTGGTGGCCAAGGGCTATGTTGAATCGCGCCGAGGCGCCGGCTTTTTTGTGCGCGAGCGCTCGCCGCTGAACCTGGGCGAACGCTCGGCCAGTGGCGCTCCTGCGGTGGAACCGCGCGCGGGCAGCGACCCCAAGCCGCTCGACGTGGTCTGGCTGATCCGGAACATGTTCCGCCAGGTGCCGCACCAGCAAATGCCCGGATCGGGCGTGCTGCCGGTGGACTGGCTCGACGGGCAGCAGGTGGCCAATGCACTGCGCGCAATCAGCCGCCAGAATCCCATGTCGCTGATGAACTACGGCGCACCGCAAGGCTTTCTGCCGCTGCGCCAGCAGCTCCAGCTCAAGCTGGCCGAGCTCGAAATCGAGGCCGCGCCCGAGCAGATCGTGACCACGGTGGGGGTAACCCAGGCGCTGGACCTGGTGGCGCGCGAATTCACCCGCCCGGGCGACACCATTTTCGTCGACGATCCGGCCTGGTTTCTGATGTTCGGATCCTTCGCCGCGCTGGGAGCCAAGGTGGTGGGCATCCCGCGCCTGGCCGACGGTCCCGACATCGCCGAACTGGCGCGCATGGCCGCCCTGCACAAACCGCGCCTGTACGTCATCAACTCGGTGCTGCACAACCCCAGCTCCACCTCGCTGTCGGCGGCCAAGGCCTTTCAGGTGCTGCGCATCGCCGAGGAGCACGGCTTTACCATCGTCGAGGATGATATTTATTGCGACCTGCATCCGGGCAGCGCGGTGCAGCCGGCCACCCGCCTTGCCGCGCTTGACCAGTTGCAGCGCGTGATCTACCTGGGGGGCTTTTCCAAATCGATGTCGGCCAATCTGCGCGTCGGTTTCATCGCCACTTCGCCGGAGTGGGCCCAGCGCCTGTGCGACCGCAAGATGCTCGGCACGCTCACCACCAGCGATATCGGCGAGCGCGTGGTCTACAAAATCCTGTCCGAAGGCCTGTACCGCAAGCACGTGGACCGGGTGCGCACGCGCCTCGATGCAGTGCGCGCCAGGACCGTGCGCCAGATGGAAAGCGTGGGCTTGAAGGTGGACCTGGCGCCCCCGGCGGGCATGTTCGTGTGGGCCGATGCGGGCCGCGACACCAATTTGCTGACCGAGCGCGCGCTGGCCGAGGGCCTGTTGCTGGCGCCCGGCAGCCTGTTTTCGCCCAAGCAGTTGCCCTCGACCCGGATGCGCCTGAATGTGGCTGCCATGCAGGAACCGTCGATCTGGGCCTTCCTGGAACGCGAACTGAAATGAATCCGGTAGGGGAACATTGCAAAATCTGCTCTTGAAATACTGGCCAGTGTCCCAACATCGCTCCAATCCGTTCAACCTGTTTTACACGAGGACTAAAAATGGCTGTTGCCGAAAAAGAAACCCTTGGATTTCAAGCCGAAGTCAAGCAACTGCTGCAGTTGATGATTCACTCCCTGTATTCGAACAAGGAAATCTTCCTGCGCGAGCTCATTTCGAACGCTTCCGACGCGGCCGACAAGCTGCGCTTCGAGGCGATCAACAATGACGCCCTGTATGGCAATGACCACGAACTCAAGATCAAGGTCACCTTCGACAAGGAAGCCAAAACCATCACGATTTCCGACAACGGCATCGGCATGAGCCGCGAGGAAGTCATTTCTCACCTGGGCACCATCGCCAAGTCGGGCACCAAGGAATTCTTCGGCAAGCTCTCGGGCGACCAGCAGGCCGACGCCGCGCTGATTGGCCAGTTCGGGGTGGGCTTTTATTCGGGCTTCATTGTGGCCGACAAGATCACCGTCGAAACCCGCCGCGCCGGCGTGTACGCCTCCGAAGGGGTGCGCTGGGAATCGGGCGGCGAGGGCGACTACAGCGTTGAAGCCATCGAAAAGCCAAACCGCGGCACCGACGTGATCCTGCACCTGCGCGCCGGCGAAGAGGAACTGCTCTCGTCCTGGAAGCTCAAGTCCATCATCCGCAAATACTCCGACCACATCTCGCTGCCGATCCTGATGCAAAAGGATGAGTGGGACGAGGAGGCCAAGGCCACCGTCCTCAAAGACGAGTTCGAGACCATCAACCAGGCCAGCGCGCTGTGGGCGCGCAGCAAATCGGACATCACCGCGGAGCAGTACGACGAATTCTACAAGCACGTCTCGCACGACTTCCAGGCGCCGCTGACCCACACCCATAACCGGGTCGAGGGCCGCAGCGAGTACACCCAGCTCCTGTACGTGCCGGCGCACGCGCCGTTCGACCTGTGGGACCGCAACAAGCGCGGCGGCATCAAGCTGTACGTCAAGCGCGTATTCATCATGGACGACGCCGAGCAGCTGATGCCGGCCTATCTGCGCTTCATCAAGGGTGTGATCGATTCGAACGACCTGCCCCTGAACGTTTCGCGCGAAATTTTGCAGGAGTCGCGCGACGTCAAGGTGATCCGCGAGGGCTCGACCAAGCGCGTGCTGGGCATGCTGGAAGAACTGGCAAACGCGGAAGAGCAGGAAAAGAAGGACAAGTACGCGACCTTCTGGAAAGAATTTGGTCAGGTGCTCAAGGAAGGCATTGGCGAAGACGCTGGCAACAAGGACCGCATCGCCAAGCTGCTGCGCTTTGCCTCGACCGCCAACGACAACGCCGACCAGACCGTGTCGCTGGCCGACTACATCGGGCGCATGAAGGAAGGCCAGGACAAGGTCTACTACGTGGCCGGCGATAACTACAACGCCGCGAAAAACAGTCCGCATCTCGAGATTTTCCGCAAGAAGGGCGTGGAGGTGCTGCTCATGACCGACCGCGTCGACGAATGGATGCTCTCCTTCCTGACCGAATTCGAGGGCAAGGAGCTGGTGTCGGTGGCCAAGGGTGGCCTTGACCTGGGCGGCCTGGAAGACGAAGCCGAGAAGAAGGAACACGAAGAAACCGAGACCTCGTACAAGGAACTGGTCGAGCGTATGAAAGCCTCGCTGGGTGAGAAGGCCAAGGATGTGCGCGTGAGCTTCCGTTTGACCGATTCGCCAGCTTGCCTGGTGGCCGATGAAAACGAGCTGTCGGGGAATCTGCTGCGCATGCTCAAGGCTGCAGGTCAGAATGCGCCCGAGTCCAAGCCCATCCTCGAAATCAACCCGAATCACCCCTTGGTGACGCGCCTCAAATACGAGAGCGCCGAGAGCGGCAAGTTCGACGACTGGTCGCACATCCTGTTCGATCAGGCCTTGCTGGCTGAGGGTGGTTCGCTGAGCGACCCGGCCAGCTTCGTCAAGCGGCTCAATGACATGCTGCTGGCAACGGCGGGCAAGTAAAACAAAAAGGGGGCGAAAGCCCCCTTTTTTTTGTATGCTGCAAGTAGCGGAATCAGCCTTTCTTTAGCTGCGCGCAAAAATCGAGCAGCATCTTCTCGCCCTCTGGCCACTCCCCATACCCGCTCTCGCCGTTGACATGGCCGGCCTCCCCAATTTCCACATACTTGCTGCCCCAGGCTTGGGCAAACTGCTTGCCACGTTCCACGCTCAGGAAGGGATCGTTGGTGCTGGCGATGACGATGCTGGGAAAGGGCAGCACTTGCAGGGGGATCGGCACAAATCCATTGGGATCAACCGGAAACGAGGCCGCCTCCACGTCGCTGGGCGCCACCAGGAAGGCGCCTGCGATTTTCAGGTCGGAGCCCGACCTTGCCCAGTGCGCGGTCAGCATGCACGACAGGCTGTGGGCCACCAAAATGGGCGCCCCTTCGCAATCGGCTATGGCGGCATCGAGTTCGTTGACCCATTCGCTGCAGACTGGGTTGTTCCAGTCGCGGTGGGCTACCCGTTTAAACTCGGGATGCTTGCGCTCCCAGAGCGTTTGCCAATGCTGGGACCCGGAGTCCCATAAGCCCGACAAGGTCAACACATCGCAGTCCATCACGCCTCCCGATTGCTTTAGATTGTCTTAATTCTAATGGAAATCACCCTGGCTCGCGTGGCGCCATCATCGCCTCGGCGTAGTGGGCCAGCTCCCTGTCCGGCATGAACTGGGCGCAGATCGTCAGGATCGCGTAGAGGTTGTTCTGCAACTTGTCCTGGGGGATAGGGCCATCGTGCAGGCTGGTCTGCACCAGGTGCAGGGCCATATCGGCCAGCAGCATGCGCTGCTTGTCTGCCCACAGGGCATCCCCGCGTACTGCAGGGTCTGCCTGGTAGGCGCGCTCCGTCAGGGCGTGGGCCTGGTGCGCCAGGTCGCGCACCTGCTGTTTTGTTTGATCGTGCATGGCTTGTCTCGGATGTAAGAAAGGCTGCCAGTATGCCCGCTAACGCATGCTTCGATCGCGACCTTTAGTCTCATGGACACGCCTACTTATGGTGCAAAAGTATGTCGACACGGTCCCTGCACGGTGTTTTGTTGTATTCCAATCGCGCACCAGCAGGTACAAGAAAAGCGCGACCCACTGAAGAACGGGATTCTGTCATACGGCAAGACTGTTTACCTCTATAATGTTTCCCGCTATACCGTGCTTTTCATTACACTTTCCACGATGACAGACGTTACTACCCAGCCAACCATTCTAGTAGTTGAAGACGACGAGCATATTGGCGACCTGCTCAGGTTCATGCTTGAGCGTCAAGGCTACCATGTGGAAGCATGTGTTGATGGACGTTCTGCGCGCGCTTACATCGAAGGTGGCAACCCTTGTCCCAAGCTGGTTCTGCTCGATGTGATGTTGCCGTTTTTCGATGGTTTCGAGCTGGTGCGCGTAATCCGTTCCCAGGCCCTGTGGGCCGATGTGCCGGTCGTGATGTTGACGGCCAAGACCATGGAATCTGACATCGTGCGCGCGCTCGACGCGGGCGCCAACGACTATATCGTCAAGCCTTTCCAGCCCAATGAACTGATGGCGCGCCTGCGCCGCTTCGTGAGGCCTTTGTGATGCTGCGCCAGACTGCCGCCGCTCAGGTACACGGAGCATAAACTTTGATCTGGCAGTCGCTTACCGACCCCTTTCTGCGCGCGGCGTTCTGGATCGGCATTGCTGCCGTTGTCATGATCGTCCTGCTGGTCCTGCAAATTGTCGGTCTGCGTATCCGCCTGTTGCGGCGCAACCGCCGCGCCGCAGCCTCGGTGGCGCATTGGCGCCCGGTGATTACCGCCGTGCTTGCCGGCCTGCCTGCCGAGCGCCCGAAATTCCTGAACCGCTGCGACGAAGTCGAATTCCTGAAACTGTGGCTGCATTTCCAGGCCAATGTGCGCGGCGACGCCCGCCAGAACCTCAACCAGCTGGCCATCGATATGGGCTCGGACCGGGTTACGCAGCGCATGCTGACCAAGGGCGGGCGCGGCGAAAAGCTGCTGGCGATCCTGGTGGCCCGCCACCTCGGCTCGCGCAGCGCCGTGGAGGCATTGCAGCGCCTGGCGCATCTGCCCGACCGCCTGCTGTCGGTTCATGCCACCATCGCTCTGGTGCAGATCGACCCTCAGCTGGCGGCGCGCTCGATTGCCCCCGAGCTGATCGTCAACAGTGCCTGGCCGGTTCGCGAAGTAGTCACCGTGCTGCAGGGGGCGCGCGTGGAGTGCGAACCGGTGCTGGGCGCGCTGCTGCCGGTCACGCTGCCAGAGCATCTGCCACGCCTGCTGCAGGTAATGGACGGCCTGCGCATTTTTCTGCCCGCAGCGCAGCTGCTGCACTTGTTTTCCCATGAGTCGGTCGAAGTGCTTATTTGCGCCTTGCGCAGCGCCGCTTCGCCTGCGCTGCGCGAGAGCGTGCTGGCGCTGGTGGATCACGAAGACTGGCGCGTGCGCATGTACGCCGCGAAAGCGCTGGGGCGTCTCGGCCAGCGCGGCGATGTGGCCGTCATGATCGGCATGCTGTCCGACCGCGAATGGTGGGTCCGCTACCGCTGTGCGCAGGCGCTGGCTGCCATGCCCTTCCTCAAACAGGACGAAATTCGCCAGCTGGCGCATGAGGCCACCGACCGTTTTGCCGGCGACATGCTGCGCCAGGTATTGGCCGAAGGAGGGCCGGTAGCATGAATCCCTTAGTCATTGAATTTGCCACCTGGTTCGTGTTCTGCTATTTCATTTTGCTCAATGGCGGCTACATCATGCTCAACCTGTTCGCGATCGCGTCACTGCGGCGCAGCCAGCACAGGGTGTTGCTCGACGACTTGCCGCAGGCTTACAGTGCGCTTGAAATCCCCATCAGCATCGTGGTGCCGGCTTATAACGAAGAGGCCAACATCGCGCCCTCGATCCGTTCGCTGCTGCAGTTGAGCTATTCCGAGTTCGAGATCGTGGTGGTCAACGACGGCTCCAAGGATGGCACGCTGGCCGCGCTGCAGAAGGAATTCGATCTGCATCCGTTTCCCGAGGCGATGCGGGTGCAGATTCCCTGCCAGCCCGTCAAGGCGGTGTACCAGTCGGCGCTGTACCCGAACCTGCGCGTGATCGACAAGGTCAATGGCGGCAAGGCCGATGCGCTCAATGCCGGCATCAACGCCTCGCGCTACCCGCTGTTTTGCGGCGTCGATGCCGATTCGGTGCTGCAGCGCGACAGTCTGCAGCGCGTGGTGCGACCCTTCCTGGATGACCCGACCATGGTCGCCACTGGCGGCACCATCCGCATCGCCAATGGCTGCAAGGTCAGCGGCGGCTTTCTGACCAGCGTGGGCCTGCCCGACAACTGGTGGGCCATGTTCCAGGTCGTGGAGTACCTGCGCGCCTTCCTGTTCGGGCGCCTCGGCTGGTCGGCCATTTCGGGCATGCTGATCATCTCGGGCGCGTTTGGCGTGTTCCGCAAGGACGTGGTGGTGATGGCCGGCGGCTACCGCCCCAACACCATCGGCGAGGACATGGAACTGGTGGTGCGCATGCACCGCGTGCTGCGGGAAAAAAAGCAGCCCTACAATATTGAATTCGTGGCCGACCCGATCTGCTGGACCGAGGCCCCAGAAGACCGCAACACCCTGCGTACCCAGCGCATCCGCTGGCAGCGCGGCCTGTCTGAAAGCCTGGCCGCCAACTGGGGACTAATGTTCAGCCGGAATGGCGGCGTGCCCGGATGGGTGGCGTTTCCCTTCATGATGCTGTTCGAGTGGCTTGGGCCTGTCGTGGAGCTGGGCGGCTATGTGTTCATGGCCTTCGCGTACTACTTCAATATGGTCTCATGGGAGGCGTTTGCCCTGTTCCTGTTCGTGGCCATCGGCCTGGGCATCCTGCTGTCGGTGTCGGGGCTGCTGCTCGAAGAAATGTCCTTTCATATGTACCCGCGCGGGCGCCATTTGGCCAAGCTTGGCCTGGCCATGATCCTTGAGAATTTCGGCTATCGCCAGCTCAATAGCTGGTGGCGCCTGGTCGGGCTGTGGCGCTGGGCGCGCCAGACCGAATCGACCTGGGGCACCATGACGCGCAAGGGCAGCCTGGCCAACGAGGTCAAGAAGTAGGGCGGGCGGCGGGGGCCGCATCGGGCCTTGGGCCCAGCGGCAAGTCCACGTGAAATACCGTACCCTTGCCCGCTTCTGTCTCGTAAGTGATCGTGCCGCCATGCGCCTGCACGATTTCCCGGCAAATCGCCAGTCCCAGACCGGTTCCGCTGCGGGTACGCGTATTGCTGCCATCAGCCTGGGCGAATTTCTGGAACAACCTGCTGCGGAAGTTCTCCGAGATGCCATCGCCGTGATCGATAACCGATACCCGCGCCGTGCCGTGTCCGACCTTGATCGTCAGCTGCGCCTGGCCCCCGCTGGGCGAGAATTTGGAGGCGTTCGACAACAGGTTGACCAGTACCTGCGCCATGCGGTCGCGGTCCAGCGTGACTTCAACATCGTCGGCGTCAGCCGCCATCGACAGGCCAACTTTGAACTGGGCCGCGTATGCTTCGGTCGCCTCCAGGGCGGCCGTCGCCACAGCCTTGAGCGAGGCCGGGGCGAAGCGGTATTCCATCAGACCCGCTTCCATCTTCTCGATATCGAGAATGTCGTTGATCAGGCGCACCAGTCGCTCGCAGCTCTTGTTGGCGATGTCGAGCAGCTTGGCCACATCGGGCTCGAACTGGCCCATCGAGCCATCGGCCAGCATATTGAGGGAAAAACGAATCGAGGTAATCGGGGTGCGCAGTTCGTGCGAAACGATGGACACGAACTCGGTCTTCATCTTGTCGATCTGCTGGACTTCTAGCAGCGCGGCGGCCAGTTCGGCGGTGCGCGTTTCGACCCGCCCTTCGAGCGTCTGATTCAGTTCCGTCAGCGCCGTTTCCTTGAGCCGGAGTTTGGCCACCAGCGATGTGAGCGAGCGCGCCAGCGACTGCACTTCGACGAAGTCGCCGCCGTATTCGGTGATGCGCATGACCTCGCCGCGCTCTATGCCCGCGGCAGCTTTGCTGAGCGCGTGCAAGGGCCGGCTTATGCGGCGCGCGATCCACACCCCGCACAGGGAAAGCAGCAGCGCTACCAGCATGCCGCTCCATAGCACCTTGCGCCGCACCTGGTAGAGCGGGCTGAAGGCCTGCTCGGCCTCTTGGCGAACCAGCACGCGCCAGCCCAATCCCGGATAGCCGGCGTGCCCGGCACTGGTGCTGTAGCCGACCACGTAGCGCTTGCCGTCAGCCCAGGCCTGGGTGACGGAGCCGCTTTCACCCAGACCGGAGCCGAAGTTGAGACGCTGACCCTGCAGCGACGCAGGGCCCATCAGCACGGTGCCGTCGCGGGCCAGAATCAGCGCCTCCACCCCGTTGTCAGAGCGTGGGTGCACAATTGAACGCGCCTCTTCAGCAGCCCACTCCCATGACAGGTGGGCTCCCAGCACGCCGGCAACCCGCCCCTGCCTGTCATGATAGGGGAAGGCGATGTCGACAAAGCGCGCCGGCTCCTTGCCGGCCTCGGGTCGCAGCCTTGCCATCAGCACCGCATCGTGCACGTCGCCCACATACAGGTCTTGCAGGGCATTGCGATACCAGGTGCGCTGGCGGACATCGACGCCTTCGAGCATGCCGTTGTTCGACGCGATCACGCGTCCGTCCAGGCCGGCCGCGCCGATCCAGGCGTAATACGGGTAGCTGGCGCTGACCTCGGACAGGTATTGGCGGCTGGGAGCACGGTCGCCATGGTCGAAGCGGCGCGCTATCAGGCTCACTTCGCGATAGCGCTCGAACATGCCGCGATCGAGCTTGTCGGAAGTCTGGCGCGCCAGTTCCGCCAGCCGGCTGCCGATATCGGCGCGCACCTGATCGCCCGCGGTCGCGCCGATCACGCCCACCAGTATCAGGGTGAGCAGGGTGGCGCCCGCGGCAAAAGCCAGCGCGAGGGTGGCCGCCAGGCTGCGGCGCCGGAGAGGTCGACTCGATTCCATGCGCCCGCTTACAGGGCCGTACGCAGTTCGAACAGCTCGGGGAACAGTACCACGTCGAGCATCTTGCGCAGGTAGCTCACCCCGGCCGTGCCGCCAGTGCCAGTCTTGAAGCCGATGATGCGTTCGACCGTGGTGACGTGGCGGAAGCGCCAGAAGCGAAACGCAGTTTCAAGGTCGACCAGCTTTTCGGCCAGTTCGTACAGCGCCCAGTGCTGGTCTGGCTGCTGGTACACCGCAAGCCATGCAGCTTTCACTGACTCGCTGGCGCTGGTGGGCGCGGTCCAGTCGCCGCCCACGCGCGCGGCGTCGATGGCAAAGCCCTGACGCGCCAGCAGCATGACCGCCTCGTCGTAGACCGACGGCGCCTTGAGTTCCCGATCGAGGATGGCGAAGGCATCGGGCGCGGTATTGTGCACCGACAGCAGCGAGGCGTTCTTGTTACCGAGGATGAATTCGAGCTCGCGGTACTGATAGGACTGGAAGCCCGACGAGGCACCCAGGTAGGGCCGAATGGCCGTGTATTCGGGGGGCGTCATGGTCGCCAGCACGTCCCAGGCATGGACCAGCTGGTCCATGATGCGGGCCACCCGCGCCAGCATCTTGAAGGCGGGCGGCAGTTCGTCGGCGCGCAGGTGCACGCGCACGGCCTGCAACTCGTGCAGCATCAGCTTGAGCCACAATTCGCTGGTCTGGTGCTGAATGATGAACAGCATCTCGTTGTGGTTGGGCGAGCGCGGATGCTGGGCGTTGAGGATCTGCTCGAGCCCCAGGTAGTCGCCGTAGCTCATCGCGTCGCTGAAATCCATCTTGGCACCGTGCCAGCTGGCCGGGCACTGCTTGTTTTCGTCGGACATGGCGTGCTTTCAGGTGACGGCGCTGCGGCGCGCCATGAGGTCATAGGCCTGGGTGTCTAGGATGTCCTTGAGGATGTCGACTGCATCCCACACTTCGGCAAAGCTGGTGTACAAAGGCGTAAAGCCGAAGCGCATGATCTCGGGCTCGCGGTAGTCCCCGATCACGCCGCGCGCAATCAGCGCCTGCATGACGGCGTAGCCATGCGGATGGGTAAAGCTGACCTGGCTGCCGCGCCGTGCATGTTCGCGCGGGGTGGCCAGACCGAGCGGATGGCCGCCGCAGCGCTGTTCGACCAGCTCGATGAACAGGTCGGTGAGCGCGAGCGACTTGGCGCGCAGCGCCTGCATGCTGGTCTGGCCGAATACATCCAGGCCGCATTCGACCATGGCCAGCGACACAACCGGCTGGGTGCCGCACAGGGCGCGTCCGATGCCCTCGCAGGGCGCGAACTCGGGCGCCATGGCGAAGGGACTGGCATGGCCCCACCAGCCGGTGAGCGGCTGGCGGAAGCGAGCCTGGTGACGTTGCGGTACCCAGATGAAGGCAGGCGCGCCAGGGCCGCCGTTGAGATACTTGTAGGTGCAGCCCACCGCCAGGTCGGCGCCGTCTGCATGCAGGTCGAGCGGCACCGCGCCGGCCGAATGGGCCAGGTCCCACACAGTCAGCGCGCCCCTGGCGCGCGCCAGGGCCGACAAGGCCGCCATGTCGTGCTGGTAGCCGCTGCGGTAATTGACGTGGGTGAGCATGAGCACGGCGGTGTCGTCGTCGAGCGCGGCAGGCAGTTCGGCCACGCTGTCGACCAGGCGCACGCTGTAGCCGCGTTCGAGCCAGCTGGCCAGGCCCTGGGCCATGTAGATGTCGGTCGGGAAGTTGCTACGTTCGGTGACGATGGTGCGTCGCGCTGCGCCGCTGCCACCGGCCTGAATGGCGAGCGCGCCGGCCAGAGCCTTGAACAGGTTCAGGGAGGTAGTGTCGTTGACCACCACTTCGCCATCCTTCGCGCCGATCAGCGTGGCCAGCCGGTCACCGAGCCGTTTGGGCAGGTCAAACCAGCCGGCAGTGTTCCAGCTGCGGATCAGGTCATTGCCCCACTCTTGCTCGATCACCTGCTGGGCGCGGGCCAGCGCCGCCTTGGGACGGGCGCCGAGAGAGTTGCCATCTAAATAAATTACACCAGGGGGGAGGGCAAACTGCGCGCGCAGGGGCGCCAGGGGATCCCCGGCGTCGAGCGCCAGGCAGTCATTACGGGTCATGCATGCACCTTGAAATCTTGAGGCTGGGCCAAGCTGGGCCGAAAGAAGCAGTTTAACAAGAAATGGTCGTGGATCGAAGGGCAAATCTTGCCAGTTTTATCAATATTGCCGATGTTTTTGTTGTACTGGGTCCGACTGCGCGGAAGGGGTACTGTCGGAACAATGCCGAAAAACAGACACGCGCGCGAAGCATGTTCCGCAAAGCTTTGACGTGGACGTATCAGTTGCAGGAAATACGTCGCCAGCGTGACGCTTTGACCTCAGAATGTATCCTTGCGGAAACGAAATGCGGTGACGAGTTGCATTTAGGGAGAGTGGGCAATGACGACGAATGACATGATGGCGGAAATCCGTGATGCCAATCTGAGCTACCTGATTCTTGCTCAGCAAATGATCCGGGCCGACAAGGTCAGCGCCAGCTTCCGTCTCGGGATAAATGCCGATATCGCAGCCATTATCGAAGGCATGAGCAACGCGCAGATCCTGAAACTGGCGGGGGGCAACTTCATGCTGGCAAGTTTGCGAATTGACGACAGTGCCATCCTCGCCATGATCGCCAGTTACACCAACGGTCGGGCCCAGCCACCTTCCCATGCCGCCCGTCTGATGGCGGGCCATGGGGTTGAAGAGATCGCCTGAGTTCGCCTGCAGCAGCTCAGGTGCGCCAGCGCCAATGGCGGCCTGATCGTCGCAGCCGCGCGCTGGCGGCGCACTTGGGCCGTGCTGCCAGTTTTAAATTTGTGATAACAGAAAAGCAGCTAGTTTCAGCCTGGGGCCGGACCGGGTTTGAGCTAGCTTTTATGTATGGCACTTTTAGACGACAAACGGGGCTTTTTCCCTTGCCGCTGGGGCATACTCAAGTTATTGTGGTTCCGTACGTTAATAGTTGTCAGACGCGTCGTACCCGCGCTTGCTTAAAAATACACAGACATCAAACAGCAAAGCGACGGCGCTAGGCCTTCGCTTTACGAACTGGGAGCAAATTTGTTAGTCATCCGAACAAGCGCAGCGTTGGCCCGAGCGGCAGTGGCCTGCGCTCAGCGTTGAGAGCCTGGACCAGAACTGGAGAAGTCGAATGGCGAGGAAAAAAATCCTGGGCTCGCATGTCAAGCGCCTCCTGTCGGGGGTGTCCGACCACGGCAAAAAACATCTGACGGAAGTGGAAACCGACCTGGTCCAGACCCAGGTGCTGCTGGAAGAAGCCATCGACAAGCTCACCGGCAGCTTCATGGCCATCCATACCACGGTCGCGGCGCAGCAGGAGACTATCGACCTGCTGCTGGCCGGCGGCCATCCCAACCCGGAAGCGAGCGCGCGCCTGGGTTCGATCTCCGGCGAGATCGGGGAGCATGTCAACAGCGCCATCACCAGCATGCAGTTCCAGGACATGACGAGCCAGCTGATCGACCGCACGCTCAAGCGCGTGACGGGCCTGCGCGAGTTCCTCGGCACGCTGGGCGCGCACGGGGCCGACGTGATGCCCGAGAGCGGCAGCGAGGAGATCGTCGAACTGCTCGGCAAGGTCAGCATGGCCCTGGCGATCCAGTCGCTCGAGCTGCGCAGCGTGTTACGAAAAGCGGTCAATCAGCAGCATATGGAAAGTGGCGACATTGAACTGTTTTAGCGCGATGGAGCGGATGGCTGTTCATCCGATCCAGGCGCAGGTTCCGGTCAAGGTATCAAACATGGGCGACAGGCCTCGATTTTCACAGCAGGAGCAATGATGGCAAAAACAATACTCGCGGTCGACGATTCAAGTTCCTTGCGCCAGATGGTCGCCTTCAGCCTCAAGGCTGCGGGCTACCAGGTGGTCGAGGCAGTCGACGGCCAGGATGGACTCGACAAGGCAAGGCTGCAGTCGGTCGACCTGGTGCTGACCGATCAGAACATGCCGCGCATGGACGGCCTGACCCTGATCAAGCAGCTGCGCGGATTGCCGAGCTACGAAAAAACGCCGATCCTGATGCTTACCACCGAATCGTCGGACGAAATGAAGCAGAAGGGGCGGGCGGCCGGCGCCAACGGCTGGCTGGTCAAGCCTTTCGATCCGCAGCGCCTGATCGAAGTGGTCAAAAAGGTGATCGGCTGACAGCGGCCGGGAGCCACCATGACCTATCGCGATATTGACGGAGCCGCACCATGACGATCGACATCAGCCAGTTCTTCCAGGTGTTCTTCGATGAAGCCGAGGAGCTGCTGGCGGAAATGGAGCGCCTGCTGCTGGCGGTCGATCTGGCCGCACCCGATGCCGAGCACCTCAACGCAGTGTTTCGCACCGCCCATTCGGTCAAGGGCGGTTCGGCTACCTTCGGCCTGAACGACATGACCGACGTGACCCACGTGCTCGAATCACTGCTCGACCGCATCCGCAAGGGCGAAATGGCGCTCACGGCCGAACATGTGGACGCCTTTTTGGCCGCCAAGGACGTGCTCAAGATGCAGCTTGACGGGCACCGTAATGGCGCTGCGGTCGATCTGGATACCGTAGCCAAGGTGCGCGTGGCGCTGCAGGAGCTGTCGCAGGACGCGCACAGCGCCCCCGTGCCGGTCGCGCCTGCCGTGGCGGCGCTTGAAGCGGCGCCGCCCGCGAGCGCCGACCCACGATGCTACAGGATCGAGCTGCCGCCGCTGCCGCAGCGCGACGTCGATGCCCTGGCCGCCGAACTTGGCCTGCTGGGACAGGTGTCGGTGGCGGCCCTGGATGGCGAGCGCCATGCCATCAGCGTCACCAGCAGCACCGCGCTCGACGATATCGTCGCCATTTGCGCCTTCGTGCTCGATCCGTCGGAGCTGAACATCGTCGAATCGCCAGTGTTCACGCCGGACCAGGCAGGGGCTGACGCTGAAGAGCGCGCGCGCCTTGAGAATGAACAGGGCTTCGGCTTTTTCGATCCGATCGAGGCCCCGGTGGCCCCAGCGCCCGCAGACGCCGACGAGGGATATGGATTCTTCCAGCCGATCGAGCAGCTGCGCGCCAATGCCGGCATCGTGGAGACAGCGCCCGAGCCGGTGCGCACGGTGGCGCCGCTGGCCAGCATGGAGCCGCTGGAAGTGAGCGAGATCGCGGCCGAGAAAAAGGCAGCCTTCAAAAAAGACGACAAGAACGGCTTGGCTGGCGGCGAATCGTCGTCGATCCGGGTTTCGATCGAAAAGGTCGATCAGCTCATCAACCTGATTGGCGAGCTGGTCATCACCCAGGCCATGATCGAGCAGCGCAGCGACGGCCTCGATCCCATGCTGCATGAGCGCCTGCTCGCCAGCGTCGGCCAGCTGACCCGCAACACGCGCGACTTGCAGGAAGCTGTCATGTCCATCCGCATGATGCCGATGGACTTCGTGTTCTCGCGCTTTCCGCGCATGGTGCGCGATCTGGCGGCCAAGCTGGGCAAGAAGGTCGACTTCATCACCCACGGCGCGGCCACGGAACTGGACAAGGGGCTGATCGAACGCATCGTCGATCCACTGACCCACCTGGTGCGCAACAGCATCGATCACGGCATCGAAATGCCCGAAGCACGCCAGGCGGCCGGCAAGACCGATACCGGGCGCCTGTTCCTGTCAGCCGGCCACCAGGGCGGCAATATAGTGATCGAAGTGTCGGACGATGGCGCCGGCCTCAATCGCGAGCGGATCTTGCAAACGGCGGCCCAGAACGGCCTGGCGGTGAGCGAGTCCATGAGCGACAGCGAAGTATGGCAGCTTATTTTCGCGCCCGGCTTTTCGACTGCTGAGACCATCACCGACGTGTCCGGACGCGGGGTCGGCATGGATGTGGTCAAGCGCAATATCAGCGCTATGGGCGGCAGCGTCGACATCCGCTCGGCCAAGGGCTTCGGCACCACCATCTCGATTTCGCTGCCGCTCACGCTGGCCATCCTGGACGGCATGTCGATCCGCTGCGGCGAGGAGGTCTATATCCTGCCGCTCGGTTTCGTGGTCGAGTCGCTGCAGCCCGATGCCGCCGACATCAAGGAAATCGCCGGCCTTGGCCGCGTCATCAAGGTACGCGGCGAATATTTGCCCCTGATCCCGCTGTACCAGATGTTCGGCATTACGCCGCGTTTTACCGATCCGGCCGACGGCATTGTCGTGATCCTGGAAGCGGACGGGCGCAAGGCAGGGCTATTCATCGACGACCTGGTCGGCCAGCAGCAGGTAGTGGTCAAGAACCTCGAATCGAATTACCGCAAGGTGACCGGCATCTCGGGCGCCACCATTCTGGGGGACGGCGGAGTATCGCTCATCCTCGACGTGTCGGCCCTGATGCGCTCATCGCGCCAGCTGGCCGACGACATCATTTTTTCGTAACGATCAGACCTGAGAATAGGAACACACCATGTCGATGACTTCCCAATCCAAGCCGGGCGACATCAAGGATGGCGCCGGCAGCGAGTTTCTGGCCTTTACCCTCGGTTCCGAAGAATACGGCATCGATATTTTGAAAGTGCAGGAGATTCGCGGCTACGAGGCGGTTACCCGCATCGCTAATGCACCGGAATTCATCAAGGGCGTGATCAACCTGCGCGGCATCATCATCCCGGTGGTGGACATGCGCATCAAGTTCAATCTGGGCACACCCGTGTACGACCAGTTCACGGTCGTCATCATCCTCAATATCAGCGGGCGCATCATGGGCATGGTGGTCGACAGCGTGTCGGACGTGACGACGCTCTCGCCCGAGCAGGTCAAGCCGGCACCGGAAATGGGTACCGCCTTCAATTCGGACTACCTGGTCGGGCTGGGGACGGTCGACGAACGCATGCTGATACTGATCGATATCGACAAGCTGATGTCGTCGGGCGAGATGGGCCTGATCGACAAGGCCGCTGCCTGAGGCAATCGGGAACATCGCAGCACTGCCGCTCCGCTGGAGTTGCAGCACGAAGACGCATCCGGGAGAACCCATGAATTCGCGCGAATTGAAAATTGGAACACGGCTGTCACTGGGCTTTGGCGCCATTTTGCTGATCCTGGTGGTGATGGTGGGCCTGGCGAGCTTTCTCAATGCCGGCAACAAGAGCGCCCTGATGCAGGGACTGGACGCCACCAGCGCCAAGAATTTGCATGCTGTGGCGATGAAGAGCGCAATGCTCGAAACCGGAATCGCCATGCGCAACATCGGCCTGCAGCCTGACGTTAGCCTGATGCAGAAGGAGCAGGACAAGGTAGGCCTGCAAAGCCGGCGTTATGCGCAGGCGCGCACCGGCCTGGAGGCTGCCAATCTGAATGCGGCCGAGAAGCAGGTACTGGCCGATATTGGCGCGCTTGACCGCGAGCTCGAAGTGGCCTTCCGCGAGGCGACCGCCCAGGTACTGGCGTTTAACAGCGAAGGCGCCGCCAAGATCATCGCCGGGCGCATCGATCCGCTTAACCAGCAAAGCCTGGCCCACCTGAACAAGCTGGTGGAAATGCAGCAGGCCGCGGCCAAGGCCTTCATGGACAGCTCGGTAAAGGATGACGAGCGTCTGATGCTCCTGCTGCTGGGCTGCGGCGCGCTGGCGCTGCTGGCCGGCGTCGCGCTAGCGATCTGGATCGCGCGCTCGATCGTGGTGCCGCTGCACGGCGCGGTGTTTATCGCCAAGAAGGTCGCCGCGGGCGAACTGAGCTCGCACGTTGAAGTGGAAGGCAGGGATGAAACGAGCGAACTGCTGCAGGCGCTCAAGGGCATGAACGAGAGCCTCGCGCGTACCGTGGGCGAGGTGCGCTCTGGTACCGAGACCATCACCCTGGCGTCGCAGGAAATCGCGGCCGGCAATGCGCACCTGTCGGCCCGCACCGAGGCCCAGGCCAGCTCGCTCGAACAGACTGCCAGCTCGATGGAAGAACTGACCTCCACCGTCAAGCAGAATGCCGACAATGCACGCCAGGCCAATCAGCTGGCAGTGTCGGCGTCCTCGGTGGCGGTCAAGGGCGGCTCGGTCGTGGCGCAGGTGGTCGACACCATGGGCTCGATCAAGGACAGCTCGCGCAAGATCGTCGACATCATCGGAGTCATCGACGGCATCGCGTTTCAGACCAATATCCTGGCGCTCAACGCGGCCGTGGAAGCTGCACGCGCGGGCGAACAGGGGCGCGGGTTTGCGGTGGTGGCGGCCGAAGTGCGCAGCCTGGCGCAGCGCTCGGCCGGCGCGGCCAAGGAAATCAAGGCGCTCATCGGCGACTCGGTGGACAAGGTCGACAATGGCAGCAAGCTGGTCGACGAAGCCGGCCATACCATGCAACTGATCGTCACCTCGATCAAGCAGGTGGCCGACATCATGGGTGAAATCACTGCCGCCACCCAGGAGCAGAGCCTCGGGATCGAAGAAGTGAACCAGGCCATCACGGACATGGACGAGATGACCCAGCAAAACGCGGCGCTGGTGGAGCAGGCGGCGGCGGCTGCCGCCAGCATGCAGGACCAGGCGCAAAAACTGGCCGACGCTGTGAGTATCTTCAAGCTGGCGGGGGACAGTGAGGCGGCGCGCGCGAGCCCACGCAGCGGGCGCGCCGCACCAATGCGCGTAGCGTCCGCGCCGCGCGCCGCGGTTGAGCACAGCCCCAGGCAGGCGTTTGCGCCCGCGCCCAAACCGGTGGCCAAACCCAGAAAGCTGACCGCCCCCGCCAACGAGGACTGGGAAGAATTTTGACACCCGGCCCGGCTTGAACCTGGCCATGCGGCGCGCAGCACCCTTGTTTGTCAGATGAAGCGAAAGTGGAACCGAGTGCCGCAAATGAAATCGGATACGGTCAAGGAATTCAATTTCACCAGAAGTGATTTTGACCGGGTGCGCGCGCTGATTTACCAGCGCGCCGGCATCTCCCTGGCCGAGAGCAAGCACGAGATGGTCTATAGCCGCCTGGCGCGCCGACTGCGCGCCACCGGCCTGTCCAGTTTCGGGCGCTATCTGGACGAACTCGAAGCAGGGCGCCTGGGCGCCGAATGGGAGTCGTTCACCAATGCCCTCACGACCAACCTGACTTCGTTTTTCCGCGAAGCGCATCACTTTCCGCTGCTGGCCGAGCACCTGCGCAAGATGCGCGGCCAGGCCATCACGATCTGGTGTTCGGCCAGTTCGACCGGAGAAGAAGCCTATTCGATCGCCATGACGGCCTGTGAAGCGTTCAATACCTTGACGCCTCCGGTGCAGATCGTCGCCACCGATATCGACACCAACGTGCTGGCCGTGGCCGCCCATGGGGTCTACAGCATGGAGCGCCTGGACAAGATGGCGCCGGAGCGGGCCAAACGATTTTTCCTGCGTGGCAAAGGCGAACAGGAGGGCATGGCGCGGGTGCGGCCCGAGCTGCGCGAGATGGTCACCTTCCGCCAACTGAACCTCCTGGCCGACACCTGGCCGCTGAGCGGGCAGTTCGACGTCATTTTCTGCCGCAACGTGATGATTTATTTTGACAAGGCGACCCAGCGCAAGATCCTGGGCCGCTTCGTGCCGTTGATGAAGCCCGATGCGCTGCTGTTTGCAGGGCATTCGGAAAATTTCTTGTACGTGTCGGACGCGCTCAAATTGCGCGGCAAGACCGTCTACGAGCTTGGCCCGCGCCGTGCGGCGCGCGACAGGCAGTAAACTGAGAAGCGATCATGGCCAACCAGAATAGCGAGCAATTCGCCACCAACGTCTATTACGACCGCACCTTCGACTGCAATGCGGCCAAGATCCTGCCGGGGCAGTATTACTACACCGCCGAGGATATGCTCATCGTGACCGTGCTGGGCTCCTGCGTCTCGGCCTGTATCCGCGACCGCAGCACGGGCCTGGGCGGCATGAACCACTTCATGCTGCCCGATGGAGGCGGTGACGCCCACAGTCCCGTATCGGCATCGATGCGCTACGGGACCTATGCCATGGAAGTGCTGATCAACGACCTGCTCAAGGCCGGGGCGCGGCGCGAGAACATGGAAGCGAAGGTGTTTGGCGGCGGCGCCGTGCTGCGCGGTTTCACCGCCATCAATGTCGGCGAGCGCAATGCCGAATTCGTGATCAGCTATCTCAAGACCGAAAAAATCCGGGTACTGGCTGAAGACCTCAACGACGTCCATCCGCGCAAGGTGTATTTTTTTCCGCGCAGTGGCAAGGTGCTGGTGAAAAAGCTCGTCGCCATCCACAATGACACGCTGGCCAAACGCGAACTCGATTACGCAAGCCGGCTCAAGGTCGAGCCGGTGGGCGGCGCGATCGATTTGTTTTAATGTTCAGGGCAGTGACTATGAAGATCAAAGTATTGATCGTGGACGACTCGCCGCTGATCCGCGGTGTCATGAGCGAGATCATTTCGAGCCAGCCGGACATGCAGGTGGTTGGCGTGGCGCCCGATCCCCTGGTGGCGCGCGAACTGATCAAGCAAACCAATCCCGACGTGCTCACGCTCGACGTCGAAATGCCCAAAATGGACGGCCTGGACTTCCTGGAAAAACTCATGCGCCTGCGGCCCATGCCGGTGCTGATGGTGTCCTCGCTGACCGAGCGCGGCTCGGAAATCACCCTGCGCGCGCTGGAACTGGGCGCGGTCGACTTCGTGACCAAGCCGAAGATCTCGCTCCAGACCGGCATGCGCGAATACACCGAACTGATCGCCGAAAAAATCCGCGCCGCGGCCAAGGCTCGCATTAGTCCGCGTACCTTGGCCGCGGCCGGGGCGCAGGACCGCACGCTGCCCGCGCTGCGCAATCCGCTGACCTCATCGGAAAAGTTGATCATCATTGGCGCATCTACCGGCGGCACCGAGGCGATCCGTGAGTTTCTGACGCAAATGCCGTCAGACTGCCCCGGCATCCTGATCGCCCAGCATATGCCGGAAGGCTTCACCACCTCGTTCGCGCGGCGCCTGGACGCGCTGTGCAAGATCAGCGTGCGTGAAGCCAAGGGCGATGAACGGATTTTGCCGGGCCACGCCTACATCGCCCCCGGGCACTCGCACCTCATGCTGGGGCGCTCCGGCGCCAATTACGTCACCCGCATCGAACAGAGCGATCCGGTCAACCGGCATCGGCCCTCGGTCGACGTGCTGTTTCGCTCGGCGGCGCAGGCCGCAGGCAAGAACGCGGTTGGTGTGATCCTGACTGGCATGGGCAAGGATGGGGCCCAGGGGATGCTGGAGATGAAGGCATCGGGTGCTTATAACTTCGCGCAGGATGAAGCCAGCTGCGTGGTGTTCGGGATGCCGCGCGAGGCGATTGCGCTGGGCGCCAATCATGAGGTGGGCGGATTGGTGGAGCTGCCGGGGATGGTGCTGGGGTATCTGGCGGTGCAGGGGAACCGGGCGTTGCGGGTTTGACGGTAACGCTAATCGGAGGTGCTATAGGCACCCGCCTCCGCGGGTGAGACGGTTTTTAGTTAACGAAGGTAGCTCCGCCAACATAGATCGCCCCGAAACCTCCAACGACCACCTACAGTGCCCGTAGCACTTCTGGCGATGCGATTGCGGGTTTGACTGTAGCGCTGCTCGGAGGTGCTATAGGCACCCGCCTCCGCGGGTGAGACGGTTTTTAGTTTAACGAAGGTATCTTCGCCAACATAGATCGCCCCGAAACCTTCAACGACCACCTACAGTGCCCGTAGCACTTCTGGCGATGCGATTGCGGGTTTGACTGTAGCGCTGCTCGGAGGTGCTATAGGCACCCGCCTCCGCGGGTGAGACGGTTTTTAGTTTAACGAAGGTATCTTCGCCAACATAGATCGCCCCGAAACCTTCAACGACCACCTACAGTGCCCGTAGCACTTCTGGCGATGCGATTGAGGGTTTGACTGTAGCGCTGCTCGGAGGTGCTATAGGCACCCGCCTTCGCGGGTGAGACGGTTTTTAGTTAACGAAGGTAGCTCCGCCAACATAGATCGACCCGAAACGTTGAACGACCAAGTTACACTAGAAACCGTCTCACCCGCGGAGGCGGGTGCCCATAGCGCACATGCGTTCAGTCGCAACCGATACTCGCCCACCCAGCTAAGCTCAAATTTCGAGATTGTCGATCAGGCGGGTGGTACCCAGCTTGGCCGCTGCCAGCACCACCAGCGGTGCGCCTTGCGCCAGGTCCCCGGCAGTAGGCGGCTGCAGGTTGTCGCGCTTGCGGATCGAGATGTAGTCCGGCTTCCAGCCGCGGCTAGCCAGTTCTTCCATTGCCTTGTGCTCCAGCTGGAACACGTCCAGGTGCCCTGAACGCACTTCCTCGGCCACTGCATTGAGGCTGCGGTACAGGGCCGGCGCTTCGGCGCGCTCGCTCTCGGACAGGTACATATTGCGTGAGGACAGGGCCAGGCCGTCGTCGGCGCGCCAGGTCTCGGCAGCGATGATCTGGGTCGGCAGCGCAAATTGGCGGCTCATGTTTCGCACCATCATGAGCTGCTGGTAGTCCTTCTTGCCGAACACTGCAACCTTGGGCTGCACGCACGAGAACAGCTTGAGCACGATCGTGGTCACGCCGGTAAAAAAGCCGGGCCGGAATTCGCCCTCGAGCGTGTTACCCAGGTCGTCCGGCGGGCGCACCCGGAATTCCTGCGGCTCCGGATACAAATCCTTTTCGGTGGGGGCGAACAGCACGTAGACGCCTTCCTTTTCCAGCTTTTCCACGTCGGCCTGAAAGGTCCGCGGATATTTGTCGAAGTCTTCGTTGGGACCAAACTGCAGGCGATTGACGAAGATCGATGCCACCACCGGGTCGCCATGCTTGCGCGCCAGGCGCATCAGCGACAGGTGGCCTTCGTGCAGATTGCCCATGGTCGGCACGAAGGCCGTGCGCAACTGGCCGCTTAACTGGTCGCGCAGTTCGTCGACGCAAGAGATGATTTTCATGGGGGTGGGTCCTGGAGGAGTGGTTTAAGCGGGGGAGTAGGCAAGGCGCACGTAGATCGGCGCAAACGGTTCGGCCTGGGTAATTTCGATCAGGGTTTCCTTGGCCAGTTCGAGCATGGCCACGAAATGCACCACCACGATCGGCACGCCTGACAGACCCTGAAACAGATCGGCGAATTCGACGAAGCGGCTCGATTGGAGCTGGCGCAGGATGCCGGTCATGTGCTCGCGCACCGACAGTTCCTGGCGGCTGATCTTGTGGTGCTGGGTCAGCGTGGCGCGTTTCAGGACATCGAGCCAGGCGCGCTGCAGGTCGGCTGCTTCAACCTCGGGCCAGCTGGGGATGTTGCTCTGTTCGACGAACAGGGCGGGGCGCACGAAGTCGCGTCCTTCCTGGGGCACCGCGTTGAGGTCGTAGGCGGCCACCTTGATCTGTTCGTATTCGAGCAGGCGGCGCACCAGTTCGGCGCGTGGATCGCCAGCCTCTTCATCGTCGGCTTTGCGCTGCGGCAGCAGCATGCGCGACTTGATCTCGATGAGCATGGCAGCCATGAGCAAATATTCGGCGGCCAGTTCCAGGTTGTGCAGGCGAATCTGGTCGACATACTTCAGATACTGCAGGGTCACCTGCGCCATCGGGATGTCGAGGATATTGAAGTTTTGCTTGCGGATCAGGTAGAGCAACAAGTCCAGCGGACCTTCGAACGCATCGAGGAAAATTTCAAGCGCGTCCGGCGGAATATACAGGTCGGTCGGCATGCGCAGCAGCGGCTCGCCATACAGGCGCGCGGTGCTGGCGGCGTCGGCGGCCACCGCAGGCGCGGCGGGCGTCTCGACGCTGTCCACGGCGAGGGTCTCTGTCGCCGCCTCATCTGGCAACATGATCTCGACTTGTGGGATCAGAGCTTGTTCTGGTACACGTAGGCTTGCTGGCGCACGCGCGACTCGGCCAGCTTGTCCTGCTCGGCCAGGCTCTGGGGCGCCTTGTCCCACAGCAGCGCGCGACCTGCGCGCTGGCCTTCTTCGATGCCAGGATTCTTCGCCTTGAGTTCAGCGATGAATTTGGTGTGATCGGATTCATACATCGAGTGTTGTTTGGACAGTTTCATATTGGCAATTTGTGAGGGCGTGTTTCTCTATTTTAACCGAGGCGGGGTTGGCGGCGCTGTGCGCCGCCGTTTCGGCTAGTCCGGATGCAGGGCGTTGAGCTGGCGCGCCACGATGTCGTGGTTGAGCCACAGTACCGGTCCGATCTGTTCAGCGGCGCCATGGAACATCAAGGGGCCTGCAGCTTCGAGCACCAGCGCGCTCAGATGGTCGGTGATGAGCGCCTTGCGGTCCTTGTGCAGCCGGGTGATTTCTTCGGAGGTGCCAATCATCACGTCCGCCAGGGCCGGGGTGTTATCCATCGGCCAAGCTTCGAAGTTGCGGAAGCTGGCGCTGGTGGCGTCGTTGTTATAGGCCTCGATCATGTCGATGATGGTCTGCAGCTGGACATCGTCGCCCAGCAGTTCCTGGCAGGCTTGCCATTGCTGCTGGACCCAGGCGCCGCCGCCTTCCTTCTTGAGGGCCGTCAGGAGCGGGAACAGCGAAAGTTCGACGCCGACAAAAATATCGGACGAGTTGGTGCGGATTTCAGGGCAGTTGAATACCGTGGCATGGATGCCCTGGTTCCACGCGGCCTGAGCCACGCTTTCCAGGCGCATCTTGGCGTAGCCCTGGGTGTAATTAGTGTAGGTCTGCCACTGGTACGTGCCGCCGATGAGGATTTCGGTGCCGTGGTAGCCGTAGGCCGTGTAGCGCGTGCTGCCGCCGGTCCTGGCCATGCGCTCGCGGATGGCGGCGCTGGAGGTGATCAGGTGGCCCAGGGTATTGGCGGTGACTTCGTCGAAGTTCATCAGGATCAGCTTGCCCAGGTCGCTGTCGAGCAAGGCGCGCGAGGACATGAAACGCTCGCCGCGGCCTTTGTAGATGCGGTTGGCGATGGCCAGGAAGGCCTTGATCTTTGGGATGCCACCGGCCATGGTGTGGGCGAAGAACACGTTGCTGCCGTCGGGAATCAGCTTGTCGATCTCGGCCATGACCTGCCTGGCCGAGGCGGTGAAGCGGGCCACGCCAGCGGCGCGGCACGCTTCAATCCTGGACCAGTCAAGCTTGTCTTCCTGCCAGCTTTTGAGGGTAATTCCGGACAACATTTCTGTCGGATTTTGTTCGCCAGCCGGCGCGTCGAGGTCGAAACCGGCCATCATCGGCACATTGATGATCTTGCCGCCCAGCTTTTCTTCCGCTTCGGCCAGTTCTTCCGCGTTCAAGGCGCGCAGGGCGTTGTTCTCGTCGCGGCGGCCCACGGTGATGCCGACGATGGTCATGCCGGCGGCGCGCGCTTCGTCGATCAGGCCGTTGACATAGCCACGTCCGAACAGCTCGCCGAACAGGACGAAGACGTCGCCCTTGCGAAACGGGTTGGCCGTAGGGATGTGACGCAGGGAAGTCAATTCGGTCATTTTTACCACTCAAAAGTAAGGGGTTGGTGTCTCCGGGCCGCGTGGGTCGGTCCCGTTTGTTCTATTGGGTTTTTACCAAACGCGACATTATAACGCCCGCGTCCCGGGCGTAAAACTATTCTAATCGCGCAGGAAACGACGCATGACCAGCGGTGGCGGCTCAGCGGGATTGGCGTGGGAGTATTCCAGTTCCTCGGCCAGCTCGAATTCATACGCCGCGTAGAGGTCCAGCAGCTTGGGGCGGTCGCTGCGCACGGCCAGGCGCAGTTCGCTCACCGCGCTCATCTGCGCGTGATGGATGACCGCCTCGAGCAGGTGCATGGAAATATTGCTGCCCCGGAAGCGCGGCAGTACGCCGATGCGGAACATTTCCCATACGTCTTCGTCGGTATCGTGCGGGGCCCAGCGCACCGAGCCGACCGGCTCGTTGTCGGCCTCGATGATGAAGCCGCCGCCACGGCGCAAATCTTCGGCCACGCGGATCGCGGTTTCGCGGTGGCCGCTGGAGGTGACGGCCACCTTGCCGGCCCAGGCGGCGCGGGTGAGGTCGGCGATCAGTTGGGCGTCGTCATCCGTTGCTTCGCGAACCACGATCTTCATCATGAGCCTTAGCGGATACGCATGCCTGGCTGGGCGCCCGGCCACGGTTCGAGCACATACAGGCCCGGATTGGCTTTCTCGTCGGCGGCGGACGCGCACAAGACCATGCCTTCGGAGACGCCGAACTTCATCTTGCGCGGCGCCAGGTTGGCCACCAGCACGGTCAGCTTGCCGATCAGTTGATCCGGCTGGTAGGCCGACTTGATGCCGGAGAACACGTTGCGATGGCGGCCTTCGCCCACGTCCAGCGTCAGGCGCAGTAGCTTGTCAGACCCGTCGACGTGTTCGCAGTTCACGATCCTGGCGATACGCAGGTCAATTTTGGTGAAGTCGTCGATCTTGATTTCCGGCGCCAGCTCTTCGATGTCGCTGGCGGCAGGCGCGTCGGCGGCGATCGCCGCAGGCGCGAGCGCGGGGGGCGCGGCCGGCTTGTCGAACAAATCCTCGACCATCTTGGCGTCGACCCGGGTCATCAGGTGGCTGTAGGCACCGATCGTGCGGCCAAGCATGGTTTCATGCACGGCAGCGCCGCTGGTGTCGCGCCACGACAATTCGTCGTCGGCCAGGAACTCCGCCACCCGCGCCGCCACCTGGGGCAGTACCGGCGAGAGCAGGATGGTGAGCTGGCGGAACAGGATCAGTGCCGTGGTGCACACATCGTGCAGTTCGGCGTTCTTTTCGGGATCCTTGGCCAGGATCCAGGGCTTGTTCTCGTCGACGTACTGGTTGGTGATGTCGGCGATCTCCATGATCTCGCGCAGCGCCTTGCCGAATTCACGGCCCTCGAAGTGGGCCGCGATGTTGGCCTGGCGCTCGTTGCCATCCACGGTCAGCGCGCGCCCGATCCATTGCTGGGCTTTGGGCGAAAGCGTGGCGGCCAGCTTGCCGTCGAATTTCTTGGCGATGAAGCCGGCGCAGCGGCTGGCGATATTGACGTACTTGCCGATCAGATCGCTGTTGACGCGCGCTACAAAGTCTTCGCCATTGAAGTCCAGGTCTTCGACCTTGGAATTGAGCTTGAAGGCGATGTAGTAGCGCAGCCACTCCGGATTCATCTTCAGGTCGAGGTAGCGCAGCGGCGAAATGCCGGTGCCGCGCGACTTCGACATTTTTTCGTTGTTCACCGTCAGGTGGCCGTGCACATTGACCTTGAGCTTGTCGATGATCGGGTGATCGGCGAAATTGAGCATTGCCGGCCAGAACAGCAAGTGGAAGGAGACGATGTCCTTGCCGATAAAGTGCACCTGTTCGGTGCCCGGATCGTTGAGCAGGGCGTCAAAGTCCATGCCCTGTTTCGAGCAATAGTTCTTCAGGCTGGCCAGGTAGCCCACCGGCGCGTCGAGCCACACGTAGAAAAACTTGCCGGGCGCGTCGGGAATCGGGATGCCGAAGTAGGGCGCATCGCGCGAGATATCCCAGTCGGCCAGCTTTTCGCCCGTCTCCCCCAGCCACTCGGACACCTTGTTGACCATCTCCGACTGCAGGCGGCCCGGCGTATTGAGCCACTCCTTGAGAAAAGTGAAGCAGCGTGGATCGGACAGCGCGAAAAAGTACTGTTCGGACGGCTTCAAGATGGGGGTCGACCCGGTAAACACCGAAAACGGATTCACCAGTTCGGTGGGCTGGTAGGCCGCCCCGCACACTTCGCAATTGTCGCCGTACTGGTCCTTGGCGCCGCATTTCGGGCATTCGCCCTTGATGTTGCGGTCGGCCAGGAACATGCCCTTGACGGGATCGAAGAAGCGATCGACGGTCTTGGTGACGATCAGGCCGGTATCGCGCAGCTTGCGGTAGATGCCCTGCGACAGTTCCACGTTCTCTGGCGAATCGGTCGAGTACCAGTTATCGAAAGCGATATGAAAGCCGTCCAGGTACTGCTGGCGTCCGGCGGCGATCTTGGCCACGAACTCCTGGGGCGTGATGCCTTCCTTTTCCGCGGCGATCATGATGGGCGTGCCGTGGGTGTCGTCGGCGCACACAAAGTGCACTTCGCGCCGCTGGCCGCCATCGTTTTGCATTCGCTGAAAACGGACCCAGATGTCGGCCTGGATGTACTCCATCATGTGGCCGATATGGAAGGCTGCGT
>JAZKGU010000095.1:0-50571 GCA_040385745.1 Pseudomonadota bacterium
CTTCCTGATACATACCCATCGTCTTTTCCAAGTTGATGATATGGATCTTGTTGCGGTGACCGAAGATGAACGGTGCCATCTTTGGGTTCCAAAAACGGGTTTGGTGACCGAAGTGGACACCGGCTTCCAGCATTTCACGCATTGTTACGGACATGTAATTCTCCAGGGTTGGGTCTGGAATCCGGTCAGTCACCATTCAGGCACCCTTTGCGACCGGATTCGCGATTTTTAACAAATAATTGGCATAACTTGAACAACATTGCCTAAAAGCGAATTCAAGCAACCCGAGATTCTAACCGGATTCGGGGGAAAGTTCAAGTGCTGGGGTGGATGCAGGGTTAGCCAACGCTGCTCTGCAGCGCTATAGACCCCCCGCCTGCGCGGGGGCGACGACTTCTAGGCTAACTAAACTAAACCGTCTCCCCCGCGCAGGGCTCGGCGCCCCCGCGTTGGCCCATAGCACCTGCGAACAGTGCTGCCCTCTCAAGGCACTAAAAACACCCACATCCCTTATAATGTCAACATACCCCGTCCAATGAATGAATACCATGTCCGAATCCATCTCCATCAAAACCCAGGCCGACATTGAAGGCATGCGCATTGCCGGTCGCCTTGGCTCCGAAGTGCTCGATTACATCACGCCCTTTGTCAAAGCCGGGGTCACCACCGGTGAACTCGATCGCCTGTGCCACGACTACATGGTCAACGTCCAGGGTTGCATTCCGGCCCCGCTCAACTATTGCCCGGCCGGCTACACGCCCTACCCCAAGTCGATCTGCACCTCGGTCAACGACGTGATCTGCCACGGCATTCCGGGCGACAAACTGCTCAAGAACGGCGACGTGGTCAACCTGGACATCACCGTCATCAAAGATGGTTATCACGGTGACAACAGCCGTATGTTCTTCATCGGCGAGCCCTCGATCCTGGCCAAGCGCCTGTCCGACGTCACCTACGAATGCATGTGGCTGGGCATTTCCAAGGTCAAGCCCGGCGCCTACCTGGGCGATATCGGCCACGTGATCCAGCAGCACGCCGAAAAGAACGGCTACAGCGTGGTGCGCGAATTCTGCGGCCACGGCATCGGCACCGTGTTCCACGAAGAGCCGCAGGTGCTGCATTACGGCCGCCCCGGCACGCTCGAGCGCCTGCAGGCCGGCATGATCTTCACCATCGAACCGATGATCAACGCCGGCCGGCGCGATATCCGCCAGATGGTCGACGGCTGGACCATCAAAACCAAGGACCGCAGCCTGTCGGCCCAGTGGGAACACACGGTGCTGGTCACTGAAACTGGCTACGAAGTGCTGACCCTGTCGGCCGGTTCGCCTCCACCTCCCGCTTTCATCACCGAAGCACAAGCTGTCGCGGCGTAAGCCATGCCTGCCGCCGCGCTGAAAAAACAGAACCGGGACCTGCTCAAGCAACAGCTCAAGGCGGATCGGCAGACCCTGATTGCCGCCTTCAAGCAGGACGGCATGCCTGAAAAGTTGCTGCGCGGCCTGCGCCAGAGCGTGGACGCGGTACTCACCCAGGCCTGGGAAGCTGTGGGCCTCCCGGCCGGCAGCGCGCTGGTCGGCGTGGGCGGCTTTGGGCGCGGCGAACTGTTCCCCTTTTCCGACGTCGACCTGCTGATTTTGCTGGGCGAGCCGGCCGACGTCATGACCCAGGCCCGGCTCGAAGAGCTGGTGCAGATGCTATGGGACCTGGGGCTCGAAATCGGCCACAGCATCCGCACCGTCGACGAGTGCATGAGCGAGTCGAAGGCCGATATCACGGTGCAAACCAGCCTGCTCGAAGCGCGCCTGGTGTGCGGCGACGCGGCGCTGTTCGCCCGGCTGCAGGAGCGCTACAACGAAGAACTCGATCCGCAGGCCTTCTTCCAGGCCAAAATGGCCGAGATGCGCCTGCGCCACGCCAAGTATGAAGACACTGCATTTTCGCTCGAACCCAATTGCAAGGAGAGCCCGGGCGGACTGCGCGACTTGCAGGTGATCCTGTGGGTGGCCAAGGCGGCTGGCCTGGCCAACTCCTGGGGTCAGCTGGCAACGCGCGGCCTGATCACCCAGTCCGAAGCACGCCAGCTGATGGAAAAGGAACGCGCCTTCAAGGATATCCGCGTGCGTCTGCACCTGCATACCAACCGCCGCGAAGATCGCCTGGTGTTCGACGTGCAAACCCCGATCGCAGAAACCTTCGGCCTGAAAACCACCGGCGAGGGCCTGAACGCGCGCCGCGCCAGCGAATACCTGATGCAGCGTTACTACTGGGCGGCCAAGACCGTCACCCAGCTCAATACCATCATGCTGCAAAATATCGAGGCCCAGCTGTTCCCGCAGGCGAACGAGGCGCAGGCGATCAACGAGCGCTTCAACGACTGCAATGGCTTTATCGACATTGCCCACGACGATACCTTCACCACCAGGCCATCGTCGGTGCTCGAAGTGTTCGTGCTCATGACCGAACGCCCGCACCTCAAGGGCATGACAGCGCGCACCATGCGCGCTCTGTGGCACGCGCGTTTCGAGATCGACGCTGCATTTCGCGACGACCCGGTCAACAAGGCCCTGTTCCTGCGTATTCTGCAAGCGCCGGTGGGCCTGGTGCATGCGCTGCGGCGTATGAACGACACCAGCATCCTGGGACGCTACCTGCCCAACTTCCGCCGCATCGTCGGCCAGATGCAGCACGACCTGTTCCACGTCTACACGGTCGACCAGCACATCATGATGGTGGTGCGTAATATGCGCCGCTTCACGATGACCGAGCATGCGCACGAATACCCGTTCTGCAGCCAGCTGATCGCCAATTTCCGCAAGCCCTGGCTGCTGTACGTAGCCGCCCTGTTCCATGACATCGCCAAGGGCCGCGGCGGCGATCATTCCAAGCTCGGCACGGTCGACGTGGCCCAGTTCTGCGAAGACCACGCGATCGGTTCCGAAGACACCGAACTGGTGGTGTTTTTGGTCGAGCATCACCTGACCATGTCGCAGGTCGCGCAAAAGCAGGACCTGTCCGATCCCGACGTCATCGAAGCATTCGCCAAACTGGTCAAGGACGAGCGCCATCTGACCGCGCTCTACCTGCTGACGGTCGCCGACATCCGCGGCACCAGTCCCAAGGTGTGGAATGCCTGGAAGGCCAAGCTGCTCGAAGACCTGTACCGCATGACGCTGCGCGTGCTCGGCGGCGAGCCGCATTCGGCCGACCGCGAACTGAAAAACCGCCAGGAAGAAGCGCTGGCTACCCTGCGCCTGTACGGCCTGCCTGGCGACGCCCACGAAGCGCTCTGGCGCCAGCTCGATGTGGCCTACTTCCTGCGCCACGACGCCTCCGACATCGCCTGGCAGACGCGTTCCCTGTGGGACCGGCTCGATAGCGAGCGCCCGGTTGTAAGGTGCCGCCTCGCGCCGATCGGCGAAGGCTTGCAGGTGGCGGTCTACACCAAGGACCAGCCCGACCTGTTCGCGCGCATCTGCAGCTATTTCGACCGTAAGAATTTCAGCATCCTGGACGCCAAGATCCACACCACGCGGCACGGCTATGCGCTCGACACCTTTCTGGTGACAGAGCAAAGCTTTGCCAAGAGCTACCGCGACATCATCAGCCTGATCGAGCACGAAATATCCGAGCTGCTGGTGTCGCAGGCGCCGCTGCCGGCACCCACCCGCGGCCGCCTGTCGCGCCTATCGCGCACCTTCCCGATCACGCCGACGGTGGACCTGCGCCCCGACGAAAAGGGCCAGTACTACCTGCTGTCGATAGCGGCCAACGACCGCACCGGCCTGCTTTATGCGATCGCCAGCGTGCTCACGCGCTACCGCATCAATCTGCACACCGCCAAGATCATGACCCTGGGCGAGCGCGTCGAAGACGTGTTCCTGGTCGACGGCGCGGTGCTTAACAATTCACGCAACCAGATCCAGCTCGAAACCGACCTGCTGGAAGCACTCAAAGTGTAGGCCCAACCTGATGAACTGTAATTTATGACCGAACTAGTACGCCTGTCCAAACGCATGTCCGAGCTTGGACTCTCTTCGCGCCGCGAGGCCGACGAATGGATCGCGCGGGGCTGGGTCCGCGTGGACGGCGAAGTCATCTCCGAACTTGGCAGCAAGGTGCTGCCGCACCAGAAAATCACGGTGGAACGCCAGGCGGCGGCCGAGCAGTCCAAGCGTGTGACTGTGCTGATCAATAAGCCGATGGGTTTCGTCAGCGGCCAGGCAGAAGACGGCTATACCCCGGCGGTGGCCCTGATCAAGCCCGAAAATCACTGGCCCGACGATCCCTCGACCGAGACCTTCCACCCGACCCAGCTGCGCAGCCTGGTCCCGGCGGGACGTCTCGACATCGACTCGGTGGGCCTGCTGGTGCTGACCCAGGACGGGCGCGTGGCCAAGACGCTGATCGGCGAAACTACCTCGATCGAAAAAGAGTACCTGGTGCGGGTGGAGTACACCAAGGAAGGCAAGCTGCCGGAAGCGGACCTGAAAAAACTGTGCTTCGGCCTGTGGATGGACGGTAAGCCGCTGCTGCCGGCAAAGGTGCGCTGGCAGAACGACGACCAGCTCAGTTTCACGCTCAGGGAAGGCAAAAAACGCCAGATCCGCCGCATGTGCGACATGGTGGGCCTCAAGGTGGTCGGCCTCAAACGCGTCCGCATCGGCAAGGTCAAGCTGGGCGACCTGCCGGTCGGCCAGTGGCGCTATCTGCGCCCGGAAGAGCAGTTCTAGGACCATCAATCACAATACTGGAGCTTCAATGCGATTTCACTTCGCGCTGGCCGGCGCCATGCTGCTGGCCGTGCAGGCCGGCGGCGCCGTCGCCCAGCCTGTGGTCAAGGAAGCGCCGCTGCGCGCCCATCTCGCCTTTCTGGCCGACGATCTGCTCGAAGGACGCGGGACCGGCCAGCGCGGGGGCGAGCTCACCGTGCGCTATCTCGAAACCCAGGCCGCCATCATCGGCCTGCAGCCTGCTTACGGCAAGTCGTACCGGCAGGCTGTCACCATGGTCGGCACCACTACCCGCGCGACAAGTTACGCCAAATTCGAGGTGGGCGGCAAGACGCTGTCGCCCAAGCTGGGCAGCGAGATCGTTTTCAACAATGGCAACGGCGCTCCCGAAACGCGCTTCGAGGCCCCGGTCCTGTTTGTCGGCTACGGCATCGACGCCCCAGAGGAAAACTGGAACGATTACGCTGGCGTCGACGTCAAGGGCAAGCTGCTCGTCATGATGGTCAACGAACCGCGCCCCACGGCGGCGGAACCGAATCGCTTCGGCGGCAAATCGCTGACTTATTACGGCCGCTGGATGTACAAGTACGAAGAGTCGATGCGGCGCGGCGCGGCCGGCGTCCTGCTGATTCACACAACCGAATCGGCCTCGTATCCCTGGAGCGTGGTTGGCGTCAAACACGGCAGCGAACTGTTCGACCTGGCCGGCAAAGGCAACCGCATGCAGGGCTGGATCCACGAGGACGCCGCGCGCGCGCTGTTCAGCGCCGCCGGCAAGAACCTGGACAGCCTGCGGACCCAGGCCGAGGTGCGCGGCTTCAAGCCGGTGGACCTGGGCGTCAGGTCGCGCGTGGCGATCGACGCCACCACCCGCAGCATCGAACAATACAACGTGATCGGCATCGTTCCCGGTACCGACGCCAGGCTCAAGGACCAGGCGGTCATCTATTCTTCGCACTGGGACCACCTGGGCAAGATCGAATCATCGAACGGCCAGCCGGACCGCATCTGGAATGGCGCGGTCGACAATGCCTCGGGCACGGCGGCGCTGCTGGCCATGGCGCAGGTGGCGGTGCAAAAGCCGGCGCGCCGCACCCAGATATTCCTGTGGCCCTGCGCCGAGGAGCAGCTGCTGCTTGGCAGCGCCGCTTATGTGCGCAACCCGGCCTGGCCGCTGGCCAAAACTGTGGCCGACCTGAACCTGGACAGCATGAATTTCGTGGGCAAGACGCGCGACATCGGCGTGGCGGGGGCCGAGCGCAGCACCCTGTACGCCAGCGCGGCCAAGGTGGCGCGCGCCATGGGACTGCGCCTCGCCCCTTCGATTCCGGATCCCTCGGGCGCCTACTTTCGCGCCGACCATTTCAGCTTCGCCAAGGCAGGCGTACCAGCGTTTAATGTCGGCTCGGCGGTGTTCTCGGGCGACGGTTCGTTCGACTTCGAACACGACCACGCCGATTCGAGCGCGCGCATCGTCGGCTTCAACCGTCACTATCATCAGGCGAGCGACGAATACGATCCGAACTGGGATTTGTCGGGCATGGTGCAGCAGGCGCAATTCACTCTGAACCTTGGCTACGAAGTGGCCAACGCGTCGAGCGTGCCGACGTGGAACAAGAATGATCCGCTGGCGCGCGTGAAGCGCTAAGTGCTTGCGGTGCGGTCGCTTTCGCCGCGCTGTGGCAGAATCGGCAACTCCTTCCCAGCACAGGATTTGCCATGAACGAACGCATCAGCATCGACACGCCGGACGGCAGCTTCGGCGTCTACGTGGCGCGCCCCACTGCGGGTTCCGCGCCGGCGCCCGCCATTGTCGTGATCCAGGAAATCTTCGGCATCAATGCCGACATGCGCGCCCACTGTGACGCGCTGGCGGCCAAGGGCTTCATTGCATTGTGCCCGGACTTGTTTTGGCGCCTTGAAGCAGGCATCGAACTGAGCGACAAAACCCCTGAGGAATGGCAGCAGGCGATGGGTCTGTACAAACGCTTCGACCTCGACAAGGGCGTAGACGATGTAGCTGCGACCCTGGCGGCGGCGCGCGCCCTGCCCGGCGCCAACGGAAAAGTCGGCGTGATGGGCTTTTGCATGGGCGGGCTGCTGACCTACCTGACGGCAATGCGCACTGGCGCCGATGCTGCCGTGGCCTACTACGGCGGGCGCAGCGAGCAGTTCCTGGGCGAGATGGGCGGCTTGCCCACGCCGCTGATGATGCACCTGGGCGAGGCTGATGAATACATTCCGCCGCCGGCGCGCCAGGCCATTGTATCCGCTGCCGCTGCAGTGCCGAGCGTCAAGATATTCACCTATCCCGGCCAGAACCATGCTTTCGCCCGGGTCGATGGCAGCCACTTCAACGCCGGGGCGGCAGCGTTGGCCAATGAACGTACCGAAGCTTTTTTTGCCGAGCATCTCAAATAGGCCATGGCCGGCCGGAGTGAACCTGGCTGACAGACATGGCCCTAACGACATTGATACGTGCGAATCCGATAAGGTAATTGCACGTTCATAATCTTTGCATTATAGCAAATTACTTTCTCTGCGGCAAGCCGCAAACCGTTGTATCTGGTTTTTATTTCCACCGTTTCGTCAGCGCGCGTTTGACATTTAAAGTCGATAATATCCTCACGGACACATCTCCGTAGAGCGAGAGCATCAACAGAATGTTAAATCGTCGCTTCCGACGATACGAGGAGTAAGAGCAATGATCAAACGTTTATCGACTATTGGCCTGCTGATGGCTGCCGCTTGCAGCCTGCCTGCAAGTGCCCAGTTCACGAGCAGCGCTGCGACCTACACCGCGGCAGAACTTTCCGCCAACGCCACTGCCTTAAGCGATCCCGGCCTGATGAGCGCCATCGACAGCTTTGAGGCAGCGCCCCTCATGGGTCACCCAAGGTTGTTCAAAGGTCAGAGCGATTACCTCGGCATCGTTGCCGCCACAAAATACGAACGCTTGAAATCGATCACGGCCCTCACCGGCTACCTCAAGCGCAATTCAGTCATCTACGTCAGCGACGCGCTGCGCGCGCAGATCAACTCCACCGACAATACTGTGCGCATGTCGAGCTGGTGGCAGCAAAACCGCATTCTCGAAGGCATGGCCGAGGCCGCCGTCGCATGGAACTTCACGCGCGACCCATGGTTTTTGACTGAAATGCGCGGCCGCATGAATTTGTTTTCCGGCGCGGTCCTGGCGCGCGGCTGTACTGGCGACGTTGCGGAGACACGCGACTATGCCTGGTTCTTCGCGCTCGCCTACGACTTCGCCTACAACGACATGAGCCTGGCCGAGCGCCAGACCGTCAAAAACATCATCACCTCATGCGGCAACGCGGGGCTGCTGGGCGTGGCCAACACGGTGCGTATGTATCCCGAAAACGGCATCGCCTTCAACGCGCTGGGCAAATTTGTCGGCGCCCTGCTGGTCGTCCACGGCGATGCGCCTGAAATCAAGACCTGGCTGCGCGCGACGCTGCCCACCTATGTCGCCAGCGTGAGCCCTTGGGGCGGCGCTGATGGCGGCTTTGCCAACGGATCAAGCTATGCCGAATGGGATGCCGGAGAATCGCTGGTCATGTGGGACCTGGTCGAGCGCGTGCTGGGCGTGCCCTTCTACCGCAAGCCGTGGCTGACCGAATTTTCGCGCTTCATCGCCTATGCCCTGCCGCCGGGCACACCGGCGGGCGTATTCGGCGATGGCGCCGAGGCCAATCGCAACGAGGAATGGGCACGCTTCGGCAAGGCCATCATGAACCGCTCCGATACCACCATGTCGCGCTGGTACGTCAAACAGCAGACCGGCGAGGACTACGCGCGCCTGCACATCCTGCTCAGCCCGCGCGAATACAGCGCCACGCTCACCCTGCCGGCCACCCAGCCCAACGGCGCCTACTTCCCCAACGTGGGCTGGGCCGCGATGCACAGCGCGCTCACGGATCGCCAGCGCACCTCGGTCTTCTTCAAGAGCAGCCCATTCGGCTCGGTGAACCATTCGCACGCGGACCAGAATGGCTTCGTCATGTACTCGAAAGGGAAAGTGCTGGCCATGGACAGCGGTGTCTACGACTATTACAACTCGCCGCACTGGCGCAGCTACTACAAGCAGACCAAGGCGCACAATGCGATCACCTTCGACGGCGGCCAGGGTCAGTACCTGGGGCCGACCGGACTGGGCGACCGCGTTGCTGCCGGCAGGCTGACCAAATTTTTGCAGTCGCCCGCCTACGACATCACCACCGGCGACGCGACCGCTGCCTACAACGGCGCGCTGACCCAGGCCAAGCGCACGCTGGTGTTCATCCGCCCGTCCACGCTAGTGACGGTCGACCAGGTCAACAGCCTGACCCCGCGCCGCTACGAATACAATCTGCACACCGGGGTGGCGCTGACCGGCACGGCGAGCGCCTTCCGGGCCGATGTGATACCAGCGGAGATGTGCGGCACCGTAGCCTCGCCCAATGCCATGACGATGAGTGTTACGCCCGGCTATTCGCCCGCGCCGACGGTGGCCGCCACGCCGCACTTCTGGAACAAATTCGCGTTCAATGCTGCCACCAACAAGGGTCTGATTGTGTCGGTGCTGCGCGCAAGCTGCGCCACCGCCGCGCCGGTGATCAGCTTTACCACCGGCGGCGCCAGCATCCAGGTCGGCGGGCGCACGGTGCAGGTGACCGACGCCGATGTGACGGTGCAGTAAGCGCCGTGGCGGGCGTGATTAGTGTTCGAACAGTTTGAACTTGAATTGCACCGACACCCCGCCATGCAAACGGTTTTTATAAGTCGGTACCACAGCCAGATTGACGCCCACGCGTTGGTATTCGATGGTCGCAACCGGAATCGCGGCCAGAAACCAGCCGCCGTCACGCATGCGCGGGTAGCCGTCAAAGCCACCCGCCACCACGCCCAGCCTCACCCCCTGCACGGTCCAGGGCTGATAGTACATGCCGGCGTAACGTGAATGTCGGCGATCGCTGTTGAAAAAACGCCCGGCCGTGACGGCCGAAGAATCCGAAATGCGGTACTCCACGCCGAGGCCGGGGTTGCGGCCGTTCAGGTCTTTGTCGCTCTGGAAGTGATAGGTCGCAAAACCAGTATCGAGCCATAGCTCCTTGCTGCGCACAGGCGCTTCTTCCGCGCGCGCGGCAAGGCATGCAAAAAGGGTAAGCGCGAGCGCGCAAAATGTAGTGTGAACCATGGCGTCAGTCGTCGTCGTTGGGATCCATGTCAGGGAACATCACCGACGTGTAGCCGAATTTTGAAAAGTCGGTGATGCGCATCGGGTACAGGATGCCGAGCAGGTGATCGACTTCGTGCTGCACCACGCGTGCGTGGAAGCCGTCGACTTCGCGCGTGATCCTGGCGCCGGATTCGTCGAAGCCCTCGTAACGCAGGCGTGTAAAGCGCGGCACGCTGCCGCGCAGGCCGGGCACCGACAGGCAGCCTTCGAAATCTTCCTCCATCTCGTCCGACAGCGGCGTGAGCACCGGATTGATCAGGACTGTCTCGGGCACCATGGGCGCCTCGGGGTAACGGACATTGTGCTTGAAGCCGAAGATGACGACCTGCAGGTTGACGCCGATCTGCGGGGCTGCAAGGCCTGCGCCGTCGGCGTCGCGCATGGTGTCGAACAGGTCGGCAATGAGCGCCTGCATGGCGGGCGTGCCGAATTCACGCACCGGTTCGGCCACGCGCAGCAGGCGCGGATCGCCCATTTTCAGTATTTCACGTACGGTCATTTGAATTGCAACTCCGGATTGAACTATTGATTACTCAGACTATCGAGCAGGGCCAGCAAGCCCGCTTCGTCGAGAATGGCGATGCCAAGCTCTTCGGCCTTGGCCAGCTTGCTGCCCGCCTCGGCGCCGGCGACGACGTACGCGGTCTTTTTCGACACCGAGCCGGACACCTTGCCGCCAGCCGCCTCGATCAGCGCGGCGGCGTCGTCACGGCCCATGGTGGGCAGGGTCCCGGTCAGGACGAAGGTTTTGCCGGCCAGTGCGCCGGTCGCCTTCATGACATGCACGCCCTCCTTCCAGCGCAGCTGTGTGCTCAGCGTTTTAACCAGCGCCACGTTTTCGGGGTCAGTCAGGAATTCGCTGATCGAACGCGCCACGACCGGGCCGACATCGGCTACTTCCAGCAGCTGCAGCCCGCCTTCGTAACTGGCTGCGTGCAACAAGGCATTCAGGTTGCCGAAGTGCTGGGCCAGCGCCTTGGCGGTGGACTCGCCAACGTTGCGGATGCCAAGGGCGTAGATGAAGCGCGCCAGGCTGGTGTCGCGCGATTTTTCGAGCGCGTCGAGCACGTTTTGGGCCGACTTGGCAGCCATGCGCTCGAGTCCTGCCAGCTTGGCATGATCGAGCGTGTACAGGTCGGCGGCCGTATGAATCAGGCCCTTGTCGACGAGCTGCTCGATCAGCTGGTCGCCCAGGCCTTCGACGTCGATGGCGCGGCGCGACACGAAATGCATCAGGCCGCCCTTCTTCTGCGCACTGCAGTGGGTCCAGCCACCGGAGCAGCGCGCCACGGCTTCATCTTCCATGCGCACGATGGGCGAACCGCACACCGGGCAGTTGGCCGGCATGACAAATTCGCGCGCATCGAGCGGACGGCGCTCGGCCACGTAGGACACGACTTCGGGAATCACGTCGCCCGCGCGCCGCACCACGACCGTGTCGCCGATGCGAATATCCTTGCGGCGCACTTCGTTCTCGTTGTGCAGCGTCGCATTGTTGACGTTGACGCCGCCCACAAACACCGTCGCCAGGCGCGCCACAGGCGTAATGGCGCCGGTACGGCCTACCTGCACCTCGATATCGAGCACCTGGGTCAGCGCTTCCTCGGCTGGAAATTTGTGGGCAATCGCAAAGCGCGGTGCACGCGAGACAAAGCCGAGCTGCTGCTGGTCTTCTACCCGATTGACCTTGTAGACGACACCATCGATGTCGTATTTGAGGGCAGCGCGGCGCAGACCGATCGCGCGGTAGTACTCAAGCATCCCGGCCGCGCCGGTGACCACCTGGCGATCGCTCGATACCGGCAAGCCCAAAGCCTCGTACCAGTCGAGCATGGCGCTGTGCGAGGCCGGCAGCGGCGCCCCTTCGAGCGCCCCGATGCCATAGGTGAAAAAGCTCAGGTTGCGTTTGGACGTGATGCGCGAATCGAGCTGGCGCAAGCTGCCGGCGGCCGCGTTACGTGGGTTGGCGTATTCCTTCAAGCCTGCATCGCGCTGGCGTGCATTGAGCTTGTCGAAGTCGGTTTTGAACATCAGCACTTCACCGCGCACCTCCAGCACCACAGGCAGTTGCTCGCCATGCAGGCGCAAGGGAATGGAGCGGATGGTGCGAATATTGGTGGTGACGTCTTCACCGGTGGCGCCGTCGCCGCGCGTGGCTGCCTGCACAAACACGCCGTTCTCGTAGCGCAGGCTGATGGCCAGGCCGTCGAACTTGAGCTCACTGGCGTATTCGACTTGCGTGACGCCCAGTCCCTCGCGCACGCGGCGGTCAAAATTGTCAATGTCCTCGTCGCTGAAGGCATTGTTCAACGACAGCATGGGCACGCTATGGCTTACCTGCTTGAACTCGGGCAGCGGCGCCGCACCCACCCGGTAGGTCGGCGAGTCGGCCGACACCGCCTCGGGATGTGCCGCTTCAAGCTCCTGCAGCTCGCGGAACATGCGGTCGTACTCGGCGTCCGGAATGCTCGGCGCATCCTGCACGTGATAGGCGTAGATATGGCGATTGAGTTCGGCCGTCAGGGCCGCCATCCGCGCCAGCACGTCCCTGGAAGGTGCTGTCGTCACGATCGGCGATCCTTCAGCTAAACAGGCGCAGCGCCCGGGTCGACCCGGCCGGAATGTCCGCCTGTTCCATCTCCTGATAGAACTCGAGCACCTGGCTGTTGATTGCCGCCAGCGCCTCGTCCTGCAAGGGCTGGTCGCTGTCATCGACAATGATGGCATCCAGGCGCCCCACCAGGCCCTTGGCGCAGGCGATCATGGCGCCGAAACCGTCGCGCGCCGGCGCCACGCATGGCACGTCGAGCAGCAGCGTCAGGCGCGACGTGGAATCGGCGCCCAGTGTGACATTGGTCGAGAGCGAAAACAGCTGACCGCCGTCGCCGTCGGGCATCAGGAAACGGCCGTCCGGACGTACATCGAAGCCCTGCTTTTCCAGCGCGCCGATGAGGGTGGCGATCGGCCATGGCGCGCCGTTGGTAATCAGGTTCACGCCCAGCTGGGCGTCGTGGCCGGCGACGAACTTGTAGAGCGTGCGCGCTTCGGCCATGACCTCGATCATGTCCGGGATTTCCGGCTCGGCGCCAATCTCGTCGGAAAGGGCGCGCAGGCGCGTCACCAGTTCGGAGTATTCGAGCTCGTTGAGCGCGGTGGTGCGGCTGGCCATCTGCACGCCCGCTTGCAGCTTGGTGTAGACGCCGCCATGGGCAATCGGCTCCCAGTCGCCGTTGACGTGCAGGCCAATGAAATGAACCGGCTTGTTGCCGACGTGGCGCAAGGTGTGCAGCACTGGCAGGATCTTGTCGCCCCGGACTGCGGTTTCGAGCGCCAGCGGGATCATGCAATCGATCAGCGGATCGACCAGGCTCGACGCGACTTCGGCCGGCGTGACGCCGGGATCGGAACCGGGCAGCGAGACCACCCCGCTCATCGGCTCGCCATTGGCGTCGCCGCCATTGCCGCCCAAACCGTGCGCTCCCATGTCGAAACTCGGTTCGCTGCGCTTTTCGCCGCTGCGCATGAGCACATCGTCATGCTCGGAGGCGAAGGCGCGTTCGACGCTTTTCTTGGCCTTGTGTTCCTGCCATTTGTTATAGGCGAAGACGCCAACGACGAACACCGACATCCCGGCGATCAGGCTGATTTGGAGATCATTCATGCTGCTTGTGCCTCGGTTGCGAAATTTGCGGCGGACTCCATGTCCACCGCCACAATGCGCGATACGCCCTGCTCCTGCATCGTCACACCGATAAGTTGATTGGCCATTTCCATCGCAATTTTATTGTGCGAGATGAAAAGGAATTGAGTATGGTCCGACATGCGCTTGACCATGCGGCAAAAACGCTCGGTGTTGGCGTCGTCCAGCGGCGCGTCGACCTCGTCGAGCAGGCAAAACGGCGCCGGATTGAGGCGGAACATCGAGAACACCAGCGCAGTGGCGGTCAGTGCCTTTTCGCCGCCCGAGAGCAGGTGAATGGTGGCGTTCTTTTTGCCAGGCGGCTGGGCCATTACCTGCACCCCGGAGTCGAGAATTTCGTCACCCGTCATGACCAGCTTGGCGTTACCGCCGCCGAACAGGATCGGGAACAGCTCCGAGAAATGCAAGTTGACGCGGTCGAATGTATCCTGCAGCAGCTCGCGCGTTTCCTTGTCGATGCGGGAAATGGCGTCTTCCAGGGTATTGATCGCCTCGACCAGGTCGGCGTTTTGCGCGTCGAGGAAGTTCTTGCGTTCGGACGCCTGCGCCAGTTCGTCCAGAGCGGCCAGGTTGACCGCGCCCAGCGCCGCGATGGCATTGGTCAGGCGCGTGACTTCGCCCTGCAGGTAGGACGGCTTCATGTCGGGATGGAGCTTTTGCGACAGCGCCGCCTCGTCGGCTTCGACCGCCTTGAGCGCCTCGGCAAACTGCTCCTGGTTCAGGCGCGCCGCCTGCTCCTTGAGCTGCATTTCCATGATCTTGTCGCGCTGCGGCTGCAAGCTGCGCTCGGCCGCCATGCGGGCTTCCTCGGCCGTGCGCAGCTGCTGGGTAATTTGGTCGAGCTCATGGCGCGCGTCCGACAGAGCGCGCTCCTGGGTGCTGCGGCGGTCCAGCAGATCCTGCAGGCCATCGTTGGCGGCGCCGGTTTCGAGCGACTCGAGCTCCTGCTGCCCCAGCTCGATGCTCTCGCCCACCTGCGCTGCCTGCTGGGTCGCGGTGGCGATATTGCGGCGCAGCTCCTCGATCTTGCTGCGCTGTGATTTCTCGGCGAACTGCGCTTCCTGGGCCGCGCGCTCGAGTTCGCGCAGCTTTTCGCGGGCATCGGCCAGCGCCTGTTCCTTGTTAAGGAAATCGGTCTGCCCGTCTTCGTGGTCGCCCTGCAGGTCAGCCAGCGCGATATCGAGCTGTTCGAATTTTTCCTCGGACTCCGCGCGGATCTGATTCTGCTCTTCTTCCTGGGCCGCGATCTCGGCCAGATCGGCCAGGATTTGCGAGCTGCGCTGATTGAAGCGAGCCTCGACCTCGGACTGCTTGACGACTTCGATCTGGAGTACGTGCACGCCTTGAGTGAGGCTGGCCACGCGCTGGCGCGCATCCTGCAGGCGGCGCGTCAGCTCGCTCATTGCGGCATCGGCCCGCACTGCGCGCGCGCGCGCTTCGTCGGCCAGCATGGTCTGGGCGCGCAGCTGCTTGGTGATGTTCTCGATTTCCTGCTGGCGCCCGAGCAGACCATCCTGCTCGGCGTCGGCAGCGTAAAAGCGTACGCTCGACTGGGTCACCACATGGCCCTGACGCGTGATGAAGGAAGCGCCCGGGGGCAGCTTGCTGCGCTCGGCCAGGGCGCTGGCAGCATCCTCGGCGGCAAATACATTGTGCAGCCAGTCGTGCAGCAGCCCGCGCACACCAGACTCGTTAAGCTTGAGCAGGTTGACGAAGGGCTTGAGGCCATTGACTTCCTGGGGCGCTGCGAGGTTGACCATCGACGGCGAATACAGGGCCAGCTTGGCCGGCGGCGCATCGTTGAAGAAGGCCTTGGCCCAGTCAATATTGGACATTTCAAGCGCGGTGGTGCGTTCGCGCAGCACCGACTCCATCGCGGTTTCCCAGCCCTGCTCGATGTGCAGCTTTTGCCACAGGCGCGGGAGCGAATCGAGTTCGTGCTTTTGCAGCCATGGCTGCACCTTGCCCTGGGTCTGCACGCGTTCCTGCAGCTGCTTGAGGGCCGACAGGCGCGCTTCGAGCTGCGCGTTGGCGGTGGTTTCCGCGTTCACCTGGGCCTGGGACTGCGCACGTTCCTGCTCCACGCGCTCCTGCTGCTCGCTGGCTTCCTCGAGCAACATCGACTGCTCTTCGAGCGCCTGCTGCTTTTCTTCAAGCTGCAATCGCAAGTTGGCCAGATGGCTGCTGTCGGGCAGATTGAGGCCGCTCTTTTCCTGCTGCAGGCGCTCGCGCCGCGTGACCAGGCCATTGAGAATATTATTGGCGTTGCGCTGGTGCGCCGATTCCAGTTCGATTTGCTGCTGCGCCTGCATAATTTTGGCGCGCGACTCAGTCGTCTTGTGCTGGGCGGCGCGCCAGGCTGCGTCCAGATCGGGCAGGCGTTCACCCTGGGCCTCGGCCGCCATTTGCGACTGCTCCACGCGTCCGCCCAGCTCCTCAAGCAGGAATTCGGCCTCTTCAACCTGGGCCTGGTAGTCCTCGCGCTGGCTTTGCCATTGCTGGCGCTGCGCACTCAAGGCCCCGATCTGGTTTTGCAGCCGGCTGCGCGACTCGATCACGAACTTGATCTGCGCTTCCAGGCTGCCGATTTCAGAATTGGTCTGGTACAGATGGCCCTGCGCTGTATGCAGGCGGTCGCCCACCGAAAAGTGTGCCTGGCGCATGTGTTCGAGTTCGAGCTCGACGTGACGCAGCTTGGCGGTCTGTTCTTCCAGATCGGTCTGCGCCTGCTCCATGTCGCGGAAAAATTTGCCCTGCTCGGCCTGCGCCTCGTTCTTGCGCAAGAGCCAGAGCAGCTTCTGTTTCTCTTCCTGGTCAGCCTGTAGCGCATGGAACTTATTGGCCACTACAGCTTGCGCTTCGAGCTTTTCGAGGTTGGCATTGAGCTCGCGAAGGATATCTTCGACGCGCAGCAGGTTCTCGCGGGTATCGTTGAGGCGATTCTCGGTTTCGCGCCGGCGTTCCTTGTACTTCGACACGCCGGCGGCTTCTTCGAGGAACACGCGCAGCTCCTCGGGGCGCGACTCGATGATGCGCGAGATCATGCCCTGGCCAATGATGGCATAGGCGCGCGGGCCCAGGCCGGTGCCGAGGAAAATGTCCTGGATATCGCGCCGGCGCACCGGCTGGCTGTTGATGTAATAGGTGGAGGTGCCGTCGCGCGTGAGGGTGCGCTTGACGGCGATTTCCGCGTACTGGCCCCACTGGCCGGCTGCCTTGCCGTCGTTATTGTCGAACACCAGTTCCACCGACGCGCGCCCGGCTGGCTTGCGGTGGGTGGAGCCGTTGAAAATCACGTCCTGCATGGACTCGCCGCGCAGCTCGGAAGCCTTGGACTCGCCCAGCACCCAGCGCACAGCGTCGATGATATTGGACTTGCCGCAGCCATTGGGTCCGACCACGCCAACGAGCTGACCCGGCACCTGGAAATTGGTGGGATCAACGAAAGACTTAAATCCCGACAATTTTATGGAGGATAAACGCACGTTGTGGGGCTGGCTCGGGTGGCTGCAAGAGCCCCATCATACCATTTGTTGCCATTATCCCGGAAGGGTGAGGTGCGCTTTCGCCGCTTCGAGTGCGCAACTACGCCAAGGCAGACCCTGGAGTTTGTTGCGTCAGGCGGCCGCGTCCATGCTGCTGTCGTTGACGGCGCTGGCCAGGGCGCGGCTGACGACGCTGCCCGACTGCACGACGCTGATTTTGGCGACGCGGAAACCAGTGGCGAGTTTTTCGGCCGACAGCGAGAACGATTCCTGGCGCCCCGTGACCGAGAAAATGAACAGTGTCCTGAGCGGACTCACCCAGGCCAGCTTGGCCTTGCGCACCGTGGCGTCGGACTGCACAAACTCGAGCCACATGCCGCGTTCGAGCGTGTCGACACTGTCGAGCGCAGGGTCGGCAACGACCTCTTCCACCACTGCGGCAGCAGCCTGCTGCTCTTTTTCCAGCCGGCGCACGGCGTCTGCCTGCGCCACTTCCACCGCGATCTCGAGCTGGCGCTCGGCCGTGATGTCGAGCGGCGCGCGCACGATCGAGGCGTGGCATTCGGCCAGCTCGGCAAAAAACTGCAGGCGATCAGCATCCTGCCACTGGATGACGTCGAGCCACTTGTTCAGCGTGGCCAGCAATCCAGGCAGTTTGGCGATCAGACTCTTGCGCTCTGCAACCGTGATCTTGGGCTTGACGCTCCAGATCAGGTCGTCCATGGTCTTGGTGGCGTTGCCCACTGCGCCGGGCTTCTCTTCTTCCACCGTGTAGGCAACCGTCAGTACCGAAGTCCATTTGCGCTCGAGGAAAGTCTCGAGCACGGCTACAACTTCCCCGCTGCCCACCCGTACCGCGACGGCGGACTTGGCCGAGCGGGTGGCGGCAACGACTTTTTCCTGCTTGAGGGCCTGGGCAATGGGTTCGGCCATGGCGCTCGTCGCTGCAGCTTCATCGGCGCGGATCTGTTCATCGAGTTCGGCCACGGCGCTGGCGAAGGCGTCGACGCTGTCGCGCCCCGGGTTGCCGAGCTGCTGCACGCTGCGCTGCATTGCTTTAAACAGCGGGTCGTCCGCGCGCCTGGCTTCCATGCCCACGCGCGAAACCATGTCGATCATGCGGCGCGCTGGATGGGCTTCCTCAAAGAAGAAATTCTTGTCCGAAAGCGCTGCCTTGAGCACCGGGATTTGCAGATACTGTAGCAGCTGACGCGCTTCCGGCGGAATGTTCGTGTCCAGGCATACGGTTTCAAATACTTTCGACAGCAGGTCGATGGTACTTTCGTCACCGCGCGACAGGCTGCCCTGCGGAATACTGGCCTTCAGGCGCGGCAGATGCAAGGCCTCGCTGCCCTGCAGGTGGTGGGCCGCGGGCGCGGATCCGCCAAAATGCCCAGGCATGCTCGCTTGGAGCGTACGCACCATGTCAAGCAGCGGTGCGGGACCACGGCCAAAACCGGCCTGGCCAAGCGCCGCCATGATGGCGCCGGCGGATATCAGCGGCGAACTATCCCCATCCAGCTCGGCCGATGGCGCCGCGTGGGAAAAAGCGTTGGAACCGGCATTGGTATTGGAACCGGCGTTGAAACCGGCGTGGGATCCAGCGCTGGCCGCAGCTCTCGGCAAGGTTGCCGCACGCGCCGCTTTTTCGCAATGCATGGCCTCGGCCATGCTGCTCTCGAAACCTTGCGCCGCGCTGGGACGCCATCCGCCGCCACCGGACGGCATCGTCGCCGTGGTGGGCAGGTCAGGAATCAGCGGGATGTCGGTACCCATATCGGCGCTGTCATCGGCGCCGAGGAATTTGCGCAGTTGCCGCGCAAGTTCGGCCTCGGCCTTGAGGCGCGCAGCCTTGGCGGCCGCAGCGGCGTCTCGTTTGGCTTTTTTCTCGTCGGCTTCGCTCCGGGCGCCGTTTTTGACCAGCGCATCGCACAGTGCGTCGTACATCGGCGCGAAGTCGAACATGATCGCCGGTTTCAACAGCGGCGCCACCAGACCCTGCGCGTCGGGATCGACTTCGCGCCAGGCCGAATTCAGGGATGTCAGAAACAGCTCGGGACGGAATGGGTTTTGTCCGATACGCAGGATGTCGCGGTTGAACAATGCACCCAGGCGTACATTAAGGGTGGCAAGCTGGGTTGCATACTGCATCTCGAATGGGCGGCTTACCGCTTCGAAGGCAACCTTATCGTCCATCTCTTCCATCGACACCAGGCTCAGCACCGCCTTGCTCTTGGGGCGCTTGATGCCCAGCAGATCGGCAACTTCGCCGCGCATGGTGTTCTGGATGCAGTTGGACGTGCGCTGAATGAAGGCGTAGCTGTTTTCCTTGAGCAGATTGCCCGACTTGATGCGCCGGAAGGTCAGCTGCGGACCCATGCTGGTGGTGTTGGTCATGTCGAGCAAGGCGGCGATCAGGCGCGAGCCGACTCCGATCAGTTGCTCGTTGGCGTGCGTAATGACGATGTCGACGAGCTTGTCCATCAGCTCGCGCCGCGAGAGCGCTATCTGCTGTGTACTGCCCGATGTGGTCGGAATCGTTGCCATGTTCTGGTCTTGTTAATTTGTACAGAGGAATATGTACAGGCTTACCCAAAACGTATTCTGGCACAGAATTGCCATATGGCAATAGACAAAATGCCACTTTCGGAAAAATATTTCAAAATCGCGCGCGGTTGCTGACGCAAAGAAATTTCCAGCCCGAATTTCCATTGATTCACCGCAAGGAACTGCCTTGCTTGTTTCCTTAACATAACAGAAATGCCACCCCGCCGCGCCCTCGCCACCCTGCAAAAGGAAGCCACCATGAACCACCTGCGCCAGCTCGATACTAAACTCAAGGTCTTCGCCGCCTTTATTATACTGACCGGCCTGGCAACGTGGATGGCGCTGTGGATGCTGGGCCAGTCGGGCCAGCTGCTGGAGCTTGCGCTGCGCCCGGGCCGCAAACCCGGCCTCGCGCTGGCAGAGCTGCAAGCGCATTATGCCTCTGCGCGCATGGGGCTACTGTTCGGCATCGCTGCCACGGTCGGCGTGGCCGTCATGCTGGCGGTATGGCTGAGTGCGGAAGTGGCGCGCCCGGTCCAGGCCGCCGTCGCGCTGGCGCGGCGGGTGGCCGCAGGCGACCTTAGCATGCGGGTCGGGGCCACCGGGCACGGCGACGGCGGCGCGCTGCTGGCTGGCATGCAGGAGATGAATGACAAGCTGGTCGGCATGGTAGTGAAAGTGCGCGACGGCACCCAGACCATTGCCGGCTGCGCGGCCGACATTGCAAGCAGCAGCATGGAATTGTCGGCGCGAACCGAAGGCCAGACCGTCTCTTTGGAACAAACTGCCTCCTCGATGGAAGAGCTCACTTCCACCGTCAAGCTCAACGCGGACCATGCCTATCAGGCCAGCAAGCTGGCGGTATCGGCCTCTGAGGTGGCGGTCAAGGGGGGTGAAGTGGTGGCGGAGGTGGTCGGCAAAATGGCCTCGATCAACGATTCCTCGACGCGGATTGCGGAGATCATCGGCGTCATCGATGGCATTGCCTTTCAAACCAATATTTTAGCGCTCAATGCCGCAGTGGAAGCTGCGCGCGCCGGTGAGCAGGGGCGCGGCTTTGCCGTGGTCGCAGCGGAAGTGCGCAATCTGGCGCAGCGTTCGGCCGCAGCGGCCAAGGAAATCAAGGTGCTGATCGACGATTCCGTGGACCAGGTCAGCGCCGGTACGCTGCTGGCCGACAAGGCCGGCAAGACCATGCAGGAGGTTGTGGCGAGCGTCAAGCGGGTTACCGAAATCATCGGCGAAATCGCCGACGCGAGCGCCGAACAAACCATCGGCATCGACCAAGTCAACAAGGCCATCATGGCCATGGATCAGGCCACCCAGCATAACGCCGGACTGGTCGAACTGTCGGCCAGCGCGGCGACCACCATGCGCGATCAGGCCGGCAACCTGTCGCGCATCATCGGCAGCTTCGTGCTGAGCGAGGAGCACGGCAAAGCAGTACCGCAAATTCACCTGGTGGCGAGCAATCCAAACAAACTCAACAAACCGAAAGCGGCGCCGCGTCCGCACGTTACCCCGGTTCGGGCCGTGACAGTAGCGCCAAAACCGGTGCGGGCGCGCGGCCGCGCTGCGGGACAGGATGTCGATTGGGAAGAATTTTAGAAAATGTTTCAAAATTGTAGGAGCCTCTCCTACACGGGTTCGAGAACTGTTCTGATACCGATCGTGCAGTGCTGACACCATCATTGTGTCACCGGAAACGCTGACAAGAAACAATTTTTCAGATATCCGGCGAGCACTACATTTTCAAACTTCATAAAGGAATGAACATGAACTCGAACAACAAATCCAGTGGCAACAAGCAAAGCGATAGCGCCAGCTCGAACAAGCAGTCGGGCAACCAGGGCAGCGGCTCGCGTTCGGGCAGTGGCACCCAGGGTGGCACGCACGAGCAGCACGTCGAAGCCGGCCGCCAAAGCCACAAGAACGACGGCAAGAACAGTGGTTCGCAGCAGTCGGGTTCAGGCTCGGGCAGCAAGCAATCGTCGTCGGGCGGTTCGTCCTCTGGCAACAAGAGTGGCAGCAGCCGCTAAAGCCAGTCATTCTGGCGCAGTACGCTGGGCGTAGCCGGGTTTCCGGGCTGCGCTGACCAGTCGCCAAACAGGAAGCATTGAAAGAGTCTGCAGCGGCCTTGCCGTTCCAGGCTCTTTTGCTATTTTGAACGCGGCATGACGTGCCGGACAAGCCTTAGCTTGCCGGCCCGACAAGCGCTAGATATTGCGCAGCACTACCCCGCGCGGCGGCGCAAAGTCGGCCACGTCGTTGACTACGCGCGCGGTCTTGGCGTCGCGCGATGTAAGGTGCAGGTCGGAGTATTGATGGATGGCCCATTGTTCGGGCGTGAGCTCGATATGCTTGCGCAAAATCGATTCGGTGCGCATGTCGTCGGCGCGCAGCCCTTCGACGATGATATTGAGGGCATCGGGACGCGCACCGGGCGAGGCCGTGGCGTGCGACTTGTGCACCATGAACCTGGCAGTTTCGCTAGCATAGCGCCGCGATCCGGACAGGAACAGGATCACCGCTATCGAAGCCACCGCGCCGCCGTTGTACATGACGAACTTGATCGGTGCATTGGTCAGGAAGTTATACAGACACAGGCCGTCGCTCACGTAGCCGCCGTTGGACTGGATGAGAATATGGGCTGTGTCGATGCCCGCTTCGGTCATGCTCGACACCGCTTCGAACACGCGGTGCACCATGTCGCTGTTGACGTCACCGGACAGGGTGAACCAGGCGTCGGTCTCTCGTTTAACTAGGTCTTCGCTCATGGCTTGTTTACTCGGCAAAGTGGATGCCTCATTTTAACAAATAGCGTCATGCCCAGCCTTATGCTGCACGCCATTCGTGCGCACCCCGCGCCCTGCCCGCCGGTTGACATACGCAGCCAGCTGGCATATCCTCTGCAGTCTTGATCGGGAGAGGGCAGCCCAGCGCTGCCGCCGAAGGGGCATCACCCAAAAACTCTCAGGCAAAAGGACCGGTCAGGGGTCGGCGGCGCACAGCGTAGCCGGTCAAACTCTGGAGAGCGGCCGCGGCATCACGCCGGCGGCACACCGAAGGGGCAGGCGGAGCACTTCCGCTATCTCTCAGGTATCAAGGACAGAGGGGCGCAATCGTACACGGTCGGCCATGCCGGCCAGGTGCCGGTTCGACTCCCTATTTACCTGCCTCGAGGATTCCATGACGCTCAAAACGACCCCGCTTAACTCAGCCCACCGCGCATCGGGCGCCAAGATGGTCGATTTCGGCGGCTGGGACATGCCCGTTAACTACGGCTCTCAGATCGACGAACATCACACCGTGCGTACTGACGCCGGCATGTTCGATGTATCGCACATGTGCGTGGTCGACCTCGAAGGCGACAATGTGCGCCCTTTCCTGCGCGGCCTGCTGGCCAATAACGTCGACAAGCTGCAGGCGCCCGGCAAAGCCCTCTACTCCTGCATGCTCAACCCGCAAGGCTTCGTCATCGACGACCTGATCGTCTATTTTTTCAGCGAGACCTGGTTCCGCCTGGTGGTCAACGCCGGCACCGCCGAAAAAGACGTGGCCTGGATCAGCGAGCGCAATGCCGCCACCGGCAGCGGCGTCACCATCACCCAGCGCCGGGACGGCAACGATCCGATCGCGCTGATCGCGGTGCAGGGCCCGAACGCGCGCGAACGCGTATTCGCGGTGCTGCCCACCGCACGCGCCGCAGCCGAGCCGCTCAAGCCTTTCAACGCCGTCATCGTCAAGGACACCGCGTTCGGCGAGGTGATGGTAGCGCGCACCGGCTACACCGGCGAAGACGGCTTTGAAATCGGCTTTCCCGCGGCCCAGGCCGACGCCATGTGGAACGCCCTGGTGGCGGCCGGCGTCAAACCCGCCGGCCTTGGGGCGCGCGACACACTGCGCCTGGAAGCTGGCATGAATTTGTACGGCCAGGACATGGACGAAACGGTCAACCCGCTCGACGCCGGCCTGGCATGGACCATCGACCTGGTGGCCGAGCGCGACTTCGTGGGCAAGGCGGCGCTGCAGGCCCTGGGCCAGAACGCCAATTTCGTCGGCTTGATCCTGCGCGAAAAGGGCGGCATTCTGCGCGCCCATCAAAAGGTCGTCAGTGCAAGCGGCGCCTTTGGCGAAATCACCAGCGGCACCTTCAGCCCGACCATGCAGCAGGCGATCGCCCTGGCGCGGGTACCGAAGGATGTCGCCATCGGTGACACCGTGCACGTCGAAATTCGCGACAAGCGCCTGGCGGCGACGGTAGTCAAGCTGCCGTTCGTGCGTAACGGTAAAATCCTGGTTGCCTGATCCCGGTTTATAAAAATTTCACTTACTGGAGCTTTACACATGAATATCCCTGCCGACCTGAAATACACCGAGTCCCACGAGTGGGTGCGCGCCGAAGCTGACGGCACCCTCACCGTCGGCATTACCGAGTACGCGCAGGATGCACTGGGCGACATCGTGTTTGTGGAACTGCCTAAAGTGGGCAAGTCCTACGGCGCCGGCGACGATGCCGCCGTGGTGGAGTCGGTCAAGGCAGCGAGCGATATCTACGCGCCGGTGGCCGGCGAAGTGGTGGCCGTGAACGACTCAGTGGCCGACGCACCCGACTCCATCAACAGCGATGCCTACTCGGCCTGGCTGTTCAAGATTCGTCCAAACGACGCCGGCGCCATCAACGGCCTGCTCGACGCTGCCGCTTACGGCAAGACTACCGCAGAATAATTGCAGCCTGTGACGCGTTGAAGTTGAGCCTGGCCACAGTACTTGAAGCCGTCTCCCTCGCCTTCGCAAGGGAGACGGTTTTCGAGGTAGTGGCCAAGACCAGCTAGCGCGATATCCTGGCTTTTGCAGCCCCCTCTCCTCCTTTCCGCACTGACCAATCATGACCCGCTCCAGCCTGACCCAACTCGAAGCACGCGATTCCTTTATTCCGCGCCACATCGGCCCATCGGACGCCGAACAGGCAGCCATGCTCTCGACCCTCGGCTACGCCTCGCGCGCCGCCCTGATCGATGCCATCGTTCCGGCTCATATCCGCACCAAGAGCAAACTCAATCTGGGTCAGTTCTTCGAGCCGATGCCGGAGCAGGCCGCGCTGGCAAAGCTCAAGGGCATCGCCTCGAAAAACAAGGTCATGAAGTCCCTGATCGGCCAGGGCTATGCCAACTGCCATACCCCGACCGTCATCCTGCGCAACATCTTTGAAAATCCGTCCTGGTATACCGCTTACACGCCCTACCAGCCGGAGATCTCGCAAGGCCGCCTGGAAGCGATCCTGAACTTCCAGCAAATGGTCACCGACCTGACCGGCATGGGCATCGCCAACTCGTCGATGCTCGACGAGGGCACCGCCGCCGCCGAAGCCATGACGCTGATTCAGCGCGTTGGCAAGTCGGCCTCGAACGTGTTCTACGTGGCCGACGACGTGCTGCCGCAAACCCTGGAAGTGGTGCGCACCCGCGCCGAACCAATCGGCGTCGAAGTGCGCGTGATCAGCGCCGACGCCATCGCCGAGCTCAATGAGCCGTGCTTCGGCGTGCTGCTGCAGTACCCAGGCGTCAATGGCGATGTGCGCGACTACCGTGCCGCCGTCGAAAAGCTGCACGCGTCCGGCGCCATGGTGGTGGCCGCGGCCGACCTGCTGGCCCTGACGCTCTTGACCCCTCCTGGCGAATGGGGCGCCGACGTGGTGGTCGGTAACAGCCAGCGCTTCGGCGTACCGCTTGGTTTCGGCGGGCCGCACGCAGGCTACCTGGCCACGCGTGACGAATTCAAGCGCAGCATGGCCGGACGCCTGGTGGGCGTGACCATCGATGCCCAGGGCAACAAGGCCTATCGCCTGGCCCTGCAGACGCGCGAGCAGCACATCCGCCGCGAAAAAGCCACCTCCAACATTTGCACCGCCCAGGTCCTGCTGGCCGTCATGGCCTCGATGTACGCGGTCTACCACGGACCCAAAGGCCTGGAGCGCATCGCCCAGCGCGTGCACCGCTTTACCAATGTGCTGGCCGCCAAGCTGGGCCAGCTTGGCTATACCCTGGCCAACCAGACCTACTTCGACACCCTGACCGTCAAGACCGATCGCGCCGAGCAGCTGCACGCCATCGCGCTTGAAAAAGGCGTCAACCTGCGCCGCATCGACGCCGGCCATGTGGGCGTCTCGCTCGACGAAACCACCACCCGCGAAGACGTGGCGCTGGTCTGGTCGATCTTCGCCCAGGGTGTGAGCAGCGGCGCTGCACCTGACTTCGACGCCATCGAAGCCGCCGCCCAGACCGCGTTTCCAGAAGCGCTGTGCCGTAGCAGCGCGTTCCTGACCCACCCGACCTTCAACCGCTACCACGCCGAGCACGAAATGCTGCGCTACCTGCGTGGCCTGGCCGACAAGGACCTGGCGCTGGACCGCACCATGATCCCGCTCGGCTCATGCACCATGAAGCTCAACGCGACCAGTGAAATGATTCCGGTCACCTGGCCCGAATTCTCCAACATCCATCCGTTCGCGCCCGATTCCCAGACCGTGGGCTACCGTGAGATGATCACCCAGCTCGAAGAAATGCTGTGCGCGGTCACCGGCTATGCGGCGATCTCGCTGCAGCCTAACGCCGGCTCGCAGGGCGAGTACGCAGGTCTGCTGGTGATCAAGGCCTATCACGAGTCGCGCGGCGAAGGCCATCGCAATATCTGCCTGATTCCGTCGTCTGCGCACGGCACCAACCCGGCGTCGGCCAATATGGTCGGCATGAAGGTGGTCGTGACCGCCTGCGACGTGAACGGCAACGTCGACCTGGCCGACCTCAAGGCCAAGGCCGAGCAGCACAGCGCCAACCTGGCGGCCGTCATGATTACCTACCCTTCGACCCACGGCGTATTCGAAGAAGGCATCACCGAACTGTGCGACATCATTCATGCGCACGGCGGCCAGGTCTACATCGACGGCGCCAATATGAACGCGCTGGTCGGCGTGGCCGCGCCGGGCAGCTTCGGGGGCGACGTCAGCCACCTGAACCTGCACAAGACCTTCTGCATTCCGCACGGCGGCGGTGGTCCGGGCGTGGGCCCGATCGGGGTTGGCGCGCATCTTGCCAAGTTTTTGCCGAACCAGCGTTCGACCGGCTACACCCGTGACGAAGCCGGCATCGGGGCGGTCAGCGCAGCCCCGTACGGCTCGGCCAGCATCCTGCCGATTTCGTGGATGTACATCGCGATGATGGGCGGCGAAGGCCTGACGGCGGCCACCGAGACGGCCATCCTGGCGGCCAACTACATCGCGCGTCGCCTGGCGCCGCACTATCCGGTGCTCTACACCGGCCACGATGGCCTGGTGGCCCACGAGTGCATACTGGACCTGCGCCCGATCACCGACGCCACCGGCATCAGCAATGAAGACGTGGCCAAGCGCCTGATGGACTTTGGCTTCCACGCCCCAACCATGAGCTTCCCGGTTCCGGGCACGCTCATGATCGAGCCGACCGAGAGCGAATCGAAAGCCGAGATCGATCGCTTCATCGACGCCATGATCGCCATCCACGCCGAGATCGTGAAAGTCGAGCGAGGCGAATATGACAAGATGGACAACCCGCTCAAGGGCGCACCGCACACGGCTGAAGTGCTTACCGCGGACGTGTGGGAACACAAGTACAGCCGCGAAGTGGCGGCCTTTCCGGTAGCTTCGCTGCGCAAGCAGAAGTACTGGCCGCCGGTTGGCCGCGCCGACAACGTCTACGGCGACCGCAACCTGTTCTGCGGCTGCGCGCCGATCAGCGACTACGAGTAATCGCCCGCCCGCCGCCCCGGCGGCGCGGCAAAACGCGCTTCAGCTGTTCACCCGGTGGCCTAGGCCGGCGGGTGGAAGCTGAAGCGCTTTTTTTATGGCAGCGGCAAAGGTCAGGAGGAACTGGCGGGCAGGCGACCGGCCAGACATTTCTGGATCGAGGAGTACAGCAGACCCAAATGCAAAGGTTTCATCCAGTAATCATCGAAGCCGGCCCGGAATGCCTCGGCCGGACTGGCAAAGCCGCCGCCGGTGAGCGCGATGATTTGCTTGTTCTGCACCTCGGGGCGTCCGCGCAGCGATTGGGCCAGCGTCATGCCATTCATGAGCGGCAAGTTCAGGTCGAGAATGAACAGATCGATCCGGTCCAGGTGATCGTGCATCCAGAGCGTCTGCCCGCTTTCGAATGGCAGAATGCGGTGGCCGAGCGAACGAATCACTTCGTCAAAAAACTGCAGCACGCCAGGGTCGTCGTCGACCACGGCAATGGTGAGCGGGGTGGGCGTAGCGGAATCGGAGGCGCTGGTCTGCATAGGGTTCACAAGATTTAGTGCCAGTGGGCAATTGCAACAATTGTACGACAATGCTGCACGACGCGATGCACGCCTGACAAGGGCGTTTACATCCCGCCGGCGCGGCCGGGTTTGAGACGCACCATGTCGCTGTCGATCCCGCACAGGTAGCCCCAGGCAGCGGCCCAGCGCGCCGCGATCTCCTTCTCGTCGGGCGTTCTGGCCGCCACGCTACGCACAACGGCCAGTCCCATTCGCCGCAATGCATAGGTTTTGAGTAAAAATCGTCGAGCACCGCCCATAAGCACAGTAATACCTTCAGTTCGAATAAGGACAGGCTACCAGAGCGCAGCCGTGCTGGATGTGCGGCGTACCACAGAACTGACCCATCGGCCATCTGCGTAATTTGTGCGCGGAATCAACTAAAAGGCGGAGAGGCGTGCCTAGACATCGCGCGAGGAGGCCAGGCGCAAGCGTGGCTTGCCGGCCCGTACCAGCGGGACCGCGACCGGCCCGGCGTCGTCAAGCTGAAAACTGGCCACCGCGCGCGCCAGTTGCGTGGCCTGGTCCTGCAGGCTTTCGGCGGCGGCGGCGGCCTGCTCGACCAGGGCGGAATTTTGCTGGGTCATCTGATCCATTTGCACGATGGCGTGATTGACGTCGACGATGCCGAGCGCCTGTTCCATGCTGGCGTCGCTGATCTGGCTGATCATGACGCCGACTTCACGTACCGAATTGGCCAACCCGGCCATGCTATGCCCTGCTGCCGCCGCGGCAGCGTTACCGGCATCGATTTCGGCCACCGACTGGCGCACCAGACTGCGGATTTCCCGCGCGGCCGTGACCGAGCGCTGGGCCAGCACCCTGACCTCGCCCGCCACCATGACGAAGTTGCGGCCGTCCTGGCCCGCGCGCGCAGCTTCTACCGCCGCGTTGAGCGCAAGTACATTGGTCTGGCAGGCCAGGTCGTCGATCAGCTCGACGATCTCGGCCACCTTGCAGGCACTGGCCTTGATCGAGTCCATGGTCTGCACCAAGCGGTCAACCATGCTGCCGCCGTGCTGCGCCATGCTGGTGGCGCTTTCGGCCAGGCGATTGGCAGCCTGCGCATTGTCGGCAGTCTGGTGCACGGTGGCGCTCAATTGCTCCATCGTGGCCGAGGTCTGTTCGAGCGAACAGGCCTGCACTTCGGTGCGGCTGGACAGGTCGGCGTTGCCGAGCGCTATTTCGCGCGAGGCGCTGTCCATGTGCTCGGCCGAATCGAGAATGTGCTTGAGGGTGTGGTTGAGATTGCGGATGCTGGTGTCGAGCGCGCGCGCAGTGTCGGAAATCTCGTCGCGCCCGTAGGCGCGCTTGCGCACCGTCAGCCTGCCATTGGCCAGGTCGAGCGCGGCCGCGCCTATATCATCGATCTCGCGCAGCAGTGCGCGTCGCACGGCCATGGTAATGGCCAGCGAGAGAATGATCGAGAGCACCACCAGCACCGGCATCAGGATGGAAATGCGGCGAAAGTCATCGGACGCGCGCTGCGAAGCCTGCTCGGCCAATTCCTGCTCCAGGCGCGCCAGTTCGGCCAGGCGCTGCGCCACCGTATCGAACGCGCGCTCGGCCTTGATCATGGCGTTGGCCCCGATAGACTGGTCAGTCTGGGCCAGCTCGATCACGTCGAGCACGGCGCGCACATAAACTGCCTGGGCAGCTTCGGACTGCTCGAGGAAGCGCCGTTCGGCGCTGCCGGGCGCGGTGTGACGCGTGAGCTGGGCGAAGCGGCTATCGATCGCCTTGTGGCGCCGGTGCAGATCGGTCACCAGAGCGTCGATGCGGGCGGCGGAAAAACTGCCGCTGATCCAGCTGATGAGCTGGTAGATGCGCGAGTGCGCCCCTTGGGCCTCGTTCACCAGATCAGTGGCGTCGCGGATGCGCGCGGCGCGCTGCTGGACGATAACCTCCAGTGACTGGTTCTGGCGCACCATGGCATAGTAGGCGCCGCACGAGGAAATGATCAGCAGGATCAGCACCAGTGCCGGCGCCAGCAGCAGCTTGGGGCCAATTCGCAAACGCCCGAGCATGGACTAAGGCCCCAGGTGCAACTGAACCATCTTGATCTCCCGTAGTGACGACAGGTGCGGGGCGGCAGCGGGACAGGTATGATGCCCGTGTTACCCAGCGGCTGGAAGTTTCCCAAACGCATTAGTTAATCTACGCCACCTTGCGCCAGCTCTCTTGCGCTGCATCAAAGGAAATCGCCCATGTCTCGTGCCACTACCGCCATCGCGCTCTCGGCCCTGGTGTTTCCGGGCGTCGGTCAATACTATCTCGGCCACCGCGTGCGGGCCTTGCTGTTCATTGCGCCGGCCCTGGCCGCGGCCGCCTATTTTTTCGGGCAAGTCTATCAACGTGCCAATGCCATCGTCGACGGCATCAACAGCGGGACCATCAGCCCGGATCCGGTGGCGATTCTGGCGCGCATCCATCAGCAAGGCCAGGACGCGTCCATGCACACCGAGCTGGCCGGCGCCGTCATGATTGCTTGCTGGCTCATCAGCATTGTCGACGCCTGGTACCTGTCACGTCAGGCAGCACCCATCGTCACCCCCAAGGACACGCCATGAAACTATTTGCCTGCACGCTGCTGGCCATGGCCGTCGCCCTGCCCGCGCTGGCCCAGCCCGGCCCGATCCGCCGCACGCCGGTGCACCGGGCCGATGTTGCAGCGCCCGATACCGAAGCCGTGGTGATGCGGGTCGAGCTCGACGCTGGCGCCACGGCCGGGCGCCATGCGCACCCGGGCGACGAGATCAGCTACGTGCTCGAGGGTGAAGGCGAGCTGCTAATCGATGGCGAGGCGCCGCGCCGGGTGCGCGCCGGCGAGGCCTTCGTCATCCCAGCCGGCAAGATTCACAACGCCCGCAATACCGGAGCGGGCACCATGCGCCTGCTCGGCGTGTTCGTTGTTCCCAAGGGCAAACCACTGGCCGAAGCTGCAAAATAGACGGGAAAACAAGATGTGGTGCTTTTGAGTCATTGCTGCCTTAGTGCTATACAAGGCAGGTCCGCAGTAGTATGTTGTTAAATGTCAATATCAACATCCTGCCGTGCGCGTAACCGGTACTCCATGACCGCCTTGTCCAGACTCAGTTTGCCCACCCGCCACCGCCTGCGCGTCCTTGCTCTTGCGGCCGGAGCACTTGCCGGCGCCCCGCTCGCCGCGCTTGCCGCGCACCAGGACCTGACCACCGTGCCGCTCGAGCAGCTGCTGGCGATGGAAGTCTACAGCGCCTCGAAATTCGTGCAGCAATCGAGCCAGGCCCCCTCGAGCGTGACGGTGATTACCGCAGCCGACATTCGCGACTTCGGCTGGCGCACCCTGGCCGACGTGGCGCGCAGCGTGCGCGGGCTATACGCGAGCTATGACCGCAATTACAGCTACCTGGGCGAGCGCGGCTTCCTGCGTCCGGGCGACTACAACACGCGCTTCCTGCTGCTGGTCGACGGCAACCGGGTCAACGACGCGGTCTACGACCAGGCCCCGCTGGGGGCCGAATTTCCGCTCGACCTGGAGCTGGTCGAACGCATCGAATTTGTGCCCGGACCGGGTTCGTCCATCTACGGCTCGAACGCGTTTTTTGGCGTAATCAACGTCATCACGCGCAAGGGCGCCGACCTGGCCGGCAGCCGGGTGCAGCTCGAACTGGGCCAGGACGGCGTGCGCAATGTCGGCGCGCGCACTGGCTGGCGCAGTGCCGGCGGAGCCGAGTTCGTGCTGGCAGCCAGCCGCCACCGGCGCGCCGGGCGCGACCTGTACTACCCCGAATTCGACACGCCTGAACAAAATCACGGCCTGGCCCAGGGTCTCGATTACGAACGCGGCGAGCGCTTTCTGGCCAGCGCCGCGCATGCGGGCCTGAGCCTCACGTTGATGCACGCGCGCCGCGTCAAGGGCGTGCCCACCGCCTCCTTCGCCCAGCCGTTCAACGATCCGCGTTCGCAAACCACCGACCGCCAGACCTATCTGAACGCCGCCTGGAGTGGCCGCACCGCCAGCGGCGACGAGGTCAGCGCGCGCCTGTTCACGGGCCGCTACGATTCCTACGGCGATTACATTAACGACGACGCGCAGCGCAGCCTCAATCACGACGGCAGCGCCGCGCGCTGGTGGGGCGCCGAACTATCGGTGCTGGTCACACGCTGGAAAGGCCATACGCTGCTGGCCGGATTCGACTACCAGCGCGACCATCAGCTGCGCCAGTACAATTTTGATGTCGTCCCATATTTCAGCTACCTCAATACCGATCACCATGGCAGCCGCGCCGGCTTGTTCATCCAGGACGAGATTGCACTGGGCAGTGACACGCTGCTCAACCTGGGCCTGCGCTACGATCGCAACAGCGGCATCCAGGGTGTGTTCAGTCCGCGCGTGGCCCTGATCCACGCCTTCACGCCAAACACGACCCTGAAGGCCATCCTGGGCAGCGCCTACCGGGCGCCGAACAGTTACGAGCGTTTTTACGCCTTTCCGGGCGAAGGCGGACAGCTGGCCAATCCCGACCTGGCCAAGGAAACCATCCGCTCGGCCGAACTGGTCCTGGTCCAGCAGCTCGACAGCCGGCGGCGCCTGACCGCCACCGTGTTTCGCAACGTAGTCGATGGCCTGATCACGCAGCGCCAGTTCCCAGGCCAGCCCGAAACCCGTTTCGACAATGCCCAGCGCACCCGCGCCCATGGCGTGGAAGTCGAGTACGAGCAAAGCTGGCAGGCCGGGGCGCGCCTGCGCGCAGGCTACAGCTATGCCCATGCCGGCGGCGGCGAACAGCAGCTCAATGCGCCGGCGCGCCTGGCCAAGCTCAATCTGGCCGCGCCGCTGGGCTACCAGGCCTGGCGCGGCGGCTTCGAACTGCAGTACGTGGGACCGCGGCGCGCCATCACCGGCATTGTGCCGGGCTTCTGGCTTGCCAATGCCAACCTGGTCAATGCGCGCCTGACGCACAATCTTGACGCGGCCATCGGCATCTACAATCTGTTCGACCGGCGCTACGCCGATCCCGGATCGGCCGAGCACCTGCAAACCTCGATCGCCCAGGACGGGCGCAGGCTGCAGGCCAGGATCGGCTATGCTTTCTGATCAGCGCCAGGCGCCACGGCGGTGCCTGCGCGTGCTGTGGTGGGCGCTTGCCCTGCTGGCCATCGGCGCCTCGGCCCAGCCGGTGCCCGAGCATGACCTCAAGGCCGCCTTCGTATTCAATTTTGCTGTCTTCACGGAGTGGCCGAGCGAGGTGCTGGCAGCCGGAGCGCCCATGACAGTGTGCGCCAGTGCCGCCAATCCCCTGATGGGGGCGCTGGGCCAGCTGAACGACAAGCTGGTCAACGGCCACCGCATTGCCCTGCGCAGCGCCGCCGCCGGGGTGCGCGGCTGCCACGTGCTGGTGCTGGACCGCAGCGACCGCGAACGCTGGGCCCAGCTCAAGCGTGAACTGGCCGGCTCGCACGTGCTGACGGTTTCGGACGACGCCGACATCAGCGCCGACGGCGCCGTGATCGGCCTGTCGGTCGAGGACAAGCGGGTCGGCTTCGCGGTGCACCTGGGGGCGGCGCGCAGTGCCCGTCTCAATCTCAGCTCCAAGCTGCTGCGCCTGGCCAGGAGCGTGCAATGAGCGCCTTCACGCCGCGCATGCTCGGCAAAAAAATGGCGCTGGCCAATATCCTCACGGCCGCCGCCGCGCTGTGCGTGGCCAGCCTGGCCCTGATCGTGGTGCAGTTCCTGGCGCTGCGCGGGGCCCTGGCCGACGATTTGCGGGTCCAGGCCCAAATCGTCGGCAATAACAGCAGCGCTGCGCTGCTGTTCCGCGACGCCAAGGCCGGCGAAGAGACCCTGGCCGGCCTGGCCGCCTCGCCCAGCGTGGTGGCGGCCGGCATTTTCGACGCCAGGGGCCAAGCCCTGGCCAGCTGGCAGCGCAACGTCGAGCCGCAGCTGGCGATGCCATCGGCGACGCTGGCGGCGGCAGGCTATGCCTATGGCCTGGATCATGTCGACGTGGCCGAGCCGGTGCGCGTGAACAACCAGCAGGTGGGACTGGTGCTGATTCGCGCCACGCTCGACCAGCTGTTCTCGCGCCTGGCCACGTATGCCGGACTGACGCTGGCAGTGGCCCTGTGTTCACTGGCGCTGGCTTACGCGCTGGTGTCGTCGATGCGCGGCGCGGTGCGGAGGGCCGAAGCCCACCTGCATTTTCTGGCCCATGTCGACCCGGTCACCACCCTGCCCAATCGCCACGAATTCAATGAGCGGCTCTCGCTGGCGCTGGAAAAGGCCGACCGCAGCCGCGGCGCGGTAGGCCTGCTACTGCTCGACCTGGACAATTTCAAGCTGGTCAACGACACCCTTGGCCACGACAGCGGCGACACCCTGCTCAAGCTGGTGGCCGAGCGGCTGGTGCAAACCCTGCGCAGCGGCGACATCATCTGCCGCATCGGCGGCGACGAGTTTGTCATCATCATCGAACCGTGCAATCCGCGCGACGAACTGGAAGATGTGGCGCGCAAGATCCTGGCGGCGATGGCCGCGCCCTTTGCGCTGACCGGGCATCAGCTTTACATGAGCACCAGTATCGGTGTGAGCGCCTATCCGCGTGATGCGGCCGACGCCCGCACGCTCACGCGCAGTGCCGACACTGCCATGTATCACGCCAAAAATCGCGGCAAGAACGGCTTCGAGGTATTCCAGCCGGCCATGGAGCAGCGCGCCCAGAAGCGTCTGAAGATCGAAGCCAATCTGAGGCGCGCGCTCGAACACGGTGAATTGCAGCTGCACTACCAGCCCCAGATCGACTTGCGCAGCGGGCGCATCGTGGGCGTGGAAGCGCTGGTGCGCTGGAAGTGCCGCGAGCTGGGCGAAGTGGAGCCGTCCGAGTTCATCCCCGTGGCCGAGGAGACCGGCATTATCGTGACGCTGGGCCGCTGGGTGATGCAGCACGCCTGCCGCCAGGCGGCGGCGTGGCGCGACCAGGGTCTGCTCGACACCATCGAACATGTGGCTGTGAACCTGTCGGCGCGCCAGACCCGCGACGGCGCGCTGATGGGCGACATCCACGCTATCCTGGTCGAGACTGGCCTGCCGGCCAGCATGCTGGAGCTGGAAATTACCGAAGGCGTTTTGATGGAAAACGTGAATGCCAATCTGGATTTGCTGGCAGGTTTTCAGGCTGCCGGCATCCATTTATCGATTGACGACTTCGGCACCGGCTATTCCTCGATGTCCTATCTCAAGCGCTTCCCGATCGACCAGCTCAAGATCGACCGCAGCTTCGTGCACGACGTGCCGGGCGACGGCGAGGCGATTGCCACGGCCATCATCGCGATGGCGCACAGCCTTGAATTGACGGTCGTTGCCGAAGGGGTCGAAACGCAGGAGCAGCTCGAATTCCTGCGCCGCGCGGGCTGCGACATCATGCAGGGATTCTATTTTGCGGCGCCCATGGCGGTAGCGCCGATGACCGAGCTGCTACGCCAGCGCCGCACCGGCTGGCTGCGCGAGGCCCCACAGGTGGCCTAAGCCACCCAACCGGGGTCAGGTCCCCCATTTGCACACGAGCTCGACCTTAGCGGTCGCGACGGTCGAGCTCGTGTGCAAATGGGGGACCTGACCCCGGTTGGTCGCGGTTTAGCCGAGCTTTGCCGCGTGTTCGCGTGTGGCGTGGAACTTCAGCTTGGGCCAGCGTTCCTCGGTCAGGCGCAAGTTGACGTTCGAGGTGGCCAGATAGGCCAGGTTGCCGGCCGCGTCGTAGGCGACGTTGTGGCCCAGCGCGGTCTCGAAGTCCGCCAGAACCCGCTTGTCTTCGCCACTGACCCAGCGCGCGCTGCTGATGCTGGTGCCTTCGAACACCGCGTCGACGCCATACTCGTTCAACAGGCGGCTGGCCACTACTTCAAACTGCAGCACCCCGACCGCGCCCAGCACCAGTTCACTGCCTTGCACCGGCTTGAACACCTGCACCGCGCCCTCTTCGCCGAGCTGCTGCAAACCCTTGTGCAACTGCTTGATCTTGAGTGGATTGCGAATGCGGACCGAGCGGAAAAAATCGGGCGCAAAATAGGGAATGCCGGTGAACTGCAGCATCTCGCCTTCGGAAAAACTGTCGCCGATCTGCATATTGCCGTGATTGGGCAGGCCGATGATGTCGCCGGCGTAGGCTTCCTCGACCTGTTCGCGCGAGGATGCCATGAAGGTCACCACGGACGAGACCTTGATCTCGCGCCCCAGGCGCAGGTGCTTGACCTTCATGCCGCGCTCGAAGCGCCCCGAGCACACGCGCAGGAAGGCGATGCGGTCGCGGTGGGCCGGGTCCATATTGGCCTGGATCTTGAAGACGAAGCCGGAAAACGGCTGCTCGGCCGGCGCCACTTCACGCACCGAGGCGTCGCGTCCGCGCGGCGCAGGAGCCCAGTCCACCAGCGCCGAGAGAATTTCGCGCACGCCGAAGTTGTTGATCGCCGAGCCAAAGAACACCGGGGTCTGCACGCCGGCCAGAAAACGCTCCAGGTCGAAGGGATGCGAGGCGCCGTGCACCAGTTCCACTTCCATCTTGAGCTGTTCGATCTCGAGCGGGAACATGGCCGACAGCTTGGGATTGTCGATGCCCTTGATGATCTCGAAAGCGCCATCGGCTTTTTCTTCACCGGCCTTGAACAGCATGATTTCGTCGCGCAGCAGGTGGTACACGCCGCGGAAGTTCTTGCCCATGCCGATCGGCCAGGTCACCGGCGCGCATTCGATATTGAGCACCGATTCAAGTTCGTCGAGCAGTTCGAGCGGATCGCGGCACTCGCGGTCCATCTTGTTCATGAAGGTGACAATTGGCGTATTGCGCATGCGGCATACGGCCAGCAGCTTGATGGTCTGCGCCTCCACGCCCTTGGCCGCGTCGATCACCATGAGCGCCGAGTCGACCGCCGTCAGCACGCGGTAGGTGTCTTCCGAAAAGTCCTGGTGGCCTGGGGTGTCGAGCAGGTTGATCACATGGTCGCGAAACTCGAACTGCATCACCGAGCTGGCCACCGAAATGCCACGCTGCTTTTCAATCTCCATCCAGTCCGAGGTGGCATGGCGCCCGCTCTTTCTGGCCTTGACGGTGCCGGCCATCTGGATCGCGCCCGAAAACAGCAGCAGCTTTTCGGTCAGCGTGGTTTTACCGGCGTCGGGGTGGGAAATGATGCCAAAAGTGCGGCGGCGCGCCACTTCACGGGCTATCACCGCGGGGGCGGCGGCGGCAATTACCTCGCTGCTGTCTGAAATTGTTGGTTCGATATCGTTGGCCATAGTCGTAGCCATCGCTGGCGTGTGCACAAAACCCTCAATTTTACCGGCTCCGCCAGGGTCCGTGTGAATTGATTGGGATCACAGCGGCGCGCTCAGACCGCCTGCGTGGGCGTTTGTCAGCATTTTGTCAGAAATTCTTCAGGCTAATGAAAGCTTCATTGTTTATACTAAGCAACATAGATCATGCCTAAGCGGCCAATTGAAAGAGCTGACAATGAAAACTTTGCAATTCCCCCAACGCGGTTTCTCCCTGATCGAACTGATGATGGTGGTCGCCATTATCGGCATCATTTCCGCAATTGCCTATCCCAGCTATACCAAGCATGTGATCAAGAGCAACCGAGCAGCAGCGCAGGCGCACCTGCTGGAGATTGCAACTGCACAAACCCAATATCTGGCTGATGCACGCACCTACGCATGTTCGGTGTCGACCTTAGGCTTGACCACGCCGACTGCCGTGTCGCAAAAGTATACGATTGAACTTCCAGCCGCTAACTGCGGCGCCACCATTTACAAAATAACCGCGACCCCTATCGCGACTGGCCCACAGGCCAACGATGGCACGCTCTCACTGGACCAGAGCGGCGCGAAATTGCCGGCCGCATTATGGTAAGCCGGGCGCAGCATGGATTTACCATGATCGAACTGATGGTGACTGTCGCCATCGTTGCGATTCTGGCATCGATCGGCGCGCCCAGTTTCAAACAGCTCATTGCCAATCAACGCATGAACTCGGTGCGCGCCGAGTTTTTCTCGTCAATCGTGCGCGCCCGCAGCGAGGCCATCAAGCTCAATCGTGACGTGACCTTGCAACAGGCAACAGGCGGTTGGGCCAACGGTTGGACCGTGGTCAATCCCAACGCCGCCGGTCCCGCGTTCGAGATCCATGGCGCTCTCAACGGCGTGGCCATCACGACCACGGCGAGCTCGCTGGTGTTCATGTCCAACGGACGCCTCAGAGCCGCGGCCGCGCCCACCTTCCAGCTCAGTGCCACCGGTAGTTCGAGCGTGTCCTGCGTGTCGCTCGACCTGGGCGGCCGTCCCAATCAAAAAAGAACTGCGTGCTAATGCCATGATGATTCTTCGCCCCCTCCGTCAAGCTGGCACCAGCCTGATTGAAGTGCTGGTCACCGTCGTGATCCTCGGATTCGGACTGATCGGTATCGCCGTTTTTCAAACCAAGGCGCAAGTCGCTTCGGTGGAATCGTATCAGCGTGCTCAGGCCGTCATCATGCTGGAAGACATGCGTGCACGCATGGTGTCCAATCCTGACAATGCGGCCCTGTACGCCAGCACCTCAGCCGTGCTGGGCACCGGCGTGGCGAATCCGCCAACAAGTTGTACCGGTGAAACCGCCGGTGTCAACCGCGACCTGTGCGAATGGGGCCTTGCCCTGCGCGGCGCCAGTGAGACGCGCCAGAGCACCGCAGCCAGCGTCACGACCACTAGCAATTTCGGCGCCATGACTGGCGCGCGCGGGTGCATCAGGCAGCTGCAGGCGCCCGATAACACCGCCAATGTCTGCCGACCCGGCACCTACCTGATCACGGTCGCCTGGCAGGGCCTGCATGCTACCCGGGCGCCCAGCCTGACTTGTGGCCAGGATGCCTTCACCGGCGAAACTTACCGCCGCGCCATTTCGGTGCGCGTCGCGACCGGACTGCGCACATGCCGCGTTTGAGGAATATTATGCATTCATCACATTACGCTGCGTTAAAGCGCGCGCGCGGATTCAGCCTTGCCGAACTGATGGTGTCCGTCACCATCGGTCTGCTCATCCTGGCCGGCATGGTCACGCTATTTAGCAACAACGCGCGCACCCAGAGCGAAGTCGAGCGGGCCAACCTGCAAATCGAAAATGGTCGCTTCACCATCCAGACCATCGGTGCCGACCTGGTCAATGCCGGTTACTACGCAGAATTTGATCCGACCACGATGGCCGTGCCGGCCGACATTCCCAATCCCTGCTCGTTGACCCTGGCTGACATTCGCGCCGCCCTGCCCCTGCATATTCAAGGTGTCGACAATCTCAACAGCACTAACACGCCGGCGTGCCTGGCTTTGCTCAGTCCGAAAACCGGTACCGATGTGCTGGTCGTCAGGCGCGTGCAAACCTGCGAAGTTGGTACCGGAAACTGCGCACCGACCAGCGATGGCGGCGCTTTTTTCCAGGCCGCGCTGTGCGGGAACGCCGACCAGCTCGAATCCACGGTCGACAATCACTACCGGCTTGACACGGACACCGCCCAGATGACGCGCTCCAAGCGCAATTGCACGACAGTTGCCACGGTGCGCCGCTTTCTGACGCATATTTATTTCGTTTCCAATAACTCGGTCGGCACTGACGGTATCCCGACCCTGAAACGGCTCGAACTGGGCGGCTCTCCGCTGGCGTTCACGCTGGTGCCGCTGGTGGAAGGCGTGGAAAACCTGCAGTTCGAACACGGCATCGACTACAACGACAATGGCACCCCCGATTCCTTCAGTGCCGATCCCGGCGCGGCCATCCATCCCACTACCAGCGCTGCATGCAGCGCTGCCGCGTGCCGGGTTGCCAATTGGCGCAACACTGTTGCTGTGAGAATGCACGTGCTGGCACGCAACCTGGAGGCATCGACCACGGTGCCGCTGGCCAAGACTTATACGATGGGCTTTAACGTCAATAACTCGGCCAATACCTACACGCCAGGCACTACCGATAAATTCCGCCGCCATCTGTTTCAAACCACGGTCCATATGTCGAATCCGGCCGGAAGGAAAACCCCATGAAGAACTTGCAGCAGCAACAAGGCCTCACCCTGATCATGGCGCTGATCATGCTTATCGTCATCACCTTGCTGGCCTTGACCAGTTTTAATCTCGGCAAATCAAACTTGCTGGTGGTGAGCAATATGCAGCAGCGCGAAGAAGCCGGCGCAGCCGCCAGGGAAGTCATCGAGGAAGTCATCAGCAGCAACCGCTTCACGCAGGCGTCCAATTCGGCCCTGATCAGTCCTTGCAATGGCGTGGCCAATTCGCGCTGTATCGATACCAATGGCGACGGCAGCGCCGATGTGACAGTGCAGCTGACGCCCAAGCCCGGATGCGTTAAAGCCAAGGTTATCAGGAACAGCGAGATCGACGTGACCAATGACGAAGAGCGCGAATGCCTGTTGGGCGCCTCCGCCAACACCGGCATCGAAGGCGCATCGACCGGCGCATCGATGTGCTCCAACTCCGTGTGGGAAGTGACCGCTGTGGCCACCGACAACCGCACCGAAAGCAAGGTCACGGTAGTGCAAGGGGTGGCCGTCAAGGTACCGACAGACGATGTTCAAAGTAATTGCAGCTAGTCCAGAAAAACACGAGGAAGCCATGATATCCAGATTCAAACAACCCTTGCTCGCCCTTGCGCTGGGCGCCAGTCTGCTCATGCCGAGCCTGGCCAACAGCGAAGACATTGACATCTTCATGGGCACCTCTTCGGGACGATCAGGCAATGCCAATGTGCTGTTCGTGCTGGACAATACTTCCAACTGGTCGCGCATGAGCGAGAAATGGGTCGACCGGAATGGTCTCGCCTACACCCAGGGCCAGGCCGAGGTGCGCGCAATCATCACCGCACTGGACACTGTAGGCGAAGACATCAATGTCGGCATCATGGGCTATGGTACCGGCAGCGGAAACGGGGCCGATGGGGGATTCCTGCGCTTTGCTGTCAAAGAAATGATTCCGGCCAACAAAACTGCATTGCAGAATATTCTCAGGGCCATCGACGCACGCATCGGCAACAGCCTTGAAAAGGTCAATTCCGGCCCTCCCCTGGGCGACCTGTTTCACGATGTCTATAATTACCTCTCCGCCGGCACGCCCACCAACGCCTCCAGGGCACACCCGGACGTGACCGATGTGGATGCCTATACCTCGAACACGTTCGCGCGCTTTTCGTCGCCCCTTAATACCACCAACACCTGCGCCCGCACCATCGTCATTTTCATTGGCAATCCGGACAATAGCGGACCCACCGTCGACAAGATCAACGTGTCGCCGGGGCCCAACAATATCACGAGCTTGACGACGCTGACGACGGCCGCTGGAGGCACAACACCGGTCGTCCAGCTCAATTTGCCGACCTTTATCAACCAGGCTGTCACGACCACCGATACGGTCGGCACCACCAGCGCCTGCTATGCCAGCCGTGAGGCGGCAGCTGCCGGCATCAGCGCCTTTCCTAATTGCTCCATCTACAGTCAGGGCTGCTCGGTGGCCGAAGCGGCCGCCCCGAGCGAAGTTTCCTGTCCGGCCAACTCGAATACCTACACCGTTCAACGCAACGTGCGTATCCCGGCCAATGACGGCAATAGCGCAACTGTGGTCGGTCCTATCGTGACCACCGGCCCAACCACCGGCTATTACACATCGCACGCCGACGTGCCCAGTACCGATCGCGGCACCATGACCTGCCCGACCAATACAGCCACGCAAACCCATGCGTGCACCACGACGGTCACCTCGAACAAAGAAGACAGTACGGTACCCTACACCCGCCTGGGCACCACGATCGATTGCTACTCGGCTATCGGTACCGGCGGCAACCACAAATGGGCCGACGGCGCCACCCCCACCGAGACCGGGACGCTGGCTGCCTGTCCTGCCAATGCAAGCTGCACCTACAGCGGCGTGCTCCAGGAGCAGTCCGACTCTTCATGCGGTGGCAACCGCAAAAAAATTAACATTACCCAGACAATCACTCCGCGCAGCCGATACACCGTGAGCCGCAGCGTGACCACCACCACCACGTCGAGTGGCGTCGCGACCCCTGAACGGATCGATTCAGAGCGTCTGGGCATGACGTCCGAATGCTATGCCACCCGGCCGACCTCGACCAGCGACTTCGCCGCCTCGTGCACAGGCACTAATGTGAGCTGCTCCATCGAGCTGCCTACCTCAAGCAGCAAGGCCACCTGCTCGGCTGGCACCAGCGCTTATCGCATCATTGGTACCGATATCATCACCACCAACGTACCTACCTTTACGTCGAGCCGCGATACGGCTACCTACAACGCTGACGAATGGGCGCGTTTCTTGTTTAACCATGGCGTGCCAGTTCCGGGCAGCGCAACTAACGAGCGCCAGTCCGTCATCACCAATACTATCGACGTCTACAAGAATACTGCCAACGCGCCCTACACCTCGCTGTACCTGAGCATGGCAAATGCGGGCGGAGGCAAGTATTTCCTGGCCCAGTCAGAACAAGACATCGTCGACGCCATCAACACCATTCTGGTCGAGCTGCAGGCGACTAACTCGGCGTTTGCTGCGACCAGCTTGCCGGTCAATGCAACCAACCGCTCGCAAAACGAAAATCAGGTGTTCATTGGAATGTTCCGCCCGGATTCCGGCTCCAAGCCGCGCTGGGTCGGCAACCTCAAACGCTATCAGCTGGTGATTCGGGGTTCATCGGTCGAACTGGCCGGCGCCGATCCCACGGTCCTGGCGCTCGACAACGGCACTGGCTTCTTTACCGACTGCGCCAAGAGCTGGTGGACCAATGACACTGTCGACTACTGGGCTTTCGGCACCCCGGCAGTCAACTTCGCTACGCGCTGCTTGACAACGGGTGTCCAGCTTTATCCGTACTCGGACGCGCCTGACGGCCCGCAAGTTGAAAAAGGCGGCGCGGCACAAATACTGCGCCAAGGTAACACCGCCGGCGCCGCAGGCTCGGTGCGTACGCTGAACCGCAACATGCTGACCTTCGATGGCACTGACCTGGTCCCGTTCACGGCGGCTTCCAGCCTTCTCGACGAAGACCTGGTCCAATTCATCCGCGGCGCCGACATCAATGAAGAAAAGCCCAGCACAGCCAGCCCGCCGCTCGCCCCGGCTGCCAGAACCCGCCCATCGATCCATGGCGACGTGATTCACTCGCGGCCTTTGCCCCTCAATTACGGCGGTGGCAACGTCACTGTATTTTATGGCGCCAACGATGGCGCGCTGCGCGCAGTCGATGCCGAATCAGGGGTAGAAAAATGGTCGTTCGTGCCGCCCGAGTTTTTCCCTAACCTGGCGCGCCTCAAGAGCAACAGCCCGCGTGTGTTCTATCCGGGCATCACCAGCGCAAACACTCCGCCGGTGCCTCTCCGCAAAAACTATTTTTATGACGGCTCGATCGGCGTGTACCAGAACCGCGACAGCTCCAAAGTGTGGATCTACCCGACCATGCGGCGCGGCGGGCGCATGCTGTATGCGCTCGACGTCACCGACCCGGCCAGCCCGTCCTATCTGTGGAAGCAAGGCTGTTCGCGCTCCGATGGTGGCTGCACCGAAGGCATGTCAGGCATCGGACAAACGTGGTCGACCCCGACGGTCGCCTTCACCAAGGGCTACACCACGGTGGGCACGGTTTCGGTACCTGCGGTGGCCAAACCGATTGTGATCATGGGCGGTGGCTACGACACCTGCGAGGATGACAATCTGGCGGTTCCAACCACACCCTGCACCAAGGGCAACAAGGTGTATATCTTCGATGCGCAGGACGGCACGATACTGGCGACGCTCAACACGGAAAAATCGGTTGCGGGCGACGTGACGGTGATCGACATCGACAACGACAATCTGATCGACTATGCCTACGCAGCCGACGTGGGTGGCGCACTCTACCGCATCAGTTTTATCAATGGCCCCGTGACCAAGGTAGCGCTGACCAAGAACACCTGGTCAATCGACAAAGTGGCTTATACCAAGCGTCCAGTGCTGGCAACCGGATCCGAAGGCTACCGCAAGTTCCTGGCCGCCCCGGCTGTGTTCTACAGCCAATCGATGATCTACGTAGCCATCGGTTCGGGTGACCGTGAGCACCCTTTGAAAACTGATTATGCGTACACCACCCCAGTGGAAAACCGTTTCTATGTGTTCAAGGACAATCTCACCCTGCTCTCGACGGCGCTCGTGACTCTGGTGCCGAAAAACCTGGACCTGTTGGAGAACTACACCGATAAAACAGTGTGCAATGCCGACGATAATATCTATCCGACCTCGCCCCTGAATGGCTGGTACATCCGGCTCAACAGGGGTACCGGCGAGCAGACCGTGACTTCGGCCCTGATTGCCGGTGGCCTGGTGGCTTTCTCCACCAACCGTCCGCTGGAAGACGGCGCAAGCTGCAATACCAAGCTGGGCGAGGCGGCGGGCTATCTGGTGAACTTGTTTAGCGCTTCGGGCGCGATCGGCGTGGACGGCTCTTGCGGAGGGGCGAGAAGTTCCCTCTTTGCCGGCGGCGGACTGCCACCGAACCCGGTATTGGCAACGGGCGTGCAAATCGGCACAGGGGACACCGCCAAATCGGTCACCGTGATGTTTGGCGCAGTGAGCAAGGATGGCACTGTCTCCGGGGCACTCAGTCCGGAACGTACCAGGCCGACCGTCAGACCGAACCGTAAGAAAGTGTATTCGTATACGAAATCGGATTAAGCTAGTCCGCTACGTCCAAGCCGCCAGCATCGCTGGCGGCTTTTTTGCTTTATGCGCAGTCAGTTTTTACTGTATGGCCAGCATCAGGCTGGGCCCAGGGTGGGAAAGGTCACCGAGATGGCCACGCCGGCGCCACCTGGTCCGCTGGCGATATCGACCAGGGCGCCGTGGGCTTGCGCGATATCGCGCACAATCGCCAGGCCCAGACCGGTGCCCGGGCTCTTGTCGTCGAGCCGCACATGGCGCTGGAACACCATGGCGCGTTGGTGCGGCGCGATGCCGGGGCCGGAGTCCTCGATGCGCAATATGCCGCGCCCTCCCTCCGGGTAACAGCACACGGTCACCGTGCCCCGCTCAGGCGTGTAGCGAACGGCGTTGTCGATCAGGTTGTCGATCAAATCGCGCAGCAAAAAGCTGTCGCCGCCCACCATCGTCGGTTGCAGGTCGAAGCCGATGTCGATGTGCTTCTTGCCCGCCTCCTCGACAAAGTACTGCACCACCTGCTCGACCAGACGCGCCAGATCGAGCGGCTCGATGCGGGCTTTTTCAAAGCGCGACGGTTCGGCGCGGGCCAGGGCCAGCAACTGGTTGGTCTGGCGGATCATGCGCTCGTTCGAGAGCAGCATCAGGCCGACCGAACGGACCGACTCGGGATCGTCCGCGTGGCGCGCGGCCAGCCATTCAAGCTGCAGCTTGACGCCTGCCAGCGGAGTGCGCAGCTGGTGCGCGACATCGGCCACGAAGCGGTGCTGGGCCGCCGTGCCACTGTGCACCCGGTCCAGCAGCTCGTTGAAGGCGCCCACCACACTACTCAGTTCGGCCGGCACCACGCTGGCGTCGATGGGCGCGACATCGCCCTCCTCGCGCTTATTGAGGCTGGCACGCATGTGCGCCAGCGGCTGCAAGGCGTTGGTGACGGAAAACCAGATCAGGCCGACCAGGCCCAGGGTGAACAAGGTCTCGAGGAGGACCAGGGCGCGCACGATGGCGGCGCGCACCTGCAGGCGTTTGCGCAGGGTCTGGGCCACGCCGATGCGTACGGCGGCGCCCTCCCCGCCGCTCAGGCGCGCGGTGCGGTAAAACATGCGCACCGGTTCGCCGCGCATGCTGCTGTCATAGGCCGCCGCGTCAGCCTGGGACGGCAGGGGGAAGTCGGCGTCGCCCGCCACCAGGCGGCCATTCTGGTTGCGCACCACGAAATAGAAGGCGTCGTTCTCGTTGGCGCGCAGTACCTGCTCGGCGTCACGCGGCAAGTCTAGTGTGGGCCCCGCCGCGCTTTGGCGCACGCGCGCCGCCAATGCGCCCGCCGCCACTGCCAGGTCCTGGTCGAACGCCAGCTGGGCCGGAATCCAGGCCAGCATGTAGGTCAGGCTGGCGCCGGCCAGGTTGATCAGCAAAATGGGGCCGATCAGCCACTTGAGCAAACGCAGGCGGATGCTGCTCATGCCGCCTGTTCAAGCATGTAGCCAAAACCGCGGATGGTGCGAATGGCGATGCCGGCATCGGCGGTCTTGAGGCGCACCCGCGATATATAGACTTCGACGGCATTGAGGGTCAGGTCTTCGCCCCAGGGCAGGATGGCGTCGATGATCTGCTGCTTCGATACCACGCGCGCACTGTGCTGGAGCAGGTATTCCAGCACCGCCCACTCGCGCACGGAGAGCTCGACCGAGCGTTCGTCGATGTGGGCGCGCCTTGTAAAAGTGTCGAGGGTCAGGCGGCCCAGGCTGAGCACGGCCGGCTTGGGCGAGTTGCGCCGCGCCAGCGCCTTGATGCGCGCCACCAGCTCGGCCGTGGCAAAGGGCTTGACCAGGTAGTCGTCGGCCCCCAGCTCAAGGCCGCGCACCCGGTCTTCGATGGCGTCGCGCGCCGTCAACAGCAGCACCGGAACGTTGCTGCCACGGGCGCGCAGCCGGCGCACCACTTCGAAGCCATCGATGCCTGGCAGGCCAATGTCGAGCACCACGACCGCTACTTCGGCATGCTGCAGCAACTGGTCGGCCAGGGTGCCATTGGCCACCACTTCGACCACCATGGCGTGGCCCTGCAGTACCCGGCTCAAGCCATCGGCCAGCACGGCGTCATCTTCGACCAGTAACACATGCATGCGAGTAGGCTCGTGAAGTTGTTGTTACGCACATTATGCTGCATATCGTGTCGCTCGCCCAAGCCGTCCATTGTTCAGATCGGGCCGGGCAAGCCCAATTTCTGGAGCAGCGGCGTAGGACAAACTGTCCAGTTCCTACAAATTTCGCCCTAGAAAGACCGATGGTGTACTTTTCTTGCTGATTTTCAATTGAATTTTTATTGATAAATCGTAAAAAAGGGGCGATTTTGGTCGTTTTCCCCAGTAGGACTGGGCCCACAAAAAGTTATGCATACTACCTACAGGGGGGCGACTGCTAATCTTATGTTCGGCAACAGACGATAGCTTTAATGTTCACACATCGCGATTCACTGCGCAGCACTGAGTGAATGGCCCATGTCTGACAGAAGATACAGAGGAAAAAAAATGAACAATACCCAACTTGGTGGCACCGCGAAAAACGCAGCAACGGTCAACCAGATTCCTGCCAGTACCGGGGAATTAAAAGTTGCGTCCCGACCTGTTGTCAGCTACAGCGGCACCCAGCAGAACGAATTGCTCGCTGCCTTGCCCCGCAAGGACCTCGAAGTCTTGTTCGAGCATCTGGAACTGGTCGCCCTGCCATTTGGTAAAGAACTGTTCGAATACGGCAGCAAGCTCGAAAACGTCTATTTCCCTACCACTGCCATCGTTTCCCTGCTCTACGTCATGGAAGACGGCGCCACCACTGAAATCGCCGTGGTCGGCCACGAAGGTGTAGTGGGCGTATCCCTGTTCATGGGCGAACGCGCCATGTGCAGCGCGGTAGTGCAAAGCGCGGGCTACGGCTACCGCCTCAAAACCCAATACCTGCGTGACGCCTTCAACCAGGGCGGCGCCCTGCCCCAGCTGCTGATGCGTTACACCAATGCCCTGTTCGCGCAAATGGCCCAGAACGCCGTCGGCGGCCGTCACAGCTCGATCGAACAAAAGCTGTGCCGTTGGCTGCTCGACCGCCTGGACCGCTCGCCATCGAACGAACTGAAAGTGACCCAGGAACTCATCTCGATCATGCTGGGTGTGCGCCGCGAGAGCATCACTGCCGCCGCCGGCAAGCTGCAGGACGACGGCCTGATTCAATACCGCCGTGGCAACATCACCGTAATTGACCGTCAAGGTCTTGAGGAATATGCGGGCGAGTGCTACAAGGTAGCGAAGACTGAATATGATCGTCTGCTGATGGACGTGGCGCGTTAAGCGTCACACCCCGGCCAGAACAGGCGCCTCGTGAGGCGCCTTTTTTACGTCCCCATCACCGATCGGGATGCTCGCTTCGACACAGGTACCGCGATTGTTCACGCCGCGTCGTACCTGCAGGGTTCCGCCGAGTAGCAATGCGCGCTCGCGCATGCCCAGCAAACCGTGCGACTTTGACTTGCCGGCAGCATCGCTGTCGATGCCGATGCCATCGTCGACCACTTCGAGTGAGAGCATGGCGTCTTCGCGCTCGAGTCGGACTATCACGTGGCGCGCCTTGGCGTACTTGGCGATATTGTTGAGCGACTCCTGCACGATACGAAATACTGCAATCGACTGCATCGGCCCGGCAGCGTCGACCTCGCCCTCGATCAGCGTTTCGCACGCGAGACCGGAGACGCGCGCGAAGTCATCGCAATAGCTTTCCAGCGCGCTGGCCAGGCCCATGTTGTCGAGCATACTAGGACGCAGATTTTCGATAATGCGGCGCTTGAGCTCCACGGTACCGACCAGCGTCGAGCGCGCCCGCTCGAGCATGAACACCAGCTCAGGTTCGCTGCCGCGCAGGCGCTCGGTCACCGCTGTGAGGTCGAAGTTAATGGCGGTGAGATTGGCGCCCATTTCATCGTGCAGCTCGCGCGCCAGGCGCGCTTTTTCTTCCTCGCTCACGCTGATCAGGTGGCGCGACAGCACCGATAGCTGCTCGGTACGCAGCACAACCATCGATTCCAGGTTTTCATTAGCGTTTTGCAGAGCACGCTGGGTGGCGACGCGTATATAGAAGCCGCGCCGTATCAGCTTGTAGAACAGCGTCAGCACCAGAATGGCGCCGGCGTTGATGCCGATGCCCAGCATGACAGCATGCTGGTACTCGCTGGTGAAGGCGGAACTGCGCGCGGCGAGCAGCTCGTTTTGTTCCTGCACCATGATCACCACCTGCAAACGGATTTCGTCGAGCAGCTGTTTGCCGTCGGCCGTGGCGGCAATGGCGACGATGTCTTCCAGCCCCCCCTTGCGATAGACGTCGAGGGTCTGGCTCATATTGTCGAGCTTGCGGTACACCAGCATACGCAGCTGGCTCAGGTTTTTCAGCTGCGAAGGATTTTGCGCGAGCAGGCTGTCAAGCTCCTTGAATCGGGTATCGATTTCGGCCGTCGCGGTCCGTAAGGGGCCGAGATAAACTTCCGAGCCCGACAGGAAATAGCCGCGCAGGCTGCTTTCAGCATCCATGACAAGTACGTTGAGGTACTGCACCTTGTCATTGACGCGCGCGCTTTGGGCCTGCACGGTGTTGGCGCCCTTGAGCGACTCAAGGTTGTGGTACAGACTGACGCCATTGACGATCAGGATCAGTACACAAGTGAGGAAGACGACGGTCTTATAAAACGGCAAGCTGCGTTCGACTTCGGGGTCAGCAGTAAAGTACATCCGGAATCCTTTTGCGTGCAGCGAAGCCCAATCTTGGAGGCAATTATAGTCGGGTGTTTATTGCATTGCATCCGAGCACAGCCGTAGAGTGCGGGTGTCGCTGACAGAGTGATAAGCAGCGTTTCCGTCCAGCCAGAAGGCTATATGCGCAGCACGCACGCCCATGGGGTCAGGTCTGGAAATGTTACACGGGCTGATCGCTGCCGTCCCTAATGCTGAGCTCGTGTAGCAATTCTGGAGCTGACCCCGGCTGTTGCGCGGCGGCGGATGGGGGGAAGTGGCAGGGGAACTTCGTCTTCGAGAGATGCGCGCTGACGCGTGCGCGAGACACAGGGAACGGCCGTCAAGCGCGAAGAGATTGCTGTGCGGTCAAGCGGGACAGGACGGTGCACCCTGCCCCACTGGCTGTCTTAATCGAGCAGATTGTTCTTCATGGCGTAGTAAGTGAGGTCGCTGTTCGATTGCAGCCCCATTTTTTCCATGATGCGGGTACGGTAGGTTGATACCGTCTTGATGCTGAGCGACAGTGCGACGCCAATGTCAGACACCGTGGCGCCCTTGGCCAGACGCAGAAACACCTGGAACTCGCGGTCCGACAATTCGGTGTGCAGCGCCGTGCTGGGGTCGCGGTCAAAACTTTGCGCCAGCAGTTCGCCCACAGTGGAACTTACATAGCGGCGGCCCTGAAATACTGTCCGCACGGCGGTCTTGAGCTCATCGGCCTCGCACTCCTTGTTCAGATAGCCATTGGCGCCCATCTTGAACAGGTTGAGTGCGTACTGCTGGGCCGGATAGCCGGACAGAATCAGCACCGGCAGGTTGGGCTGACCCTGGCGGATGGTGCGCAGAATATCAATGCCGCTCTGATCGGGCATGGCGATATCGAGCAGCAGCACATCACACACTTCGCGGCGTGCAATGTCCAGGGCCTCGCGTCCCGTAGCGCCTTCGGCAACGACGTCGAAGTCGCTCGAGGACGAAAAAATCTGTTTGAAACCCGCTCTAACTATCTGGTGATCGTCACATATGGCAACGCGTATCATTGTCTTCCCTTAAATTT
>JAZKGU010000096.1:0-32937 GCA_040385745.1 Pseudomonadota bacterium
TTCACCTCACGCTCAAAAACAACAGCGTGCCGGTCAATGTCAACCTGGCCAAGTACGCCGGCCCGGAAGCGCGCTACTGCCCGGCGGGCGTGTACGAGTACGTAAAAAACGACGATGGCCAGGACCGTTTGCAGATCAATGCGCAAAACTGCGTGCACTGCAAAACGTGCGACATCAAGGACCCCACCCAGAATATCGTGTGGGTCACGCCGGAAGGCGGTGGCGGCCCCAATTATCCGGGCATGTAAGTTCGGATAGAATCAACGCACCATCACGCCGGCTCTCGCCGGCGTTTTTACATTGGAAGTTCGATACATATATGAAGAAACTGATTACTTCACTTGCCATGGGCCTGGCCCTGCTCCCCGGCGTGTCCCTGGCCGCGCCGGTCAGCCCGGCCGCCGACCATCATCAGCACCTGTTCAGTCCTGCCATCATCGAGTTGCTGGCCAGCCCTAACCTGAAAGAGATCAGCGTCGAGCAAGTCATTGCCCACCTGGACGCGGCCGGCATACGGCAAGGCGCCATCATGTCGGTCGCCTACATGTTCGGGCGCCCCAGCCGCGTGATCGACAACGAATACGCCAAGGTCCGGGCCGAGAACGACTGGACCGGCGCCCAGGCCGCCAAGTATCCGGGCCGGCTCAAGGCATTTTGCGGTGTCAATCCATTGAAGGAGTATGCGCTCGAAGAAATCGCGCGCTGCGCCGCCAGCCCTGCGCTGCGTACAGGACTCAAGATGCACTTCGGGAATTCGGATGTGCAGCTGTCGAACCCGGCCCACCTCGAGCGCATGCGCCAGGTGTTCCGGGCGGCCAACGCCAACAAGATGGCCATTGCGATCCACATGCGCGCCTCGATTTCACTCAAGCGTCCCTACGGACCCGAGCAGGCGCGCCTGTTCCTGGAAGAGCTGATGCCGCTGGCGACCGATATCACGGTGCAGGTGGCGCACCTGTCGGGAGCCGGACCGGGCTACGAGGACCCCGCCTCGGACTGGGTGATGGCCACGCTGGCCCAGGCGTTCGAGCAGCGCGACCCGCGCACCCGCAATCTGTACTTCGACGTGGCTTCGATGGTCGACAAGGACATCTCCAACGCCAACCGTGCCCTGGTGGCGCGCCGCATTCACCAGGTCGGCGTGGACAAGATCTTGTGGGGCACCGACGCCGCCACCCCGACCAACCAGACCCCGCGCGATGCCTGGGCCTCGTTCATGCGCATTCCGCTGAGCGATGCCGAATTCAAGCGCATCGCCGCTAACGTGGCCCCCTACCTGAAGTAATTATTCCTGCTGCTCCAGGTAGAACAGTTCCTCGACCGGTGCGCCGAGTGCCTTGGCCAGTTTCAGGCACAGGACGATGGAAGGCACCATCTTGCCGGTTTCGATGGCATTGATCGACTTGCGCGTGATGCCAGTCTGATCCGCCAGGTTCGCCTGAGTCAGGTTGAGCATGGCGCGCCTGACCTTCAGCCTGGTGCCGAGTAGTTCAGCCATCCGATTAGCGGTCCAGCCACAGGAAGGTGCCCAGAAAACACAGCATGGACAGGCCGATCGTGCCCGCCACCATGAATCCCAGCGGGTGCACTACTCCCATCGAGGTCGCCAGCACGGCCAGCACCGGCTGCGCAATCAAGGCAGCAAAAAAACCAACGCGGTAGGCGCCGTTAAGACTTTGCATGCGCAGTTCGTCGGCGGCAATGGCCTTGAAAGCTGCCTTGTTTTCCTTGCTGCCGACCATACCGCTTCCCGCCACACCCATGAAGACAGCGATGAAGACCGGGGTCAGTCTCAACATGGCTGCGCCAAACGTGCTTGCTGTCCCGCTAATGCTCAGCAGCAGCGCACTTGTAGTGAAAATCAGGAACATGATGAGCAGCATCCAGAAGCTGCGGCGGCTGTGGGCGACGACCTCGTCGAGGTTGCGCAGGGCTTGGTCTGACATCGTGGGTTCTCCGAATTGGTTGCGCAGCAAGCAGCGCCGCGATGACGGAGAGTGTAACACATAGCACCCAAAAAGCAACCCATAGGTTACTTTCTGCTTTTAGTGCATGTTTTGCGCTGTCAGGGTCGCCGCCATGAGATCGAAATCGGCCACCTCGAGCGGGTGGGCGAACCAGTAACCCTGGGCGTAGTCGCACTTTGCATCGGTCAGCAGCGCGCGTTGCAGTGCCGTTTCGACGCCTTCTGCTACCACCTTGAGCCCCAGCTTGTGGGCCATTGCGATGATGGCTTCGCACAGGGCCAGTTCGGCGTCGTCGTGGTCGATCCTGGCGACAGAATCTCTGTCGATCTTGAGGTAGTCGAAGGCAACATGCTTCAGGTGCGATAGCGACGAAACGCCGGCGCCAAAGTCGTCCAGCGCAATCTGTATGCCCAGCGCACGGTATTGCGCAAGGCGCTGGGTAAGCAGGTCAGTGTCGCCGAGCAAAGCACTCTCGTTGATTTCGATAACCATGCCCTCGCAGCCGTCCGCGGCCGCCGCACTGGCGTCAGCCTTCAGCTGAAGCGCCGACTGGTTCATGCAAACCTTGAACGAAGGCGAAATGCTGGTGCGCCACTGGCGCAGCTGGCGCGTAGTTTCACGGAACACCCAGTCGCCGATGTCGACGATCTGACCGGTCGATTCCGCAAAGGGAAGAAAGTCGGCCGGCTCGAGCAAGCCGCGCATCGGGTGGCGCCAGCGCAGCAAGGCTTCGGCCATGACCACCTCGCCAGTTTCCAGCGATTCAATGGGCTGGTACAGGATGTGGAACTCGGTCTTTGCCAGCGCACGCGCCAGGTCTGCCGTCATTTGCTGGCGCGCTGCAGCCGCATATTGCAGCTCCGGGGCGGCGTAGGCGTAGCGATTGCCGCCCTGAGCAGTGGCCGCGTGCATGGCCTGGTCAGCCTGGGCAAGCAATGCGTCCAGTTGGTTCGATTGCGGCCGGTACATTGCCACACCAATACTGGCCGTCAATGCCACGCGATGGCCGTCCAGATCGAATGGCTGCGCGAGCAGCCCCAGCATGGCTTGGGCGACGCGTTCCACACTGGCGAGATGATCGAGTCCGCCGAGAACGACGCTGACATTGTCGCCCTCCAGGCGGGCCAGCATGTCGGTGCCGCGCATGCAGCCGGCCAGGCGACGCGTGGCCTCGACCAGCAGCGCGTCGCCGGCGGGTCCGCCATGGCGCTGCCTGATGTCCGCGAACTGATTCAGATCGATCGACAACAGGGCCAGGAGCGAGAACTGGCGGTCGGCCTTGCGCGTCTCAAGCTTGAGGCGGTCCATGAACATGAGCCGGTTGGGCAGGCCGGTCAGCGCATCGAAACTAGCCAGCTCCCACGCCAGCTCGGGCGACTGGCGCGTTTCGGCAAGATCGGTGACCAGCGCCAGCGCGCCAAGATAGCATCCGGCGCCATTGAAGATGGGATTGGTCGCCATGGAGGTCCAGATCGCGTGCCCGTCCTTGTGGATGAACTTGAACTGGTGGCGTTCGGCAATGCCCGAGCGGCGCCGCTCAAGATTGTCTGCCAGCATTCCCTTGCCCTCCTCGTCCATGAAGCTGGCGAGTGGCCGGCCCAGCATATCTTCGATCCGGTAGCCCAGCATGCTGGCCATCTTTGGATTGACGAAGCTGGTCGTGGCCGAGGCGTCGATTTCCCAGATCCCTTCCTGGGCGCTGTGCACCATGCGCCGGAAACGCTCCTCGCACTGTTCAAGTGCCGCCTGGCGCCCGGCCGCGCGCTCGACGACGATACGGCATGCCTGACCGCTGCCGTCGGCACTGGCCAGCAGGGTCACCGGAACTGCCTCCCCGCGCGCGTGAATCATGTGAAACCGGCAGTGCTTTGGTTTGCCTGCATTGAGCGCCTTGCTGAAGTAAGAATCGAAGTCCGCCAGGCTGGCGGGTTCGATGAACGAGCGGAAGCGGTACTGGGCGCAAGCGGTGCGCGCTATGCCCAGCATCTCGGCGCCTGCCAAGTTGGCTTGCAGAATCGTCCCGTCGAAGCCGACCAGAAAATAGCCTATCGGCGCGAGTAGATGAAGTTCGTTGAAGTAGGCCTGCTCTTCTTCGTAGCGCAGGCGCTCGACCGTCACGCCGCAGGGAGCAATGTCAGGCGCGGCCCGCTCTGACCATGGCGCCGGCTCGGCCAACTGGTGACCCTGGTAGCTGGGCGCATGCGGGGCTGCAGCGACGCTGTGCTGGCGCCCTCGGGATGCCGAATCGGTTTTCCTGACCATCATGCCTCGCCAATGAGATGTGTGTCGGTACACCAAGTCGGACAAGACTAGCACGCGTTGCCAACGCGTGTCGAGCGGATGGCAATCGGATTCAGCCTACAGGATGGTGGGCCCGATTAAGGTGGCGTTCCGCACGCCGTTGCAGCGCTTCAAACGCCAGGCTGAGGCACCAGTAAATCGCGGCTGCCGCAATATACAGGGGCAAGGGCCGGAACGTGGTGGCGATCACTTCCTTGGTGGCAAGCATCAGTTCGGTCATGGTGATGACCGAGACCAGCGAGGTGTCCTTGATCAGACTGATCAAGGTGTTGCCCATGGAAGGAACGGCCACACGCATGGCCTGGGGCAAAACGATATGGTGCAGGCTCTGCCAGTACGACAGGCCTAGGCTGAAGCCCGCGCGCCACTGGCCCTGGCCGATGCTCTGGATGGCCCCGCGCAAGCTTTCCGAAAGATAGGCACCGGCGTTAAGCGAGAGCGCCAGCACGCCGGCCGTCACCGGCGTAAATTCAATGCCGATGCTGGGCAAGCCGTAATAAATCACGAAAATTTGCACCAGCAAAGGGGTGCCGCGCATCACGCTGACGTACAGGCTGGCGGGCCAGCGCAGCAGGCGATACGGCGACAGGCGCAAGATGGCAGCAGGAAATCCAAGCACCAGACCACCGATCATCGAAGCCAGCGCAAACACGACAGTATAGCCGGCGCCGGTGAGCATCACCGGCGCGGCCTCGCGCAGCAGTTCGACCAGGTCCATGCTAGCGGCCTAGCGAGGGGCGCCGGCCGGGCGGCTCACATCGCTGCCGAACCACTTGAGCGAGATGGCCTTGAGCGTGCCGTCGGCCCCAGCATCCTGCAAGGCCTTGTCGATGGCGGCCTTGAGTCCGGGATTGCCTTTCTTCATCGCCACGCCCATGCGCTCAACATTGCCAACACGAGCGCCGGCCTGAATCGGCAGTGTGGAGTTTTTCAGCAGGTAGGCCACCATCAGGCTGTCATTGAGGGCTGCATCGACGCGGCCGATGGCAAGGTCCTGCAAGTTCTCGGGAGCGGCCGGATAGCTCTTCACTTCGATGCCGGGAACTGCCTTGACTTGCTGCTCGAATACGCTGCCCTGCCCCACGCCCACCTTTTTGCCCTTGAGATCGGCAAGTTTGGCGTACAGCGCCTTGTCATTCTTGCGCACGATGAGTTGCGGGCTGGAATAGGTGTAGGGCGCAGAAAAATCGAAGGCCTGCTGGCGTTTGTCGGTAATGCCGACCTGGCTGACGATGACGTCATACTTGCCTGCGGCGAGCCCGGCCAGGATCGCGCTCCACTCGGTGGTGACGAATGCAGCCTTGACGCCAAGGCGGGCGGCAATCAGGTTGGCGACATCGACGTCGTAGCCGGCCAGTTGCCCCGTCTTCTGGTCCTTGTAATTGAACGGAGGATAAGTGCCCTCCATGGCGATCTTGAGCGTGCCGCGCGCCTTGGCCGTGGCCAGCAGGTCGATCGCGCCCGCGCTTGCCCACAAGCCGGCTCCGAGCAAGAGAAAAGCTAGCTGCAGGCTGCGGCGGCGCGAAGTAGGCAAAGTCATCGGCAATCTCATCGATAGGAGAAAAAAGCAGTTTAACGCGAATAGGCAACTTTTCGGGTTCGCCCGGTGAAATTGTGTCCGGCCACGAGCGTTGTGCTGGCTACCAGGCTCGACAGACCAAGGATCAGTTGCACCAGCTTGTCGTCGGGCAGCACCCACAGCTGCCCGCGCGGGGCCTCGACGCCCGTGGCGGCCTCGATCAGGGGCGTAATCCAGGCGGCCTCTGGCTCCAGATCCAGCAGCACTGCGTCGGCGCTGGTCTGCAGATACAGATTGCCCCCCTCGGCCAGGGTAAAGCACACGCCGGCGCCGGTTTCCTGCGGCCCGATGTGTTCCATCATGCTGCGATTGTGCTCGTCGATCCAGAGTTCGACGTCCTGCGGGGTTTCCAGCGCGTTCCAGGGACAGGGCCGAAAGCGCGGAGGCTCGGCGGGCGGCTGGGGGGGATCGAGTGTCATTGCTTCCTGGGGAATGTGCGGGTACGGCGCGTATCCTACGGCATTTCTTACCCGGCGTACATGATCGAACCTGCGTGGGGCAGCGTGGTCTCAAACAGATATTGCAACAAGGAGGACAAGCATGCGCACCAAACCAAGCACTTCCCACCCCGCCCGGGGCTATGTTTCGGACTTCGATCAATTTCTGCACAGTTACCTGGAGCAGCATCCCGAAGTGGTAGAGGATCGTCAACGCGGCTGGTACATCTGGTGGGATCATCGGCTTGACCTGGACGAATTGGACAAGCAACGCCGCGACAGCGTCCCCGTCAAGCCCAACCACTATCCTTAATTGAAAAAGTAAAGTGCAGGATCTTTGACAATTTGCTATTGCCGATTGGAAAAACTGTACTACAGTGTTATTGCGAGGCTCGCTTATTGGTAAAGCCCAGCCGAGTCCGGCCAACCGACCCGTCTGATAACCTGGTTCGATCCCGGGGCCCCGCACCAGTCAAAAAAATCGCCGGCGATTGCTCTGCCGGCGATTTTCTTCAAGGCGGGAGTGATCAGCCTTTCCACACCCGCTGCAAGCCCGTATCGGCATGGATCCAGCCGCCGCGCGGACCTTCCCGGTAGTAGAACCCGACCCCGCCCTGGCGAAAACTGCGCACCAGGCCGCCAAGCACTTCGGAATTCAGGTTGGGAATGCGAATGTCGGCCGCCTTGCCCTGGATGTGCAAGGACTGGCGCGCAGCCGGCACGCCCGCTTCAATCAGTTTGGAGTTGGAACTGGCCGTACGGTAGCCGGACAAAATCTCCAGCGGTGAATCGATACCATAGCGCGCCACGAAAGCCTGGGTCCCCCACAAGGTTTCAAACAGCTTGGGATCAATCGGCGCGGTCTGCTTGCCGTTCACGTCGCGCAGCAAATGGCACAGTCGCTGGTAGGCCGAGTCGATAATCTCGCCATCCTTCCAGTACAGCACCGTGGCCTTTTCGCCGCTGGCGGGGCGGGTCACGGTCAGGGTGCGCGGCTTGAGCCAGAACTCCAGGTCGAGCGCCTGGGCGTCGAAAATATCCGGCGGGGGTGCCATCGACACCGACGGCGCGGCGGCAGGTACGGCGCTCGCCAGCACAACCTTCTTTGGGGGTGCGCTCTGGCCCGCCCTGGCCAGCGGCTTTGCCGGTGCGGCGCCAGCGCTGCCGCAGCCAATCAAGGGCACCGCGATGATGCCGACGGTCGACAGACCCAGGCCTTGCTGAATGAAATTTCTGCGGGAAACCATGTCCATACCCTGAGAATCGAGGCGGCCACTATAGCCTACGGTCTGCCTTATCGCGCGTTGCAGTTACAAAACTTTGCACCCTGCGAACTCTGTTCTGCATCAAGCTTTTTCCAGAACAGATCGCATTCGAGGCCGTAGCAGGATTTTTCCTTGCCGGCGAAGATATATCCGTGGCGAGCGAAGAAGCCCTGGGCGGTAGCGGTGCCATGCAGTCGCACCACGCTTACGCCCCAGCTGCGCGCCTGTTCTTCGACGGCCAGCAGCAGGGCCTTGCCGAGACCGACACCTTGCGCTTCGGGCAAAACATAACAGAGGGACAATTTTCCAGCTTGGTTGACCAGCGCCACGCCAGCCACCACGCCATCGCGCTCGGCTACCACCGTGTGGTTGGTGGGAGTACCGATCCAGGCGGCCACATTGTCGCTGGTCTTGTTGCCCAGCCAGGCGGCCAGCATGCTGGACTCGCCCCCGTGATCCAGACTGCAGCACTCGGCAATGGAGCGGCGCAGTACATTGCATACGCTGGCGGCATCGTCGGACTGGGCGGGACGAATCGTAAAACTCATGTGCAGCTCACTCTATACATTACTCACGGAACTAAAAATTTCTGCATCTCATGCAGACGGCTCAACTATACGACAAACACCGCGCGCCTGCTGCGGCCGGCCCGGTGGCCTGCAGACGGCTGCGGATTTTAGACCAGCACATCCGACTAGGACAATAGCGCGCGCTGGCAGGCGCCCACAATTACAACAGCCTGAGCGCCTTTCACAGATGGGAAATCAGTTCCGAATGGCAATTTCTTTCGTTTATGCAAATGTAAATGGCAAAGACCCATCGTTTACTTGCTGATTTATAGGTTCTGCCTGCTTTTGTTTCGTGCGCCATAGACACGGCTGAGTGATGATGATATCTTCATTCCTATAGTTAGTTGCTTTAAAGATATACGCGTTGATTGCCGGTGCGACAACCTTGCAACACTAGGTTGACGCACGCTGAACAACCTGGCGACGCCGTTGTCGCCGATCACACAGATTGAGAATATGATCAAAAAAATCCTCGCCACGCTCGTCATGTCGCTCTCGGCGGTATCGGCGTTCGCGGTGCCCTTCGGATCGCAGTCGGTTCTCGTGATTGAAGACGAGACTGGCAAGGTCTTGCTTGAAAAGAATGCCGACCGGGTGGTATCGATCGCCTCGCTGACCAAACTCATGACGGCCATGGTGGTGCTTGACGCCGACCAGGACATGAACGAATTGATCGCCATCGAGCAGCGCGATGTCGACATCGTCAAGCACAGTACCTCGCGCGTGCCGGTGGGCTCTAAAATCAGCCGCGCCGACGTGCTGCGCCTGGCGCTGATGTCGTCCGATAACCGCGCTGCAGCCTCACTGGCGCGTACCTTCGAAGGCGGTCCGGTAGGCTTCAAGGCAGCCGTGCGCGCAAAAATCGCCGCGCTTGGCATGACACAGACCGTCATCGAAGAGCCGACCGGCCTGTCGCCCAACAATAAATCGACCGCGCAGGATCTGGTCAAGATGGCGCTGGCGGCATCGACCTATCCGGTCATCGCCAATATGACGACCGAGTCGAGCGATATCATCAGCATCAATGGCCGCGGCGTCGAATACCGCAACACCAATCGCCTGGTGGGCGCCAAAGGCTGGGACATCGGCCTGTCCAAGACCGGCTATACCGAAGAAGCGGGCCGCTGCCTGATCATGAAGATCACCTCGGCCGGCAAAAACGCTACCCTGGTGCTGCTTAACGCCAAAGCCAGCTCGGTGCGTATTCTCGATGCCCTGAACATTCGCCGCTATATCGCCGGCGACGAAGCGCCCATCGTGCAGGCGCGCGCTCCGCGCCGCAGCCGTTCGGCCCTCATGGCCGGCGGCGGCGCGCCGATCGTCAAAGCGAACCTGCGCACCCGCACCAAGGCCAAAGCCAAGTACACCCAGCGCCGTCGCCGGGCCTGAGCCGCGCGCTGCGCAGTGCCCGGCGCCGTGCCGGGCGATCCTCAATTCCCGATCTTTTCGCGCAGTCCGCTAGCGCGCTGGGTGCGGCGCGCAATGGCGTCGGCCAGTATCGTCGCGCTCCCCGTAATCAGGGTGAATTTCTCACTGGCCCTGGTAATGCCGGTGTAAATGAGCTCGCGCGCGATCATCGACCCGCCTTCCTTGGGCAGCACCAATACCGTGTGCCTGAACTCGGAACCTTGCGATTTATGCACCGTCATGGCAAAGGCTGTATCGACCTGACGCAAGCGCGTAGCAAGCACGCTGCGCACTGCCTCGCCTTCCAGGAAGTACACGCGCAGGGATCCGGGCCGCGCAGGGTCGGGGAGCGTGAGGCCGATATCGCCGTTGAACACGCCGGTCCCATAATCGTTCCGGGTAATCATCACAGGCCGCCCCACGTACCATTCGCCGCGGCGCTTGATCATGCCCGCCGCGTCCAGGCGCTGTCCGATTGCGTCATTGAGTCCTTCCACGCCCCACTCCCCCTCGCGCACCGCGCACAGGATGCGAAACGCCTCGAAACTGTGCAACACCTCGCGCACCCAGTCGTCATGCTCGCCCTGCCCGGCCGCGCGGATCAGCGCCAGATAGGGCGCGTAGCCCTCGAGCGCCAGCTGCACCGCGTGATGCTGGTGGGCGCGCTCGGTCCAGTGCAGCGAGCCGTCGCCGCCGCCGCGCAGCACCGCTTCGGCAGCAGCCGCGTCGCCTCCATTGACCGCCAGCGCCAGTTGCCCGATCGGACCGCCGAAGCGGCGGCTGTGGCGCAGCATGACCGTCTGCTGGGCCAGCGCCGGACCTGCGCTGGAAAACTCGTGCGGGATGGTTTCGCCGCTGGCGGCCTGCACATAGTCGAGCGTCGCGGCGGAATAGGCGCCAGTCTGCGCGTCGCGGCATAGATCGCCCAGCACTGCCCCGGCTTCCACCGACGCCAGCTGGTCTTTGTCGCCCAGCAGGATCAGGGTGGCTCTCTCGGGCAGCGCGGCGAGCAGCGCTGCCATCATCTCCAGGTGCACCATCGATGCCTCGTCGACGATCAGCACATCGATGTCGAGCCGGTTGCCCTTGTGATGGGCAAAGGCGCGCGTATCGGGGCGCGCCCCCAGCAAGCTGTGTAAGGTACGCGCCGCGCCCATGCGTTCGGTCAGCTGGCGCAGCGGCAGCGCGCCGCCGACCTTGTCAGCCAGTTCGCCCAGGGCCTTGTCGATCGACTGCTTCAGGCGCGCCGCAGCCTTGCCTGTTGGCGCGGCCAGCGCGATGCGCAAGCTGCCCGCATCCTCGCCGGCCATTGCGAACAGCAGGGCCAGCAAGCGCGCCACGGTATAGGTCTTGCCGGTTCCCGGCCCGCCCGTGATGATGCCGATGGCGCCGCGCAGCGCAATCGCGCAGGCCAGCTTTTGCCAGTCGGGCGCCTGGGCCCGGCGTTCGCTGGCAAACAGGATGTCGAGCCAGCCGCGCACCTGGGCGGCATCGAGGGCACGGGTGTCGGTGGCGCGCGCGCGGATGGCCTGCGCCACCTGGGTTTCGTCGCGCCAGTAGCGGCGCAGGTACAGGCGTTCGCCGTCGAGCACCAGCGGCTGATCGAAATCGAGCTCCCCCACCTGCCACACCTGGTCGCAGGCGGACAGCTGCGCCAACCAGCCCTTGAGGTTTTTCGGCAGCGGCGCTGCTGCATCGGCGAGCTGCTGCCACTGCTCGTCGCTCCAGCCCATGAGCGGCGCCGGAGCACTGGCCAGTGCATCCAGCATCAAACAGCTATGACCGCGTCCCTCGAGTTCCGACAGCGCCGCGCAGGCCACCAGCAGGGGGCCGTTGGCATGGCCCAGCGAAGCTATAAAACGCGCAAAAGCGCCCGACAAGCGGCGCAAGTCGCCGGCCTCGGTCAGGATTTCCACTTCGCTCCAGAAGGCGGCGTGGTTCATGCAGCCTCTCCCGCCAGCAGCGCATCGATCCCATCGAGCAGGGCCAAGTTCGGTTCGAGCAGGTAGCAGCCGTGGGTGGACGGATTGGAGATCCCGCGCAGGAACAGGAAGATCGCGCCGCCCAGCTGGTGCTGCGGATCGTAAGCCTCGCCCAGCCGGCTTCGCAGCAGGCGGTGCAGGGCCAGCATGTAGATAGCGCCCTGGACATCGTATCGGTGCGCCGCCATGCCGCCGGCCATGGCGGCACGGCTGTAGGCGGCGTCGCCCGCGCCCAGGCTGTTCGATTTGTAGTCGAGCACCCAGTAGCGCCCTTGGTGCTCGAACACCAGATCGGCAAAGCCCTTGAGCATGCCGTGCAGCGCCCGGTCCGGCAAGGCGGGGCGCGGGGTGGCGTCGAGCAGATGCTGGCTGCACAGGCGGTCCAGGGCGACGCTGTCGAGGTGCTCACTGGGGCACCAGAATTCCATCTCCGGCAGCACCTGCCCGATATCGGCCAGCGCCGCATCCAGCGGGGGCAGACGGGTCAACGCCACCGTGCGCAGCCAGGCAATCGCATCGTCCTTGCGGTTGGCCCAGCCGGCGCGCTCGCAGCGCTGGCCCAGGCGCTGGGCGAACTGCTCGTCGGCGGCAATGGCAAAGCCCTCCTGCGCCATCCATTCAAGCTGCTCATGCAGGAAATTACCCGGCACCGAGCCGCGCGGAAAGCGATGCCACGGTGCGTCCTCGGTACGGGCCGACACCTGGCGCGGCGTTTCCTCGAGCAGCGTTTCATCCTGGGCGCGCATCGGCGCGGGCACTGTATGGCGCGCCAGCGAGGTGAAGGAACCCACGCTCCAGTTACGCTCGAAAGTGGCAGTGAAGCGCGCCGCGTCCACCAGTGGCGCCATGGGCTCGCTGCGTGCGAGCAGCGTCACGCCTTCGGGCGGATCGAGCGGCTGCAAATCGATGGCGCTCAGGTCCCCGCGCAGTCGCTCCCAGTGGGTCTCCATGTCGGCCGCGGCCAGCTGGCTGCCGCCGGCAAGCAGGTAGCCCAAGGCCGATTCATGCAGCTTGTTCTCGCCGCTCTTGCGGGCGGCCAGCGCAGCCACGCCCAGCCACAAAAAATGGCGCGCGCGGGTGAGCGCGACATATAACAGGCGCAGGTCTTCCTCGATGCGGGCGCGGTCGACCGCGTCCAGTGCAGCGTCGCTCAGTCCCAGGTCGATGCGGCGCACCCCGTCCTTGCCGACGTAATCGAAAAAACTGCGGTTGCGGCGCTCGGTCTTGCGCGCCGTGACGGCGAACGGCAGGTACACCAGCGGATACTCCAGGCCCTTGGACTTGTGCACTGTGATCACCTTGACCAGTTCAGCATCGCTTTCAAGGCGCAGTACGCGCTCGTCCCCGCCCTCGCCTACACCTGCCACCTGTTCGGCGAACCAGCGGATCAGGGCCTGCTCGCCTTCGAGCTGGGCGCTGGCCGCCTGCAGCAGCTCGGCCAGATGCAGCAGATTGGTCAAGCGCCGCTCGCCCCCCGGCTGGGCCAGCAAGGTCGCCGGCAGTTTGAGCTCATGGATAAAGCGCCGCAGCATGGCTAGCACGCCTTGGCGTTGCCATACCACATGCAGGGCCTTGAGCTGCTCGATGCGCTCTTCCCAGGCCAGTTCATCGGACGACAGGCGCGCCAGCTCGGCCAGTGACAGGCCCGCAGTACGAGTCGCGAAGGCCGCGCGTGCCAGCGCCCCGTCGAGCGGACTTGCCAGCGCGTGCAGCCAGCGCAGCAGGTCATGCGCTTCGTCGCTGTCGACCACGGAATCCTTGTCCGACAGGTAGACGCTGGCCACCTTGCGCTGTTCGAGCGCGCGCCGGATGGCGCTGGCCTCCTTGCGGTCGCGCACCAGGATGGCGATATCGGCCGGCATCAGGCGCCGAAAATGCTCGCCATCCTGAAAACCCACCGCCGGATCGTTGAGCAGGCCGACAATATGCTCGGCGCTGTGGTGGGCGAAAAAATCGCGGTAGTCATCGGCCCGCATATCGTCGCGGTCGGAACTGGCGATCGCCAGTGCCTGGTACGGACCAGCGACGCCCACCAGGTGCTCGGTCTTGCCCTGCGCCTCCACTGCTTCAAAGGGCAGCGGGTTAAGTCCGCCCTTGCGGAAGCGGAAGGCGCCGGCGGCAAAGCCAGGGTGCTCGCCATGCCCTTCGGCGTGCAGGAACAGGCGGTTCACGGCATCGACCAGCGCCTTGGTCGAGCGGTAATTGGTGCCCAGCTTGTAGTGGCGCCCCTCGGTGGCGCGGCGCGCCTCCAGATAGCTGTGAATGTCGGCGCCGCGGAAACCATAGATGGATTGCTTGGGATCGCCGATCAGGAACAGACCGTGGGCTGGATCGTTGGCCTCGACCCGGTATAGCAGATTGAAGATGCGGTACTGGTCCGGTGCAGTGTCCTGGAATTCGTCGACCATCGCGATCGGAAACTGCGTGATGATGCGCTGGCGCAGCGCTTCGCCGTTGCTGCCTTTAAGGGCGTTTTTGAGCCGTTCGAGCATGTCGGCAAAGCCGAACTGGCGCGCGCGCCGTTTAAGCTCGGCCATGCGTCCGGCGATGCTGCAGGCAGCGTGGCGCTGCAGCGCGTGCGCCAGCGGATCGATGGCCTTGAGAGCTTCCCACAGATCGCTGGTGTAGTTGAAGCAATCGGGAATGGCCACGCTGAAGCCCTTGCTGAAGGCATCGGTGATGCCATCTGGGGTGAGTCGGTGCCAGGGCGTGTCATTGAGATCGGGCATATGCAGCGCCGGATCGGCGGCCCAGGCGCGGAACGCGGCAAACCATTTGCGCAGCGAATCGGCCTTGAGCTTGTTGCCATTGAAGCATTTGGGATCGATTCCGCGCTGGGCCGCGATCCACTGCTCCATATCGTCGCAGCGCGCGCACCAACCGTCCTTGAGCACTGCCAGTTGCGCGGCCTGCTCGCGCTGCACGCGCGCTATCAGTGCAGCGAGCCCGCTGTCGCGCACCTCGTCCAGCTGGGCCGCGCGCCGCACCAGCTCGCGCACCTTGCTCTTGAGGGCGTCGACGTCCTTCCAGCACGCCAGCACCGGTTCCAGCGCGTGGCTATTGAGCGGATAGACGTTCTGGCGCCAATAGTCGTGGGCGGCATCGTCGAACAGGGCCTGCTCGTCGCTCACCAGTTCTTCGTCGAACAGGCTGGCGCTGTCGAAAGCATGCTCGCGCAGCATGCGCTGGCACCAGGCGTCGATGGTGAAAATGGCAGCTTCGTCCATGGTCTCGGCGGCCATGGCCAGGCGGTGCGCGGCCAGGCGCCGTTCGCTCTCGCCCGGATACGCGGCGGCCAGCGCTGCGAGCAGCGCGTCGCCGCTATCGCGTTCACCCCGAAAACAGGCGGCCGCCTCAAGCAGGCGCTCGCGCACCCGGTTCGACAGTTCACGCGTCGCGGCGCGGGTAAAAGTCATCACCAGGATCTCGGAGGGCATGAGCGCGCGTGCAAAGCCAGCATCGCCGCCATGGCCCAGCACCAGGCGCAGGTACAGTGCGGCGATGGTCCAGGTCTTGCCGGTGCCGGCGCTGGCCTCGATCAGGCGCGAACCGTGCAGGGGGAACGCAAGGGCGTCGAGCAGCTGGCTCATTGCGCATTCTCCTCGATCGGGTCAATCCTGACGTGGGTGTCGAGCCAGCTCGCCAGGGGCCCGAACAGCGCCTGGCTCACAGCCTGCCAGTCGCCGCCTGCGGCCAGGCTGGCAAAATCAGGCCACAGACGCGCCAGGCACAGATCCTCGCCCTCGCCTGACAATTCAAAGCCGCCATCGTAGGTGGCGCGTGGGTCGCCATCCTGCAACAGCGCCAGTGCGGTCTTGGTCGCGGTGGGCAGCGGCGCATCCAGGTTGCGCCGCCATAGCCCGGCCAGCGCGCGCAGTTCGCGCAGCGCTTGTTCTGGCTCCAGCGGCGCCAGGGTGACGATGGCGTCGCGCGCCACCAGGTAGCCGGTCAGCGGCTGGCCCACGGCGGCGCTGGCCAGTTGGCGCAGCCACGGGGCGATCAGCTTGTCGCCACGCGCAGCTCCTTTTTTGTCGAGCACCTTGGAGCTCATTTGCATCAGCCACACGGTGGCGCCCTCGCCCACGCGCAGCTTGTCGATCCAGTCGTCCAGCTGAACCCCGTCCAGCTCCAGGCTCACCGCCAGCTTGGAGGCCTGGGCGCCAAAGCGCGCGCCAAGCTCGAGCCAGGCGCTGCGCACCGGCACCAGCGCCTCGACCAGCTGGCGCTGCCATTGCTGGCCAATCAGCCCGATCGGCAGCACGCCTTCACGCGCCAGTCTGCCCGCGCGTTCTCTCAGGCGCTCGCGCACTTCGGCCAGCGGTTCCGGCTCGCCCGCGTCATCGAGCATGCTGTCTTCGAGCAGGTAGCGCTCCAGCGCGTCGAGCGAAAACGGCTCTTCATCGGCGCCCACCAGATCGGGACCTGAAAACGACACCCCCAGGCGGCGCCGGAAAAAATAGCGCGCTGGCTGGCGCAGAAATTCGGCCAGCTCGCCCAGGCGCAGGCGAAAACCGGGTTCCAGTTCGAAGCCGGGCAGCGCCATGCCTTTTTCCGGCTGGGCGATGGCGTGGGCCGCGCGCCACTCACCGGCATAGGTCAGCAGGCCGTGTTCTTCGAAATAGCGGCGGCTGAAGGGCTGCAGCGCGTGTTCGGTTGTCAGCGTCGCCAGATCGAGTTGCCAGCCGCTGCGCAGGTAGTCGCGCAGCTGGGACACCAGCACCGATGCTGGCTGCTCGCTGTTGTCGCGCACATTGCGCCCCACCCAGCTCACATACAGCTTGTCGCGCGCGGCAAGCACCGCTTCGAGCATGAGGTAGCGGTCGTCGTCGCGGCGCGCGCGGTCGCCAGGTCGCGCCATGCCGGGCCAGGCCAGCAGGTCGAAGTCGGCCTGGCGCGCACGGCGCGGAAAGTCGCCATCGTTCATGCCGAGCAGGCACACTGCGCGAAATGGCACCGCGCGCATCGGCATCAGGGTGCAGAACGTCACCCCGCCAGACACGAACTGGTGGTTCAGTGTCGGCTCGTCGAGCGCGCCCAGCCAGGCTTCGCGCAGCACCGCCAGTGGCAGCGCCTCGTCGAAGCCGGCCGCCTCGCAGGTTTCGAGCCAGCCCTGCAAGGCTTCATTGAGCTGGTTCAGGGTGAGCCGGTCGCTCTCTTCGGCGGCGTCGAAAAAAGCCGCAAGCAGCGCGCGCGCATGCTGGCCCCACTCGGCCGGCGTATAGGCCTGCGCCAGGCGCGCGCGCCACGCCAGCAGGGCTTCGATCAGCTGGGCCAGCGAGCCGGCCAGCGCTGCATCGAGGCCGCCCACCTCGGCGTAGGGTTCGATCTGCTGGAAGCTGGCGCCGGCACCGCTGGCATAGCCCAGCAGCATGCGCCGCACTCCGAACATCCAGCCATTCTGCTCGCCAGTCGACCCCAGACCGAGGCCGCTGCGGTGTTCCTGGTCCAGCCCCCAGCGCACGCTGGCCCCTTCGATCCAGTGTGACAATGTGGCCAGGTCGTCTTCGACCAGCCCGAAACGCGCAGCCAGCGCCGGCACGTCGAGCAGGTCGCGCACCTCGCTCTGGCGGCAGCGCTGCTGCGGCAGGCGCAGCAGCCACTCAAGCGCCACCAGCAAGGGATTGACGCTGCGGTCGCGCACATCGCCGATTTCAAACGGGATGTAGCGCGCGTCGCTGCGCTTGTGCTGGTCGAAAACTGCATGTATTGCGGCCGAGAAGGTGTCGATATCGGGCACCATGACCACCACGTCGCGCGGGCGCAGCGTGGCATCGCTGGCGAACCAGGACAGCAGCTGGTCGTGCAGCACTTCGACTTCACGCTGGACGCTGTGGGTGACGTGAAATTCGATCGAGATGTCGGCCGCAGGCGGCGCGTCAAACGCGTGCTCGCCCAGCGGCAGCATGTCGCGCACGGCGGCTTGCACCTGGCCCAGCAGGGTGTCGCCCGCGCCTTCGCTGAACAGGTCGACCCGCATGCCGGCGCCGGCCCCGCCATCGGTGTCGAACTCGTCGAGCATGCGAATAAAGTCGCGCCCCTGGCGGCCCCAGCTCGCCAGCAGCGGATGGCTGTGGGCGTGCAGCTCTTCGAGCGGCACCTGGGACAGATCGACCCCGCCGCGCTGGCGCTGGCGTTTGTGAGCGGCGCGCAGCAGCTCGCGTCCGTCGATGATGTCGCCCCAGTAGAACTGGCAGGGATTGGGCACCGCCAGCACTACCTGGGTATGGCGCGCCAGCGCTGCCACGGCCTGCAGGGTCTGATACGGCAGCGAGGACATTCCGAACAGCACCACGCGGCGCGGCAGCCGTCCGGCAGGCGCCCCTGCGCTGGCTTCGACAAACTGGCGGTGGATGGTGGCCCGGCCCGAGTCGCGCTGCTGCTCCGGCAAGCTGGCATTGACCGCGCGCCAAAGCGCTGCCTGCCAGCACTGGTCGGCCGGCAGCGGCATGGCCTGGCCACTGGCGCCGCGCAGTACGTCGCGCCCGGCGCTCCAGTCCTCCAGCCAGTCGGCGCGGTACACCTGGTATTGGTCGAACAGGTCGGACAGGCGTTCGGCCAGTTGCAGGCGCCGTTCAGGATCGCCGTCGCCAAGAAAATGCCGCAGCGGCAAAAACACCTCCGCCGTCAGCAGGCCGGGCAGCAGTCGCATCAGGCGCCAGGTCAGCGGCCCCTTGTCGTAGGGCGAGCGCGACGGCACCTTGTCACGCCCCAGCATGCCGCGGTAGGCTTCCCACAGAAAGCGGGCCGGCAACGCCACCCGCGTGGCCGCGCATACGCCCAGCTCGGCGGCCAATGCAATCTTGAGCCACTCGGCCACCCCGTTGGATTGCACCAGGATGGTCTCGGCTTCGAGCGGGTCGAGCGGGTGGCTGCGCAGCCAGCCGAATACGGCGGCACGCAATTGCTCCATCTGATTACCGTGAAGAACGAGAAGACCGGGGGCTACGGCGGAAGACATGAAACTCCGGAAAGAAGGCGGGGCCAGCGCAAGGGCACAGCATACTATTTTTGCGCGGCGAACGGTAGTTGCCACGCCGCCTTATTCACCCCGCTCAGGAGGCCAGTCGCTTCGCAAACAGGGTCTGGTAGGTGGCGCCGATGTCGATCGACAGGGCGACCGCGGTTTCCACCCCGACGGCGAGCGGCGGCCCGAATCGTGCCGTGACAACGCCGGCGCGCCGCAGCAGGCGCTCGATGGCGGTGGTGGTCACCGTCACATAGCGCTCCAGCCCAGCATGCTGGCCGTAGCGGATGATGTCGGCAATAGAGTCAAGCGCCACGTCGGAAAAGCCGTAGCCAGCCCCGCCGCCGGTCTCGATGGCGAAGCGGCTCAACTCCCAGATCCGGGAATGCGCTGGCGCGGCCTGGCCATGCAGCAGTTGCGGGAAAGAATGCTTGAGCATGTACGGCCCTTCGGTGGGCAGCAGGCGCCAGCAGCCGCGCAGCCGATCCGCGCCCGGTTCGCGTATCAGCATGTAGAGCGGGTCCAGGGCGTCATAGCCGTCGATTTCCATGCCCGCTACCACCGGCACTTCCCAGCCAAGCCGGTCCTTGAACACCTTGGCGCGCAGGGTATGCATCTCCGCCAGTTCGCGCGGGCTGAACTCGCGGCGCGGCGCTATCCGGCTATGCAGCACCATGGCTCAACTCGCTTTCCATCTGGTATGCCGGCCACGTACACCACCATGCAAAACGGGTGCGAAGATAACTAGCAGATATGCTAGGTGCCTCGCCCGAGGGCCGAATGGAATACTGCAATTTTGTTCGCGAGGAAAACCCATGGCGCAAGACGACTTTACTTTCCAGGCTGCAAGCGCAGCCCCTACCGGGACCGAAACTGCCTGGCCGCTGGCTTCGCACAACGACTTGAAACAGTTCAGGATCGGCAAACGTGAGAGCCAGGAAAAATTCTGGTCGCGCTTTGGCGTGACGCAGTCGAGCGGCAGCCGTTTTGAAACCGGCCTGGGTATTCCCGCCCCGGTGGCGATCCTGGTCAAGTTATACATGAAAGGCCGCCTCAGCGATGGGGATCTGCTGGGGTAAGAATGCCTAGGCTGATCGCCCTGACCAGCGCCTGTTGCCGGGTATTGACGTTGAATTTCTGTCGGACGTTACCGATATGAAAATTTACCGTTGCTTCGGAACAGGCAGTAATTCTTGAAATTTCCCAGGAAGACTTTCCCATCATCACCCATTTTAAAATCTCCAGCTCGCGCCGCGTCAGGCGCGGCACGCTTTCATCGCCGGCCTGGGCGTGCAAGAAGCGCAGCGAGGATTCGAAGGCGTAATCGCGTACCAGCGACAATGTGGGCATCAAGGCGACGATATCGCGCTCGAAGGCAGTACTGACCTTGGCGTCGGACGCGAAGCTGAGCATGCCGAACTCGCCGTTCGGTCCATGGATCGGGAAACTCACGCCGGAGCGTATGCCATGCCCATACGCTTCCTCATACAAGGCGCGCTGCTCCGGGCTGTTGAACAACTCGGGCGACCACACCACAGGCAAGGAACTGCTCAGGCAGTGGGCAACGGTAGGATCGACGTAGGCCAGCTTGTCGGCGTCATAGCGCGCGCGCCAGCGTTCTGAATAATTGCTTTGCAAAAAAGCCGTCTCCAGCTTGGCCGTCCTTGATGGGACCGCGCCGTACAGGACCTGATCGAAACCAAGCCGGCGACCGATAAGAAACAGCTTGTCACGCCACGCCGCTTCACATTCAGCCTGAAGCATTGCCAGCAGCTCCCCTTGGTTCACCATCTGTTCCACCCCTGTACCCGCCTTGCAGCTTATTGCCGTATTGACCCACATCGTAAGCCAAACGTAACCAAAACTCAATGAAACCAACCAAAAGTAACTTAAATCTAACAGAGAATATCAGGGGTGGACAAAACTTTCGACCTTTTCACAAAGGTAATTATGTTGCTGAATTTGTCAAAGTTGCGTCAATGCCGAAAATTTAAAATAGTGACTAACAGTATTCAACCAAAATTCCGCTGAATCGTGCGTCGAAGAAACTTTAGATCAGCTAAAGTGGATCGGGTTTCTTGTGCCTGGATAGTTGTAATACTGACAAATTGGCCGAGTTGACCATTTTGCTTGAATAGAAGTGTTTTAACTTGACTCGCTTGCGCACTGGAGTATTGTTTTTTACTTAGGCTCAAAAGTCTTACTTGGATGGTAACGCCCCCAAACTTGCCCCAGACCCAACGTGCAGATTCCAAAAGTCCTGTTGGTCAATGACGATGCTGCGAGCCTGTTTGCGCTCGAAAGCCTGCTCATGGCCGCCAACAGCGACCATCAGTATCAGCTGCTTACGGCCACCTCCGGCCATGAAGCGCTGCGCCAGGTCCTCACGCATGATTTCGCGGTCATCCTGCTCGACGTGAACATGCCGGGCATGGACGGCTTCGAGACAGCCGAGGCGATCCACTCGCATCCGCGCTGCGGTGCGGTCCCCATCATCTTCATCACCGCCTATTACGCCGACGAGTTGCATCGCCTGAAGGCTTACCAGAACGGAGCGGCGGACTATATGTTCACGCCCGTGATTCCCCAGGTGCTGCAGACCAAGGTCGCAGTGTTCGTGGAGCTGACCAAGAAAAACCTGGAGCTGCAGGCCAAGAGCGACGAACTGGCGCGCCTGAACCAGGACCTGCGCGTACAGCGCATGCAGGACCTGGAGCGCATCAACCGCGAGCTGGAAACCGAAGTGGCCGAACGCAAGGTAGCCGAGCAGCGCGCCAACGACCTGTCGATCCGCGATCCGCTTACCGGCCTGGTGAACCGGCGTTCCCTGATTCAGCAGCTCGAACACGCGGTCGCGTCGGCCGACCGCAGCAAGGGCGAATTCGCCCTGCTTTTTCTCGACCTCGACAAATTCAAAAGCATCAACGACACCCTCGGTCATGAAGTGGGCGACGAACTGCTGCGCCAGGTGGCGGCGCGCCTGCTGGCGTCGGTGCGGGTGTCGGACGTGGTGGCGCGCCTGGGCGGCGATGAATTCGTGGTGCTGCTCGAAGGCGCCGGGGCGTCCAATAATGCGGCGCGGGTGGCGCGCAAGATCGAGCAGGCGCACGCGCGCCCCTTCGACATCGGCCAGCACCGCATCGCCACCTCCACCAGCGTCGGCATCGCGGTGTATCCGGTCGATGCCTCCAGCGCCGCCCAGCTGATGAAAAATGCCGATACCGCCATGTACCACGCCAAGCAAAACCGGCGCGGCAGCATCGAGTTCTTTCGCGAGGAATTCAACGCGCGCGAAAATGAACGGGCGCAGTGGGTGGCCGAGCTCGAGAAAGCGCTCGAAGGCGGCCAGTTCGAGCTGTACTTTCAGCCACGCGCCAGCATGCCAGGGCGCCAGCTGTGCGCCATCGAGGCGCTGCTGTACTGGCACCATCCGCGCCATGGCCTGATCGCCGGCAGCCAGTTCCTGGCCGGATTGAATGACCGCCTGCTGCTCGAACGCGTATGCGACTGGAGCATCGGCCAGGCCTGCATGCAGGCGGCCCAATGGCGCGACGCCGGCCTGGCCCAGCTGCCGCTGGCGGTCGACCTGACCCTGACCCAGTTCACGCCCGCGCTGGCCACGCGCGTCGAGGCCCATCTGCGCGCCTGCAAGCTCAAGGAAGGCTGGCTGCAGCTCGACATTCCCGAGCGTTTGCTCATGAACGCCAGGGAGGTCGAGCCGGTGCTGCTGCAGCTGAAAAAAAACGGCGTGCTGTTGGCGGTGGACGACTTCGGCAGCGCCGGCGCATCACTCACGACGCTGCGCAATCTCTCGCTCGACGCGCTCAATATCGACTGCGCGTTCGTGCGCCAGCTCGAAACCGACGGCGGCGCCGATATGGCCGCGGCGGTCATCCACCTTGGCCGCGCGCTTGGCTTGCGCGTGCTGGCCAAGTGCGTGGACGAAGAAAGTCAACTGAACATTTTGAAGTCGCTGGGTTGCGACCAGTACCAGGGCAGTCTGTTCAGCCGGCATTTGCCGGCCGAGGGCATGCTCGATTTGCTCAAGGGCCTGAAAAACGCCCAAGCCAACACCAGCCGGCAAAGCGCAAAACCGGCATCACCTTCTCCGAAAAAACGAGGACTACGCTCATGAACACCATGACAGAAATGGCCGACCAACTTGATCCAAAGCTTCTCCTGGCGACCCTGATGGCGCTGAAGAAGGGCGATTTCACAGCACGCATGCCGTCCGACCTGACTGGCGTCTCCGGAAAAATCGCCGACACCCTCAATGAGATCATCGAGACCAAGGAAAAAATGGTCAATGCGGTGACCGATGTGTCGCGTGTGGTGGGCCGCGAAGGCCGCCTGACCCAGCGCGCCTCGGTGCCCAATGTGGTCGGCGGCTGGGCTACCATCATCAGCTCCGTCAATACCCTGATCGACGACCTGGTGCGCCCGACCACGGAAATGGCGCGCGTGATCGGCGCCGTGGCCAAGGGCGACCTGTCCCAGACCATGGCGCTGGAGGTGGACGGCCACCCGCTCAAGGGCCAGTACCTGCGCGCGGCAACCACCGCCAACACCATGGTTGAGCAGCTTTCTTCGTTTTCCTCGGAAGTCACACGGGTGGCGCGCGAGGTCGGCACCGAGGGCAAACTGGGCGGGCAAGCGCAGGTCAAGGGCGTGGCCGGCACCTGGAAGGATCTGACCGACTCGGTGAACTCAATGGCGGGCAATCTCACGTCCCAGGTGCGTAACATCGCCGAGGTGACTACGGCGGTGGCAAACGGCGACCTGTCGAAAAAGATCACAGTGGACGTGCGCGGCGAGATTCTCCAGCTTAAAGACACCATCAACGTCATGGTCGATCAGCTGCGCTCCTTCGCCTCGGAAGTGACGCGCGTGGCGCGCGAGGTCGGCACCGAAGGCAAGCTCGGTGGCCAGGCCTATGTACCGGGCGTGGGCGGCACCTGGAAAGATCTGACCGACAACGTCAATTTCATGGCGTCGAACCTCACCGGCCAGGTGCGCAACATCGCTGCGGTGACCACCGCGGTGGCGAACGGCGACCTGTCGAAAAAGATCACGGTGGACGTCAAGGGCGAGATTCTGGAGCTCAAAAACACCATCAACGTGATGGTGGACCAGTTGTCATCCTTCGCGTCCGAAGTGACGCGGGTGGCGCGCGAGGTGGGCACCGAGGGCAAGCTGGGCGGCCAGGCCCAGGTGAAAGGCGTGGCCGGCACCTGGAAGGACTTGACCGACTCGGTCAATTCGATGGCGGGCAACCTCACGGGCCAGGTGCGGAACATCGCCGACGTGACCACTGCGGTGGCCAACGGCGACCTGTCCAAGAAAATCACGGTCGACGTCAAGGGCGAAATTCTCGAGCTTAAAAACACCATCAACGTGATGGTCGACCAGCTTAACTCCTTCGCTTCCGAGGTGACCCGGGTGGCGCGCGAGGTCGGTACCGAGGGCAAACTGGGCGGCCAGGCCAATGTGCCGGGCGTGGCGGGCACCTGGAAAGACCTGACCGATGGCGTGAACTCGATGGCGGGCAACCTGACCGGCCAGGTGCGTAACATCGCCGACGTGACCACCGCGGTGGCCAACGGCGACCTGTCGAAAAAGATCACGGTGGACGTCAAGGGCGAGATTCTCGAGCTGAAAAACACCATCAACGTGATGGTGGACCAACTGTCCTCGTTCGCTTCGGAAGTCACGCGCGTGGCGCGCGAGGTCGGCACCGAGGGCAAGCTGGGTGGCCAAGCCTATGTGCCGGGCGTGGGCGGCACCTGGAAGGACTTGACCGACAACGTCAACTTCATGGCGTCCAACCTCACCGGCCAGGTGCGCAACATCGCAGCGGTGACCACGGCCGTGGCGCGCGGCGACCTGTCGAAAAAGATCACGGTGGACGTCAAGGGCGAGATCCTGGAGCTCAAGGACACCATCAACGTGATGGTGGACCAGCTATCCTCGTTCGCGTCCGAAGTAACGCGGGTGGCGCGCGAAGTGGGCACCGAAGGCAAGCTCGGTGGCCAGGCCAATGTGTCCGGCGTGGCCGGTACCTGGAAGGACCTGACCGAAAACGTGAACCAGCTGGCGGCCAATCTGACCAACCAGGTGCGCGCGATTGCCGAAGTGGCCACGGCGGTGACGCGCGGCGACCTGTCGCGTTCCATCCAGGTGGAAGCGCGCGGCGAGGTGTCCTACCTCAAGGACAACATCAACGAGATGATCCGCAACCTTAAGGAGACCACGCAGAAAAACGCCCAGCAGGACTGGCTGAAGACCAACCTGGCGCGCTTTACCCGCCTGCTGCAGGGTCAGCGCGACCTGGAGGCCGTGACCAAGCTGATTCTGTCGGAACTGGCGCCGCTGGTATCGGCCCACCACGGCGTGTTCTACATGATGGACTCGCAGGAAATGGATGCGCGCCTGCGCATGATCGCCAGCTACGGCTACCGCTCCAGCCGCAAACTGGCCACCTCCTTCCTGCCCGGCGAAGGCCTGGTGGGCCAGTGCGCGCTCGAGAAGGTGCGCATCTGGCTCACCGACGTACCGCGCGACTACATTGTGGTGTCGTCCGGACTGGGCGCGGCGCCGCCGACCAATATCGTGGTGCTGCCGATTCTGTTCGAGCAGCAGGTCAAGGCAGTGATCGAGATTGCATCGCTGGACCGCTTTACCGAGACCCACCTATCCTTCCTCGACCAGCTGATGGAGTCGATCGGCGTGGTGCTCAACACGATTGAAGCGAACAGCCGCACCGAGTCGCTGCTGACCCAGTCGCAGTCGCTGGCCCAGGAACTGCAGCAGACCAACCAGGAGCTGGCCGAAAAGGCGCGCCTGCTGTCCGAACAGAACATCGAGGTCGAACGCAAGAACCGGGAGGTGGAACAGGCCAAGCTGGCGCTGGAAGAAAAAGCTACCCAGCTGGCCCTGTCATCCAAATACAAATCCGAGTTCCTGGCCAATATGTCGCACGAACTGCGCACACCGCTCAATTCGCTGCTGATCCTGGCGCAGCAGCTGTCCGACAACCCGGAGGGCAACCTGTCGGGCAAACAGGTGGAATTCGCCAAGACCATTCACGGCTCAGGCTCGGACCTGCTCACGCTCATCAACGACATTCTCGACCTGTCCAAGATCGAGTCCGGCACCGTCACGCTGGACGTGTCGGAGTACCGCTTCTCGACTCTGCGCAACTATGTCGACCGCACCTTCCGCCATATGGCCGAAGCCAAGCACCTGGGCTTCACGGTCGAACTGGCCGACGCCCTGCCGACCGCCGTCATGACCGACACCACGCGTTTGCAGCAGGTGCTTAAAAACCTGCTGTCGAACGCTTTCAAGTTCACCAGTCACGGCGAAGTGGCGCTCAACATCTCGCTGGTCACCAGCGGCTGGACCTCCGATCACCCGAACCTGGTGCACGCCGATGCGGTCCTGGCATTTGCTGTCAGCGACACCGGTGTCGGTATCGCGTCGGACAAGCTGCAGCTGATCTTCGAAGCGTTCCAGCAGGCCGACGGCTCGACCGCGCGCAAGTACGGCGGCACCGGTCTGGGTCTGTCGATTTCGCGCGAACTGGCGCGCCTGCTGGGCGGCGAGATCCGGGTCGAATCGGTGGTCAATACCGGCTCCACCTTCACCTTGTTCCTGCCCTACAACCGCGCAGGCTTCATTAATTATGAACAGGCGCGCCAGGCCCAGCCTGCCCGCCTGGCGCCACCGCCATTACCGGCCTCATACGCGGCCTCGCAGCAGTTCGAAGACGTAACCCCGATCGAAGTGATGCACTCGCCGGTGCAGCTGGCCGAATACGAAACCACGCTCGACGACCGCAGCCTGATCGCCCCGGGCGATCCGTCGGTGCTGGTGATCGAGGACGACGAGCCCTTCGCCGCCGTGGTGCTTGAATTCGCGCGCGAGAAGAACTTCAAGTGCATTCTCACGCACCAGGGCAGCTCGGCGCTGTCGCTGGCGCGCGACTACCTGCCTTCGGCGATTTTGCTCGACCTGGACCTGCCCGACATGGACGGCTTCACGGTGCTCGACCGCCTCAAGCGCGACCCGAGCACGCGCCATATCCCGGTGCATGTGATGTCAAGCCTGCGCGAGCGCGAGCGCACGCTGCGCCAGGGCGCCATTTCGTATATCAACAAGCCGGTCAGCCGCGAAGACCTGAACGAAGAGTTCACCCGCATCCAGAAATTCCTCCTCGGCGGCAAGCGCAGCCTGCTGGTGGTCGACGACGAAAAAATGCAGCGCGAATCGATCGTGGCCCTGATCGGCGACGCCGATCTGCGCATCGTGGCGGTCGAAAACGGCATGCAGGCGCTCGAGGCTCTGAAAAATTCTCACTTCGATTGCATGGTGCTGGACCTGACCCTGCCCGACATCAGCGGCTTCGACCTGCTCGACCTGATCGGCAAGGACGCCAGCCTGCGCGATCTGCCGATCGTGATCTACACCGCCCAGGAACTCAACCGCAAGGAAGTGACCAAGCTTAAACGCTACGCCAAGACCATTGTGATCAAGGACGCGCGTTCGCCCGAGCGCCTGCTCGACGAAACCGCGCTGTTCCTGCACCGTTCGCACGCTTCGCTGCCGGAGCCGCAACGCCGCATGCTCGAAGAAATCCACGCTGCCGATAGCGGCCTGGCCGGGCGCAAGGTGCTGATCGTCGACGACGATCTGCGCAATATCTTCGCCCTGTCTTCGCTGCTGGAGCGCCAGCAGATGCAGGTATCGTTCGCCGAGAACGGGCGCGACGGCATCGAGGTGCTTGAAAAAGACCCCAGCATCGAGATCGTCCTGATGGACATCATGATGCCCGAGATGGACGGCTACGACACCATGCGCGCCATCAGGCGCATCCCGAAATTCAAGTCGCTGCCGATCATCACCCTGACGGCGAAAGCCATGAAGGGCGACCGCGACAAGTGCATTGCGGCCGGCGCCTCGGACTACATCACCAAGCCGGTCGACGTGGCCCAGTTGCTGTCATTGATGCGGGTGTGGCTGCACTAAGGCGCGCAGTGGGGCTTACAGCGGCAGGTTGAATTCGATGTAGACTTCTTCGGCCTGCCAGCCGGTGGCGCGGTACAGGGCCTGCGCCGTGTGGTTGTCGCGTGCTGTCGACAGGCCCAGACTGGATGCGCCAAGCGCGCGCGCGTAGGCGGCGCACGCCTCGATCAGGCCTTTGCCCACGCCGCGCTTGCGGCCCTGCTCGACCACGAAGAAATCGTTAAAGATGAATTTGCGCCGCATGGCAATCGACTCGAACACCGGGTACATCTGCACGAAGCCGAGCGCATGCTCGCCCTCGTGCGCGATGAACAGCGTCGATTCGGCATGCTGGAAACGCGCGAGCAGGAAGGCGCGCGCGCCGGCCAGGTCGCTGGGCTGGCGGTAGAACTGGCGGTACTGGTCGAACAGCGGCGCCAGGGCGTCAAGGTCGGCCAGGACGGCCTGGCGAATCGTCACAGCCGCCATGCTTATTTCGCGCTGGCCGAAGGGCGCGCGGCGATGCGGTCGCGCCAGGCCTGCAAATGGAGGAAGCCTTCGGCCGCCGGCTTGAACTTGATTAGCCCGCGCCCGAACTCGAGCGCGCAGAAGGCGGTGATGTCGGCCACCGTGAAGCGTTCGCCGGCAATGAAGGCCTGCTTGCCCAGTTCGGCATCGAGCCAGCGCGCAAAATCGCGCATTTTCTCACCCTGGGAGACGCCGAATTCGGCGAACTGGGGCTGCTCCATCACGGCCAGCGCGGGATGGGTGTGGCGCGCACAGTTGGCGATGTAGAGCAGCAGGTTCATCTCCACGCGGCGGTCGGCCATTTCGATAAAGGCGCGCTCCTCGGCCGTCTCGCCCATCAGGTTTGGTTGCGGATACAAGCCTTCGAGATAGGTGCAGATGGCGCGCGACTCGCACAGCACGCGGCCGTCGTCAAGTTCGAGAGCGGGGGTGCGCGCCATGGGATTCTTGGCGCGAAATTGTTCCGACTTTTGCTCGTCCTTCATCAGGTCGAGGACCACGTGCTCGATGTCGGTGATGCCCTTTTCGGCGGCGAACATGGCAACCCGGCGCGGATTGGGAGCGTAGTCGCTGGTGTACAGTTTCATGAAGTCTCCAGGTATTATTGGCCGGATTGGCCGGTTTCGAGCATGCTGCGAACCCGCGCCGCCAATGCTTCGGCGTCCTGTTCGCTGACCTTGGCCAGGTCGCGCTCCGAGGCCGGCATCAGGATCCCCTTCTGCACCGCCGGCCGCTCGCCGATGGCCTTGACCCAGCGCTTGAGATTGGGCAGGTCGTCGATCGCCACGCCCGACCAGTTGTGGGTGCGCACCCAGGCCCAGTTGGCGATGTCTGCGATCGAATAGTCGCCGACCAGGTATTCATTATTCTGGAGCTGGCCGTCGAGGACGCGGAACAGGCGCTTGGTCTCGCCCTGGTAGCGGTCGATCGCCGGCTGGATTTTTTCAGGGAAGTAGCGGTAGAAGACATTGGCCTGGCCCATCATGGGACCGATGCCGCCCATCTGGAACATCAGCCATTGCATCACCTGCGAGCGTTGCTTGAGGCCCGAGGGCAGCAGCTTGCCGCATTTTTCGGCCAGATAGAGCAGGATGGCGCCCGATTCGAACACGGCGAAATCATCGAGCTCGCGATCGACGATGGCGGGGATGCGGCCGTTGGGGTTGATCGCCAAAAACCAGGGTTCCTTCTGCACGTTGGCATGCAGGTCGAGCGCATGCAAGGTGTAGGGCAGCGCCATTTCTTCGAGCGCAATCGAGACTTTGTGGCCATTGGGCGTGGCCGCAGAATACAGATCGATCATGGCAATCCTCTCTAGCGTAAAGAACAACAAAAACGGAGTAGCATCATAGCGCCAATTTGGTCTGCCCGCGCGCCTGTGCCACAATCTGGCCATGCATCAACACCGCCCTCTTCCCCTCGCGCTTAGCGCCCTGCTGTTTCAGCACCTGGCGGCCATGGAAAAGGCCGGACTGGCGCCCGACCGCTCCTATGCCTTGCTTGACCTGGGCGAAAGTGCGCGCGAGCGGGTGGCCACTTTTAGGCGCCTGGTCGCGCGCGGCGTGGCGCCGCCGGCCGCGGGCGCAACTAGCGGCTTATTTTCCCGCTTCGACGCGCGCTTGCTGGGCGCCGCGTTTAGCGCCGGCAGTCCGCTGCCCACCTATCAGCGCCTCGCCAGCCATTACGCCACGCGCACCACCCAGCGCATGCAACTGCGCTCGCGCATGATGCTGCCGCTGGCCGTGCTGTCGATTGCCCTGTTCGTGGCGCCACTGCCATCTTTCATTGGCGGTGCGCTCTCGCTGGGCGGCTACCTGGTGCGCGCGCTCGGTCCCCTGGTATTACTCGCAGTGTTATTCGGCTGCTATCGCAGCGTCCAGGCCTGGTTCACTTCAGGCGCGCCTGGTCCTGCGCGCGCAATGCTCGACAGCGTGCTGCTTGGCCTACCCATTTTTGGCCCCATGCACCTGCGGCGCAATGCACGCGATTTTTTCGAGAGCCTGGCCCTGATGCTGCATGCCGGGCTGTCGGTACTGGAAGCCCTGCCCGACGCGCTCGCGACGGTCGCCAACGGCCAGGTGCGCAAGGATCTGGCATCGATCCAGCCCCAGGTGGAGGCCGGCGCCACGCTGGCCGACGCCCTGGCAGGGCTGCGCATTACAGGTTCAGCAGAGCTGGTCGGGTTTGTCCTTACGGGCGAGCAAAGCGGCACGCTGGCCGAGATGCTAGGTCGTTACGCAGACAAGGAAACTATCGCCGTGGACAACTTCCAGCGAGAGCTGGTGGCATGGGGGCCGCGCGTGTTCTATACGCTCGTCGCTCTGTGGATGGCGAAGCAAATCCTCGGCCCGGCGTTTGGATAGCAAAAACCTGCGCATTCTCGCGCCGCGCAACGGGTGGTCCATGCCACAATCGACTCCATGAGATCGCCCATCGTTTCATTGTTGTTGCTTGCCCTGCTAGCCGGGTGTACTTCCGCGCCGCCGGCGCTTGCCCCCGCGCCGGTCGTGGCGCAGGATACCGGCGCCGTCTGGTATCAGCGCGCGGCGGCTGCCGGCCAGCAGGTGCTCGGTGTCGATGCTGCACGCTCGCTCATTACCATCGTGGTGCGGCGCGGCGGGCCGATGGCGCGCTTTGGCCACGACCACGTGATCGCCAGCCGCAGCCTGTCCGGTTTCGTGGCCCCCGACGCCGGCCGCGCCGACCTGCATTTCAGGCTCGATCAGATGACGGTCGATGAAACCGCGCTGCGCAGCCAGGCCGGCCTCGATACCCAGCCCGATGCCGACGCGATTGAAGGCACGCGCAAAAATATGCTCACGCGCGTGCTCGAGGCGGAGCGTTATCCGGTGGTGCTGCTGCAGATTAAACGTCTGGGCAGCGCCGGCGCCGGCACGCTGGTGAGGCTCAGCGTCATGCTGCACGGCGTCACGCGCAGTGTCGATGTGCCGGTTCAACTGCAGCGCAGCGCGAAAAGCCTGACCGCAAGCGGCACACTGCGGCTCAAGCAAAGCGATTTCGGAATTACCCCGCTGTCAATCTTCGGCGGCGCCATGAGCGTGCAGGACGAGATGGAACTGGCCTTTACCATCGTAGCGCGAACTGCCTGAGCAAAAGACTATTGCTGGCGCTCGATCCAGGCGTCGACCACAACCTCGCTCCCCGGTGGCAGGTGCAGGCCCAGTTTGGAGCGCCGCCACAGCATGTCGGCAGCGCAGCTGGCCCATTCATTGTTCATCAGGTAGAGCGCTTCAGCCTCGTACAGGCCGGGGACGATCTGCGCGCCAAGATCGGACAGCCGGGTACAACCGGCCAGCATGGTTGACAGCCGGGTGCCATAGGCGCGCGCGTAACGCTGCATCAGCGCCGGCGGCACCCAGGGATAGGTGTCCTGGGCGCGCATGACCCAGTCCGAAAACTCCACCACGCTGCGCTTGGACGGACGCTCGCCAAACAGGTCGCCGCCCGGCAGGCAGGCCTGCGCGGTCCACCCAGGACTGGCGTTGCCCAGCAAGGGGGCTATCCAGTTGACGGCTTCCTCGGCCAGCTTGCGAAAGGTGGTGATCTTGCCGCCGAAAACCGTGAGCATGGGCGCGCCTTCGGTGTCGTGCGCCAGCCGGAAGTCGCGTGTGGCCGCAGCCGCGCTGGCGGCGGCGTCCTGCACCAGCGGGCGCACCCCGGAATAGGTCCACACCACGTCGACCGGTGAAATCGGTTTGGCGAAGTAGCGATTGGCCAGCGCGCACAGGTAGGCGATTTCCTCGGCGCCGATGGTGACCTGGTCCAGGTCGCCCTTGAAATCGAGGTCGGTAGTGCCGATCAGGGTGAAGTCGCGCTCGTAGGGAATGGCGAACACGATGCGCCCGTCCGGATGCTGGAAAATATAGGCGTAGGGGTGGTCGAACAGGCGCGGCACCACGATATGGCTACCCTTAATAAGGCGCAGGTCCTGTTCGTGCGGGGTGCGGCTGGCGGCCTGCAGAAAACGCGCGGCCCAGGGACCGGCGGCGTTGACCAGACAGCGCGCGCGCACCTGCGTGGTGTGACCGTCGGCATGAGTCAGGGTCGCGTCCCAGTGCTCGGGATGGCGCTCGATGGCGCTGCAGGCAGTGCGGGTAAACACGCGCGCGCCGGATTCGGCGGCGGCCATTGCGTTAAGGACCACCAGGCGGGCATCGTCGACCCAGCCATCGGAATACACGAAGCCGCGCGTGAACCCGTGTTTGAGTGGCCGTCCACCGGGATGGCAGCGCAGCGACACGGCTTCCGAGCCGGGCAAGAACTCGCGCCGCGCCAGCGAATCGTACAGGTACAGGCCGGCGCGGATGATCCAGGCCGGGCGCTGGCCTTTATCGTGCGGCATGACGAAGCGCAGTGGCCACATGATGTGGGGTGCGCTGCGCATGAGCACTTCGCGTTCGATCAAGGCCTTGCGCACCAGGCCGAATGCATAGTGTTCCAGGTAGCGCAGGCCGCCGTGAATCAGTTTGCTCGACGCCGACGAGGTATGGGACGCAAGGTCGTCCTTTTCGCACAGGACCACGCACAGGCCGCGCCCGGCGGCATCGCGCGCAATGCCGGCGCCATTGATACCGCCGCCCACCACCAGCACGTCGCACTCGATATTGTCATTACCGCCAGCCATCCGCACTCCGCCCCACGGGTAAAACGCCGCAAGGACGCCGTGCCTGATTGTGACTCAAAACAGTACGCGAATTCAACTTTTTCGCGGGTGGGCTGGCGCTAACGCAAACCGCTCACGCCGATTCGGCCTCGAGTACGCGCACCAGCACCGGATTGGCAGGGTCCTGGCTCCATTCGAACCAGCCGCCATCGTAGACGCCTATGTGATCCCAGCCCATCAGCCATGCATAAAAAAAGGCGCTGTCACCGCTAAGTATTGAAAACGCCAATTGCAGCGCGTAGTAGCGTGTC
>JAZKGU010000097.1:0-24793 GCA_040385745.1 Pseudomonadota bacterium
CGTAATGCGTCGGCGGGAGGAAGGTCCGGACTCCATAGAGCAGGGTGACGGTTAATGGCCGTCCGCTGAAAGCTTCCCGGCGCAAGCCGGGGGTATAAGGCGAGGAATAGGGCCACAGAGACGAGCGTATTAAGTTACGGTGAAACGCGGTAACCTCCACCTGGAGCAATCCCAAATAGGCACGCGTTGAGGCGGCTCGCGGAGCGTGCGGGTAGGGAGCTTGAGCGCCGGAGTAATTCGGCGCCTAGAGGAATGGCTGTCATAGCGCGACCTGCAAGGGAAGCGCCGTAACAAAATCCGGCCTATCGGCCTGCTTCACTTTTTAATTCTACTGACGGTCGCGGCGCCGTGCGCCCCCGGCCACGGGGAGACGCCGATGCAGCACTACATCCTCGCCCTCGACCAGGGCACCACCAGCTCGCGCGCCATCCTGTTCGATCGCCAGGGCCAGCCCTGCGGCAGCGCCCAGCAAGAATACCCCCAGCATTTTCCCCAGCCCGGATGGGTGGAGCACGACCCCGCCGATATCTGGAACAGCCAGCTAGCAGTGGCGCGCCAGGTGCTGCGCGAGCAGCAGGTGGCGGCATCCCAAATCGCTGCGATCGGCATTGCCAACCAGCGCGAAACCACCGTGCTGTGGGATCGCGTCAGCGGCCAGGCCCTCGCCCCGGCCATCGTGTGGCAGGACCGGCGCACCGCGGCCGTGTGCGACGCCCTGCGCGCCGAGGGCAAGGCCGACCTGATTCGGGCAGCCACGGGCCTGGAGCTGGACGCCTACTTTTCCGCCACCAAGCTGGCCTGGCTGCTCGACCATGTGCCCGGTGCGCGCGCGCGCGCGGAACGCGGCGAGCTCGCTTTCGGCACGGTCGACAGCTGGCTGGCGTTCAAGCTGTGCGGGCGCCATGTGACGGATGTGGGCAATGCCTCGCGCACCATGCTGTTCAACCTTGAACGCATGGAGTGGGACGCGCAGCTGCTCGAGCTGTTCAACATTCCGAGCGCGCTGCTGCCGGAGCTGGTCTCGAGCGCGCAAACCATCGGCAGCACCAGCGCCGAATGGTTCGGCCAGCCGATCCCGATTGCGGGCATGGCCGGCGACCAGCAGGCGGCCACTTTCGGCCAGGCCTGCCACCAGCCGGGCATGATCAAGAATACCTACGGTACCGGGTGCTTCATGCTGATGCATGCGGGCAGCCAGGTCCCCAGCTCGCGCCATCGGCTGTTGGCCACTGTGGGCTGGCGCATCGGGGAGCGCACCGATTATCTGCTTGAGGGCAGCGTGTTCATGGGCGGCGCCACGGTACAGTGGCTGCGCGATGGCCTTGGCATCATCGCCAGTTCGTCCGAGGTCGAAGCGCTGGCGGCCAGCGTACCCGACACGGGAGGCGTGTTCCTGGTGCCAGCTTTCGCCGGTCTGGGCGCGCCGCACTGGGATCCGCATGCGCGCGGCGCCCTGCTGGGCATGACGCGCGGGACCCATCGCGGCCACATTGCACGGGCGGCGCTCGAAGCTATCGCTTACCAGAGCGCCGAGCTGCTGCTGACCATGCAAAAGGATGCTGCCTGCCCTTTGACCGAATTGCGCGCCGACGGCGGCGCCGCCTCCAATAATATGCTGATGCAGTTTCAGGCCGATCTGCTGGGCGTGCCGGTGCTGCGACCCCAGGTGACGGAAACGACTGCCCTGGGCGCGGCCTACCTGGCCGGACTGGCGGTGGGCTTCTGGGCTTCGCAGGAAGAAATTGCCGCCCAGTGGCGCGCCGAACGCCGCTTCGAGCCAAGCATGGGGGGCGACCAGCGCGCCGCCCTGATGCATCAATGGGGCCGTGCAGTGGAACGTTCCCGCAGCTGATCTGTCTAAGGCTTTTCAGCCTTCCCCGCGCGCAAGGCCAAGGGGCGCAAGGTCTACGCTTGTTGCATAAAATCAAAAAAGTTCTTTTTTTTAAGTGTTGCCATCTGGGCAAAACACATGTGTACAGATGAGGTAGCACATTCAGTGTCTTCCATAAGTGCCTAATTTCACGGCATATTTTCCCACGATCATGCTTGAAGCTTGTGCGCTAAGTCCTTGACTTCATTAGAAAAATTCCCATTTGGAACTCTTGAATTCGCTTGACCGTGAACATTGCTTCCCTTAAAGTGGGCGACAGTGTGAAAAAGTGTAGTTTTGTGGGAGAAAATCCTTCCGCAGCGCCCAAACGATATTATTAAGCAATCAATCCAAGGCCAGGCAAAACAGTGTTTCAAGGCGCGTCCGCAATCAATCTCGATGCAAAAGGCAGGATGTCGATCCCTGCCAAGCACCGTGACGCCCTCGCCGTGCAGTGCGAGGGGCGCTTGACGCTGACCCGCCATCCGCACGGTTGCCTGCTGTTCTTCCCGCGCCCGGTGTGGGAATCCCACCGCGAGCAGATCGCCGCCTGGCCCATGTCGGCGCGCGCCTGGCAGCGCATTTTCCTTGGTAACGCCTGCGACGTCGAGATGGACAGTGCCGGGCGTATCCTCATTTCCCCAGAATTACGCTCTGCCGTGGGCTTGACGCGCGACGTCATGCTGCTGGGCATGGGTAGTCATTTCGAAATCTGGGATGCCGCCAAGCTTGCTGCCGACGAGCAGGAAGCGGTCGCCGGCGGCATGCCGGACGTCCTCTCCAATTTTTCCTTCTAGGGCGCGCCGATGACACATGCGGCGGTGCCGGACTTTCAGCATCGGACGGTGCTGCTCGATGAAGCTGTCGACGCGCTCGCGCTGTCGGGTCCGCGCGCCGATGGTATCTATATAGATGGTACCTTCGGGCGCGGCGGCCACAGCCGCCTGATCCTGTCGCGGCTGGGCGCCAAAGGGCGCCTGATTGCCTTTGACAAGGACTTGCAGGCCATCGCCACCGCTGCCCAGATCGACGATCCGCGCTTTTCCATCGTGCACGACAGCTTCGCGACCATGAAAACCGCGCTGGCCGAGCGCGGTATCGAGCAGGTCGACGGCATTCTGCTCGACCTGGGCATTTCCTCGCCCCAGGTGGATGATGCAGCGCGCGGTTTCAGTTTCCGCAACGACGGTCCGCTTGACATGCGCATGGATACCACGCGCGGCGAGTCGGCGGCGCAATGGCTGGCTTTGGTACCAGAACAACAATTGGAAAAGGTGATACGCGATTATGGGGAAGAACGGTTTGCTTTTCAGATTGCAAAGGCGATTGTTGCTGGCAGGGCAGTCGAACCAATTTCAAGCACACGACAGCTTGCCGGTATCGTGGCACACGCGGTCAAAACCCGCGAGAAGGGCAAGGACCCGGCCACCCGTACCTTTCAGGCTATCCGGATTTTCATCAATAAAGAGCTTGAAGACCTTCAAGCAGGCTTGAGCGAGGCGTACGAGATGCTCGCTCCCGGCGCGCGCATGGCCATCATCAGCTTCCACTCGCTGGAAGACCGCATGGTCAAGCAGTTCCTGGCCTCCAAGGTCAAGCTCGAGCAGCCCGACCGGCGCCTGCCGATCCGCGCGGTCGACCTGCCGCAGCCCTTGATGAAGCTCGTCGCCAAGATCAAGCCGTCAGCGGCCGAAGTGGAGGCCAATCCGCGCGCCCGCTCGGCGGTGATGCGCGTGGCCGAGCGCCTGCCAGCAGGGAGGCCGGCATGAGCGGAAAAATCAATATCGTACTGACCGCCGCGCTGGTGCTAAGCGCGCTCTCGCTGGTGAAGGCGCAGTACCAGGCGCGCAATCTGTTCATCGAGCTGGGCAAGCTGGAACAGCAGGTGCGCCAGCTTGACATCGACTGGGCCCAGCTCCAGCTCGACCAGTCGACCCTGGGCAAGAACGCGCGCATCGAACAGATTGCGCGCACCGACCTGAATATGCAGCCGCTCACCCCGGCGCGCACGCAATACCTGACAGAAGGTGCCAAATGAAGCGCGGCAGCGGTAACGCGACCGGTTCCCGGGTCGCAGCATCGAAAGGTGTGTCATTTTCGAAAAGCCCGGTGCTGGCGGTGAGCCTGCCGACCTGGCGTTCGCGCGTGGTGCTGTTCGTGCTGTTTGCCGCCTTTTTGGCGCTGGCCGGGCGCGCCCTGTGGCTGCAGGGGATGAGCAACGAGTTCCTGCAAAAGCAGGGCAAGAGCCGCTACGAGCGCACCATCGAACTGCCGGCCACGCGCGGCAAGATCATGGACCGCAATGGCCAGGTGCTGGCCTCGTCGCTGCCGGTCAAGGCGGTATGGGCCATTCCCGAAGACGTGCTGCTCTCGCCGCGCCCCAAGCTGGCCAAGCTGGCCGCGCTGCTCGAGATGAGCGAGGCCGAGCTGCGCAAGAAGCTCGATTCGGACCGCACCTTTGTCTATGTCAAGCGCCAGGTGGAGATGGACGTGGTCGGCCAGATCAAGGCGCTCAAGATCAAGGGCATCGACTTCCGCGAGGAGTACAAACGCTTCTATCCGCAGGGCGAAGTGATGACCCATCTGGTCGGTTTCACCAATGTGGAAGACGCCGGCCAGGAAAGCATGGAGCTGGCACAGCAGGAAACCCTGGTGGGCACCACCGGCAGCCGCCGCGTCATCAAGGACCGCCTGGGCCAGATCGTGGAAGACGTGGGCCTGTCGCGCCAGCCGCACGACGGGCGCGACCTGACGCTCTCGGTCGACAGCAAGATCCAGTACATCGCTTATTCGCAAGTCAAGGCCGCGGTCGAAAAATTCAAGGCCAAGGCCGGCGCTGCCGTGGTGCTGGACGTGCGTACCGGCGAAGTGCTGGCGCTGGCCAACTGGCCGACCTACGATCCGAACGACCGCAAGAAGCTGACCGGCGCCCAGCTGCGCAACCGCGTCATCACCGACACCTTCGAGCCGGGGTCGACGCTGAAGCCGTTTACGGTGGCGCTGGCCATGGATACCGGCCGCATCACCCCTAATACCCGCATCGATACAGGGGAAGGGCGCTACGTGATCAATGGCGCGCCCATCACCGACACCAAGGCCCATGGCGTGATGACGGTGTCCGAAATCATCGAGATGTCGTCCAATATCGGCACTTCCAAGATCGCGCTCTCGATGCCGTCCCAGGAAATGTGGGAGATGTTTACCGAAGTGGGCTTCGGCCAGCAGCCCAAATTCGGCTTCCCCGGCGCGGTGGCGGGACGCGTGCGCCCCTACAAATCGTGGCGTCCGATCGAGCAGGCCACCATGAGCTACGGGAACGGCATTTCGGTCTCGCTGCTGCAACTGGCGCGCGGCTACCTGATGTTCGCGCGCGATGGCGACATCATCCCCCTGTCGTTCCAGAAGGTCGACGAGCTGCCGGTCGGCCAGCAGGTCATCAAGCCCAAGACGGCGCGCGACATGCGTGAAATGCTCGAGCGCGTGGTGTCGGGCGAACACGGCACCGCCAAGCAGGCCCACGTGCCGGGCTACCGGGTGGGCGGCAAGACCGGCACCGCCTACAAGGTAGAAAATGGCAAGTATGCGATGCCGCGCAAATATATCGGGTCCTTCGTCGGCATGGTGCCGATGTCGAACCCGCGCTTCATCATCGCCGTCATGATCGACGAGCCGACCACGCGCGAGCATTTCGGGGGCCAGGTCGCCGCGCCCACGTTTGCGGCGGTAGCGGCCAATGCACTGCGCTCCCAGAACGTGCCGCCCGATTCGACCGTGACAGAAGTGGTGGTCGCGGGCGACGGCTCCGGGGATGTAATGTGATGGCGGTCATGGACACCCAGGCAGTGTGCGACTGGATCGCGCAGGCAGCGCCCGGCGGCAAGCTGGCGTCGGACTCGCGCCGCATCCAACCGGGCGACGTGTTTTTCGCCTACCCGGGCGATGCCGGCGACGGGCGCAGCTTCATCGGCCAGGCCATCGTCCAGGGCGCGGCCGCGGTGGTCCATGACGAGCGCGATTTTGCCTGGGACCCGCAATGGACGGTGCCGCACCTGGCGCTGGCCGACCTGAAAAAACGCGCAGGACCGATCGCCCACGCGGCGGCCGGCATGCCCGATGCCGCCATGTTCACGGTGGGCGTGACTGGCACCAATGGCAAGACCTCGTGCGCGGTCTGGCTGGGGCAGGCACTGGCGCGCCTGGGTGCGCCTGCCGCCGTGATCGGCACGCTCGGCGTGGGCATGTTCCGCGCCAAGGGTGAAGTCGAATACGACGTCACCGGCTACACCACGCCCGACGCGGTTCTGCTGGCCGAAAAGCTCGCTGAAGTGCGCCAGGCGGGCGCTGCCTCGCTGGCGATTGAGGTAAGCTCCATCGGGCTCGATCAGGGACGTACTGCGGGCATGCATTTCGATGTCGCGCTGTTCACCAATCTGACGCGCGATCATCTCGATTATCACGGTGACATGGAAAGCTACGAGGCAGCCAAAACCAGGCTGTTCGAGTGGCCAGGATTAAAAACTGCAGTGCTGAATCTCGACGACCCGGCTGGCCTACGCCTGGTCACCCATCTCCAGACCCGCTTTGGCAGTGCGCTGCCCCTGATCGGCTACACCTTGCACGATGTCGCGGCGCGGCCCGCCATCGAAGGGGTGGCGATCTTGCGTGCGTCGCAGTTCCGCAGCCGCCATGCCGGCACCGATTTTCACCTCGAGTCGCCGTTCGGCAGCGCCACCGTCAAGACCGGTCTGGTGGGCCATTTCAATATCAGCAATGCGCTGGCGGTGCTGGGCGCCCTGATCGCCAAGGGCACCGTGCTGCGCCAGGCGCTCGACGCCATCGAGGCGCTCACGCCGGCCCCGGGCCGCATGCAGCAGGTGGGCGGCCAGGACGCGCCGATGGTGGTGATCGATTACGCCCACACCCCTGATGCGCTGGAAAAGACCCTGGCCACGCTCAAGCAAGTCGCGCACGAGCGCGGCGGCCAGCTGTGGTGCGTATTTGGCTGCGGCGGCGACCGCGATCCGGGCAAGCGTCCGCAGATGGGCGCCATCGCGCAGATCGCGCAGCACGTGCTGGTCACCAGCGACAATCCGCGCAGCGAGGAGCCCGGCGCCATCATCGCCCAGATCGTCGCCGGCATGGATGCCGCTCATCCCGACTCCCTCTTCCAGGCCATTGAAGACCGCGCCGCCGCCATTCTGTCGGCAGTGCGCCACGCGGCCAAGGCCGACGTGATCCTGCTGGCCGGGAAGGGCCACGAGCCTTACCAGGAAATCAAGGGCCGCAAGATGCCGTTTTCCGATGCCGACCATGCGCAGCTGGCCCTGTCGGCGCGCGCCACCATGATGAGGACTTCCTGATGCGCGGCACCCTGAAACAGCTCGAGAGCGCCATCGTGGGCGCGCGTATGAGCGCCGACGCCGCCTTCGACAGCGTCTCGACCGACAGCCGCAGCGCCGGCCCGGGCGCGCTTTTCGTGGCTTTGCGCGGCGAAAACTTCGACGCCCATGACTTCCTCGAGCAGGTCGCCGCCTCGGGCGCGGCTGCCGTGGTAGCCGAACAGCTGCCCGCCGGCTTCACTCTGCCGGCGCTGGTGGTGCCGGATACGCTGCACGCATTGGGGCGCATCGGCCACCAGTGGCGCGCGCAGTTCGCCATTCCGCTGATCGGGGTCACCGGCAGCAACGGCAAGACCACGGTCAAGGAAATGATCGCTTCGATCCTGGCCGCCGCTTATGGCGAGGCGGCGCGCCTGGCCACGCGTGGCAACCTGAATAATGAAATCGGCGTGCCGCTGACAGTGATGCGCCTGGAAGCGGGGCATCGCGCCGCCGTGATCGAACTGGGAATGAATCACCCTGGCGAAATCGCGCGCCTGGCCGCGATTGCCGCGCCCACCATCGCCGTGGTGAACAATGCGCAGCGCGAGCACCAGGAGTTCATGCACACCGTGGAAGCGGTGGCGCAGGAAAACGGTTCGGTGTTCGCGGCGCTCGGCGCCGACGGCGTGGCGGTGTATCCGGGCGATGATATCTACAGCCCTCTGTGGGCCGATCTGGCGCGCCATTGCGTCAGCATCACCTTCGGCCTGGATGCCGCCTGCAACGTGAGCTGCACCCACCATTCGACCCACTTCGGCAGCGAGATGCTGGTGCTGGTGCGGCTCGCGCAGGGCGAGCGCCGCCAGTTTCCGGTCAGCCTGGCCGCCGCCGGCCTGCACAATGTGCGCAATGCGCTCGCCGCGATTGCGTGCTGCGTAGCCGCCGGCGTGCCCGACGAAGCCATCGAGCGCGGCTTGTCCTCGTTCGAGCCGGTCAGCGGACGCCTGCAGCGCAAGCGCGCGGCATGTGGCGCCACCATCATCGACGACACCTACAACGCCAATCCGGACTCGGTGCGCGCGGCGATCGACGTGCTGGCGCAGGCGCCCGAGCCGCGCATCCTGGTGCTGGGCGACATGGGCGAAGTCGGCGCCCAGGGCCGCGAATTCCACGAAGAGATCGGCGCCTACGCCGCCAGCCGCGGCATCGGCACCGTGCTGGCCACTGGCGAGCTGGCGCGCCACATGGCCGCCAGCGCCACCCACTTCGAACAGTTCGACGATTTGTTGGCAGCGCTCGATACTCAACTGGGCAGCAATTCTGACGCAACCGTGCTGGTGAAGGGCTCGCGCTTCATGAAAATGGAACGCGTGGTTCAGCACCTGACCGGTTCAAACTACATTGGTAAGGAAGCCCACTAACATGCTGCTCTGGCTCGCACAATTCTTCCAGCAGGACCTCGGTCCGCTGCGTGTTTTTAACTTCATCACCTTCCGCGCGGTGTTCGCCACCATCACGGCGGTGTTGATCGGCCTGTTCGCTGGCCCGGCAGTGATCCGCAAGCTCACCTCGCTCAAGGTCGGCCAGGCTGTGCGTCCCGACGGTCCCCAGACCCATCTGAAAAAGCACGGCACGCCCACCATGGGCGGCGTGCTCATTTTGCTGGCGATCGGTGTGTCGACCTTCCTGTGGATGGACTTTTCAAATCGCCTGGTGTGGCCGGTGCTGATCGTCACGCTCGGCTTTGGCGCCGTCGGCTGGGCCGACGATTATCGCAAGGTGGTCTACCAGGATCCGGAGGGCATGCGCTCGGCCGAGAAATACTTCTGGATGTCGCTCATTGGCGTAATCGCCGCGCTGTACCTGGCGTTTTCGGTGTCGGCCTCCACCCCTGCCAAGGTATGGGAGCTGTTTTTCGCTTGGGTGCAGTCGGGCTTTTCGATGGGCCTGCCGCCCAAGGCCGACTTGATCGTGCCGTTCGTGAAAACCATCAGCTATCCGCTCGGCGTGTGGGGCTTCATCGCGCTGACCTACTGCGTCATCGTCGGTACCAGCAACGCCGTCAATTTCACCGACGGTCTCGATGGCCTGGCCATCATGCCAACCGTGATGGTGGGGTCGGCCCTGGGCCTGTTCGCCTACCTGACCGGTTCAATCACCTATTCGAAGTACCTGTTCATTCCCTACATTCCGGGCGCCGGCGAGCTGCTGATCTTCTGCGGCGCGATGGCCGGCGCGGGTCTGGCTTTCCTTTGGTATAACGCCCATCCGGCTCAGATGTTCATGGGCGACGTCGGCGCATTGGCGCTGGGCGGCGCGCTGGGCACCATCGCCGTCATCGTGCGCCAGGAGATCGTGCTGTTCATCATGGGCGGCGTGTTCGTGGCCGAAACGCTGTCGGTGATCATCCAGGTAGCGGTATTCAAGATTACCAAAAAGCGTTACGGGGTCGGACGGCGGGTGTTTTTGATGGCGCCGCTGCACCACCATTTTGAACAAAAAGGCTGGAAGGAGACGCAGGTTGTTGTGCGTTTCTGGATCATCACCATGATGCTGGTGCTGGTTGGCCTGTCCACGCTGAAACTGCGCTGATCGTATGAACTACGCCGGCAAACACGCATTGGTACTGGGGCTCGGGGAATCCGGCCTGGCGATGGCGCAATGGCTCGCCCGTTGCGGCGCGCGCGTGCGCGTGGCCGATACCCGCGATGTGCCGCAGCGCCTGCAGGCCTTGGGCGAGTCAGTGCCGGATGCGCAGTTCATCGGCGGCCCGTTGAACGAGGCGCTGCTCGACACGATTGATTTTGTGAGCGTGAGCCCAGGTCTGATGCCGGGCCGCGAACTGGCCGAGATCGCGCCGGCCTGCGCTGCGCGCTCGATTCCGCTGTGGGGCGAGATCGAACTGTTTGCCCAGGCCCTGGCCGTGCTGAAGGAAGAACGCGGCTACGCTCCCAAGCTCATCGCCATCACCGGCACCAACGGCAAGACCACCGTGACCAGCCTGACGGGTTTGTTGTGCCAGCGCGCTGGCCTGTCGACCCGCGTGGCCGGCAATATCAGTCCGGCCGCACTCGACGTGCTGCGCGAAGTGCTGGAAGCCGACACACTGCCGCAGGCCTGGATACTCGAGCTGTCGAGCTTCCAGCTGCACACCACCTTCAGTCTCAATCCCGACGCGGCCACGGTGCTGAACCTGACCCAGGACCACCTCGACTGGCATGGTGACATGGCCGCCTACGGCGCCGACAAGGCGCGCATCTTTGGCAAGGACAGCGTGCGCGTGCTCAATCGCGACGATGCGCAGGTAATGCAGATGGACAGCGCGCTGGCCGACACGGTCACCTTCGGCACCAATGAACCGACCCAGGCCGACTGCTTTGGTCTGCAGAACGAGCGCGGCGTGCTGTGGCTCACGGTTGCGGTGGCAGGCGAGGAAAGCGAAAAGAAGCGCAAGAAAAATGAAGTGGCCGAAGTGGTGCCGTGCACCGTCAACCGCCTGATGCCGGCCGACGCGCTGCGCATTCGCGGGCTGCACAACGCCGCCAACGCGCTGGCTGCGCTGGCCTTGTGCCGCGCAATCGGACTGCCTTTCGCGCCTTTGCTGCATGGCCTGCGCGACTATCAGGGCGAGCCGCACCGGGTCGAGCTGGTGGCAGCGATCGACGGAATCGACTATTACGACGACAGCAAGGGCACCAATGTGGGAGCCACCGTGGCCGCGCTGAATGGACTGGGCAAGGCCTTTGGCGGCGAAGCGCAAAAGATAGTTCTTATCGCCGGCGGCGACGGCAAGGGCCAGGATTTCTCGCCGCTGGCCGAGCCATGCTCGCGCTATGTGCGCGCTATCGTGCTGATCGGACGCGACGCGCCCAAGCTGCGCGCCGCGATCGAGGATTCCGGTGTTGATATGTTCGACTGCGTCACCTTGCCTGACGCGGTGGCGCGCGCGTCGGCGCTGGCGCGCAGCGGCGACGCGGTGTTGCTCTCGCCAGCCTGCGCCAGCATGGACATGTTTACCAACTATGCGCATCGCGCCCAGGTGTTTTGCGACGCCGTGCGCGAGCTGGCGCTGGACAAGGGACAGGATCTCTGATGGCCTTCCAGCTTCCATTCAAATTCACCGGCTCGTCGAAGGAGGCCTTGACGGGCAGCCGCGCGCGCCAGTCGAAAATGATGGAATACGACCAGCCGCTGGTGTGGGTCACGCTGCTGCTCATGCTGTTCGGGCTGGTGATGGTGTATTCGGCTTCGATTGCGCTGCCCGAATCGCCCAAGTATCGCAACTACACCAACCACTATTTCGTGCAGCGTCAGAGTATCTTCATTGCGCTGGCCCTGCTAGGCGGCCTGTTTACCTTCCGTATCAAGATCGCGGTGTGGCAGCGCTACGCCCCCTTCATGTTCGTCGGCACCCTGGTGCTGCTGACGCTGGTGCTCATTCCCGGCGTGGGCGTGACGGTCAACGGCGCCCAGCGCTGGCTGAGCCTCAAGCTATTCAATTTGCAGCCGTCCGAATTGATGAAGATCGCGGTGGTGCTGTACGCGGCCGACTACACGGTGCGCAAGCAGGAATACATGCACAAGCTGACCAAGGGCTTCCTGCCGATGGCCGGCGCGATCGGACTGGTGGGCATGCTGCTGCTGCTCGAACCCGACCTGGGCGCGTTCGGCGTGATCGTCTGCATCGCCATGGGCATTCTGTTTTTGGGCGGGATCAACGTGGTCTGGTTCAGCGGCATCGGCGCGCTGCTGGTAGGTATTTTCGCGAGCATCATCATCCTGTCGCCATTCCGTGCAGCGCGCATGTTCGCCTACCTCGACCCGTGGCAGGAAGACAATGCCCTCGGCAAGTCCTACCAGCTGACCCACTCGCTGATCGCCTTCGGACGCGGCGAATTTTTCGGCGTGGGCCTGGGCGCCAGCGTCGAGAAGCTGCACTACCTGCCGGAGGCGCACACCGACTTCATCATGGCCGTGATCGGCGAAGAGCTGGGCCTGGCCGGCGTACTGATTGTGATCGCCATGTTCTACTGGATCGTCAAGCGCGCCTTTGACATTGGGCGCCAGGCCATCGCCATCGACCAGACCTTCGCCGGCCTGACCGCCAAGGGCATCGGCATCTGGATCGGCGTGCAGACCTTCATCAATATGGGCGTAAACCTGGGCCTGCTGCCGACCAAGGGCTTGACCTTGCCCTTGATGAGTTATGGCGGCTCGGGCGTGATGATCAATTGCGTCGGCCTGGCCATCCTGCTGCGCATCGATTACGAAAACCGCGTGCTGATGCGGGGAGGCCGCCCATGAAGCGCCTGATGATCATGGCAGCGGGAACCGGCGGGCATATCTTCCCCGGCATCGCGATTGCGCAAACCATGCGCGCACGCGGCTGGGAAGTGAGCTGGCTGGGTACTGCGCACGGCATGGAGCAGGACTTCGTGCCGAAGCAGGGTATCGAGATCGACACCATCGACTTCGCCGGCCTGCGCGGCAAGGGACTTGCCCATTCAGTGACGGGTGTGTTCAAGATGGCCGCGAGCTTTGCCGCCTGCCTGCGCTTTATCGGCCGGCGCAAGCCTTCGGTGGTGCTGGGCATGGGCGGTTACGTCACGGTGCCGGGCGGGATGATGGCGCGCCTGCGCGGTGTACCGCTGGTGCTGGTCAATGCCGATGCCGCGCTGCTGTTGTCAAACAAGACGCTGGCGCCGATCGCGCAGCGCGTGCTGTTCGGATTTCCTGCCGATTTCGGCAGCGCGGCCGGCAAGGCCCAGGTCACCGGCAACCCGGTACGCCAGGCCATTCTCGACATGCCGCCGCCGCGCGTTCGTTTCGCCGACCGCAGTGGTCCGCTGCGCATCCTGGTGGTGGGCGGCAGCCTGGGCGCCCAGGTCCTGAACCAATCGGTTCCCGCTGCGCTGGCCTTGCTGCCCGAAGGCGTGCGTCCGCAGGTGAAGCACCAGTCGGGCAAAAAGAATATCGACGCGCTGCGCCAGGGCTATGCCCAGGCCGGCGTTGTGGCCGAGGTGGTCGACTTCATCGACGACATGGCCGCAGCCTATGCCGAGGCAGACCTGGTGATCTGCCGCGCCGGCGCCATCACCGTGTCGGAGTTGACGGCGGCCGGTGTGGCAAGCGTGCTGGTGCCCTTCGTGGCCAGCACCACCGCGCACCAGCGCGACAACGCGCAGTGGATGGCGCAGCAACAGGCGGCCATCCACCTGCCGCAAACCGATTTGAGCGCGGCCAGTGTGGCGCGCCTGCTCGAAGGCCTCACCCGCGCGCAGTGCCTGGCGATGGCCGAAGCGGCGCTGGCGGTGGGCCAGCGCAACGCAAACGCAGCAATTGCAGAAGTACTCGACCAACTGGCCGGAACGAACAACACATGAAACATAAAATCAAAAACATTCACTTCGTCGGCATTGGCGGCAGCGGCATGAGCGGCATCGCCGAAGTCCTGGTCAACCTGGGCTACAGCGTGTCGGGCTCGGACCTGGGCAGCAACGCCGCCAGCCAGCGCCTGGAAAGCCTGGGCGCCCATGTCATGCTGGGCCATGCCGCGGACAATGTGATCGGGGCCGACGTGGTCGTGACCTCGACCGCCGTCAAGGAAGACAATCCGGAAGTGGTGGCTGCCCGCGCCGCCAAGATTCCCATCGTGCCGCGCGCAATCATGCTCGGTGAACTGATGCGCCTCAAGCGCGGCATCGCCATTGCCGGCACCCACGGTAAAACCACCACCACCAGCCTGGTCGCCTCGGTGCTGGCGCAAGGCGGACTCGATCCGACTTTCGTCATCGGCGGGCGCCTGACCAGCGCCGGCGCCAACGCCAAGTTGGGCACCGGCGAATACATTGTGGCCGAAGCCGACGAGTCGGACGCGTCCTTCCTGAACCTGTCGCCGATGATCGAAGTGATCACCAATATCGATGCCGATCACATGGAGACCTATGAGCACGACTTCGAGAAGCTCAAGATGGCCTTCGTGCACTTTACCCATCGCCTGCCATTCTATGGCCGAGTGATGCTGTGCATCGACGATCCGCATGTGCGCGCCATCATTCCGCATGTGACCAAACCGATCACTACCTACGGCTTTTCGGAAGGCGCCCAGGTTCGCGCGATCAATGCCAGCGCCAAGGGCCTGAACATGCATTTCACCGTGGTTCAGGAAGGCTATCCGGACACCGAATTCGTGCTCAACCAGCCCGGCATGCACAATGTGCAAAATGCCTGCTCGGCCATCGCCATTGCCCGCGAAATCGGCATCGACGACAGCGCCACCCAGCAGGGCCTGGCGGAATTTCACGGCGTGGGCCGGCGTTTCACGCGCTACGGCGAAGTGGCTATTCCCGGAGGCGGCAGCTTTACCCTGGTCGACGATTTTGGCCACCACCCGCTCGAGACCGAAGTCACGCTGGCCGCTGCGCGCGGCGCCTATCCCGGGCGCCGCGTGGTGCTGGCATTCCAGCCGCACCGCTACAGCCGGACCCGCGACCTGTTCGAGGATTTCGTCAAGGTGCTCGGCACCCCGGACGTGCTGGTGCTGGGTGAAGTGTATCCCGCAGGCGAAGCACCGATCCGCGCCGCCGATGGCCGCTCGCTGGCGCATGCGCTGCGCGTGAACGGCAAGGTCGAGCCGATCTTCGTCGAATCCATTGCCGACATGCCGGCCACCATCATGGGCCTGGTGCAGGACGGCGACGTAGTCCTCACCATGGGCGCCGGATCGATTTCCGGCATCCCTCACAAACTGACAACCTACGGAGAGGCTTGAAGTGAGCACATTGACTCCTGAAGACGCACAAGCGCTGGGCAAGGTCGGCGTCCTGTTCGGCGGCCGCTCGGCCGAACGCGACGTGTCGATCATGTCCGGCAATGGGGTGCTGGCCGCGCTGACTTCCAAGGGCGTTGACGCCCACCCCTTCGACCCGGGACAGCGCAGCCTGGCCGAGCTGGCTGGCGAAAAATTCGACCGCGTGTTCATTGCGCTGCATGGCCGCTTCGGCGAAGACGGCAGCCTGCAGGGCGCGCTCGAGCAGATGGGCATTCCCTACACCGGCAGCGGCGTGATGGCCTGCGCCATCGCGATGGACAAGATCTACACCAAGATGGTGTGGCTGCAAAAAGGCCTGGTCACGCCGCGCTATGTGTCGATGCTGCCCTCGACCGACCTGGGCGCCGTGGTGGCGGACCTCGGCCTGCCGCTGATCGTCAAGCCGCCGCATGAGGGTTCGACCATCGGCATCACCAAGGTGTCCGAGGCCAATGCGCTCAAGGCCGCCTACGACGTGGCTGCGGGCTTCGACGAAGTGGTGCTGGCCGAGGAGTTCGTGACGGGACGCGAGTTCACTGTCGCCATCCTGGGCCGCGGCGCCAGTGCGCGCGCCCTTCCGATCATCGAGATCGTGGCGCCCGAGGGTAATTACGACTACCAGAACAAGTACTTCACCGACACGACCCAGTATTTTTGCCCGGCCCAGCTCGACCCGGCGGTGCGCCTGGAGATGGAAACGAGCGCGCTGGCGGCTTACCGCGCGCTCGACTGCGAAGGCTGGGGCAGGATCGACTTCATGCTGCGCGCCAGCGACAGCAAGCCGTTCCTGATCGAGGCCAATACCTCGCCCGGCATGACCAGCCATTCGCTGGTGCCGATGGCGGCCAAGGCGGTAGGAATCAGTTACGAAGACTTGTGCGTCGAGATCCTGCGTTCCGCGCGCCTGAAGATGGCAAAAGCGGAAGGCTGATAACGCATGTGGCATGACGTACGGGCATTGAATGCAAGCGCATCGGGGGTGATTGCCCTGGTGGTGCTGGCGCTGCTGGGGTCAAGCGTGTGGTGGCTGTCGCAGCGCCCCATGTTCACCCTGCGCACGGTGAGCGTGGAGAGCATGCATGGGATGGAATTGAAGCATGTGAACAAGCTGACCCTGCGCGCGGGCGTGGTCGGACGGATCAAGGGGAATTTTTTTACTACAAATCTGGAGCAGGTGCGGCTGGCGTTCGAAACGGTGCCCTGGGTACGCAAGGCAACCGTGCGGCGCGAGTGGCCCGACCAGCTGATCGTGGAGATCGAGGAGCACGAGCCGCTCGGCACCTGGGGCGGCGACGGGCGCCTGCTGTCGGTCAAGGGCGATGTGTTCACCGCCAACCTGGCCGAAGCGGACGAGGATCACGCCCTGCCCGAGCTGGATGGGCCGGAAGGAAGCGAGAAGGAAGTGCTGGCGCGGTTTGCCGAATTGCGCGCCTGGTTTGCGCCGCTGCGCTTAAGCCCGGGCAAGCTCAGTTTATCGAGCCGCTATGCATGGACAGTTGGGCTGGACAATGGCATGAGCGTGGCCTTGGGGCGCGAGCAGGACCGCACGACGCTGCGCAGGCGGGTCGAGCGCCTGGTGATGATCTATCCCCAGCTGGCGCGCTTGCTGCCGAACGGGATCGAGTCGATCGACATGCGCTATCCGAACGGCCTGGCGCTGTCGGCCACCGGCTTGAGCTTGCCGGCGGAAGGAAACAAGCCTGTGAAGGCGGCAGTAAAGCAGACGGCAGCACCAGTAAACAAGCAGGTAGTTAAATCGATAAACGGCAGCACCAGAAAAACACAGTAGGCGACAGCACATGACAAAAGACGCGAAGAATCTGATCGTCGGACTCGATATCGGCACCTCCAAGGTGGTGGCCGTCGTGGCCGAAGTGATGCCCGACGGGCGCCACGAAGTCATCGGACTCGGTCAGCACGAATCGAGGGGTCTGAAAAAAGGCGTGGTCGTCAACATCGAGGCGACCGTCGAATCGATCCAGCGCGCGCTTGAAGAAGCCGAGCTAATGGCCGACTGCAAGATCCGCAATGTGTATGCGGGCATCGCGGGCAGCCATATCCGCTCGTTCAATTCAAGTGGCATGGTCGCCATCAAGGACAAGGAAGTCACCGCTACCGATGTGGCGCGCGTGATCGAGACAGCCAAGGCGGTCAACATCCCGACCGACCAGCAGCTACTGCATACGGTGCCGCAGGAATTCATCGTCGACAGCCAGGAAGATGTGCGCGAACCGATCGGCATGAGCGGCATCCGCCTTGAGGTTCGGGTGCACATCGTGACCGGCGCGGTATCGGCGGTGCAGAACATCGTCAAGTGCGTGCGCCGCTGCGGCCTGGAAGTGTCGGACCTGATTTTGCAGCCGATGGCCTCGGCCGACGCGGTGCTCACGGCCGACGAAAAGGAACTGGGCGTGGTCCTGATCGACATTGGCGGCGGCACCACCGACATCGCCGTGTTCTCGGACGGCGCGATCCGCCACACCGCGGTCATTCCGATCGCCGGCGACCAGATCACCAACGACATCGCCATGGCGCTGCGCACGCCGACTTCGGAAGCGGAAGAAATCAAGATCCGCTACGGCGTGGCCAAGCAGGTGCTGGCCGACCCGCACGAGTCGCTCGAAGTGCCGGGCCTGGGCGACCGCGGTCCGCGCAACCTGTCGCGCCAGGCGCTGGCCGCCGTGATCGAGCCGCGCGTCGAAGAACTGTTCGCGATGGTGCACCAGGTGGTGCGCGAGTCCGGCTACGAGGGCGTGCTCTCGTCGGGCATCGTGCTCACCGGCGGCACCGCGATCATGCCGGGCATGGTCGAAATGGCCGAAGATATTTTCTTGAAACCGGCGCGCCTTGGCACGCCGGACTATCGCGGCCAGCTTGCCGACGTCGTGCGCTCACCGCGCTATGCGACAGTTCTCGGCCTGCTGCTCGAAGCGAAGAAGCAGTATTTGCGGGGCCACATCGTGACAAGGCAGGACGGCTCGGTAAAGGCGGTGTGGCAGCGCATGAAGGAATGGTTTTTAGGGAATTTTTAAAAAAGTAGTTCGCATTCGATTTTTTTTTATAGTTAACCGCAGTTTTCAATCTCCAGGTTTCACAGCAGAGCATGTGAGTCCTGGCGCTTGGAAACGGCACTTTGATTAGGAGTTCATCATGGAGTTCGATATGGTCGATAACGCAGCACTCGGTACGGTCATCAAGGTCGTCGGCGTCGGCGGCGCAGGTGGCAACGCGGTTCAGCACATGATCAACAAGGGCGTGTCCGGCGTTGAGTTCATTGCAGCCAATACTGATGCACAGGCGCTGGCCGCCTCGTCGGCCCACAACATCATCCAGATCGGCGAGTCCGGCCTTGGCGCCGGCATGAAGCCGACCGTCGGCCGCGCACTGGCTGAAGAATCGCGTGCCCGCATCGAAGACGCGCTGCGCGGCGCGCACATGGTCTTCATCGCCGCAGGCATGGGCGGCGGCACCGGCACCGGCGCCGCGCCGATCGTGGCCGAAATCGCCAAGGGCATGGGCGCCCTGACGGTGGCGGTGGTGTCGAAACCGTTCTCGTACGAAGGCCAGAAGTGCATGGACATCGCCGAGAGCGGGCTCGAAGAACTGGCCCAGCACGTCGATTCGCTCATCATCATCCTCAACGAAAAGCTCGAGGAGATCTACGAAGACGAAAGCATGATCGACTGGATGAAGCATGCCGACGACGTTCTGAACAACGCCGTTGCCGGTATCGCCGAGATCATCAACGTGCCGGGCCACATCAACGTCGACTTCAACGACGTCAAGACCATCATGGGCGAGCAGGGCAAGGCCATGATGGGCACCGCGACCGCTAGCGGCGTTGACCGTGCGCGCATCGCCGCCGAGCAGGCCGTGGCCTCGCCGCTGCTGGACGGGATCGATCTGTCGGGCGCACGCGGCGTGCTGGTCAACGTGACCGCCAGCCGTGGTCTCAAGGGTAAGGAAATCAAGGAAGTCATGGCCGCGGTGCGCGCCTTTGCAGCGCCGGACGCGTCGATCGCACAGGGCATCGCCTACGACGACAACATGGGCGACGACATCCGCGTGACCGTGGTGGCCACCGGCCTGGGCAAAGCCAAAAAGGCGATGCAGCTGGTCCAGACCCCGATGCTGCGCACCGGTACCCACAACGGGCCAATGATGGCGTCGGGCGCAGGGATGGGCGCGGCATCGGGCGTGACCATGGGTGCCGCTTCTGGCATCGGCCAGCAGCTCGATGGCCTCAAGCAGCCGGCCGTATGGCGCCGCGAGCAGGCATCGGAGCAGGTCCAGGCGATGCAGCGCAATGGCGTGGAAACCTACGATATTCCGGCCTTCCTGCGCAAGCAAGCCGATTAAGCCGGGCCTTGCCGGACCCTCAAAAACCGCCGCTCACCCGGCGGTTTTTTTTTGGCCTGCGCCTGCAGGGTTTTGCCCGATCAGGCATACTGCGTCTCTTGCACTTTGATGAACACTTTACAAGGAGACTTGCATGACCCTGAACATTGGCGACCGCCTGCCGGAAGGCACCCTGTCCGAATTCGTCGAGACCGAAACCGCCGGCTGCTCGCTCGGCCCGAACACCTTCCAGGTCGCCGACCTGGTCAAGGGCAAAAAAATCGCCATCTTCGGCCTGCCGGGTGCCTACACCCCGACCTGCTCGGCCCAGCACGTGCCTGGCTACGTCAAGCATGCTGAGGAACTCAAATCCAAGGGCGTGGACGAAATCTGGTGCATCTCGGTCAATGACGCTTTCGTCATGGGCGCCTGGGGCCGTGATCAGAAGTCGACCGGCATCGTGCGCATGATGGCTGACGGTAACGCCGCCTACAGCAAAGCCCTGGGCCTGGACGCCGATTTCTCCAAGTACGGCATGGGCACACGCTCGCAGCGCTACTCGATGCTGGTCAACGACGGCGTGATCGAGCAGCTCAACGTGGAGCAGGGCGGGGGCTTCGAAGTGTCGAACGCCGAAACCATGCTCAAGCAGCTGGGCTGATCTCTTCAGTACCACCCCGGCGTCCCGACGCGCACTTGCGCGTGACGCCGGCTCCCGCTGTGTAATGCAGCGCGCCTGCGCTTCCTGTCATGAAAATTCAAGTCGAATCCCCCCAACAAGACGACGTTATCGCCATGCTCGAGCAGCTTGACGCCTACTTTGGCGCGCTGTATCCGGCCGAGAGCAACCACTTGATGGATATCGACGCGCTAGCCCGGCCCGACGTGCGCTTTCTGGTCGCGCGCGACCCCGGCGGGCAGGCCATTGGCTGCGGCGCCGTCGTAGAGCGCGGCGGCTACGGCGAAGTTAAACGCATGTACGTGGCGCCGTCGGCGCGCGGGCAAGGCGTGGGCGCCGCCCTGATGGAACGCCTGGAACGCGACGCGCGCGCCGCCGGCATTGCCTTGCTGCGCCTGGAACTGGGCATCAGCCAGCCCGAGGCCAGCGGCCTGTATGCCAGCCGCGGCTTCGTGAGCATCGGCCCGTTTGGAGACTACCAGCCCGACCCATTGTCGCTCTTTATGGAAAAGAAGCTGTGAGTCAGCGCCGCGCCAACCTGCGCAGCATCTACGCGATGCTGCTGGCGGTGGCCATGTTCTCGCTCATGGACACGGCCATGAAGCTGCTCTCGGAGCACTATCCTGCCATGCAGGTAGCCGCGCTGCGCGCCCTGGTATCGCTGCCGCTGGTGCTGCCGTATGTGTACCTGCGCGGCGCCTTCGGCACCCTGTTCAAGGTGCGCTGGTCCATGCACCTGATGCGCGGCGCGCTCGGCATCGCCATGCTGTCGCTGTTTACCTTCGGGCTGAAGAATCTGTCGCTGGCCGAGGCCTATTCGATCTTTTTCATCGCGCCGGCCCTGATTACCGCGCTGTCGGTGGTGTTCTTGAAGGAGCACGTCAACGGCGCGCGCTGGATCGCCATTGCGGTCGGTCTGGTGGGCGTGGTGGTGGTACTGCGCCCCAGCGGCGAAGGCATGATGACGATGGGCGGCCTGGCGATCCTGGGCGCGGCGGCCTGCTACGCCGTCTCGGGCATCAGCGCCCGCATCCTGGGCCGCACCGACTCCAGCGAGCAAATGATCCTGTGGCTGATGCTGCTCATGGCGGTGGGCGCTACGGTGCTGGCAGCGCCGGACTGGGTCGGCGTGCGCTTTAGCGACTTCTGGCTGCTCAGTGGCCTGGCCGTGACGGGTTTTATCGGCCAGATCGCCGTCACCGAAGCGTTCAGTAAGGGCGAAGCGTCGAGTATCGCACCGTTCGAATATACCGCGCTGGCATGGGGCGTGGGCCTGGACTGGCTGCTGTGGGCCACGCTGCCGGACCGCTACACGATCATTGGCGCGGGCATCATCATCTGCAGCGGCCTGTACCTGATCCGCAACGAGCGCGTGCACGTGGAAGAGCTCAAACCCTGACTCTTGGCGTTGGGGGGCGTTCGGAAAGGGCGCCGCAAACCCGATATAATCGGGGCATGCTCAAACAAAGAACCCTGAAACAATTGGTGCGCACCACCGGCGTGGGCTTGCATTCGGGAACCAAGGTCGTGCTGACCCTGCGTCCGGCCGCGCCCGATACCGGCATCGTGTTTCGCCGCGTCGATCTCGATCCGGTGGTCGAGTTTCCCGCCAGCGCGGACGTGGTCGGCGACACCCGCATGGCCTCGGTGCTCATCAGCGGCAAGGCGCGCGTGTCCACCGTCGAGCACCTGATGTCGGCCTGCGCCGGTCTGGGCATCGACAATCTGTTCGTCGATATCACAGCCGAGGAAATTCCCATCATGGACGGCTCGGCTTCGTCCTTCGTATTCCTGCTGCAGCAGGCCGGAGTGCAGGAGCAGGATGCTGCAAAAAAATTCATCCGTGTCAAAAAGACCGTGGAAATCCGCCAAGGTGTTGGCGCCAACGAAAAGTGGGCGCGCCTGAGTCCTTACGATGGTTTCAAGCTCGACTTTTTCATCGAATTCAACCACCCGGCCGTCGATGGCACCACCCAGCGCGCCACGGTCGATTTCGGCGACGTCTCGTATGTGCACGATGTGGCGCGCGCCCGCACTTTCGGCTTCATGCAGGACGTGGAAAGCCTGCGCGGCATGGGCCTGGCGCGCGGCGGTTCGCTGGAGAACGCCATCGTCATGGACGAGTATCGCATTCTCAACTCGGACGGCCTGCGTTACGAGGACGAGTTCGTGCGCCACAAGATCCTCGACGCTATTGGCGATCTCTACCTGGTGGGCCATCCGCTGCTGGCCAGCTACGAAGCGCACAAGTCCGGCCATGGGCTGAACAACCTGCTGCTGCTGGAATTGCTGAAGGATCCAGACGCCTACGAGATTGTCTCGTTTGCAGGCCCCGGCACGGCGCCACCTTCGTACATGCGGCAGATGGAGCGTGAGTGGGCGCTCACTTGACTCAACAAGTGCGCCGCTAGCGGCGGCGCGCCGCCATCGCGCGAATCGCCGCGATCAGCGTAGCATTCTGTTCCGTCTCGGGCAGCGCCGCGCCTAGTTCGGCGAAGGCATCCCTGGCCATATCGGGCAGCACCAGCTGGCGCGTGTGTACCACCGGAGCGATCGCCCGCGTCACCTGTACCTTGAGCCGGATGTCGACGACTTGCCAGCCCTTTTTGTGCAGCGCCGTGATCAGCTTGGGGACTTGCTGCTTGAGCTTGGCCGCTACCGCCGAGCTCGGTACCGCAAGGACCAGATGCGCGTCTTCGAAGGACAGTACGTCGCAGCTTGCAAACATGGCGGGCAGGGCGCGCGCGCAGTCCGATTGCAGGCTGGCCATGCGCATGGCCGCTGGCAGCAGCGCTGCCATCTTCTCGTTGCGCTTAAGGAAATCGGTAGCGTCGAGTGAGGTTTTGCGGGATTTGGTACAGTAGATGTGCATGGCCGCAACCTTATCACAGGCGAGCTGCTGCGTGACCCCCGCCAGCCGTTTCTTCTGCGCTACAATGCCCGTTTTGCAAAAATAGCCATGTTCGATTTACAGGCCGCCGCGCCCGCAGTCCCTGACCATCCTTGGCGCCACGCGCGCCAGGCGCGCGCCGGCTTTTGCACTGTGCTGGCGCTGCTGCTGCTTGCCTTCCTGGCTTGGTTCCCCGCCGCCTACGATGGCGATTTTGCCGAATACAGCGTCACCACCATTGCGCTGGCCACGCACGCCACGCCCGATCTGCGAGTCAACGACAGCGCCACTGCCGCGCGGCTCGCGCCCAATTTCGCTGCCGTCTTCGGCCAGCTCGGCGAAGGCATCGCGGTCGGGCGCGAAGTGCCCTTGCCCGGCTTTATTCGGGGGCGCAGCGGCTACTTTGCGCTGCACCACTGGACCTACTCGGCCTTGGCGGCGCCAGCCTACCTGCTGCTTGACGCGCTGGGCGCGCCGCCGCTCAAGTGCTTCCAGGCGCTGAACCTGGCCATGATGATCGTGCTCGGCATGTGCCTGCTGCGCTTTTTCCAGTCGACGCTGCAGGCGGCGGCCGGATTACTGCTGTTCGCGGTCTGCGGCGGGGTGCTGTACTGGAACTGGACCGGCCCCGAGATGCTGAGCGCGGCCGGCCTGCTCGGGGCCATGCTGCTGGTGTGCAGCCGCGCGCCGCTGGCGGCGGGACTGCTGGCCGGTCTGGCCGCGACGCAAAATCCCTCCATTGCCGCTTTTGCAGCATTCGGTCCGGTGCTGGCTGTCCTGCTGGCGCGCGCGCGCGGGGACGACTGGCGCCAGGAACTGCGCGGCCGCGCCGGCTGGCGCCATGGCGCTGGCGCGCTGCTCACGCTGGTGCTGGCCGGCCTGCCCTTTGCCCTGAGCATGTGGCAATTCGGGGAGCCGAGCCTGATCGCCAAGTATTCCACCTCGTCCGATTTCGTATCCTGGCACCGTCTGCACTCGTTTTTCCTCGACCTGAACCAGGGCATGGTGTCGGGGGTGCCTTTTCTGATGGCGGCGGCGCTGCTGGCCGGCCTGCGCAAGGGCTACGCGCCGCTGGCGGCGGCCGCGGGCGTCTTCACGCTGCTGATGGCGCTGCCGGCCCTGTCGGCCTACAACTGGAATTCCGGCGCCGTGGGCATGATGCGCTACGCGTTCTGGTGCGCCATGCCGCTGCTGTTTGCCGTGCTGGCGGCGCTTCGCGAACTGCCGCGCTGGCCGCTGTACGCCGGCCTTCTGGTCCTGCTGCAGGCCGGTTGCATGCGCGAGGCGCAGCGCTACAGTTATGTTGAGTTGAACCGGGTCTCGCAGGCAGTGCTCGGGGTCGCTCCGCAGCTCTACAACCCGATCGCCGAGATCTTTACTGATCGGGTCTCGCGCACCGATGCCCCGCTCGACGAAAGCAAGGTGCTGTCCTGGCGCGACGCCAATGGGCTGGTTGTGAAGACTTTATTTCACAGCAGCAACAAGCAAATCGCCCAGCGACTGTGTGGCGAGGGCGCGGGCCTGGGGGCGGACAATCGCTACCGCAAGGTCAATGCAGGCTGGGTCTACCTGAACGGTCCGGTCCGCTGCGATGCGTCAGCCAGGGGCTGAGGACCGCCCTTATTTATAGCTTGCAACGCTTGTTATATTGTCCAACAACCCCATTTGCGGGTGGTTCGCGTGATAAAATCACCGTCTTTTTGCCATGGTCAGCTTGCGCTTGATATGATTTTGATATCATCCCGGCTTCTTTTTGCGGCGTAACTTTCAAGAATTCCAGAATGTCCTTACTGACTCAGATTTTCGGTAGCCGCAACCAGCGGTTGCTCAAGCAATATCAAAAAACGGTAAAAGAGATCAATGCGCTCGAGCCGCAGATCGAAAA
>JAZKGU010000098.1:0-3346 GCA_040385745.1 Pseudomonadota bacterium
GAGAGTAGCTCGCGGATGCCCATTTCATCATCAACTACGAGAATGTTTGCCATCTATGTGTGCCTTCCTGGTGTCGACCGCTTCCTCGGCATGCAGCGCATGCCGGTAACAGCCGAGATTCTATTCTTGATTACCGCCATACGCCAATACACTATCCGTACATAACTTTAACAGCAAAATCAAGACCGACGCGCCAGTTCCGTCGCTGCGATTCTGGATCTCGATGCGGCCGCCATGCTCGTCGATGATTTTTTTCACCATGGGCAGTCCCAGGCCGGTGCCGCGCGCCTTGGAGGTGACATAGGGTTCAAAGGCGCGCGAGAGGATCTTGGGCGCGAAGCCGGGCCCGTTGTCGACGATTTTCAGACGCACCGCGGTGCCAGCGCTGCCGTCGGCGCCCTGGTAGTGAATGGCCTCGGTGGTCAGATCGATGCGCGCTGGCGGCGCCCCGGGGGCGCGGTCGTTCATCGCATCCTGGGCGTTTTGCAGCAGGTTGTGGATGACCTGGCGCAGCTGGGTCGGATCGCCCATCACGGCCGGCAGCTGGGCGGCCAGCTGGACGTGGATGATGTCGTTGCCGTCGCCGGCCAGGTACATATGCAAAATATCGTCGATCAAGGCATTGAGGTCGAGCTTTTCCAGCTGCGCCGGCGGGGCCTTGGCGTAGTCGCGGAAATCATCGACCATGCGCTTCATGGCGTCGACCTGGTTGACGATGGTGGTGGTGCCCTTGTTGAGCAGCTCCAGGTCCTTGCCGTCCAGGCGCGCTTCGAGCTTCATCTGCATGCGCTCGGCCGACAGCTGGATCGGGGTCAGCGGGTTCTTGATTTCGTGCGCCAGGCGGCGCGCCACTTCGCCCCAGGCGATCGAGCGCTGGGCCGAAATCACGTCCGAGATATCGTCGAACACCACGATGAAACCGCTGCCGGCGCGCACCGGCAGGCGCGAGCCGCGCGCCAGCAGCGCGATGTCGTGGTCGTCGTTGGATCTTGGCCGGCGCGGAATTTCAATCTCCTGCTGCCAGTGGCGCACCTGGCGCGCGCTGCCGGCGGCCGATTGCGCGTTCTGGGTCGAAAAAGCGCGCATAATGGCCGCCGCGAACGGCTCCAGGCCATCGATGGCGGCCAGCGCGGTGCCGATATGACTGGCCACGTCATGCTGCAAGATGCGCTCGACGGCCTCGTTCGAGGTCACCACGTGGAACTCGGCATCCATCACGATCACCCCGGCCGACATATTCTCCAGCACTGATTCGAGGTGGGCCTTGGCGCTTTGCAGCGCCGCGCGGTTGCGCTCGACCGAACTGCGCGCTTCGAACAGCTGGCCGGTCATGGTGTTGAACGATTGCGTCAGCGTGCCGAGCTCGTCGGTGGTGGACACGATCGGGCGCGGCGACAGATCGCCTTCGGCCACCGCGCGCGTGCCTTCAGCCAGCACCAGCAGCGGCTTGGCCAGGTTTTCGGCGATCACAAAGGCGCTGGCGATGGCGCCGAAAATGGCCAGCAGCAGCGTCAATGTGAGCGTCTTGATATACATTTCGCGCAGGCTGCCGCGCGCCAGTTCGCGCTCCTGGTATTCCTTGAACGCTACCTGCAGCACCCCGGCATTGGTGGCCAGGTTGACCGGCACCGCCTGGATCACCTGCAAGAAGCGCGGCTGGGCCCCGGGCGGCTCGGGAATGGCCAGCACCACGCGCAGGCGCAGCGCGGTGGCCGCGTCGAGCGGGTTGGGAGTGGCGGCCGGCGCCGGCGCGGGTCCTGCGCCTTCCTTGAAATCGCGCTCCGACGTTTCCTGACGGGCGTAACCGCCGGGCATGACGGCCTGCAGCAGCATGGCCGGCGTGGGCAGGTCGGGCGCCAGGTTGGCGCGCCGGTTCTGGCTGGCCGAGACGATCATCTTGCCGTCCGCGCCCACCAGCATGGCCGACAGCACCCCGCTCTCGTCCTGCACCAGGCGCGTCAATATGTCCTGGGCGCCCTGGCGGTCCTGGCCGGCCAGGGTGGCAGCACTCACTTCCGAGCGCGCCGCCAGTTCGCCCACCGCCTCGTCGAGCGCGGCAAGACCCAGGTTCAGGCCCGAAGTCAGGGCCGCTTCGATCTTGACGTTGAACCAGGAGTCGATCGAGTGCGAAACGAACTGCACCGAGACCAGGAAGATGACCAGGCCGGGCAAAATGCCGATGCCGGCAAACAGCAGCACCAGGCGCGCCATCAGGCGCGAGCCGAACTGCCCTTTGCGAAAGCGCACATACAGGCGCGCCAGCGCCACCACCACAAACACCAGCAGCGCGCCGGCCACGGCCGCATTCAGGCCGAGCAGCCAGGAATAATAGCGGTCGAAAAATCCGGAACTGGAGGAGGCGGTGGCCAGCAGGAACAGCAAGATGCTGACCACACCCGCCCCCACGATGAGGGAATAACGCAAGGCCTGGTTCACCGCTTACTCCGCACGATAGGTGAACTTCTTGTCTTTCGAATCAAGGCGCCATTGGGAGTTGTTAGCGGTGACCTGAATCGGCTTGGACAGGCTGGCGCGGTCCATGAACATGCGCAGCGTGACGTTGTAGGTCTCGCCGGCCTTGAGCGCCCCGCGCGGGGCAATCAGCCAGCGGCTGGGACGGCGAATCAGCACCATCGCGTCCTCCAGCGTGGCGAAGCTCTGCTTCATGCTGCCGGTGACTGCCACCTGGTACTGGCGCGTCAATACATTGTAGGAGATGCGAATGGTCTGGCGCTGCGAGACTGCCTTGTCGTCATACCAGTACCAGCGCGGGCGGGTTACCTCGATCTGGGTGGTAAACGCCAGTTCGACCCCGTGCTCGATGGCGTCCTCGAGTTCTTCGTTGAGGTCGAACACATAGTTCACCGCCAGCCGGTAGCCTTCTTCGGACGCCTCGATATTGGCGCGCGTGACCTCGACCCCGTCGGCCGCCTGCGCCTGCGCGCACGCACAGATCAGCAGCAGCTGGCAGGCGAGGAGTCGAAGAAAACGTAGTGTCACAGGTGGGCCAGAGCCTTTTCAATCGTACGCATGTGGGGGACCTCTACGGCGCCGGCTTCTGGAACAGGGCGTAGAACAAACCATCGTGATCCTGCCCGCCGGCGCCGGTCGGAAGCAACTGGCCCGGTGCGTCGAGACGAATGGCGTTGTGGCGCACCGCGAAGGCGGCAGCTTGCGCCTCCGATTCCTGGGGCCACAGCGAGCATGTCACGAACAGCAATTTACCATCGGGTCGCAGCATCTGCCAAAGATTGTCGAGTATTTTGCCCGAAAGTGTTGCAAGTTGGAGTGCATCGCCCTTCCTGCGCAGCCAGCGGATGTCGGGGTGGCGCCGCACGATGCCCGA
>JAZKGU010000099.1:0-6675 GCA_040385745.1 Pseudomonadota bacterium
CCACGTCCAGGAAGTTGGCAGGCTCGCCGCCGAACAGCTTGATGGTGTCCATGGTCGCCATGGCCAGGCCGGCGCCGTTGACCAGGCAGCCGATGTTGCCGTCGAGCGAGATGTAGGCCAGATCGAACTTGGATGCTTCCACTTCGGCCGGATCTTCTTCGTCCAGGTCGCGCATGGCGACGATGTTTGGCTGGCGATACAGGGCGTTCGAGTCGAAGTTGAACTTGGCGTCGAGCGCAATGACCTTGCCCGAACCGGTCAGGATCAGCGGATTGATTTCAGCCAGCGAGCAGTCGGTTTCCCAGTAGGCTTTGTAGAGACCCTTCATCTGCACGCCGAAGTCGGCCAGCGAGGCGGCCGGGATGCCGATCTTGGTGCCGATGTCATTGCACTCGCCATCGGTAATGCCCACTGCCGGATCGATGGCGATGTGGTGGATTTTTTCAGGATTGCTGTGCGCGACTTCTTCGATGTCCATGCCGCCTTCCGAGGAGGCCATCAGCACAACCTTCTGGCTGATGCGGTCGGTCACGAGCGACACATACAGTTCCTTGTGAATGTCGGCGCCTTCTTCGATCAGCAGGCGACGCACCTTCTGGCCTTCGGGGCCGGTCTGGATGGTCTTGAGCTGCATGCCCATGATCTGATCGGCATATTCCTTGACCTGGTCCATCGACTTGGCGACCTTGACGCCGCCGCCCTTGCCGCGACCGCCAGCATGGATCTGCGCCTTGACTACCCAGACCGGGCCGCCCAGCGTTTCGGCGGCCTTGACGGCTTCCTCGACAGTCATGCACGGAATGCCGCGCGGTACCGTCACTCCGAACTGCCGGAGGATTTCTTTGCCTTGATACTCATGGATCTTCATGCTGGCTTCCCTTCTTTTGTATCTGATGTGGAAATACGATTATTAATGCGGAATAAAAACGGGCAATGCGACTACGAGTCCGGTACCGCCTTGGCCACCCAGCGCGGATAGTACACGGCTACAGCCGGGCCATCGGCGCGCAAGGCATGGCAGCGGTCGATCTGAAACGGGCGGTGCGGCAACAGGTCGTCTCCGGCGCCGTCGCGCGTCTGGATGACATCATTGGCATAGGCCTGCAGGGCTGCCGTCGGCAGTATCTGGGCCAGCTCGGACAAGTGGGTACAGCCCATGACGCCAGCCAGCCGTTCCTTCAGTGCCTGGCGAAAGCCGCGCATGAGGTTCAGGCCGACAAGTTGCTGGTAAGCGGGAGAAATGGTGTCGCAGTAGCCGGGATAGGGCACGGCATCGGAGGCAGCGTCGGCCTCGACGATGGTCAGTTCCCGGTCGATAGTGATGCGCAGGCTAAGATCGTGCAGCGGCTGACCGCCTGCACGCGGACCCGATGCCAGCGTGATGTCCTTGACCTTGACGTCCGTGATGCGCGCGTCGATATCCCACAGGCCATCGTCGCGTGCATAGGCATCGACACGAATGGCGCGGGTATGCCGCAACGCTCTTGGGACGGGGGAAGACAGGGGCATAAAGACCAATGCCGTACATCGGCGGTAAATAGTATGCAGCGGTGTGCAGTGTGCACGTTGCCGCAGCTTCTACGGCAACAACCGCTCATGCGGCGCTGCTTTAACCTGTAAAGTTTATCACAACAGGAGTTCGGTTGCACCGCAACATGCTCGAATAGTCAGATGTTGTGCGTCTGCCATCTCGGATCGTGATAATACGGTCGAGATGTCTATGCTCGATGAATAACCGGAGCCGAGGCCGAGAAGAGGAGAATGCTGCGAGGATGGGTGCTGCGCATAAAAATACAGAGGGCGGAAAAGTGTAGCGTATTCCACCGGTGAGGAGTGTGCGTCCGGACTGCTTCGGCACACACGGTGAAATACGCTCCGCTTTTCCGCCCTCGATGAAGGGGGGGCGGCTTATAAGGCGTCGTCGGGCGGACTGCCCTGCATGGCCAGGCGCGCAGCCTTGTTTGAAAAACCGCGCTGCATCAGAAAACGCATCTGCTTGACGCGCTCCTCCGGCCCGCTGGCCACGGCGCCAAACTTGCGCTGCCAGACTTCGCGCGCCCTTGCAGTTTCAGTGTCGACCAGACCGGCCTTGAGTTCGGCCAGTGTGTCGCCATTGACGCCATGGCTTTGCAGCTCGGCGACGATGCGACTGTTGCCAAAGCGGGCCGCGCGGCGATGCACGAGCGATTCGGAAAAACGTTCTTGCGAGAGCCAGTTGTTCTTCTCGAGGAAATCGAGCAATGCATCCACGTCCTCGCCCTCCTCCGCATGGCGCGTCAGCTTGCGCCCCAGTTCAAGCCTGCTGTGCTCACGCATCGACAAATACCGCAGCGCGCGCGCCTTCAGGCTCAGTTGGGGCGCAGGCATGCAGGATTACTCGGCGACGGCCTTCAGCTTGGGCGCCTTGGCGGCGACCACTGGCTCTTCGCCGGCAGCTGGAGGCAGTTCACGCACGCCCAGTGCCAGACGCACCTTGTTTTCAATTTCGCGGGCCAGCGCCGGACGCTCCTTGAGATACAGGCGCGCATTGTCTTTGCCCTGGCCGATACGTTCGCCGTTATAGCTGTACCAGGAACCCGACTTTTCAACTACCTTGTTGTCCGCACCAAGGTCGAGGATTTCGCCTTCACGGGACGTGCCCTCTCCATAGAGGATGTCGAAGTGCGCTTCCTTGAAGGGCGGTGCGATCTTGTTCTTGACGACCTTGACCTTGGTTTCGTTGCCGATGACTTCGTCGCCCGACTTGATGGAGCCGGTGCGGCGAATGTCCAGGCGCACCGAGGCGTAGAACTTGAGTGCATTGCCGCCGGTCGTCGTTTCGGGGCTGCCGAACATGACGCCGATTTTCATGCGGATCTGGTTGATGAAAATGACCAGGGTATTGGTGCGGTTGATCGAGCCGGTGAGCTTGCGCAGCGCCTGCGACATGAGACGCGCCTGCAGGCCGGGCAGCGAGTCGCCCATGTCGCCTTCGATTTCGGCGCGCGGGGTGAGCGCGGCCACCGAGTCGATGACGATCAGGTCGACACTGCCCGAACGCACCAGCGCATCGGTAATTTCAAGCGCCTGCTCGCCGGTGTCGGGCTGGGAAATGAGCAGCTCGGACAGGTTGATGCCCAGCTTTTGCGCATAGGTGACGTCGAGCGCGTGCTCGGCGTCGATAAAGGCGCAGGTGCCGCCCAGCTTTTGCATTTGCGCGATGGTTTGCAGCGTCAGCGTGGTTTTACCGGACGACTCGGGACCGTAGATTTCGACCACGCGTCCGCGCGGCAAGCCGCCCACGCCCAGCGCGATGTCCAGGCCCAGCGAGCCGGTGGAGACCACCTGCACTTCTTCGACCGGGGTGGACGCGTCCATGCGCATGACCGAGCCTTTGCCGAACTGCTTTTCGATTTGCGCCAGGGCGGCGGCCAGCGCCTTGCCCTTTTCGCCAGCGTTCATTACGTTCTTCTTGTCGTCCATTATTTTCTTTCACTCCGAAAAAGGGCGGGGGTTTGCTTCACAAGCACATCACAGACGATACTGTACAGGCGTACAGTAGTCCTTGCAAGCGGTACGTGAACACTATTTAAAAAAATTCACCGGGGTTGGCACAAATCAAACACAATACAAGTCTAACAACCAGGTGCCCAGATGCGTATTTTACTAGCCGAAGATGATAGCGTGCTCGCAGACGGGCTGACCCGATCTCTGCGCCAGTCAGGCTATGCCATCGACTGCGTCAAGAACGGCCAGGAGGCCGACACCGCCCTCTCGACCCAGGAATTCGACCTCCTCATTCTCGACCTCGGCCTGCCCAAGCTGTCCGGCCTGGAAGTGCTGCGCCGGCTGCGCGCGCGCTCGTCGCTGCTGCCAGTGCTGATCCTCACCGCGGCCGACTCGATCGAGCAGCGCGTCAATGGCCTCGATCTGGGCGCCGACGACTACATGGCCAAGCCGTTCGCGCTGTCCGAACTCGAGGCGCGGGTGCGCGCCCTGACCCGGCGCGGCGCCGGCGGCGGCCCGGCGGTGGTGCGTCACGGCCCGCTGGTATACGACCAGGTAGGGCGCAGCGCCTACATCAATGACCAGATGCTCGAACTGTCCGCGCGCGAACTAGGCCTGCTTGAAATCCTGCTCGCGCGCACCGGCCGCCTGGTCTCGAAAGAGCAGCTGGTCGACCATCTGTGCGAATGGGGCGAGGAAGTGTCCAACAACGCCATCGAAGTCTATGTGCACCGCCTGCGCAAAAAAATCGAAACCGGCGGCATCCGCATCGCCACCGTGCGCGGGCTGGGCTACTGCCTTGAAAAATTCGCCGATCCGGCACGCGCCGAGCAGGGAGCGGACCTGCAGTGAACGAGCGCGACGCCGGCCTGCTTGACCCGGCCCGGTTCGAACCCGAGCCGCTGCTCTACGAGCCGCCCGGCGCCGACGCCGAGGAGGAGATCCAGCATTCCCTGTTCGGTGAAATCCTGGACTGGATGCTGGCCCCGCTGCTGCTGCTCTGGCCCATGAGTATTGCCATCACCTACCTGGTGGCCAAGTCGATCGCCAACCAGCCCTTCGACCATGCGCTCGAAGACAGCGTCACGGTGCTGGCCCAGCAGGTGCGCGAGGTCGACGGCAAGGCGGTCTCGCGCCTGCCCGGCAGCGCACGCGACATCCTGCGCGCCGACGATGTCGACCATGTCTACTTCCAGATCGTCGGCCCCGACGGCGCCCATATCGATGGCGACCGCGAGCTGCCACGCCCCCTCGACGGCGACGATTCGCGCAGCGGCAAGGTACGCTTTCGCAATGCAGTCATGCATGGCAACCAGGTGCGCATCGCCTACTCCTTTGTCAATCTGCGGCCGCTGGCCAAACGCAGCGACGACCCTTACGCGGCCCTGGTGCAGGTGGCCGAAACGCTCGACAAGCGCGCCTTGCTCGCCAACGAAATCATCAAGGGCGTGATTCTGCCCCAGTTCATCATCCTGCCCATTGTGCTGGCGCTGGTATGGTTTGCCCTGGCGCGCGGGCTGTCCCCGCTGGCCGAACTGCAGGAGCGCATCCGCGCGCGCCGGCCTGACGACCTTTCGCCGATCGACTCGCACCAGGTGCCGGAAGAGATTTCGCCGCTGGTCGGCTCGCTCAACGACATGCTGGCGCGCCTGTCGCAGACTATCGAGATGCAAAAGCGCTTCATCGCCGACGCCGCGCATCAGATGAAGACGCCGCTGGCCGGCATGCGCATGCAGTCCGAACTGGCGCTGCGCCAGCTCGACCCTGACGAAATTCACCGCTCGCTCGAGCAGCTGGCCAAGAGTTCGGAGTCGGCCACGCGCCTGGTCAACCAGCTGCTGGCGCTGGCGCGCGCCGAGAACCAGCCGCACGCCGGCATCGCAATGGTCATGCTCGACCTGAATACGCTTGCGCGCGCAACCGTGCAGGAGTGGGTGCAGGCCTCTTTTGCGCATCGCATCGACCTCGGCTTCGAGCAGAGCGACACCCCGCTCGATATCGAAGGCAGCCCCCTGATGCTGCGTGAACTGCTGTCGAACCTGATCGACAACGCCCTGCGCTACACCCCGGCCGGCGGCAGCGTCACGGTGCGCGTGCGCAGCGATGGAGGCCAGGCCGTGCTGGAAGTGGAAGACACCGGTCCGGGCATCGCACCGTCCGAACGGGCCCACGTGTTCGAACGCTTTTACCGCATCCTCGGCACCACCGTTCCCGGCAGCGGCCTCGGGCTGGCCATCGTGCGCGAAATCGCCCAGCAGCACGGCGCCGAAGTCGACATCTTCAACAACCCGCGCAGCTTCAAGGCCAAGTGGCCCGGCTGCCTGGTGCGCCTGAGCTTCCCGGCGCCCGCCATCGACGAGGATTTTGATGACGCCTGAACAAGCGCAAGCTGCCGAACTGGTGGCGCGCCGGCGCCTGCTGGCCGCGCGCGCCGCGCACTGGCAGCGCACCCGCCGTTTCACGCTGGTGCTGCTGCTGCTGTGGTTCGGCACCACCTTCAGCACCGTGTTTTTCGCGCGCGACCTGGCTGGCGTGTCGCTGTTCGGCTGGCCGCTGTCGTTCTATCTGGCGGCCCAGGGCGCCGCGCTGGTCTATCTTGCCATCATAGGAATTTACGCCTGGCGCATGGCGCGCCTGGACCGCCGCTTTGCCGCCCAGCTGGCGGGCGGCGCATGAAGACCAGCTACTTCCAGCGCCTGTCGCGCTACTACCTGGCCTACACCGGCTGCTTCCTGGGGTTCCTGGCCGCGCTCGCGCTGCTCGAACAGGAAGGCATGCCGCGCGTCTGGATCGGCTACCTGTTCATGTTCGCCACCATCGTGCTGTACGCCGCCATCGGCGTGATCAGCCGCACCTCCAATGTGGCCGAATACTACGTGGCCGGTCGGCGCGTGCCGGCCATGTTCAACGGCATGGCCACGGCGGCCGACTGGATCTCGGCCGCCAGCTTCATCAGCCTGGCCGGTGGCCTGTATCTGCACGGCTTCGACGGTCTGGCCTACATCATGGGCTGGACCGGCGGCTACTGCCTGGTGGCGCTGCTCATCGCCCCCTATCTGCGCCGCTTCGCCCAGTACACCATTCCCGACTTCCTGGCGGCGCGCTACGGCGGCGGCGCGGGCGGGCGCGGGGCCCCGGTGCGCATGATGGCCGTGGGCGCCACCATCATCGTCTCGTTCACCTACGTGG
>JAZKGU010000100.1:0-23789 GCA_040385745.1 Pseudomonadota bacterium
GCAGGTACAGCACCCAGTCGCCGGTGCCGCGCGTGATGGCTTCGAGCGGCTCGACATACAGGCCGGCGATTGATTTATAGAGCAGCAGCGCGGCGGGCGCCAGCGCCAGCACGAACAGGATCGCCTTGATCGCGGTGAGCTGGCGCGGCGTGGGATTGAACGCCATGGATCAGAAGTACTTCTTGAGGTCCATGCCGGTGTAGAGCGAGGCGACTTCGGGATAGCCGTTGAACATGAGCGTCTTGCGCTTTTTCTGGAAAAAGCTGTCTTCGCCGATGCGGCGCTCGGTAGCCTGCGACCAGCGCGGATGGTCCACGTTCGGATTCACGTTTGAATAAAAGCCATACTCCGACGGCGCCGACACGTTCCAGGCGGTGCGCGGCTGGTCCTTGACGAAGCGGATCTTGACGATCGACTTGGCCGACTTGAAGCCGTACTTCCACGGCACCACGATGCGCACCGGCGCGCCGTTCTGGTTCGGCAGCACCTGGCCGTACATGCCCATCGTCAGCAAGGCCAGCGGATGCATCGCCTCGTCCATGCGCAGGCCCTCGACATACGGCCACTCGAGCACGCGGCTCTTCACGCCGGGCATCTGCTTCGGGTCGGCCAGCGTGTGGAATTCGACGTACTTGGCGTTGCCGTTCGGCTCGACCTTCTTGATCAGCTCGGACAGCGGGAAGCCTTCCCACGGGATCACCATCGACCAGCCCTCGACGCAGCGCAGGCGGTAGATGCGTTCCTCGATCGGCGCGAGCTTGAGCAGGCTGTCGATGTCGAGCGTCATCGGCTTCTTGACTTCGCCTTCGATCGTCACCGTCCACGGCCGCGTTTTCAGCGTGTGGGCGTTGACCGCCGGCTCCGACTTGTCGGTGCCGAATTCGTAGAAGTTGTTGTAGGTCGAGGCGTCCTTGAAGGGCGTCTGCTTTTCCAGCGCGGAATAGGCGGGATTGAGCTTGCCGGCCAGCCTGGCCGGCGCGGTGGTCTGGGCGAAGGCCTCGCGGTTGGCCATTTCCCACAGCGCCGAGCCGACGACGGCGCCGGCCGCCATCTGGGCGATGAACTTGCGGCGCGATTCGTACACTTCCTGCGGCGTGATTTCGGACGGCAACGGCAGGTCGATACCGTTCGGGCTACGTTTGATCAGCATGGCTTCTCCGGCAATTCAGTGGGTAAGGTAGAGCTTTGTCGTGGACATTTCTCTAACCTTACACCATCTTGCCAAAAAAGCCCGGTACAAGCAAAGTCAGCGGGGCCAGTTTAAGTTTCAGTTAATCTAAAACCCGGCTCCCAACGCAAGACCGTCGTGCGCGCGGATGACGTGCTGGCGCCGCGTGCCGCTTACAGCTTGCCGTAGGAATGCAGGCCCGACAGGAACATGTTGACGCCGAGGAAAGCGAACGTCGTCACCAGCAGGCCTACCAGCGCCCACCAGGCCGCCACGCGGCCGCGCAGGCCCGACATCAGGCGCATGTGCAGCCAGGCCGCGTAGTTGAGCCAGACGATCAGCGCCCAGGTTTCTTTCGGGTCCCACGACCAGTAGCCGCCCCATGCTTCGGCCGCCCACAGCGCGCCGAGGATGGTGGCCACCGTGAAAAACGCAAAACCGACCGAGATCGACTTGTACATCACGTCGTCGAGCACTTCCAGCGACGGCAGGCGGTCGACCAGGTAGCCGTGCGATTTGAGCAGGTAGGCGGTGCCGACCATCGCCGCCAGCGCGAAGGTGCCGTAGCCGATGAAGTTGGCCGGCACGTGGATCTTCATCCACCAGCTCTGCAGCGCGGGCACCAGCGGCTGGATGTCGGCGGCGTCGCGCGTGACGGTGTACCACAGCAAAAACGCCACCGCGGCGGCAATGACCAGCATCACGAACGGGCCCAGCTGGCGGGTGCCGTAGTGCTGTTCGTAGTACAGGTAGAACATGGCGGTGATCATCGCGAACAGGATGAACACTTCGTACAGGTTGGACACGGGGATGTGGCCGACGTCGGTGCCGATCAGGTAGGACTCGTACCAGCGCACCATCATGCCGGTCCAGCCCAGCACCACCGCCGCCCAGCACATCTTGGAGCCGACCGAGGAGCCGTAGTTGGAGCGGCTGAGCAAGCCTACCCAGTAGAACACTGTCGAGAACACGAACAGCGCGCTCATCCATAAAATCGCGGACTGGCTCGACAACATGTATTTCAGGAAAAACTTCTGATTGGCCGCTTCCAGATTGCCGGCGTACAGATAGATAGCGAAGAACGACAGCAGCGCCACCACCGGCATCAGCCAGCGCACCGGCTTCCAGTGCCAGCCCAGCCAGGCAAAGGTAGGCGCAGTGAGCACCAGGATGGCCTTCTCGTAGGAATCCATATACATGCCATAGCGCGACAGGGCGAACCAGGCGGCAGCGCACAGCACGGCAGCAAAAATCCAGTCGAGCAATCCCAGGCGCTTGAAGAAGCCTGGCGCCTGCTGGTAGGTTTGCGTTTGTGACAATTCCATCATGTTTCTCCTCAATCACTGCCGCACAGCTTACGCCGATTGGGGCAGCTTGGCTTTCAAGTCATTAAATTCGTGTTCAAAATCGAGCGTCTTGCGCTGGGTGCTCATGGCCATCAAGGCATGCGCGCCGGCGCCGCTGTCGTCGTCGCGCACCCACACCCAGAGGCGGCGTTCGCGAATGTAGAACATAGCGAATACGCCCAGGATCAGGAACAGGCAGCCCAGGTAGACCACCGGCTTGCCGGGCGCGCGCGATACCTGCAGCACGGAGGCGCGCAGCTGGACGTAATCGTCGAGCTGGAAATACACCGGCGCACCATAAAAAAAATTGTCGGACAGCGCATTGGTGGCAACCTGCAGGAAACGGCCCTGGGTTTCCGTGCCCTCGACCGGGGCCAGGCCATCCTTGACGCGCGCCGCCTGCCACAGCTCCCACATGGTGCCGTTGAGGATCTTCATGATGATCATCGCGGCTTTTTCCTGCTCCTTGGCTTCGATTTTCTCAAGGAATTTCGATACTGCCAGGTAGCCGCCCTGCTTGCCGTCGCCAGCGAAAATATCGAGCGTCTTGCGCGCCGAATCTTGCAACTGAATCACATTGCTCTCGCTGGCATCGGCCATCGAGCGGCGCGCATAGCGCTCCGCTGCCTGCTGGCGCAGCGCCGGGTCGCCCAAGGCGGCGCGCAGGCGCATCCACTCCTTGACGGTATGGGCCTCGTCGGCCGGAATGCGCAGGTAGCTGAACTCGTCGTTGGGATTGCTGCGCATTCCCGTGAGGAACACCTCGACGCCATCGATGGTCAGCGGCTGCATGTAATTCTTGAATTCGCGCGCCTGGCCGGTCTTGTCGCGCACCTTGTACTCGACACTAGGCCCAACGTTCTTGAGGTCCTTGTTGTTGACGTCTTTGGCGGCCGATCCGGAATGCTTGTCGAGGGTTTTAGCGAATTGCTCATTGAGCGACTTGCCCTGAGTCACCGCGCGCGGGTCATTGCTTGACCCGGTATTTTCCACGTTGAAGGAGCGGAAATCGGTCCATTCGATCGAATACTCCTCGCCGCCGCGCTGCAGGGGCGATGCTTTCTTGACTTCGCCATCCATGGCAAAGCCGGCCGACTCAGGGCCCGCCATCGGGAAGCCGGTGACCTTGAGCTTGCTGCCGCCGTCGGAAAAATCGGACTGGTAGATCGCCACGCCACGGTAAATCAGCGGTTCGTTGACCTTGATGGTAGCGGGTAACACCACGCCGTTGGCCGGGTCACGGATTTCCACCTGGCTGGCAAACAGCTTGGGGGCGCCGGTGCTGTAGAAATCGATTTCGAATTTTTTCAGGTGAATCGTGAACGGCAGCGGCTGCACCAGCATCCCGTCGGGGCGCGCGATCACGGCGTAGTCGTTGCCGTCGCCTTCGGTAATCGAGGTCGAACCGCGGAAGGTGGGGTTACCCACGCTCAGGTAATTGGAAGGGCCCGGGGAAGCCTGCTCGCCGGTAAAGGACACCTTGCCCAGGAAACGCTCCTGAAACTGGATCGGCAGGTCCGAATCGAGCATGCCGCCCACCAGGATGATGATGATGGCGCTGTGGGCAAAGATGTAGCCGAACTTGTTGGCCGCGCCCTTTTTGGCAGCCACCAGCAAACCCTTGTCCTTTTCCACGATCTTGACCGCATAGCCGGCGTGGGACAGGCGCGCGGCGCTCTGGCTGGCCAGCTCTGCGCGCGTGAGCGGCGCGCTCCATTCGGTCTTGTGGTGGAAGTTACGCAGTGAATTTTCGCGCACGTTTTCACGCCAGCTGCGCATGTCGCGGATCATGCGCGGACCATTGCGAATGATGCAAAACGTGGTCGACGCAATCAGCAACATCAGGATCAGGATGAACCACCAGGCCGAATAGACCGCGTACAGCCCCATCTTGTTGAACACTTCGAACCAGAACGGGCCGAACTGATTGACATAGTTGGGCAGGGGCTGGCCCTGGGTCACCACGGTGCCCATGATCGAGGCTATCGAGATCATCACCAGCATCGTGATGGCAAAGCGCATCGACGACACCAGCTCGACCATATCGGCCAGCACCCGGCCGCGCCGGTTCGACGGGTCTACCTTCAGTTCAAATCCAGCGGTACTCATGCTTGCTCATTCCTATCGGCGGGCCTTGCTCAACCCGCGAGGATACCAACAAAAAGGGCAGCCTGCTTGCGCCGCTGCCCCTTCTGACTGCCCGGCTCGCCCCCGACAGGGGCTGCGCCCCTGATTATTTCAAGCCGGCGATATAGTCGGCCACAGCTTTCATTTCTTCGTCGGACATGCGCTTGGAGATGGTGGTCATCTGCACGCTATTCTTGCGCGCGCCGCCCTTGAAGGCCTGCAGCTGCGACACGGTGTAGTCCTGGTGCTGGCCGGCCAGACGCGGGAACTGGGCCGGAATGCCGTTGCCGTTGGCGCCGTGGCAGCTTGCGCACGATGCAACGCCGGTGCTGGCGATGCCGCCACGATAAATCTTTTTGCCCAGTTCGACGGTGTCCTTGTTCTTGGCAGCCCCGGCCTTCTGGGTTTGCGCGTCGAGGTAGGCGGCGATGTTGCGGATGTCGTCAGGGCTGGTGGCCAGCTGCTTGGAGATCGGCGTCATGATCGGGTTGTTGCGGTTTGGCGTGGTGAAATCCATCAGCTGCTTGTGGGTGTAGGCAGCGAACTGGCCGGCCAGCTTCGGGTTGGTGGCGATGGTCGAGTTGCCGGCCGCACCGTGGCACGATACGCAGGCAGGAATGCCGCGCGCGGCGTCGCCGCTGTCGTACAGCGTGGCGCCTTTGGCCGCATCGGCCTTGGCCGGGGCTGCTGGGGTGGCTGCCGACGCGATGCCCGACACTGCCAGGGTTGCCACCAGCACAGATTTCAACAACGTGGAAAACGCAAGATTCATTCAAACACCCTGAGACAAGTCAAAAATTAGTTTTATTGAGAACGCGTGGAATAAATACGCTCTGTGGATAGTGCAAACGATCTTGTAAGCGCGCGATGGCTTTTGCGCCGCAACAATTCGTAACCCCTTATTGTACAATAGCTTTCTAGGCTTATCGCCCCCTTTTCTTGCAATTTGTACCCATTCCATGTCTAAACTCTGGCAAGCCCGCTTCTTTACGACCGTTAACCAACTGCGCGATTTGCCGACTACACAGGCGCCAGAAATCGCCTTTGCCGGCCGTTCAAACGCGGGAAAATCCACGGCCATCAATATTTTGACCAACCAGAAGGGCCTGGCGTTCGCCTCCAAGACTCCTGGCCGCACCCAGCACATCAATTACTTTTCGATCGGCGGCGCTCACGTGGGCCAGCACCGCAAGGACGCCACCATCGTCGACGAAATCGAAGCGCTGCTGGTCGACTTGCCGGGCTATGGCTATGCCGAAGTGTCCGGTTCGGCCAAGCTGCACTGGCAGCGCCTGCTGGGCGACTATGTGCAGCAGCGCGAGCAACTTGCAGCGCTGGTGCTCATCATGGACTCGCGCCGCCCCTTCACCGACCTCGACATCCAGATGCTGGAATGGTTTGCTCCCACCGGCAAGCCGATCCACTGCATCCTGACCAAGGCTGACAAGCTCAACCGCAACGAATCGACCAATGCCCTGCGCAAGGCGCGCGCCATGCTCGACAGCTATGTAGACGAGGACGGCGAAGGCTTCCCGTTCACGGTGCAACTGTTCTCCGCGCTCAAGCGCGTGGGTATCGACGAAGCCAACGACAAGATCATCGATCTGCTGGGACTGACGCCCATCGAGGCCGATCCCAATGCAGTGCTGGTCGACCCGGTCGACAGCGACGACTGACCCGCTTTTATTTTCTTCACTACTGCCCCCATGCCGATTTCGCCAGCCGCCTACCCTGCCGTCCGCCCGCGCCGCATGCGCCGTGACCCGTTTTCACGCGCACTGATGCGTGAAAACACCATCACCGCCTCCGACCTGATCTATCCCGTCTTTATCCTCGATGGCGCCAACCAGCGCCAGCAGGTAGGCTCGATGCCAGGGGTGGAGCGCGTGTCGGTGGATTTGCTGATGCAGGTGGCGGAAGACTGCGTCGCGCTGGGGATTCCGGCCATGGCGCTGTTCCCGGTCATCGACGCCTCGCTCAAAACGCCCGATGGCATCGAGGCCACCAATCCGGACGGGCTGGTGCCACGCGCGGTGCGCGCGCTCAAGGCGCGTTTTCCCGAGTTGGGGCTGCTCACCGACGTGGCGCTCGACCCCTTCACCAGCCACGGCCAGGATGGCCTGATCGACGACAATGGCTACGTTATCAATGACGAAACCATCGATATGCTGATACGGCAGTCGCTGTGCCAGGCTGAAGCGGGCGTGGACGTAGTGGCGCCGTCGGACATGATGGACGGTCGCATCGGCGCCATTCGCGCCGCGCTTGAAAGCAAGCGTTTCATTCACACGCGCATCATGGCCTACTCGGCCAAGTACGCGTCGAGCTTCTACGGTCCCTTCCGCGACGCGGTGGGCTCCTCGGGCAACCTGGGCAAGAGCGACAAGAACACCTACCAGATGGACCCGGCCAACAGCGATGAAGCGCTGCGCGAAGTGGGACTCGATATTGCCGAAGGCGCCGACATGGTCATGGTCAAGCCGGGCATGCCCTACCTCGACATCGTGCGCCGGGTCAAAGATGAATTCAAGGTCCCTACCTTCGCCTACCAGGTCAGCGGCGAATACGCCATGATCAAGGCGGCCGCGCAAAACGGCTGGCTGGACCACGACAAGGTGATGATGGAAGCGATGATGGCGTTCAAGCGCGCCGGCGCCGACGGTGTGCTGACTTACTTCGCACGCGACATTGCGCGCATCCTCAAGGAGCGCTCTTAGCCTCGCCAGTGGCGCCGATGGCCAGGTTGATGTCGTCGGTGATCTTGCCCAGCGTTTCTTCGCCGTATCCGCGGTAGACCCGGATGATGACGCCATCGCGCCCGATAATGACCAGGTGCGGGATCCCGCTCACACCATAGGCTTTCTGGCCGATCTTGTCGGGATCGTAGGCCATGGCGACTGTCATGGTTTTCAGGGTGCGCAACACATGGCGGAAGGTGTCGCGGTCCTCTGTATTGACGGCGACAACTTGCAAATCGTGCGCCTTGCCCGCCACCTTCTGGATCCCTTCGAGGATCGGCAGCTCCTTCAGGCAATACGCGCACCAGGTAGCCCAGAACGACACGATCACCACCTTGCCGGCATGGTTCGATAGCAAAACCTTGTCGCCCCCGTAGGTTTTGCCGAGCTCGTTGGGCGCCACGTCGCCCGCGACCGGCCCGGCGGCGTGCGCCAGCGGGCTGGCCAGCGCGATCAGGGCAGCAACGGTGGCGACGATGCGGGCAGGCTTCATGGTTGTCTGTTCTAGATTGTGAAGGTCAACTGCTTGAGGCCGCAGTCAAGCGGGCCAGCGTATCCGGCGCCCCCATGGTGCGCGCCAGCTCCAGCGCGGTCATGCCGCGGCTGTCACGGGCATGCAGGTCCGCACCGTGCTCCAAAAACAGATCGACGATCTCGCTGCGGTTGAACATGGCCGCCATCATCAGTGGAGTCTTGCCGTCCGGACTGGCGCCTTCGACCTGGGCGCCGTGCTTGAGCAGCAGCTGCACCATGTCCAGGTTGCCCTTGTAAGCCGCGCCCGCCAGCGGGGTCTGGCCCTGGTCGTTGGCGACCTGCGGATCGGCGCCGGCTTCGAGCAGGGCGCGCGCCGTGTCGAGATGCCCGTGGTAACTGGCCAGCATGATCAGGCTGTCACCTTTTTCGTTTCGGAAATTAACCGGCAAGCCCTTGTCGATCAGCGAAGCCAGCTGCTCCGCCTCGCCCTTGCGCACCAGATCGAACACGCCACGCACGAAAGCCAGGGTGTCCTGGTCCATTACCTTACTTTGCGAAGGATCTTGCATTGCCACTCTCCAAACTTGTCAAAAACATCAAGCTGGAGTGTAGCCTGCCACGGGAAACGGGCGCGTCCGGTAGAAACGCTAGCGCCCGCGCGGCGCCTGGTAGTTGGCGAACATTTCCTTGAACAGGAATTCCTTGAGTTCTTCGGTGTCTTCCACACGCGCGCTCTTGGTGACCACCCGCTGCAGGCGGTGCGAGTCCCACTCGAAGTTGCCGGTCTTTTCCTTGCGGATCAGCTCGATCATTTTCATGACGATGGCGGTCTCGATATCGGGATAGTTGCCGCGCTCGACCGTCACCTGGGTCAGCCAGCGGCGCTGGAACTTGGGGTTCCAGCCACGAAACTTGACGTCCGCGCGATTGAAGGTCTGATTGATGACGCTGAACACGCCGCCACTGTCGCTGCTGTCGTCGCCCTTGCTCTTGCCATTGGCGGCGGCGATATTGGCCAGCGCCACGCGGTTGCCGCGCTGGGCTTCGGTTTCCTCGGCCGGCTGCTCGCTCTGGCCGCGGGCGCGGCGCCGCTCCTCGATCTTGGCCATCATGTCCTCGGCCGGATCGATCTTGGCTTTCACCGGCTCAGGCTCGGGCACCGCTTCGGCCGGCTTCTCGTTGGGCAGCGTGATGGTATCGGGCAAACGCTGCACTTTGGCCACGGTGGGCTTGGTTTGCTTGACCGGCTTGGACGGCGCACGCTTGGGCTCGATCTTCGGCTCGGGTTTTTTGGGCAGCGGATTGATGTAAGTAATGTCGCCTCCGGACGGCGGCGGCGCCTTCTTCTCGATTTGCTGCTCGATGAAATACAGGCCGACCAGCAACAGGTGCAGCAGCACCGTCACGATCAAGCCGATCGGCCTGACGCGTTTATCCCCGTAGGACGTTACCTGCTGGTCCGGAAGCGGCTGTCCGCAGTGGGCGCAGATACCGGTGTTGTCCGGCGAATAATGGGAATGGTCACGCAAAATAAATACAGTTTTCCAGGGGACAGCAAGGGCAAAACGGAGGGCACGTGCGGGAGTCTATACTTTTTGGACGATTTACGCACGGCCCCTATTCAGTTGCCCGCCTTACAATAAGCCTCTCTTAAGAATTGTAGCCCGATGTTTCCGAGGAAATGACGGCAGCGCCGGCTCAGTTGTAGCGCCCTGCGCTGCCGCCTATGCTGTAGCGCCCCGCGCCCATCACCGCCACCGCCAGCGCCGAAAACAGGAACATGCCCTGCAGCTCCAGCGCCCAGCCGCCCGTACTAGACAGGCTAAAGATCTCTCCAGCGTGCACCAGGGCCACCGCCACGATCATGTTGATCACCACCACGGCAGCGGCTGCGCGGGTGTACAGGCCGAACAGAATCAGCAGTGGTGCGAGCACTTCGCCCACGTACACCAGATAGCCCAGCTGCCCGGGCAGCCCGGCCTTGGCCAGCATGCCGGTGATAAAGCCTATCCCGCCGACCAGCTTGGTGACGCCGTGGAAGAGCAGCAGGATCGCCAGGGTGGCGCGCAAGATGAGTTTGCCTGCGTCGTCGCGCGTGGCCTGGCTGGATGGATTGGTTTGGATATTGTTGTCCTCAGTGTCAGTGGGGCCCACTCCTGCCGGGCCAATGAAGACACTATAGGGTCAATACAGGACACGCACTAGCCGGGATTGGTGGGAATGACAATCCCGGCTGTTGCACAATCGCTCGCGGGCAATGCCGCCTCAGGACTTGTTGCCGAAGGACGCCAGTTGCACATCGGTCATGGGGCCGCTGCCGCTGTACTTGTCCAGGAACAGGTAGATAACAGGGGTAATGTAGAGCGTGATGACCTGCGAGAACAGCAGGCCGCCCACCACCGCCAGGCCCAGCGGCTGGCGCAACTCGGCGCCAGCGCCCAGGCCGAGCGCCAGCGGCAGCGCGCCCATCAACGCTGCCAGGGTCGTCATGAGGATCGGCCGGAAGCGCATGATGCACGCTTCGCGGATCGCCTCGGCCGGCGACTTGCCCTCATCGCGCTGCGCCGACAGGGCAAAGTCGATCATCATGATGGCGTTTTTCTTGACGATACCGATCAGCATCAGGATACCGATGATGGCGATCATGGTCAGATCCATGTCGAACAGGCGCAGCGTCAACAGGGCGCCCACCGCAGCCGAGGGCAGGCCGGCCAGGATGGTCAAGGGATGGATGAAGCTCTCGTAGAGCACGCCAAGCAGCACGTAGATCACGCCCAGCGCGGCCACGATCAGGATGATCTGGCTCGACTGCGAATCCTGGAACACCGCCGCGTCACCGCCGTACTTGGTGATGATGGAGGCCGGCAGCTTCATCTCGGCGCCCATGCGGTCGATCTTGCCGGTGGCGATACCGAGCGGTACCTCGGGCGGCAGATTGAACGAGAGCGTAATGGCCTGCAGCTGGCCCTGGTGGTTGACCGAGGTGGGGCCGATGGTGCGTTCGACGCTGGCAAAACTGGACAGCTGGACGATCTGGCCGGTCTTGCTGCGCACGGGAATCCGGCCCAGCGCTTCTTCGGACTGGCGATCGACGGCGTCGGCCTCCAGGATCACGCTGTAGCTGGCCACCGGCGAATAAATGGTTGAGACCTGGCGCTCGCCATAGGCCGCGTACAGGGCGGTGCGCACATCGGCCAGCTGCACCCCCATGGCGTTGGCCTTGTCGCGGTCGACCTTGAGCGTGGCTTGCAGGCCGCGGTTCTGCGAGTCGCTGGTGACGTCGCGGAAGTCCGGGTCGGCGCGCATTTTTTCAAGGTACTTGGCGGCCCATTCATTGAGCGAGTCGGAGCTGACGCTTTGCAGCGTGTACTGGTAGCGGCTCTTGCTCTGGCGTCCGCCCAGCTGCAGGTTCTGGATCGGGCTAATGAACACCGACACGCCGGCCACCTGGCGCAATTCCTTGCGCAGGCGGTTGATCACGTCGGGCATCTTGTCGCGCGTCTTGCGGTCGCGCAGGGTCACGAAGCCGCGTCCCACGTTGCCGCCGCCGGTAAACGAGGTGACATCCTGGACGTCGCGGTCGGCGCGCAGCACGTCAATGACCTTTTGCTGGATCAGCACCATGGCGGCAGTCGAGGTATCCTCGGCAGCTTCCACCGTGACGCGGAACTGGCCCAGGTCTTCCTCGGGGAAGAAACCCTTGGGGATGGTGGTGTACATGACGATGGTGAGCACGAAGGTGCCCAGCGCCACCAGCAGCACTATGGGGCGGTGCGCCAGCGCGATGTCGAGGGTGCGCACGTAGCCGTTGCGCACGCGCGTGAAGCCGCGCTCGAAGTGGCGTCCGATGAAGCTTTTTTCTTCGCCGCCGTGCTCGGCGTGGGCCGGCAGCAGGCGGCTGGCGAGCATCGGCACCAGCGTCAGCGACACCACCGCCGACACGATCACGGCCAGACCCACGACCACCGCAAATTCATGGAACAGCAGGCCGATCACACCCGGCATGAAGAAAATCGGGATGAACACCGCCACCAGCGAGATTGAAATCGAGACAATGGTAAAGCCCATTTCGCGCGAACCCACCAGCGCGGCGTCGACCGGCTTCTTGCCCATCTCGATGTGGCGCACGATATTTTCCAGCACCACGATGGCATCGTCGACCACCAGGCCGACGGCCAGCGTAATGCCCAGCAGCGACACGTTATCCAGGCTGTAGCCGAGCCAGTACAGCAGCGACAAGGCGCCCAGCAGAGAGATCGGCATCGTCACGGCCGGAATGAAGGTAGCAGCGGCGCGATGCAGGAACAGGAAGATCACCAGCACCACCAGCGCCACGGTGCCGGCCAGGGTCAGGTTGACGTCGTGGATAGCTTCGCGGATCGAGATCGAGCGGTCGTTGACGATATGGACCTTGATCGAAGCCGGCATCTGGGCTTCGAAGGTGGGAATCATGGCGCGCACAGCGTCGACCACCTGCACCGTGTTCGCATTGGGCTGGCGCTGGACCTGCAGCACGATGGAGCGCTCGCCATTCAGGCTGCCGGCCGCCTTGACCGACTGAAAACTATCCTCGACCTTGGCGACGTCCTTCAAGCGTACCGGTTCGCCATTGCGGGTGGCCACGATCAGTTCCGAAAACGCCGCCGCGTTCATCAACTGGGCATTGCCCTGGATGGTCAGGGTCTGTGCGGGGCCATCGATCACGCCCAGCGGCGCGTTCGAGTTTGCAGCGCGCAGGGCCTGGGCCAGTTCGTCCATGGTCAGATTGCGCGCGTTCATCAGGCCGGCGCTGGCGTGCACCCGCACCGCGAAGCGCTTGCCGCCGTTGACCGAAATCTGCGCCACGCCGGGCAGGGTCGACAGGCTGGGGGCTATCAGGTTTTCGGCGTAGTCGTTCAGGTCCGACAAACTCATCGAGGGCGAAGTCATGTGCACGAACAGTACGGGCGCATCGGCCGGGTTGACCTTGCGGTAGGACGGCAACTCCGTCATTTCCTGGGGCAGCGCGCGCTGGGCGCCGAGCAGCGCGGCCTGCACGTCGAGCGCGGCGGTGTTGATGTCGATGGCTGAATCGAATTCGAGCGTCAGCGAGGTCGAGCCCTGGGTGCTGGTGGAGGTGATGACGGACAGGCCGCCGATGGTCGAGAACTGCTTTTCAAGCGGCAGCGCGACCGAGGACGCCATGGTCTCGGGACTGGCCCCGGACAGATTGGCCTGCACATTGATGACCGGGGTGTTATAGCTCGGCAGCGCGGCTACCGGGATCTGCAGATAGGACAGCACGCCGACCAGCACCATGGCGATCGACAGCAGCACCACCATCACGGGGCGCCGGATACATAGCTCGGAGATATTCATTTCTGCGCCACCGCCTGCGCGGCGCGCGCGCCCTTGCCTTCAGCCTTGCCGGCGCCGGCCACCCTGACCTTGCCGCCCGGGCGCAGGTTCTGCTTGCCCTCGGTGATGACTTTTTCGTCGCCGCTCAGGCCCGAGACGGCGGCGTCGGTGCCAAACGCATACAGGCGTTTGACCGGCACGAACTGCGCGCTTTGCTGGGCATCGACCACGTACACGAAGGTGCCCCGTGCATTGATGACGATGGCCGACTGCGGCACCACCACGGCATCCTTCAGGGTGCGCACGGTGATGCTGGTGGTGGCGTACTGCCCCGGCCACAGCATGGTGTTGCGGTTGTCGAACTGCGCCTTGGCGCGGATCGCGCCGGCTTGCGGGTCGACGGTGTTATCAATAAAGCTCAGGGTGCCGCTGACCGGCTTGGCGTCGGCGCCGGTGCTGGCCTGGACCGCCACCTTGCCGGCGCGCTGGGCCGCCAGCAGGTCGCCCAGGGACGACTCGGGCACCGTAAAGGCCACATTGATCGGGTCGAGCTGGGTGACGCTGGTGAGCGAGGTGGCCGGCTGCACCAGGCTGCCCGGATAGACATTGATGGCCCCCACCCGGCCCGACATCGGCGCCCGGATCGCGGTGTAGCTTGCAGCTACCTGCTCGGCCTGCAGAGCGGCGTTACCGGCCACCTGCACCGCACGGGCCGCCTCGACCTGGCTGCGCAAGGTATCGAGCGCGCTTTGGGCGATGAATTTTTGCTCGTACAGTTCCTGGCTACGCTTGTACTGGCGCTCCAGATCGGCCAGGGCGGCGCGGTCGCGCGCAATCTGCGCCTGGGCCTTGCCCACATTGGCGCGGTCCGCGCGGTCGTCGAGCGAAAACATCAGTTCACCCGCGCGCACGTTCTGGCCTTCCTTGATGTGCACCTTGCGAATCGTGCTGGTGGTCTGGGGATGCAGGTCCACGCTGCTGATCGGTACCACCGAACCGGTGGCCGCGAGCACCACCGGTACATCGCGCCGCTCCGGCTTGATGACGTTGACCAGGGTCGGCCCGCCTGCACCGCCACCGCCCCCGCCGCCGGGCCGTGCGCCCGTTTCCTGCGCCGCGGGCGCACTCTTGTCGGCCGCGCCGAAGTACCAGTAGGCGGCGCCGGCGGCGGCCACCACGGCCAGCAGGAGAACGATATTTTTCTTTTTCATGGTCTGCATTTCGATTTGCAGGCGAGCTGCCCGCAAGGTAGTAATGTGGCGCGCCGGCGCATGGATGGCCGGCTCATTTGCCGCTGTATTTAGGGAGCATCAAGGTCACTTCGAGGCCGCCGTCAGGATGGTTGGCCAGCGCGATGGTGCCGCCGTGCTGCTCGGCGATATTGCGCGCAATCGTCAGCCCCAGCCCGGTGCCGCCCGACTCGCGCGAGCGCGAGGATTCGATGCGGTAGAACGGCTCGAACACGCGCGCCATGTCGTCCGGACCGATGCCGGGACCATTGTCGCGAATCCGGATACGCGCTGCGGCGCCCGTGTTTTCCACCGCCACCAGGGCGCGCTGGCCGTACTTGACAGCGTTGTCGATCAGGTTGACCAGGCAGCGCCGCAAGGCCATCGGGCGCCCCATCAGCGCCATCGATGCGCTGCCCTTGACGTCGACCTGCTGGCCGGCGTCGGTGGCGTCGCAGCAGACCGTCGCCAGCAAGGCGTCGAGGTCGAGCGGCTGCATGGTCTCGTTGGCGTCCATGCTGCGCGCCAGGTCCAGGCCTTCGCGCACCATGGCCTGCATGGCCGACAAATCACCTACCAGGCGCTCCTGCAGCTCCGTGTCGCCCACTTTTTCGAGCCGCAGGCGCATGCGCGTGAGCGGCGTCTGCAGGTCGTGGGTGATCGCGGCCAGCATCTGGGTGCGCTGAAAAATGTACTGGCGAATGCGTGCCTGCATGGCGTTGAAGGCGGCGCTGGCCTGGCGGATTTCGCTGGCGCCGGCCAGCTTGAGCGGCGGATGGTTGATGTCGTTGCCCAGGTCGGTGGCGGCCTGCGCCAACTGCTTGAGCGGGCGCGTGATCATGCGCGCCACCAGGTAGGCCAGCACGGCGATACTGAACAGAAAAATCGCGACCACGCGCCGGTAGTCGGACTTGAGCTGGTCAGCCGGCGGCAGCACGTCCAGGCGCAACACGCTGCCATCGCGCATGCGCACGTTGACGCTTTCGCACACCCCGCTCCAGGTCGACTGGAAATCGCCAAACATGCTCGAACGGATGCGCGGCTGGTCGCAGGCGGCCGGGCGCAGCGCCACCGAGTCAATCTTGTACTGGTTGGCGTAGTGACGCGCCATGCGCGCTTCCAGGCTGCGGGCGAATTCGGTCTGCGCCTGGGCGACCGGCATGGTCTCCTTGCTCTCTACCAGCAGCACGCCGGGACGGTTGGCCACCTGAAGATAGGCCATGCGGGCCTCGGCGGGTACCGTTTCGGCAGCGGTGATGAGCTGCTCGGCGCGGTCGAGCGCATTGGTGTTACGCGATGTGACGTAGACCTGGTGGCGTTCTTCTTCGGCCATGAGCTGGGTCAGCACCGAGGTCAGCACCGTGCCCAGCACCAGGGTGGCAAACACGCGCCCGGTCATCGATCCAAAAAATGCTTTCACGCGGCCGGCTCCACGGTGACCTGGCCGGCCAGCACATAGCCGCCGTTGCGCACCGTTTTGATAATTTGCGGCAGCCGCGCGTCCTCGCCCAGCTTCTGGCGCAGGCGGCTGATCTGGATGTCGACCGAGCGGTCGAAGGGGTCGGCGTCGCGGCCCTGGGTCAGGTTGAGCAGCTGGTCGCGGTTGAGCACGCGGTTGGGGTGCTCAAGAAATACCCGCAGCAGGCGAAATTCAGCTCCTGAGAGCATGATCACGATGCCGTCCGGGTTGAGCAGATGGCGCGCGGTCAGGTCCAGGGTCCAGCCGGAAAAGCGCATTTGCTGGGCATTTTCGGTGGGGGCGTTGGAGGGCATGGCATGGCTGCGGCGCAGTACGCTGCGAATGCGCGCCAGCAGCTCGCGCGGCTCGAACGGCTTGGGCAGGTAATCGTCGGCCCCCATCTCCAGGCCCAGGATGCGGTCGAGCGGCTCGTTGCGCGCGGTGAGCATGATCACCGGCAGGGTCGAACTGGCGCGCAGTTTGCGGCACAGCGTCAGGCCATCGTCGCCGGGCAGGTTCAGATCGAGCACGATCAGGTCGGGACGCGCCTCGTCGAGAAACTTCCACATGCCGGTGCCGTCGGCGGCAGCCAGCGCCCGGTAGCCGTTGGACTCGAGATAGTCGGCCAGCAACGAGCGGATGTCGCGGTCGTCGTCGACGATCAGAATGGTAGATGGATTGTCCATAGCCGCAATTATGGCCACATAGCGGCGCTATGGATAGCGTAATTGTATCGTCATGTATATACAGTAGGGAGCGAAACAAATTGATACAAAGACTGTACCAGCGGAAACTAAACGTATACACGGCGCGCCCATGATGACTCTGCACTTCGCACAATCCACGCACAAAGGAAACACCATGAGCTCGATTCGCTTTATTCGCAATAGCATCATTGTCGGCGCCACCGTTTTCGGCATGGCGGCCGCCACCCTCCCCGCCCAGGCTCAATCGGTGCGCACCGCCGATCCGGTTGCCCAGGAGCAGATGAAGGCCAAGTGGCAAGAGCGGCGCGCGGCGCGCCAGGCGAAAATGGCCGAACGCCACGCCAAACTGCACGACAAGCTGGCCATTACGGCAGCGCAGGAGCCGGCCTGGGCCAGTTACAGCGCTGCCATCAAGCCGGCGGCGCGGGGCGAACGCGGTGAGCGCGGCGCCTGGAAGAGCATGTCGGCGCCAGAGCGCATGCAAAAGCGCATCGACATGGCCAAGCAGCGCACCGCCCAGATGGAAACGCGGCTGGCCGCCTTGAACGGGCTGTACGCTGCGCTCACGCCCGAGCAGCGCAAGCTGTTCGATGAGGCGTCGATGCAGCGCGGCGGGCACCGCAAGCACGGCATGCACCGCGGCGGCCAGCGCATGCAGGGTTGAGCCATTCCGGCGGCCGGGCGCACTTTGGCCCAGCCGCCGGCCTAGTTCAGCTTCTCGAGGGAGGCGCTGAACTTGTCGGCATTCTGGTAGCCGATGACACGGCTGTCGGCGATCTCCTTGCCATCGCTGGCGAACAGGATGATGCCGGGCGGGCCGAACAGATTGAAGCGCTTGAGCATGGCCTTGTCGTCGGCGTCGTTGGCCGTCACATCGACTTGCAGCAGCGTGGTATTGGCCAGCTTGTCCTTGACGCGCTGGTCAACGAAGGTCAGCTTTTCCATTTCCTTGCACGACACGCACCAGTCGGCGTAAAAGTCGAGCATCACGGTCTTGCCGCCGGTGTTGGCCAGGGCAGCGTCGAGCTGGGCCACGGTCTTGACGCGGGTGAAGTTCAAGCCATGCTGGGGCGTGCCGATACCCAGATGGGCCAGCGGCGCCAGCGCGTCGCGCCCGCCGCTGGCCAGCCCCACCAGCTGTACCGCGCCCAGCGCCGCGAACAGCAGGCCTGCGCTGATGCCGACCCAGTGGCGCGCACCCTTGAGCAGATAAATGCCGTAGCCGAGCAGCAGAGCTGCCCAGGCCAGCATCTGCGCCAAGGGCGCCAGCACGGGCGACACCAGCCAGATGGCCATGGCCAGCATCAGCACGCCGAAGAATTTTTTGACCGAATCCATCCAGGCGCCGGCGCGCGGCAGCAGCGAACCGGCCGACAGACCCACCAGCAGCAATGGAATGCTCATCCCCACGGCCATCGAAAACAGGGCGGCGCCGCCAATGAAGACATCGCGCGTCTGGCTGATGTACACCAGCGCGCCGGCCAGGGGCGCAGCCACGCAGGGGCCGACTATCAAAGCCGAGATGGCGCCCATGGCAAATACCCCGAACAGCTTGCCGCCGCTCTGGCGCCCGGACGCGTCGACCAGGCGAGTTTGCAAGGCGGAAGGCAGCTGCAGCTGGTACAGGCCGAACATCGATAGCGACATGGCCACGATTAGCAGGCCGACCACACCGAGCACCCAGGGATTTTGCAGAGCGGCCGAGAGGCCTTCACCGATCAGGCCGGCGGCCACGCCCAGCGAGGTGTACACGATGGCCATGCCCAGCGAATAGGCCAGCGCCAGGACGAAACCGCGTGCGCGCTTGGTTTGCGCGCCCTCGCCCACGATGATCGAGGCCAGGATCGGCACCATCGGCAGCACGCAGGGGGTGAAGGCCAGGCCCAGGCCAAGCAGGACAAAGGCCGGCACTATCAGCAGCAGCTTGCCGCCGCCCAGCAGGGTGGCGATGCCGCCCATGTCGGACGGGGTCGTGGTCGGAGCGCCGCCGAGTTTTATCGGTGCGCCGCCAGCGCCCACCAGGCGCGCACTGGCCTCCTGGGGCGCGTAGCACAGGCCGGCATCGGCGCAGCCCTGCGAGGTCGCGGTCAGGGTGAACATGCCGCTAGCTTGCACCGGGATGGTGATGGTGACGCTATTGCGGTAACTCTCCACGTCCTTCTGGAAGGTTTCGTCATACTTGATTTTGCCGGGCGGGATCTGCATGGCCCCGAGCGTGGCCTGGTCGGCCTTGAAGGCGAAGCGCTCGCGGTACATATAGTAGCCGTCGGCGATCTCGTAGGTGACGGCCACGGTCTGCGGATCGAGCATGCGCGCCGAGAATTTGAAGGCAACTTCGGGCTCGAGATAATCCTGGGCGCGCAAGGGCGCGGCACCGAACAGCAACGACAACGACAGCAGCAAGAAGGCGACTGCCTCCCTGAATGAAAAACTGGACATGGCTTCCTTTCGCAAAGCGAAGCAGAATAGTACACCGGGGGATTTGTCAGTGCTGAGGGTTAATGCCCATTCCCGGGGCACAGGTTCAGCTGTCCCGGTATTGTTTCACTATTTTCTTAGAGGCAACTTAGCGTAGCTGACGCAGGATTTGAGCGACGTTATAGGGCTTGGTCAGGATGGTGAACTCTTCGGCGCCTGGATCGCGCGCCTTGAGGGCGGCGCTGGCGTAGCCTGAGGCCAGGATGATGCGCAGGCCGGGTGCGCGCAGGCGCGCCGCGCGCGCCAGTTCGAGCCCGCTCATGCCGGGCATGACCACATCGGAAAACAGCACCCCGATATCGGGTGTGCGCTGCAGGACGGCAAGGGCCTCGGTCCCGTTATTGGCAGACAGGGTTTCGTAGCCCAGGGAGCGAAACAATTCGACCGCCATCTCCAGCACATCGGCCTGATCATCCACTATCAGCGCCTTTTCCCGTTCTTCCTGGAGCGGCGCCAGCGCAGCGTCGCCTGCGAGCGCCGGGAAATAAAGCGCAATCGAGGTGCCGGCGCCGAGCGCAGAGGTAATCAGGAGATCGCCGCCCGACTGCTGCATCAAGCCGTACACATGGCTCAGCCCCAGTCCGGTGCCCTTGCCCACCGGCTTGGTGGTATAAAACGGTTCGACGGCGCGGGCCGCGACGGCCGCGCTCATGCCTTCGCCGGAATCGCTGACGACAATCGCAACGTAAGCGCCTGCCGGCAGCAGGCCTACTTCGCCCAAGCCAAGCGTGACATGGCGCGTACGCAGGACTATCTGACCACCATCGGGCGTTGCATCGCGTGCATTGACTACCAGGTTCAGGATGGCGGCTTCGACCTGGGGCGCGTCCACCAGCACGGCCGGCAGCGGTCCTGCCAGTTCGATATCAAAGGCAATGGCGCCACTGACGGCGCGCCGCAATACAGCTTCGAACGAAGTGATCACTTCGTTGAGGTCGTGGCGTTCCTGTTTGAGTGGCTGCTGACGGGCAAACGCGAGCAACTGCTGCGTCAGGGTCGCGCCGCGCCCTGCTGCACGCTCCATCGCGTCGAGCAGCTTGAGCACCTCCGCACCGGGGTTGCTGTGCCGCAGCAGCGTTACACCGTTGGAAATCACACTGAGCAAATTGTTGAAGTCGTGCGCCACACCACCGGTGAGCTTGCCGATCGCTTCCATCTTTTGCGACTGGAACAAGGCTTCCTTGGCCTTGTCGAGCGCCTGGGCGGCCTGGCGCCGTTCGGTCATGTCGCGGGTGACCTTGGCGTAGCCGATCAGTTCACCCATCTGGTTGCGGATCGGATCGATCACCACGTGGGCCCAGAACTGGCTGCCGTCCTTGCGCACGCGCCAGCCTTCGTTTTCAAAGCGGCCTTCGCTGAGCGCTGTGGCCAGCGCCGCCATCGGCATGCCGCGCGCCAGGTCCTCGGGGGTGTAGAAGCGCGAAAAATGGGTGCCGATCACATCGTCCTGGCTGTAGCCCTTGATGCGGCGCGCGCCGGCATTCCAGTTGGTGATGTCGCCGGCGGGCGACAGCATGTAGATTGCATAGTCGGTCACCCCTTCCACCAGCAGGCGGAACCGTTCTTCACTGGCATGCAGGGCCTCGGACGCCCGCTTGCGCTCGGTGATATCGCGCGTGATCTTGGCAAATCCGATCAGGGTCCCGTCGGGATCGCGGATCGGATCGATCACCACATTGGCCCAGAAGCGGCTCCCGTCCTTGCGCACGCGCCAGCCCTCATCCTCGAAGCGGCCCTGTTCTTCGGCGGTGCGCAGGGCGCGCGCGGGCTTGTCGCGCTGCTGGTCTTCGGCCGTGTAAAAGGTGGAAAAATGGCTGCCGATGATCTCGCCGCTAGTGTAGCCCTTGAAGCGCTCGGCGCCGGCGTTCCAGCTGCTCACGATGCCCTCGGTGGAGAGCACGTAAATAGCGTAGTCGGTCACGCTGGCAACGAACTGGCGAAAGCGGCTGTCGTCAACGGCTGGCACGAGGGAGGAAGGAGGTAGCGGCATCGAAATCCACGGAAAAGGCCGGGCGCACTGGCGCAACTGCTGGAACGAAAGAAACTATAACTCAAACTGCAACAAACGGTGGCGCTGTTCAGCCTGCCCTTCTTTGGCGTGCTCATGTAATTCACGCTGAGCCTGCTTGTTCACCGGGTGCAGGCGAAAAAAAACCAGGCGGCGCCTGGTTTTTTCGGGTCGACAGCTGATTACTCAGCAGTTGGAGCATCGTCAGCGGAAGTGATTTCCGGACGGTCCATCAGTTCGACGTAAGCCATTGGTGCATTGTCGCCAACGCGGAAACCCATTTTCAGGATACGCAGGTAGCCGCCGTTGCGGTTTGCGTAACGTGGGCCCAGTTCAGCGAACAGCTTCAACACCATTTCGCGGTCGCGCAGGCGGGAGAATGCCAGGCGCTTGTTGGCCAGGGTGTCGGTCTTGCCCATGGTCAGGATCGGCTCGATAACGCGGCGCAGTTCCTTGGCTTTTGGCACGGTGGTCTTGATGGCTTCATGACGCAGCAGGGAAACGGTCATGTTGCGCAGCATAGCCAGGCGGTGGGACGAAGTACGATTCAGCTTGCGAAGGCCGTGACGGTGACGCATGGTAATTCCTTTCGAGTTGTTTAAATCCAGCTCTTCGATCAGCTTGCGCTGCGGGCCGGTTAGTAGGGATTATTCGCCCGGGACACCGTGTCCCAGGCGGGTGCAGCATTATTTTTCGAGGCCTGCAGGTGGCCAGTTCTCGAGCTTCATACCCAGGGTCAAGCCACGCGAAGCAAGAACTTCCTTGATTTCGTTGAGCGACTTGCGGCCCAGGTTTGGCGTCTTGAGCAGTTCGTTTTCCGAACGCTGGATCAGGTCGCCGATGTAGTAGATGTTTTCTGCTTTCAGGCAGTTGGCCGAACGCACGGTCAGTTCCAGATCGTCGACTGGACGCAGCAGGATCGGATCGACCAGCGGTGCGCGCGATGGCGCTTCGGCGGCGGCTTCCGTGCCTTCCAGGGCGGCGAACACATTCAACTGGTCCACCAGAACGCGGGCCGACTGGCGGATCGCTTCTTCCGGCGTGATCACGCCGTTGGTTTCGATGTTGATGACCAGCTTGTCGAGGTCGGTACGCTGTTCGACGCGGGCCGATTCAACGAAGTACGACACGCGGCGCACTGGCGAGAACGACGCGTCCAGGATGATGCGGCCGATGGTCTTGTTGGTGTCTTCCGACAGGCGGCGCACGTTACCAGGAACGTAGCCACGGCCTTTTTCGACCTTGATCTGCATGTCCAGCTTGCCACCGGCGGTCAGGTGAGCGATCACGTGGTCCGGGTTGATCAGTTCAACGTCATGCGGCAGGTCGATGTCCGATGCCAGGATCGCGCCTTCGCCTTCCTTTTTCAGGGTCAGCGTGACGGAATCGCGGTTGTGCACCTTGAAGACGACGCCCTTCAGGTTCAGCAGCAGGTCGACGACGTCTTCCTGCACGCCGTCCAGCGACGAGTATTCATGGACGACGCCGGCGATCGTCACTTCGGTTGGCGCGTAGCCGACCATCGACGACAGCAGGACGCGGCGCAGCGCATTACCCAATGTGTGGCCATAGCCACGCTCGAACGGCTCCATCACGACTTTGGCGTGACCGGCACCGAGGGCTTCAACATCGATAATACGTGGCTTCAACAAACTGTTTTGCATGAAATGTCCTTTTCAATACCCTCGGCTCATTACACCGATAAGGCTGATGGCATTAGTGAAAATGCCCACCGGTAGGTGGGCAGGGGGAAAACACAACGAGTCCCCGGCGCAAAAGCCGAGACCGAGGACCGGTTATTAACGGCTGTACAGTTCGACGATCAGTGCTTCGTTGACGTCGTTAGCGATTTCGTTACGCTCTGGGAAGCTACGGAAAGTACCTTCCATTTTCTTGGAATCAACCGACACCCAGCTTGGCATACCGACTTGTTCAGCCAGCGACAGCGCTTCAACGATACGAACCTGCTTTTTAGCTTTCTCACGAACGGCGATGACGTCACCGGTACGCACAGCGTACGAAGCGATGTTCACCACGTTGCCATTGACCGTGAATGCTTTGTGGCTGACCAGCTGGCGCGCTTCGGCGCGGGTCGAGCCAAAGCCCATACGGTAGCAAACGTTGTCGAGACGCGCTTCCAGCAGACGCAGCAGAGTTTCGCCGGTGTTACCCTTGCGACGGTTTGCTTCAGCGAAGTAGCGGCGGAACTGACGCTCGAGGACGCCGTACATGCGCTTTACTTTCTGCTTTTCACGCAGCTGGTTGCCGTAGTCCGAGGTACGCGCGCCGGATTTGACACCGTGCTGACCTGGCTTGACATCCAGTTTGCATTTCGAATCGAGGGAGCGGCGTGCGCTCTTGAGGAACAGGTCCGTACCTTCACGGCGGGACAGTTTTGCTTTAGGTCCGATATAACGTGCCACAATATTTCCTTTAAATTATGACGCTCCGGCAGCACCAGGGGTGCAGCGAGCGCTAGTCCGATCTTCATTGAGCCGGACGGTGGCTAACACAAGAAAATCCCGCACATGCGAAAACATGGCAGGCAAGAACAGCCGGGCAGTATACCCTTTCGGGGCTGCGCCGGCAATCTTTATTCACTAAGGACGAACCGCACTGAGCGGTCCATCAACGCGCCGTATTAGATACGACGACGCTTTGGAGGACGGCAACCGTTGTGCGGTACTGGCGTCACGTCCTGGATTTCGGTGATCTTGA
>JAZKGU010000101.1:0-14866 GCA_040385745.1 Pseudomonadota bacterium
CCTGCGGGGTCGCGCAAAGTCGCGTGCGCCCATAGTTTACCACCTTGTTTGCTTCGTATCTGGAAAGCCATCAGCGCCGAGCCGTCGGCCAGGTTGGCGCCTACCCAGTCCCAGCCCTGGGCGTCGCCCTGCAGCGCTTCGCTCGACCATTCGTGATCGAGCCAGGCGCTGCCTTCCACCGTTTGCGGTGTGGCCTTGCCGCGCCCGGCCTGGCCGCTGACCTTCAAATGCGGCTCGCTGTAGTAGTAACTGGCGTGGCTGGCCAGGGCCGCTTTGCGCGAAAACCCGGCCTGGCCCTGCAGCAGCAGCGGCTGGCTGGGCGCGAGCTTCAGATTCAGGGTCAGTTCCGGGGACACGATGCTGACCTGGTAACTGCCGTCGGAGCTACGCACCATGCGCCAGTCGTCCAGCTTGATGTCGGTATTGCCGACCTTCGAGTAGGCCAATCCCAGGCCTTCGCGCGCCGAGCGCTGGTCGTGCACCAGTTTTCCGTGGGCCGGGTCGGACAGGGCGGCGTGGCCGATGATCAGCTGGCGCGGGGCAAATGCGCTGGGATTTTCGCGCCCCTGGCCGGTCGCGCTGCGAAAAAACGTGACCTGGAAACCGAGCGGCTTGCCGGCCGGCGTCTTGAGCCAGCCGGTGACGTACCACCATTCGGTTTTGAACTCGGGATGGGCGCCAAAATCGGTAGGGAAAACCAGCGCCATGCCCGGCACGACGGGCGCAAACTGCGCCGGCGCGGCCAGACAGGCCTGAGTTACCAGCAGCATCAGCACGATCAGAAAACGCATCACCAGTCCTCCCTGACTGCACGAATGGGGCCGCCCGACAGGGCGTAGCGGCCGGAGATGAGGGCGGTGAGCACCGACGCTGCCAGCAGCGCGGCCGCCACGCTCGATAGCAGCGTCCACGGCAGGTGCAGCTGCATCGACCAGTGGAAGGACTGCGGGTTGACCACGAAAACCAGAATCAGGCTGATCACCAGCCCCAGCGAAAAACCGCAGACGATGCCGAGCGCCGAGAGCGCGCCGCCTTCGAGCGCCAGGATCTGCAGGATCTGGCGGCGCGTGACACCCACATGGCGCAGCATGCCGAATTCGCGCGCGCGCGCCAGCGTCTGAGCCGAAAACGTCGCCGCCACGCCCGCCATGCCGATGGCGATCGCGATGGCTTCTAGCAGGTAGGTGACGGCAAAGCTGCGATCGAAAATCTTCATGCTCATCTCGCGGATTTCGCCGGCGCGGGCAAACTGGAATACTGCGCCGAAAGGCAGCGCGCGCACCTGCGCCTCGACCTGCTCGGCCGGCACGCCCGGCCTGGTCCAGATCGCGATGTCGTTGATGAATTGATCGTCGCTCAGGGCCCGGTAGTCGGACAGGCGCATGTTGACCGATCCCGATTGATTGGCATAGTCGCGCACTGCGCCGGCCACGAAGAACTCATGCAGCCTGCCGCCTAGCGGCAGCGACAGCGTTCCGCCCACCTTGACCGCATACAGGTCCAGCATCGCTTCGGACACCCACACCGGCCGTGCCCCGGCGGGAACCGGCGCCCCGGCGCCCTGCAGCACCATGCTGGCGCCCGGATCGTCCATGTCGATGGCGCGCGCCAGCAGCGTCACGTCGGGGCGCGCGGGCGACAGGGTCAGGCCCCGGCTGCGCAGAAACTCGATGCGCGAGGCGCCTGCGATACGCGCCATAACGGTCTGTTCGCGCGGGCCCAGTCCGCCCGCGTTGCCGCTGTTTTCGATGCGCACATACAGGTCCGCCGGCAGCAGACGCACCAGCCAGTCGTCGAGCGATACCCGAAAGCTCGATACCATGATCGCCATGGCCACCATCAGGCTAAAGCTCGACAGCACGCCGCCCAGCGCGATGCCGGCCTGGCCCGATGCGTTGGCCAGGCGCGCCAGTGTCAGCGCCAGCACCGGGTGCTGCTTTGGGCGGGCGAGGAACAGCCGGTTGAGTGCACTGAAGGCGCCAGCGGCCAGGCGCGGCATCAGCCCAATGCCGCCGATGAGCAGCAGGGCGATCGCCAGGTAGCCGAACAGGGGCAGTTCGAAAATCGGAGGTGCAAATGCGCATGCAGCGGCTAGCGCCAGGCACAGCAGCGATGGCCACACCCGGGCCAGGCGCGACAGGGCGGCCTCGTCATTGCCCGATTTGAGGGCCACGGCGGGCGCGGCGCGCGCAGCTTCCAGCGCGGGCGCCATGCAGCCCAGTAGCGCCACGCCGAGGCCTAGCGAGAAGAACACGGCCGCGGCCAGCGGCGGAAATTGCAAGGCCGGTCGTACCCCGACAAAATACCCGGCGCCCAGGTCGCCGCCGAAATAGCGCAGCGCCAGCGCCGCGAGCAGGTAGCCGGCGCCGATGCCCAGCGCCGCGCCAACCACGCCCAAGCTGGCGCCTTCGAGCAGCACCTGGCGCAGCAATTGGCGCCGTTCCATGCCCAGCACGCGCAGCAAGGCAAACTGGCTGCGGCGCCGCATGACCGACAGAGCCTGGGTGGAAAACACCAGGAAGGCGCCGGTGAACAGCGCCACTAGCGCCAGCACCGTCAGGTTGACCCGGTAGGCGCGGCTCATACCACTGTGGCGGCTTTCCTGGTCTTCGTCGTTGGGTTGTTCGACCAGGAAGCGGCCCGGAAAATCACGTTCGAGCTCGCGCGCGAGTTCCTTTTCGAAGGCATCGCGGTTGACCCCCTGGCGCAGCTTCAAGTCGACCCGCGACAGCACGCCGAGCTTGTTGAAACGCCACTGCGCCGCGCCGATATCCATGACGCCGATGCGCTGACCGGGACGGGCCTGAGGCAGGCCGCCGGCCACGCGCAGGGTCACGTCGGCCGTGCCCAGGCGCAGCGTGACGGCGCCGCCCGCTTCACGGCCTAGCCAGCTTGCCGCGGCGGGTGACAGGAAGATGGCGTCGCCGGCCAGCGTATCGAACACGTCGCCACTCCGGCTAGCGCCGATGAGCCCGGGCGTGACATAGCCCGCGCGAAAGGTGTCGACGCCAAATATTTGCAGGGAACCAGGGTGGCCGGGCACGCCGGCTTTGAGGATCAGCAGCGGCGAGGCCACTGCCACGGCGGGATGTTCCGCCAGGCGCGGGTAGATAGCTTCATCGAACCAGTCCTCGCGCGCTGCGACCTGGATGTCGGCCATGCCGGCCAGGCTTTTCGAGGCCGCTGCAAACTCGTTAAAGGCGGCCGAATTGATCAGGTGAATCGCAAAGCCCATGGCCACTCCAACGGCAATGGCAATGATGGCCAGCAGGGCGCGCACCGGGTGGGTGCGCCACTCGCCAAACAGCAGCCAGCGTGATAGCAGCCCTAGCCCGGACATTCACTGGAGAGCATATCGCCCTTGCTCTGGGCGTCCTGGCGCAAGGCGTCGCGGTCGGCCTCTTTGGCATCGGCCAGTTTTTGATCGGCGAGTTTTTTATCGAGCCGCAAGCGAGCGCAGCGGCGCTGGGCTGCGCTCAGCACTTCGATCGGCTCGGCATTGTCGGTGGGCGCGGCGGCGCTACTGGCGCTCTTTTCATCGCGCGCATCGCGCGCCAGGCGGTCTTTTTCCATCCGGTTGGCCAGCGCCCTGTCGCGCTCCAGGTCGGCGGCGGCCAGCCCCGGCTTGAGCTTGCGCGGTTCGGGCGGGGAGATCTCACCCAGCGTTTTACCTTTGCATTTTTCGCTGGAATAGGTCACGGTGCCATCGACACTGCACTTGTACAAAGGCTGGGCGAGCACGCTGCCGCAGGTGGTGGCCAGTGTGGCTGCAATCAGAATACGCAACATATCCATCTCCCCGTTGATTACAAGATTTTGCCAGGATTCATGATGCCAAGCGGATCGAGTGCTGCCTTAATGGCCCGCATCATGTCCATCTCAACGGCCGACTTGGTGCGCGCCAGCTCGTCGCGCTTGAGCGCGCCGATGCCGTGTTCGGCCGAAATGGAGCCGGAAAACGCCACCACGCTGTCGTGCACGATGCGGTTGATGATCTCCTGGTTGCCCAGGAAGGCATCGTGGTCTTCGCCATCCGCCGGCGCCACATTGTAGTGCAGGTTTCCGTCCCCTACGTGCCCAAAGCATACCAGTTGGCAGTCCGGAAATACATTCAGCAGTGCGGCGTCGGTTGTTTCGATGAAATCTGCAATGCAGGAGATGGGCAGGGAAATGTCATGCTTGATATTTTTGCCTGCAGCGGCTTGCGCCATGGAAATGTGCTCGCGCACTTGCCACAGGCCGCGCGACTGCGCTACCGAAGTGGCCACGACGGCGTCGTCAGCCAGGTCGCGGTCCAGCGCCAGTTCGATCGCCCCTTCCAGCAATTCGACTGCGTGCAGTTCAGACTCGCTGCTCGAGACCTCGATCAGCACATAGTGCGCGTGGCGCACGCCGAAGGGCTGGGGGAGGGCCGGGAAATGGGTCGCGACCAGGCGCAAGGCGTAATCGGACATCAGCTCAAAACCGGTCAGGCTGGCGCCGCACTGGTCCTGCATCAGGGTGAACAAGGCCAGCGCGTGGCGCGGCGAGGACAGGGCCACCAGTGCAGTAATGCTGGCCTTGGGCTGGGGGAAAAGGCGCAGTACGGCAGCAGTGATGATGCCCAGCGTGCCTTCGGCCCCGATCAGCAGGTCGCGCAGGTCGTAGCCGGTATTGTCCTTGCGCAGGCCGCGCAAGCCATTCCAGATGTCGCCCTGGGGCGTGACCACTTCCAGCCCCAGGCACAGTTCGCGCGCGGTGCCGTATCTGAGTACCGCCGTGCCGCCGGCATTGGTGGACAGGTTGCCGCCAATGGTGCAACTGCCTTCGGCCGCCAGCGACAGGGGAAACAGGCAGCCGTGGGCGGCGGCGGCGTCCTGGATGACGCTCAGGATGCAGCCGGCATCGGCAGTCAGCGTGCGGTTGAGCGGGTCGACCGCGCGCACTTGATTCATGCGTCCCAGCGAGAGCACCACCGAGTTGCCGCTGGCGTCAGGTACGCTGCCCAGCACCAGTCCGGTCTTGCCCCCCTGCGGCACCAGCGGGACCCGAAAGCGGGTGCAGACTTTGACCAGGTCGGCTACCTCGGTGGTGTTTTGTGGCCGCAGCACGGCACGCGCACTGCCGGTGAACCGGCCGCGCCAATCGGTGAGATAGGGCGCCTTGTCGGCGTCGAGCGTGAGCACCTGGGTGTCGCCCACAATGGCGCGACAGCACGCTAGAAAATCGTCGCTCATTTCGATTTGCTGGTGTTGACCTTTTCCAGCAGTTCCTTGGCCATGCGCTTGGCGGCCTTTTTGTACGGGCGCAGGTAGAGCAGCGCGCACGCAAAATACACGCACACCAGAATGATTTCGCCCCAGGCCATGAGCTGCGAAGCCGGCACGGTGTCGCTCCAGGCGCGTACCACACCCTCGGTGAAATACAGCAGGATGACCATGGACGACCACTGCAGGGTATAAATATCGCGTCTTACCACCCCGCCCAGCGGAATGAGCAGCGGCACTGCCTTGAGCGCCAGCCAGGAACCGCCCGGCTTGAGCGGGGCAATCAGAATTTCCCAGGCCATGAGCCAGGCGATCAGAATCACCAGGCTGACGATTGCGCCGATGTGGAAGTAACTGGAATATTTAGGTGCTTGCATCAGCGAACTCCTTGCAACTTGACGGCGGTGTCGGCCAGGCGCTTGCCCATCGCGATGGCCAGGCGTTTTTCGTCGTCCGTGATTGGCTTGTTGCCTTCGATGCCGGACCAGTGGGTGGGGCCATAGGGGCTGCCGCCACTGGAGGTGGTCATCAGTTCAGGGTGGGTGTAGGGCAGGCCCATGACCATCATCCCGTGGTGCAGCAGCGGGATCATCATGGTCAGCAGGGTCGATTCCTGGCCGCCATGCAGGCTGCCCGTGGAAGTGAAAACCACCGCCGGCTTGCCCGACAGGGTGCCGGAAAGCCATTGCGTTGCGGTACCGTCCAGAAAATACTTCATGGCCGCAGCCATATTGCCGAAGCGCGTGGGCGAGCCCAGCGCGAGGCCGGCGCACTCGCTCAGGTCGGACAATTCGACGTAAGGGGCGCCGTCGGCGGGAATATCCGATTCGGTGGCCTCGGTCACGGTCGAGACCGCAGGCACGGTGCGCAGGCGCGCATCGACGCCGGGGACGCTTTCAATGCCCTGTGCTATGAGTTCGGCCAGCTTGCGAGTGGCGCCATGGCGCGAGTAGTACAAAACAAGAATAATCGGAGTGGGTGCGTTCATCATTGGTATTATAGGGCGCTTTACACCCCCGCATCGCCGCCGCCTGCGCGTTTTTCGACAATCCATGCTCTCCAAAACAGTCCATACCCTATCGCGCTCAAGCAACGCCATCATCCATTCCAGCGTTGATATGGTGCGGGGACTGACCTGGAGCGAAGCGCGCGACCTGTTCCATTTTGCGCGGCGCCGCCTCACCGAAGAGAAAATCCCGCAGGTGGCGGGCAGCCTGACCTTTACCACCACGCTGGCATTGGTGCCATTGCTCACCATCATCCTCGCAATCTTCACGACCTTTCCCATCTTTACGAATTTCCGCGCGGCGCTGGAGGCCTATTTCATCCAGACCATGATGCCCAGGGGAATAGCCAATACCATCAGCGGTAACCTTACGCAGTTCGCCAGCAAGGCCAAGGGCCTGTCGGCGGTGGGTGCGGTGGCTCTGCTGATCACGTCGGCCGCCATGATGGGCATGATTGAACGCGCCTTCAACCAGGTCTGGAAGGTCAAGCAGACGCGCCCGCTGGCCCAGCGCATCACCATCTACTGGGCCCTGGTCACGCTTGGGCCGCTGCTGTTCGGCCTGTCGATCACCGCCACCTCGCAGCTGTTCATGGCCACCAGCACCCTGGCCAAGGATGCTCCGATGCTGTCGGGCGTTTTCTATACCTTGGTGTCGGTGGGCCTGACCACGGGCGCCTACACGCTGCTCTACATGGGCATTCCCAATCGTTTCGTGGACTGGCGTGACGCCATGTGGGGCGGGGTGGCTGCGGCGATTGCCTTCGAAGTGGCCAAGCGCCTGTTCGCCCTGTTTGCGCGCCAGTTTCCGGCCTACGCCATCATCTACGGCGCGCTCGCTGCGCTGCCGCTGTTCCTGCTCTGGATTTACGTGTCATGGCTGATCACGCTGATCGGCGCGGTGCTGGTGGCAGCGCTGCCGGTGGTGAAGTACGAACGCTGGTGGTACCAGCCGGTGCCGGGCGGCGCCTTCGTCGACGCCATGGCCATCCTCAAGGTGCTGCATGGCAGCGCCCAGGTCAGCGACACGGCGCTGGTGTCGAGTGCAACCATCCGCGCGCATACCCGCTTCGGCTACGATGAAATGACCACCCTGCTCGAGCGCATGCACGAGGAGGGCTGGGTCGGGCGGGTGCAGGACGATCTGACCCGGCGCGCCAAGTGGGGCAAGCGGGCGCGCGAAAGCGCCGACAACTGGGTATTGCTGGTCAACGTCAACAAGGTGCGGCTGGCCGATGTCTACCGCCTGTTCGTGTTCGGCGGGGTGGCGGTCGACGCTAACAAGGCACTCGATCTGGACCCCGCTTCGCCGATGACACTCAATACCAGCGCTCTTGCGCGCCAAGTGGAGCTGGCGGTGGAAGGAGGCTTGGAGCAGACTCTGGCCGAGCACTTCGCAGTGGGCTCTCTGCAAGGCTGAATAATTTGCCTAGCAAGCCTGACAAGCTCGCTTACGAATCGTTACAGCTGTGCTCGGTTTAATCGATTAGGCTGCGTCCTCGTCGTCGGACTCCGACCTCCTGCACCTTGCATTTCAGCCTACAGGAACCTCATGCGCACAGCCGTTCAGCCATCCCTTACTATCAAAAAAATCTGCCTGCAGGGCGGCGCCCTTGCGCTGTTCGCCGCTGCAGGCGCCGCATCGGCCGCCACGCTCACGGTTGGCCCTGGGATGGCCTTCGCCACCCCATGCGCTGCCATTACCCGGGCAGCAGCCGGCGATGTTGTTGAAATCACAGGCGGCACCACTTACTCCGGCGACGTGTGCACAGTCGCCGCGAGCAATTTGACCATCCGGGGTGTCAACGGTCGTCCGCGCATCGATGCGGCCGGGATGAACGCGGCCGGCAAAGGCACCTGGGTCATCACCGGTAACAGCGTCGTCGTCGAGAATGTCGAAATGCTCGGCGCCAAGGTGCCGGACCAGAACGGGGCCGCGCTGCGCCTCGAAGGCACCCACTTCACGCTGCGTAACAGCTTTTTGCACGATAACGAGAATGGGGTTCTTAGCGGCGTTAATACCGCCAGCGACATCGTCATCGAAGGCACGGAGTTCGGTCACAACGGTTTTGGCACTGGCTACACGCACAATGTCTACATCGGTAACGCCGGCAGCCTGACCTTTCGTCACAACTACTCGCACGATGCCCATGCAGGGCACAATCTGAAGTCGCGCGCGCGCATCAACACGATTGTCTACAATCGTTTTTCCAGTACCGCTCCCGGCGCGACTGGCACTACGGCAGCGGGCCAGCCCAGCTACGAAATCGACCTGCCCAATGCCGGCACCGCCTACGTTATCGGCAACGTGATCCAGCAGCCCTCGGCCAATCAGAATCCGCATCTGCTGGCCTATGGCATGGAAGGCGCCACCAATCCAGGTCAGGACCTGTATGTGGTCAACAACACCTTTTTGAACGACTCCAGTTCGGGCGGCACCTACGTGCTGATTGGTGCTGGTGTGAGCACCCCTGCGCTGCTGCAAAATAATGTCATCGCAGGTATTGGGGTGCTGAGCAATCAGCCGGGCGCAATCGATCGCAGCAATTATCGTTCTGCGGCGCCGGCATTTGTGGATCGTGCGAATTTCGATCTGCGGCCCGGCTCCGGTGCGCCTTTCATCAACGCCGGCACGCCCGTCGGTGCCGCTGCCAGCGGTTACGCACTGGCGCCTGCCAGCCAGTACCGCCACATTGCCCAAAGCGAGCCGCGTGCTGTCGATGGCGCCATCGATATCGGCGCCTATGAAGCGGCAACGGTGGCCACACCGCCGCCAGTGCCCGTTCTCGATACTGTAGTTCCCAGGGTGGCGTTTGCCGCTCCGCTCAATGGCATCACCACTAAGCGCAACGTCAAGATCAGCGTCACCGCAAGCGATAACGTCGGCGTCACTCAAATCGTGTTGATGGTCGATGGGAAGGTACTCACTCAAGTAGCCGGCGCCACTCTCAACATCACGGTGTCTTTGACGCCAGGCGCGCATGTCCTGAGCGCGACTGCGTTTGACCGCGCCGGCAATCAGGCAACGTCAACGGTGACGGTGAACACCGGGCGTTAGGGGAAATGGCGCAGCAGGTCTGCTACTTCAGTAGGCCCACTGCGCCCGGGGGAATGGTTTCAGAGCGCTCGCCAAGACCCGGCTTCGGCTAGTTAGTGTCCTGCGAGGCGGGGACGCGCAGCGAGCCTGAACCGATGTGCTTGTCGAGGAATTTCTCTACCCTCTGCCAGAAGTCGATGCGATTTTTTGGCAGGGACCAGCCATGCCCCTCGCCGCTGTAATCGACGAATTCCACCTGCTTGTTGGTGCGGGTAACTGCCGAGTAAAATTTTTTCCCGTGGAAGAGCGGCACGCGCTTGTCCTCAGCGCCGTATGCCAACAGCAAAGGTTGGCGAATGCGCGCGGCTTGCTGAATCGGTGAGGTGGCCTTGAGCTGGGCCGCGTCCTTGACGACATCGCCTATCATCACCGGCATGCCATAGCGAAGGGTGCCCTCATCCAGGTCGGACTTGGTGAACCAGGTACCGGTGTACATCAATTCGATGTCGGTCACCCCCAGCCATTCGAAGCCGCAGCGGTACAGGTCCGGATCGTTGACCAGTCCCATCAAGGTGGCATAGCCGCCATAGCTCGAGCCAGCAATGCAGATTCGTTTCGGATCGGCGATGCCTTGCTCGATGGCCCAGCGCGTGCCATCGGCAATGTCATGTTGCATGGCCAGGCCCCACTGCTTGAAGCTGGCCTCGAAATGGGCCACGCCCAGACCCGTCGAGCCGCGAAATTCTACCTCCAGGACCGCATAGCCGCGCGATGCCAGAAATTGGGTTTCGGGATCCCAGCCCCAGCTCGCCCCGCGCACCCATGGTCCGCCATGGATCAGGACCACCATGGGCAGATTTTTCCTGACGCCGCCTGGCGGCAGGGTCAGCAGGCCGGGAATCGTGAGGCCATCGCGCGACTTATAGCTCAGCGGTTCCTGGCGGGCCATGCGCGCGCTGTCGATTTTCGGATAGGCGCTGCCCACCCGGTTGATCAGCCCGGTCTTGGTGTCGTACAGCGCGAATTGCGAAGGCTGCACGTCGGAGTACGATTCAACCAGCACGCGGGTGGACCCTGGCCGGGCAGGAACCGTGAGCAGGTTGACCGTGGCGGGGAAGGCAAGATCGACTGCTCTCTGAATCTCTTTCATTGCCGGATCGAACCAGATGTTCGATGTGGCGTCCGTAGTCAGACGTACGCCCAGGATCTTGTCGCTGGTGACCAGGCTGCCATCGAAGTCATAGCCTTTGGTGACCACGATTTCGTCCGCGCTGACCTTGCCAGCCGCAAAGTCAAAGCTGCGCAAGGTCGAGGTATCCTGGCCCGCGTTGGCGACGACGAACAAGCTGCCGTCCGGACCGAAGCCAAGTGGCTTGATCATGTCCCTGGAGCCGGTGTAGGTGGCATAGCTGGCCAGTTCCCGCCATTTGTCGGTAGCAGGATCGCGATAGAAGATTTTGTTCTTGATCGCATTGGATAGGTAAGCCAGGCCTGGTTCGCCCTTGAAGTCGAGCATGAAGCCGCTCACTTCCACGTCGGGCTCGGACGCCACTTCCGATTTGCCTGTTCTGGTATTTAGCCGGCGCAGGCGGGTGCCATAATACTTGTCCCATCGATCGTACATGGGGCGCTGCACATAGATCCAGTCCGAGTCCTGGCCACCGATTTGATCGAGCAAGAACGTATTCCACGGCTGTGGCGAGACGCGCCGGTGGGTGCGGTCGGCCAGTTGCAACCGTTCGGTGCCGTCGCGGTTGACGGCGTACAGCCCCGGGCCTTCGTCCATATCTCCGCTGGCCTGGCGCGAGTCGCGCAAGTTGTACACCAGGCGGTCGTCGTTCACCCACTGAAACTCGCCAATGTCGGCATCCGAATATTCGGCGACGGCCTTGCCCGAGCTGTTGTCGAGATCGATAACGGCAAGCACGTCGCGCCGGCCCTTCAGACCGGTGCGTACTGCTAGGTGGCGACCGGTGGGCGAGAGCACGGCGCCACCAAAGGCGTTGTTCTCGAAAAAGCTTTCAATCGGGGTGGGCGCGATAGCCTGCTGCGCAATGGCGCCTGATGCGGCCGCGGTCAACAAGATCACGGCGCCAAGGCGGCGTCCCGTCAGCAAGCGCCGCCAGTTGTTTTCTAAAATCACGTTAGGTCGTTCAGTTCTTCAGGAGTGATACTGTTACACAATTAGTGTTTTTGGTCGACAATATTTGCGGTGCCACTGCGCGTTCGACCTACCTACTTGAGCAAGCCTACGCCGCCGATGGGAATGGTTTCGAAGCGCTCGCCGAAGCCTACAATCAAGGGCCTGCCCTGCGTGAGCGCCTCCTTGACCGCTGGCAGGGCCAGCGAAGCCTTGTGGCTCTCGGCGCTGTCCCACACTTCCGTGATCCACAGCGAGTCGGCGAGCTTGGGGTCGTTGGCGACGATATAGCTCAAACAGCCCGGCATGGCGCTGGTGCCCTTGAGCAGGATAGCTGCAAGGGCGTCACGCTGCCCGGGTTTGGTATTGATTTTTCCAATGAGTCCGTACATCGTTTTCTTTTCGGTTGAGGGTGCAGGAAAGGACTGGCAGCCAGCCAGGGAAGCCGCCGCAGCCGCTTTGAGTAGCATGCGGCGCGCCGGCATCAGGGTCCGCCAAACAAATCATCGAGCGCCTTGCGGTCGGAGGCCTTGCTCACCGCGCTGCGCTTCCCGGCGAATTCTTCTTCGATGTTGTCGCGGTAGTAGCTCCAGGCAGAAGCCGAGGTGGACAGCTTGCGCCATACTTCGGTCCCCACTCCGGAATAATCGATCGCCACGCCGCCTTCGAGTTCGACCCGCAGAATGCGCTCTTTCGCGTCGTAGCCAATCGCGCGCAGTTTTCCAGCGTTGATGCGTTTCATCTCCATGTGCGACTCCTTTTTAAAGCCAGCTTATTTTGCCGGTCAACATTTGCCACCACATCTTCCAGTCCGCCATGAACGAAAACAGCGGCTGTGTAAACGAGGCAGGGCGGTTCTTTTCGTAGAAAAAGTGGCCGATCCAGGCGCCGCCGTAGCCGGCAAGCAGCGCTGCCAGGATCCACCAGCCATTGGCGCTCAACACATACTGGACGAGGGCAACAATGGCCAGGGTGCTGCCGATGAAATGGGCGCGCCGGCACACCAGATTGGCATGCTGGCTCAGGTAGTAAGGATAAAACTCGGCAAAACTTGCGTGGCGGGTAGTCATCGGGCACCTTGGCGAGCGAATCCGAACAGGGCATCGAGCACGGCATCGGGCTGTTCGGCCATCAGCGCGTGGCCCGCGTCGACCGTGACGACCCGCCCGTGCCGGATAGCTGCGGTCAGGGTTTTGGTCGAGCGCGCGGGGGTCATCATATCCTTGCTGCCAAAAATGAACAGCACCGGACACTGGACCGATTCGGCAGCTGCCTGGCCGTTGGCGTAAGCATTGCAAGCCGAAAAATCGGTGTGAAACAACTGGGCAGGATTAATCGCAGACATGCGCTGCATCAGCCTGCGCGCTCCGCCCATGACCGAAAATCCCGGCCCCGGGCAGGACGGCTTATGCGCCATGGTCGAGTGCGAAAAGATATTGACCATGTCGATGGCAGCCTGTTCATTGTGTTTTGCACTGTCGAGCAGGGCGTCCGACACTTTCATCGGGTAGGTGGTGCCCAGCATGGCCAGGTCGCTGACCCGCTCGGGCGCCATGAATGCTGCCTCCAGCGCCACCAGCGAACCCATGCTGTGCCCCGCAAGCAGCGCCTGCTGCACGCCGGCAGCGTCCATCAGCGCCAGGATCCAGGCCGCCATGTCTTCCACGCGCACCAAGGCGGCGCCCGTGCTGCGGCCGTGGCCCGGAAGGTCCACCGCCAGCACGTTAAAACCATGGTGGGCGAAGTAGCGCGTTTGCAGCGCCCACACCGAATGGTCGTTCTGGGCGCCGTGAATGAAGACCGCGGTGGGCCGGGCAGCATCGAAGGCTTTTCCGCCGGTGTAGCAATAGGCGCGCTCGCCGTGCAGGTTCAAAATCACCTCAAGCCCCTTTCTGCGACAGTTTGAGGCCGCGCGCCAGGTCCTCGATCAAGTCGTCGGCGTTCTCCAGGCCCACCGACAGACGCATGGTGCCCTCGGTGATGCCCGAGGCGGCCAGCTGCTCGCTCGGTACCCGGAAGTGGGTGGTGGAAGCGGGGTGGATTACCAGCGACTTGGCGTCGCCGACATTGGCCAGGTGCGAAAACACCTTGAGACCGTCGACAAAGCGGCGCCCGGCGGCGCGGTCGCCTTTCAGGCTGAACGAGAATACCGCGCCGCAGCCCTTGGGCAGAAGGCGTTTGGCCAGTTCGTAGTCGGGGTGCGAGTCCAGTTCGGGATAGGAGACCGATTCCACCGCGGCCTGGCCCAGCAAGAACTCGACCACCTTGCGCGTGTTAGCTACGTGGCGGTCCATGCGCAGGCTTAGTGTTTCGATGCCCTGCAGGACGGCGAAGGCGTTGTGCGGGCTCATGACCGCGCCGAAGTCGCGCAGGCCTTCGCGCCGCGCGCGCAGCGAAAAAGCGGCCACGGTCGATTCTTCCGCGAACACCATGCCGTGGAAGCCCTCGTAGGGCTCGCACAGTTCGGCGAAGCGGCCGGTTTGCTCGTACGCGGCCTGCCAGTCAAAGGTGCCGCCGTCGACCAGCAGGCCGCCAATGGCGGTGCCGTGCCCGCACAGAAATTTTGTAGCGGAGTGAAATACCAGATCGGAACCATGATCGAAAGGGCGCAGCAGATACGGCGTGGTGAAGGTCGAATCGAGCATCAGCGGCAGGTGGCTGTCGTGGGCGATCGCGGCGACTGCTTCGATGTCGAGTACATCGAGACCGGGATTGCCCAGCGTTTCGGCAAACAGCACCTTGGTGCTGGGCCGGATCGCGGCGCGCCAGGCGTCGTGATCGCGCGGGTCGACGAAGGTGGTCTCGATGCCGAAGCGTTTGAGGGTGTAGCCGAGCAGGTTTTGCGAACCGCCGTAGAGGGCGCGCGAGGCGACGATGTGCGAACCGGCGCCGGCAATTGTCGCCAGCCCAAGGTGCATGGCTGCCTGGCCGCTGGCGGTGGCGATGCCGGCCACGCCGCCTTCGAGCGCGGCAATGCGCTCTTCCAGCACCGCGTTGGTCGGGTTCGAGATGCGCGAATAGACGTGGCCGGCGCGCTCCATATTGAACAGCGAAGCTGCGTGATCGGAGTCCTTGAAGGCGAACGAAGACGTGAAATAAACAGGGGTGGCGCGGGCGCCGGTGGCCGGGTCGGGGGTGGCGCCGGCGTGCAGCGACAAGGTGTCGAAGCCGGGGTAGTGAGGGCCGCTCATGGTGGTCTCGTCATGTCAAAAAGGGATGGCCGGAATCGTAGCACGCCGTTCCTGTACACAAGCATGGATTACTAGCTAAAATGCACAGACACGGAACACATCGCCCGGGACGGCTTTGATATTTCGCAATGCTGGATTTTTTGTCACGCTTACGATACATTCGGAGCAAGGCTTATAAAAAGACATCCACTTATAACCTCATCAGACAAGGGCGGCCACCATGAAAGTCTCGGAAATTCTCCAAGT
>JAZKGU010000102.1:0-7912 GCA_040385745.1 Pseudomonadota bacterium
GCTTGTCGCGCACGCTGGCCCAGGACGACTCCTTGCTCAGCACGATCTTGATGCCATACTTCTTGTCCAGGCCCAGAACCGAGGCCATCACCACCGAGGCGCAATCGGTCAGGGGAATAAAGCCCACCTTGACGGTCTCGAGCTCGGGCTTGTCGGAGCCGGCGGCAAACACGCCCCCGCTCATCAAGCCGGTTACGGAGGCGGCGGCACCGGCCTTGAGCAGGCTGCGGCGCAATATGGAGCTTTTATCATCGGTAGTCATGGTTGTCGTCTCGTCTTTTAGGAATCGGGTTGCTGATGCAGTGAATACAGCAAGCGCCGTGCCAGCACGATTCAGGGGACAAGCGACAAGGGGAAGAGTGAAACGGGCAATACGGGGAGGTATTTCAGCACTGAAACTGTGCACTGCACCAAAATCAGGCTAGCGTTCGACGTTGACGCCCTTCCAGAACGCAAGATGCCCGGCAATGTTGCGCGCGTCAGGCAATGGATCGCGATAGATCCAGGCTGCATTGAAATTGACTTTGCCGTCAACCACCACGTCGTAGTAGCTGGCCGTGCCCTTCCAGCCGCACACCGAGGTATGGGTGCTGGCCTGAAGATAGTCCATATTCACGCACGCCTGCGGGAAATACACATTATTGTCGACCAGCTGCACCTGGGCGTTATCCGCCTGCGCAATCATGGTTCCGTTCCAGCTGGCGGTGGCCATGGCATCCCCTTCTAATAGTCAATATTTCCACATGGAAATATATTTTACTATTAAAACCTATTTGACGCGCGCGCAGTCTCGCCAATTGTCACGCTGGCTGAAATACAACAGCGACTAGTCCGGCGCGGCCATCGCGGCGATGTCGCGCAGCGCCTGTTCGAACACCTCGGGCGGCTGGCCGCCGGAAATCAAATGGCGCTGGTTGATGATGATGGCCGGTACCGAGTTGATGCCGGCACGCTGAAAGAACTGCTCGCGTTCGCGAACTTCGTCGCCGTAGGCGCCACTGGCAAGCACTTCCAGCGCTTCGTCCGCATCGAGTCCCACTTCGCCAGCCACCTGCGCGAGCACCTCGTGCGACGCCGGGCTCAGGCCGTGGGTGAAGTAGGCGCCGAACAGGGCCAGCTTGAGGGCGCGCTGCACGCCTATCAGGTCGGCCTGCGCACTTTCCTGCAACTCGGCCCAATGCAGCAGGCGGTGCGCGTCGAAGGTGTTGTAGATGCGCCCACGCTGCTCCATTTCGAAGCGAAAGCCCACCTCGGCGCCGCGCTGCTGGATCATGGCACGGGTCTGGGCGCTCTGGGCCTGGCTGGCGCCATACTTGCGCTGCAGGTGTTCGCCGATGTCTTCGCCCTCGGGCGCCATCTGCGGGTTCAGTTCGAAAGGCTGGAAATGAATATCGACACTGGCTTCCTCGCCGATGTTGATCAGGGCCTGTTCAAGCGACTTGAGCCCGATCACGCACCACGGGCAAGAAATATCGGAAACAAAATCAATGCGCAGTTTCATGTCGGCTCCCGGTTCGGTGAATGCTTTTATTTGCGCGCGCCAGCTTTGGCCGCGCTTTTGCTGCCGATGCGGCTTTCCTTGCCAGCCATCAGATTGGCGATATTCTTGCTGTGACGCCAGAGCAGCAGCGCGCTCATGATCACCACTGCCAGCAGCATTTCATTCACGCCAAACAGCAGACCATAATAGAAAGGCGCAAAAATCGCGGCCACCAGCGCAGCCAGCGAGGAGTAGCGGAAGGCATAGGCAATCACCAGCCAGGTCACCATGGTGGCCAGGCCCAGCCAGATGTTAATGCCGATCAGCACGCCCAAGGCCGTGGCCACGCCTTTGCCGCCCTTGAACTTGAAAAACACTGGATACAGGTGGCCAACAAATACCGCCAGAGCGACCAGCGCCAGCCCGGCGGTGGTGATGCCGTAGCGCTCCTGCAGCAGCTCGGCCAGCCATAGCGCGAACCAGCCTTTGGCGGCGTCGCCAATCAGGGTGGCGATGGCGGCCTTCTTATTCCCGCTGCGCAGCACGTTGGTGGCGCCCGGATTGCCCGAACCATAGGTGCGCGGATCGGACAGGCCGAAGATGTGGCTCATCACCACGGCAAAGGAAATCGAACCGATCAGGTAGGCGACGAGGGTAAAGATGGCGGTGTTCATAGTGTCTCTCTTAGTATGCGGGTGCGGGCGGCGCCGGGACGAGAATATACACCATCACTCGGCCAATGCACAGTTGACGGCGGTGGCGCCGAGCTGCTCGACCAGCACCCCGGGGGCGATGCCGACCAGGTAGCCGCGCCGTCCGCCGTTGATGTAAATCTTGTCCAGATCAAGGATGCTCTGCTCCACGTACACGGGCAGCGCCTTGCGCAGGCCGAACGGCGAGGTGCCGCCCACCTGGTAGCCGGACTGGCGCTGCGCCACCTCGGGCTTGCACGGCTCGACCGCCTTGCAGCCGATGGCGCGCGCCAAATTCTTGGTCGACACCTTGCAGTCGCCGTGCATGAGCACGATCAAGGCCTTGGCCGACTCGTCCTGCATGACCAGGGTCTTGACGACGTCGTGCTCGGCAACGCCCAGCTCGCGCGCCGACACCGCGGTGCCGCCCTTGTCCTCGTAGGCATAGGGGTGCTCGGTAAAGACAACACCGTTCTTGCGCAGGAACTGCGTGGCTGGTGTTTCTGAAATATGCTCTTTCTTGGCCATCGTGGTACGCTAAAGCTTCAATGGAGGGGTGCTTATTATGCAGCAAGAGATCCGCTTTGCCACCTTCAATGTCTTCAACCTCGCCCCGCCTGGCGCGAAGCTGTACGAAAACCTGCTGCCGATCACGCAGGAAGAATACGAAGCCAAACTCGACTGGACCGCGCGCCAGATCGATCTGCTCGATGCCGATCTGATCGGCTTCCAGGAAATTTTCTCCCAGGCCTGCCTGCGCGAAGTGCTGCGCCGCACCCGCAACTACCGCGACGCCATCCATGTGGGCTTCGATCCGGATCCCGCGGCCGACCGCCTCACGCCCTCGGTGGCGCTGGTGTCGCGCCTGCCGCTGGCCGCGCCGGGCACGGCCCACGCACTGTATCCGGAAGGGGTGGCGCTGCCCGAAGGCACGCGCGAAGCCGACCGCTTTTCGCGCCCGGTAGTGCATGCAGCAGTGGTCGTTGGCCCCGACCTCACGCTCGATGTGGTGGTGGTGCACCTGAAATCGAAGCGGCCCGATTATCGCAATGGCGACACCGGCGAAGACCCGCTGTTGTTCGGCCTGGCCTGCCTGCGCTCGCTGGTGCGGCGCGGCACCGAGGCCGTGGCGCTACGCGTGCTCATGACCAATATGGCGCGCGACAACGGCCGCCCCCAGATCGTGCTGGGCGACTTCAACGATGTGGCCGACGCCGTCACCACCACCATTGTGCTCGGCGCCGGCACCCCCATGACAGGGCGCCTGTTCGATGCCTACCAGCTGCAGAAAACCCATGACCAGCTGCACCATGTTGGCTGGAGCATCGTGCACGAAGGCCAGTACACGACTATCGACCATATCCTGGTGTCGGAACATTTCAATCCCGCCCTGCCAGGCGCCATCGGCGAAGTGGTCGATGTGGTCTACCTGAACGATCACCTGGTGCTGAACCTGCCCGAGGCATCGGACCACGGCCAGGTATTGGCGCGCCTGCGCCTGTTCGACGAATCGCACGGTCTTGGCGAGTCTGGCTGAGCTGGCAGCCTAGCTCGCCGGTCCTTGACCAAGATCGGGATCGGCGCGCGCGATGCCAGCGTAATAGCCCTGATACTCGTCGCAGCCATGCTCGCGCAGAAAGTGCAGTTGCTCGGCTGTTTCCACGCCTTCGGCGATCACGCGTAATTTGAGGCTACGCGCCACCGCGATGATGGCGGGAATAATGTTGGCGTCGGCCGGACCATGGCTGATATCGTCGATGAAGGAGCGGTCGATCTTCAGTTTGGAGAGCGGAAAGCGGCGCAGGTTTGACAGGCTCGAGTAGCCGGTGCCGAAGTCGTCGATGGTGAGCTGGACCCCGCGCGCGCGCAAGGCGTTGACCGTGGCCACGGTGCTGGCGGCGCCGTCCATGATCACGCCTTCGGTAATCTCCAGGTCCAGATACTCGGGCGCCAGGCCCGAATCGGCCAGCGCTGCATCAATGCAGGGCAACAGGCCGTCGTCGAGAAACTGCACGTTCGACAGATTGACCGCCACCACCACCGGAAAGCCGTGATCGCGCCAGGCGCGCGCCTGGGCACAGGCCGCGCGCAGCACCCACTCGCCAATCGGCACCATCAGGCCGCACTCCTCGGCCACGTGCAAAAATTGGTCGGGTGTGAGCAGGCCGCGCTGGGGATGGCGCCAGCGCAGCAAGGCTTCAACACCGGTGGTCAGGCCGGACTCGATGCTGATCTCGGGCTGGTAGACCAGCTCGAACTCGCCATTGGCGAGCGCATTGCGCAGCTTGTTCTCCATCTCCACGCGCTCGATTACATGGGCGTTCATTTCGGGACTGAAAAAACTGAAGGCATTGCGCCCGTTCTGCTTGGCGTGGTACATCGCCACGTCGGCATGCTGGAGCAAGGTGTCGAGCTCGTCGCCGTCCAGCGGGCTGATGCTGATGCCGATGGAGACCGACACCGAAACGCTCTGCTCGCCCACCTGGACCGGCTGCGACACCGCCTGCATCACATTGCCCGCCACGTGGGCGGCCTGGTCGATTCCGCCGATGTCGGCCAGGATCACGACGAATTCGTCGCCGCCCTGGCGGCTGACGGTGTCGACCCCGCGCACGCAACCGGTGAGCCGGCCCGCCACCTCCTTGAGCACGGCGTCGCCCACGTGGTGGCCGAAGCGGTCGTTGATGCCCTTGAAGCGGTCAAGGTCGAGGAACATGACCGCCACCATGGTTTGCTTGCGGCGCGCCGTGGCCAGCGCCTGCTGCAGGCGGTCGAGAAACAGCACGCGGTTGGGCAGATCGGTCAGGAAGTCGTGCTCGGCCAGATAGCGAGTGCGCTCCTCGCTACGCTTGCGGTCGGTGATATCGGCCAGAATGGCCATGTAGTTGGCTACCTGGCCGCTGCTGTTGCGGATGGCCGTGAGCGCTACCCAGACCGGGTATTCCTCGCCATTTTTGCGCGCATGCCAGACCTCGCCTTCCCAGTGATCGTGCGCCCTCGCGTAATCCCAAATTTGCTGGTAAAACGTGGCGTCGTGCATGCCGTCATGCAAACCGGGTAACTCGGCGCCGACAATGTCGCCCAGGCTAAAGCCCGTAATCCGGGTGAATGCGTTGTTGACGGCCAGAACAATATGATTGGCATCAAGGATGACCACGGCATCGCGGCTGTTCTCGAAGACCTGGGCCGCCATGAGCAGCGTGCTTTCGGTGGCCTTGCGCTCGCTGATGTCGCGCAGTACCGCATAAGACAGAAACTGGTGATCGAAAGCCACCGAGGTGAGCAGCACTTCGGCCCAGAATGCCGTGCCGTCAGGCAGCACGTAATGCCATTCGAAGCGCCGATTGCCCTCGATGAAAGTTTGCGCAGCAATGGAGGCGTCGGCCATGACCGAGGGCTCGCCAGAGGGCTGGCGCGGCGGCGAGAAATCGAGCAGGGTTTTGCCGTTGAGCTCGTCGAGACTGGCGCAGTGAAACATGGCCAGCGCCGCCGGGTTGGCGTCGATGATGCTATGCCCTTCGATGAGCACGATGGCGTCGGTGGAGCGTTCGAACAAATGGCGAAAGTTGTTGCCTGCCTCAAGCAGGGCGGCTTCGTCGACCTTGCGCTGGCTCACGTCGACTTCCATGCAGAACACTTGCTGGGGCAGGCCGTCGCGCATGACGGGGAAATGGGTGGAGTACATCCAGCGCACGCTACCGTCGGGGGTGCGCACCAGCCAGTCGCGCGGCGGCGGCGCCTTGGCAGTTTGCCATACCGATTCGATGGTGGCGTTGAAGTCGGCCTCGCGGTCCGGGTGAGAGATCAGCCTGTTAAGCGGCTTGCCGATGGCGTCGCGCGCAGAAATGCCGAACGCTTGCGCGCAGGTATGGTTCCAGAAGCGCACGATGCCATCGCGGTCGATGCTGTGCACTGCCACGGTGGGGGTCAGTTCGAGCGCCGCCACGAAGCGGTGCAAAGTGTCGAGCGCCTCGCGGCCCGGCCCGTCCAGGTCAGTGCCGGGGAACGGAACAGATGATTCAACAGTCACATCACTTCCCTTCACGGGTAGGCTGGCGCGCCACAGGCGGCGGCACGCATGGCGTATCTGCATTTTTGTCCAGGGATGCAAGGGTGGGCTTGCGAAGGGTCAAACGCTCTCCCCCTACAAAAACATTTCTATTTAGTAAATGCACATTCGACCCGGCTTTTTTGCAGTTCATCGTGCCCAAATGCCTTCCTGTCGCATTTGGAGCGCGGCGGGACTGGTGATTTTCTATAGTGTCACCATGCGCCCGCCACCCCATCCATCCCACGATGGTCCGGCCGGCGCCCCGATCAGACCACTTATAAGAAAACATCGCCATGAAACTAGAAACCTTGCCACGCGCACCAGCCCAGCCGACCGCCCGCAACAAGGGCTGGCGCAAACCCGTCATTGGCGCCGTGGTCCTGGCGCTCGCGGGCGGGGGCTACTACGCCATGCAGTCGCAAAACAAGCCCGCGCCTGCGCAAGCCGGCGCCGGCGAGAAGAAAGACGACAAGCCCAAGATCGACGTGTACGAACTGGCGCGGGGCGATGTGGCCGCCGTGCGCACGGCCGAACTGGCGGTCCAGCTGCCGCTGTCCGGCTCGCTCATGCCGATCTCCATGGCCACCATCAAGTCCAAGGTCTCAGGCGTGGTGCTGGACTCCTCGCTGCGCGAAGGCAGCAGCGTCAAGGCCGGCCAGGTCCTGGCCCAGCTCGACAGCGCCGACCAGCGCGCGCGCCTGGCCCAGCAGCAGGCCACGCTGGACGAAGCACGCGCCAGGCTGGCACTTGCCACCAAGAACAACGCCAACAGCCAGGCCCTGCTCAAGCAAAATTACATTTCGCAGTCTTCGTATGACACCACCCAGAATTCGGTGGAGCTGGCCCAGGCCAGTGTCAAGGCGGCCCAGGCCCTGGTCGACCTTGCACGCATTGCCGTCAACGACACCGTAATCAAGGCGCCGCTGTCGGGCGTGATCAGCAAGCGCCACGTGCAGGCCGGCGAAAAGCTCTCGCCCGACATGCCGGTCTACACCATCGTCAACCTGCAGCAGTTGAATCTGGAAGCCCAGGTGCCAGCTTCTGAGATTCCGCGCATCAAAGTCGGCCAGGAAGTCCAGTTCAAGGTCGACGGCTACCCGGGCCGCCAGTTCAGCGGCAAGGTGGCACGCATCAACCCGACCACCGAAATGGGCTCGCGTTCCATGCTGGTCTACATCACCGTCAATAACAGCGACAGCGCGCTCTCGGGCGGCATGTTCGCTAAAGGCAATATCACCACGCAAAAATCGGCCATGATGCCGCTGGTGCCGCTGGCCGCGCTGCGCAAGGAAAACAATGCCGACGTGGTCTACACGATCGAAGGCGGCAAGGTGGTAGCCAAGCCGGTGGCGCTGGGCTTGCGCAATGAAGACGAAGGCCTGGCCGAAGTGACTTCCGGGCTCAATCAGGGCGCCACCGTCATCGTCAGCAAGCTCGAAGGCGTCAAGCCGGGCGCCAAGGTCAAGGTCATGGAAGCGCCAACGGCCGTGGCTCAGCCGGAACTCGCCACCGCCACGAAAGGCTAAGCCATGTGGATCACTAAAATCAGTATCAAGAATCCGGTATTTGCCACCATGGTGATGGTGGCGCTCATGGTGCTGGGCCTGTTTGCCTACAAGCGCCTGGGCGTGGAGAGCATGCCCAATGTGGACATTCCGTTCGCCTGGGTCGAAGTGGCCTATCCGGGCG
>JAZKGU010000103.1:0-11108 GCA_040385745.1 Pseudomonadota bacterium
TCAGGCTAGTTATAGTGAAAAAACCCCGCAGAAATGTGGGGTTTTTTTTCGTCTGGAGATTGATAAGGCAGGGATTTGACTAGGGGGCACTGCCCAGCTCAACGGCAAATGCTGCAGCAAGTCTGGTGAACTTCAATGCATGGGCCGCTTGGTTGCCCGTATTGGCGTAGGTGTCGTTCTTGGTATGAATATGCGGGTTATCGGCGCCAAGTTCGGATTCGAATGGCATCGAAGCAGCATAACCCTGGGCGTGCCAGGCAGTGTGATCCGAACAGGCATAGCCGCACTGGTCGGCGCCCACCGTCAGGGTCGGGAGATAAGCCGCAATCAGTCGGCGTAAAAAAGCATTCTGATTATCGTCGGTGTAGTCCGTGATCAGATAAATGTCCTTGTCGGAGCCTTTGTAGTTGGTCATGTCCAGTTGCAGTACGCCGACCACATCGATATTGGCCTTCCTGAATTCGCGCGCAATATCCTGCGATCCGCGCAGTCCCACTTCTTCGGCCGCATATGCAATCAGTTTGATTGTGCGGCGCGGCTTGTACTGGCTGGCCACCAGTGAGCGCAGTACTTCCGTGAGTCCAGCAATCCCCGAGGCATCGTCATCCGCGCCCGGGGCGACGCCGCCTGACCTGGGCGCCAGGATATTGATCGAGTCCATATGCGCGCCGAGCACGACAACTTCATCGGCTTTGTCGCTACCCAGAATGGTGGCGATCACGGACTGCTGCCCATAACCGGCGTGAGCGAATTGCGCGACCGATACCTCTGGGTGCGCCTTGCCCAACTCCTGCCACGTCTGCCTGATCCAGTTCGAGGCCTCGGCGCCCTGCGGGCTGCTGTAGAAACGGTTGCCGAATGCGGACAGCCGCGAAATTGTGGCGGCCAGACGTCCCTCTTCCATGCGCGCGAGCGCTGGCGTGACGAGCGCCTGCTGTGTAATCTCGTAGCCCGGCTTTGCCCGCTGCGGCAAGGCAGCCGCAGGCCCGGAGAGGACAAGTCGCGCCGCCGCCTCAGATGGATGGAACATGAAGCCTCCACAGTGCCGCAACTTTAAATGCAGCAAGCTGGCGAGCCGTCCAACGTCTTTGGGCGATACTTCGATCACGTACACCGGCTCCGGCGTGGCCTGGCCAGCGAGCGATGTAGCGCGCAGTGCGACTGCCTTGCCTTCCTGTTGCAAAATGCGCCAGCCTGCGTTGCCGGTGCTGAGCCAGGCGCCCTGCGCCATCGCCGCCGGCGCGAGCAGAAACATCAATAAACCGATCACGGTGCGCGACATGGGTTTTCCTTCGTTGATGCTAGATGGAAAATCTTACCGCTGAGGCGGTAAGCTGACGCGTTTCCGCGATCACTGGCTTTGATATCGATCAAGCGATCTAAGGTATATTTCTTCGTATGGACTTCAGCGAACAACACAAGCAGGCGAATGCGCTGGGAACGGTCGGCGTTTCAGTCGTGCGCTACGAGATCGAAGCGGATGCCTCGTTTCATGTTCCTTACGAAGGCGATCATCCGGCAGTGCGTGAGCAATTCCCGAACGGATTTTTTCCGTCAATCGGCTCCGGTCTCGCGTTCAAGGGAGCAAGACCCGATGGTGCCCTCGAGTTTTTCTGTGTTACTGATCGTGGCCCCAATGGTGATGGTCCCGAGGTGCCTGCCCTTACCGGCCAGGGCACCATGGGCAGCAAGATTTTTCCCGCGCCCGGGTTCACGCCGTCGATAGGCACCCTCAAAGTAGAAGGCGGACGCGCATGGCTGGAATCGCTCACGCCAATCCTCGTGGCCGATGGCATGCGCTCGTCCGGCCTGCCCATGCCACATGGCTCGGTCGGCAGTTCCGCTGAAATCCCGCTGTTCAACACGCTGGCATTCGATCCCGACAGCAAGGCCGGCTTCCACGAAGGGGGCGTGGATACCGAGGCGATCGCCTACGACCGCAAGCGCAATAAAATCTGGCTCGCGGACGAGTACGGTCCTTTCCTGTTGATGGTCGATCCGGCTACTGGCTTGGTGGAACAACGCTATGGTCCCGGCACCGGACTGCCTCCCGTCATGGCGCTGCGCCGCGCCAACCGCGGCATGGAGGGCATGACGCTCGACCCGCACAGCGATCGCATTCATGCCTTCCTTCAAAGCCCGCTCAGCGATGGCAAAGCGCATTCCGCCGCCACCGGCCAGGCCGAAAAGGTCGAGCGCTACGCCCGCTTCACCCGCTGGATCGAATTCGATCCCAATACCGGCACAACGGTGGCAATGTATGCCTACCCGATTGACCCCACTGATTACGCGCACGGGCGCACTGGCAACGCCAAGCTCGGCGACCTGGTGGCGCTCGGTGAAGGCAAGTTCATCGTCATCGAACAAGGCGAGGGCGCCGCAGAAAGCATGATCAACAAATTGATGCTGGTTGAGATAGCCGGCGCGACAGATATCTCAAGCTTGTCGTCCGAACTCGAAAAGAGCAGCATGAGCGGCGGGAGCGGGAACGGCGCAAACTGGTCTGATATTGTTCCGATAAAGAAAACCGAGCTGCTGGACTTGAACGCACTCGGTTGGGTCGCCGAAAAGGCGGAAGGGCTGGCTCTGGTCGACGAGAACACGCTGGCGATGACCAACGATAACGACTTTGGCATGAAGACCAGGGTCGTGGATGCCGAGGGCGAGGTTCGCCATGCCGACGTGACCACGTTCGTCGCCGATGCCTCCGGCGCCATTGTGAGCGGCGCTGAGCCGGGTGAGGCGGTACGCGTGGGCCGTGTCGATGAAAAAGAGCGCGCCCTGAGCTTGTGGCTGCTCCGCTTTGAGCGTCCGCTGATGCAGTATTAAAACGGGCGCGCCAGTTTCAGCACTAGAAAATTGACGCCGCTATTCGGCTTCTTGATGCCGCCGTTCGAGAAATGCTGGATCCGCATGCCCATCTCCCAGCCGTTTCTGAATACATAGCCGGCGCCCAGGTGGTCGCCAAACTGGAACGCGGTCGACAGCTTGTTGTTGTCATTGTTGTAGAGCGCTGACAGCAGGTGGTACCCGACGCCGGCCTCGGCATACCAGCCGCGCATGCTGTCAGACTGGAAGCGGAACGTCGGCGTAGCGCCAATGTCAGTAATGTTCTGGTGCTGGCCGTCAACATTGTTGAAAGCATTGCCGCGCCACTGCGCCAGTGAAAAGTCCCAATACGCCGCCACGTGCGTGCCGTTGGACTGAAAATACTTCTTTTCCCAATTCTTTTGAAAGCCAACACGCACCATCTGAACCTTTGCGCCGCCACCCATTTCCAAGGAAGCGTTGTCCACCGAGGCTGCCGAAGCCAGTATCGGCAGTGCGATCAGCAAAAAGGAAAGTGCGCGCAGTTTCTGCAAGTGCATAGGGGCTTTCTGGGGAATTGTCCGTGTCATAATTCCGGCCATTGTAGTTGAGTTATTGAAACTGTGACCACGCGCTACGCACTGTTCGAGGACTTGTTATGACCGCTCAAAGTATTGCGTTCCTTGGCATCGGACTGATGGGTCATCCCATGGCCTGCCGCCTTGCGCAGGCTGGTTTTCAAGTGGCGGCGTGGAACCGGACCTTTGCGAAAGCGCAAGCATTGGCGGCCGTGGGCGTGCAGGCCCATGCCGATGCGAAGGCGGCAGTGAGCGGCGCGGCGATCGTTATTTCGATGCTGGAATCTGGCGAGGTGGTCGATGCCGTCATGCAGTCTGTGATGCCGGCCCTGGGCTCGGGCGCCTTGTGGATCGACATGAGTTCCACCCAGCATAGCCAGGCGCTGGCATTTCACGCGCGTTTGTCGCGGCACGGTTGCCGCTTTATCGATGCGCCCGTTTCGGGCGGAGTCGCAGGGGCCGCAGCGGGAACCCTTGCCATCATGGCCGGCGGCGACCTTGACGATTTCAGCTTCGCCGAGGACGTGCTCAAGGCGATGGGCCGGCCAACCCTGGTCGGGCCTGCGGGCAGTGGTCAGGTAGCCAAACTATGTAATCAGTTGATCGTTGGCGGCACCCTCAATATCGTCGCCGAAGCCTTGCTGCTAGCCCAGGCCGCAGGCGCCGACCCGGCGGCGGTGCGCGCCGCGATTCGCGGTGGCTTTGCAGAGAGCAAAATCCTGGAAATGCACGGCCAGCGCATGCTGGACCGTAATTTTCTCCCCGGTGGACAGGTGAAGAGCCAACTAAAAGACTTGCGCAATGTGCTCATAGCGGCCGGCGACGCGGGGGTGGTTCTGCCAGTTACTGCATTGGTAACGCGCAACTACGAAACCATTGAGCACGCATTTGCACGCGCCGATCAGTCAGCCGCGCTACTCGCGCTGGAACAAATGAACCCGGGACAGCGCCTTGGCAGCGCCCCGGACCAGTTGCCCTGATCAGGTCGCAGGCAGGCTCATCTCCGCAAGACGAACCCAGTAGCTGGCGCCAATTGGCAGCAAATTATCATTGAAGTCATAGCTGCCGTTGTGCAGGTTGCATGGCCCCAGACCATGCCCCCCCGCGCGATGGTCGCCCTCGCCGTTGCCGAGGAAGACGTAACAACCCGGTTTTTCCTGCAACATATAGGCGAAATCCTCCGCCCCCATGGTCGGCTCGACATTGGTATTGACCTTGTCGGCTCCGGCCACCGCCTTCATCGCCTCGATCGCGAACTCGGTCTCGCGGGCATGGTTCACCAACGGCGGATAGTTACGCTTAAAAGCAAAATCCACGTCGGCGCGAAAGCCTGCAGCCGTATGGCGCGCAATTTCCTCCATGCGCGTCTCGATCATGTCCAGCGTACCGGTGGTGAAGGTGCGGACAGTCCCGATCATGACGGCTTCATCAGGAATCACATTGGTCGCGCTGCCAGAATGGATCTGGGTGATCGACAGCACAGCCGTGTCGAGCGGATTGCGCTCGCGCGAGACGATGGTCTGCCAGCTCTGGGCAATCTGCACCGCCACCATGATGGGATCGATGCCCTTGTGGGGCTGGGCCGCGTGCGCGCCCTTGCCCTTGATCACCACACGGAACTCGTTGCTTGAGCCCATCATTGGCCCTGCCACCACGCCGAAAGCACCCGCCTCGATGCCCGGCCAGTTATGCATGCCGTACACGGCGTCCATTGGAAATTGTTCGAACAGCCCATCGTCCATCATGCGCCGCGCTCCGCCGCCGCCTTCTTCCGCGGGCTGAAAAATCAGGTAGACGGTGCCGTCGAAGTTGCGGCTGCTGGCAAGGTGACGGGCGGCGCCGAGCAGCATGGCGGTGTGGCCGTCATGGCCGCAGGCGTGCATTTTTCCCGGGTGGCGCGAGGCATGTTCGAAGGTGTTCATTTCCTGCATCGGCAGGGCGTCCATATCGGCGCGCAGGCCGATGGCGCGCGCGGAGCTGCCGTTTTGTATGATTCCCACCACGCCAGTCTTGCCCAAGCCGCGCACGATGGGAATGCCCCATTCCGTCAGCTTGGCGGCCACCACGTCGGCGGTGCGCTCTTCCTCGTAGCACAGCTCGGGGTGCGCGTGCAGGTCGCGGCGGATTTGCTGCAGTTCGGACTGGAAAGCGATGATCGGTTCAACAAGTTTCATATACTTCTCCACAGACCAAAAACGCCGCGGCGGCGCATGCCGGAACGGCGGGGTGATGCCGGAATGTTATTCCATAAAGCGAAGTATTGTAGCCCGGCTCACATCTCAGCCGGAACTGGTTTACAGTATCGGTTTACGCTTCGCTTCTTTTCCTGGAATTCTGATGACCACCACCCAAGTTCGGGCTACCTGCCCGCACGACTGTCCCGACACCTGCGCCCTGATGGTTACCGTAGAGGACGGCGTCGCCACGGAGGTCAAGGGCGATCCGGATCATCCCACCACCGCCGGCGTGCTGTGCACCAAGGTTGCGCGCTACACCGAGCGCACCTACCATCCCGACCGCCTGCTCTACCCCATGCGCCGCACCGGCAAAAAGGGCGAGGGCAAGTTCGAGCGCATCAGCTGGGACCAGGCCATCGAGGAAATCGCAAACCGCCTGAGCGCCATTGCCGCCCGTGCCCCTGAGGCTATCCTTCCCTACAGCTACGCCGGCACCATGGGGCAGGTCCAGGGCGACTCGATGTCGATGCGTTTTTTCAACCATATCGGCGCCTCTTTGCTGGATCGCACCATTTGCGCCACCGCCGGCATCACGGGCTACAAATACACGGTAGGCGCCGGCATCGGCACCGATGTCGAACAGTTCCAGAACTCCAAGCTGATTCTGATTTGGGGTGGTAACCCGATCGCCTCCAATCTGCACTTCTGGATGCGCGCGCAAGAAGCCAAGCGCAACGGCGCCAAACTGATCGCGATCGACCCTTACCGTTCCCTCACTGCCGAGAAATGCCATCAGCACATCGCCCTGCTGCCGGGCACCGATGCGGCGCTCGCGCTGGGCATGATGCATGTGCTGATCGCTGAAAAGCTGATCGATCAGGAATACATCGACAGCCATACCATCGGCTACCCCGAGCTGGTAGCCCGCGCCGCTGAATGGACGCCGGAGCGCACCGCCTCCATCTGCGGCATCACGGTCGACGAGGTGGTGGGCCTGGCGCGCGAGTATGGCCACGCTGCCCAGCGCGGCGAACCGGTTGCGATTCGCGTCAATTACGGTGTGCAGCGCGTGCGCGGCGGCGGTATGTCGGTGCGAAATATCGCCTGTCTGCCTGCGCTGGTAGGCGCATGGCGCCACGCGGCCGGCGGCATCCAGCTGTCGTCCTCGGGCTCCTTCCCCAAAAACACCAGCGCCTTGCAGCGTACTGACCTGCTCAAGAATAATGCGCGCACCATCAACATGACCACCATCGGCGACGATCTGCTCAAGGAGAGCTCGCCGGAATTCGGCCCGAAAATTGAAGCGGTGGTGGTCTACAACTCGAACCCGCTGGCCATCGCGCCAGATTCGGACAAGGTGATGCGCGGCTTCCAGCGCGAAGACCTGTTCACGGTGGTGCTGGAGCACTTCCAGACCGACACCGCCGACTACGCCGACATTGTGCTGCCAGCGACCACGCAGCTCGAGCACGTCGATATCCACGGCGCCTACGGTCACCTGTACATGATGGCCAATAACGCCGCCATCGCACCGCTGGGCGAATCCAAACCTAATACCGAGATCTTTCGCCTGCTGGCGGCGCGCATGGGCTTTGACGATCCGTGCTTTCGCGAGACCGACGATCAGCTGGCTGCGCAAGCGTTCGATGCCCGCGACGTGCGCGCCATCGGCTTTGACTGGGATTCGCTCAAGCGGCGCGGCTGGCAAAAGTTGTCGATGCCCGATGCGCCGTTTGCGCAGGGTGGCTTTCCTACGCCGTCGGGTAAGTGCGAGTTTTATTCTGCCTCGATGCTGGCCGATGGACTGGACCCGCTGCCGTCCTATAACGCGCCCTATGAATCGGCAGCCACCAACCCGGCGCTGGCCGCCAGGTACCCGCTGGCGATGATCTCTCCGCCGCAGCGCAACTTCCTCAATTCCACGTTCGTGAACGTCACCAGCCTGCGCGCCACCGAAGGCGAGCCGCAGCTCGACATCCATCCCGACGACAGCGCGGCGCGCGGCATTGCGCACGGCGACATGGTCCGCATTTTCAACGATCGCGGCTCCTTCGTGTGCAAGGCGCGCGTGACCACCAAGGCGCGCGCCGGACTGGTCGTTGGCCTGTCAGTATGGTGGAAGAAACTCGCCAGCGACGGCAAGAACGCCAATGAAGTGACCAGCCAGGCGCTCACCGACATGGGCCGCGCCCCCACCTTCTACGACACCCTGGTACAGGTCGAAAAACTGGCCGCATAACCGACAAGGATCACAGCATGAAGCTTAGCCGCACAGCCAAACACATACTTCTGGCAGCGGCGGCTGCAGGCATGCTTGCCAGTTGTTCTAGCCTTAATTACTACGCCCAGGCGGCCCAAGGCCAGCTTGGACTGCTTTCGGGTGCGCGTCCGATCGAGGACTGGCTCAGCGACCAGAATACCGACGCCAAGCTCAAAATGCGTCTGGCCACCGCGCGCCAGATCCGCACCTTCGCGGTCCAGGAACTGGGCCTGCCCGACAACCAGAGCTACCGCAACTACGCCTCGCTGGCGCGGCCCTTCGTGTTGTGGAACGTGGTGGCCACGCCCGAACTGTCGCTGCGTCCCATCCAGTGGTGCTTTCCCGTGGCGGGCTGCGTGAGCTATCGCGGCTACTACAGCAAGGAAGCGGCCGCCGATTACGCCAAGGAGCTGCGCGCCGAGGGCAACGATGTGCAGGTTGGCGGGGTGCCTGCCTATTCGACTTTGGGCTGGTTCAACGACCCGCTGATCTCGACCTTCATCTTCTATCCCGATGCCGAACTGGCGCGCCTGATGTTCCACGAACTGTCGCACCAGGTCATCTACATCCAGGGTGACTCGCAGTTCAACGAGTCCTTCGCCAGCGCGGTCGAAGAAGCCGGCGTGGAGCGCTGGCTCAGCGGATTCGGCAACGACGCCATGCGCCAGAATTACATCAAGTTCTCGGCCCGTAAAAAGGAATTCCTGGCCCTGTTGATGGGGTGCCGCGACGCGCTCGAACGCAACTACGCATCAAAAGCCGGGGTGGCTGAAAAGCGCGCCAACAAGGCCCGCTTGTTCCAGAAACTGCAGGACGATTACGCCATCCTCAAGCAGGGCTGGGGCGGGTTCAACGGTTATGACCGTTTCTTCGCCGAGCCCTTGTCCAATGCCCATCTGGCCTCGATCGCCACATATAACGACTTTATTCCTGCTTTTCGGGCCCTGATGGCGCAGGAGAAGACCCTGCCCAGGTTTTACGACGCTGCCCGCAAGCTGGCCGAACTCGATAAAACCGAGCGCCACAAGCGCCTGAAAGCCCTCGCCATGCCCGCCGCTGTTGTTGCTGCGTCGCATCAATGACCTTCCGGTAGAGGTCTTGCTCGAATACCACCAAAACCACTTGCATCGGAGGCCACTGACCGATAGCATCACTAGGAGGTATTTAAAATCGCATGCTCGTACTTTTTTGGTGCGCGAGAAGAAGATCCCGACTGGCATGGTGCGCCAGATCCAATAACGATAATTACTGAGACAGAGGCACACGATGGACAAAATTTGGCTGAAATCCTACCCACCCAACGTTCCACACGAAATCAACCCGGATCAGTATGGGTCGCTCGTCCAGCTGCTGGAAGAGTCATTCAAGAAGTTTGCGGACCGTAACGCCTACGTCTGCATGGACAAGTTCCTCACCTACGGCGAACTCGACACCTACTCCAAGCAGATGGCCGGCTGGCTCCAGAGCCGTGCCCTGAAAAAGGGCGCCCGCGTTGCGGTGATGATGCCCAATGTGCTGCAATATCCAGTCGCCATCGCCGCCATCCTGCGTGCCGGCTACACCGTCGTCAACGTCAATCCGCTCTACACCCCGCGCGAACTGGAGCACCAGCTCAACGACTCGGGCAGCGAGGCGATCATCGTGCTCGAAAATTTTGCGACCACGCTCGAGCAGGTGCTGAGCAAGACACCGGTCAAGCACATCGTCGTGGCCAGCATGGGCGAAATGCTCGGCGGCCTGAAAGGCGTGATCGTCAACTTCGTGGTCCGCAACGTCAAGAAAATGGTACCGGCCTTCTCGCTGCCGAACGCGGTGCGCTTCAAGGACGTGCTGGCGCAGGGTGCCAAGATGACCTTCACTCCGTCCAAGGCCAGCCCGAGCGACGTCGCCTTCCTGCAGTACACCGGCGGCACCACGGGCGTCTCGAAAGGCGCTACGCTCACCCACCGCAACATCATCGCCAATGTGCTGCAAAGCGAAGCCTGGTCGCAGCCCGCATTCAAGGGCGGCATCGGCGACCAGCAGCTCACCATCGTGTGCGCGCTGCCGCTGTATCACATCTTCGCGCTGACGGCCTGCGCCATGTGGGGCACCCGCGTGGGCGCCCTCAACCTCCTGATCCCGAACCCGCGCGACATCCCTGGCTTCATCAAGGAACTGTCCAAGTACAAGATCAACATGCTGCCGGCAGTGAACACGCTGTACAACGCGCTGCTCAACCATCCTGATATCGGCAAGGTCGATTTCACCGGCCTGAAGATCTCCAACGGCGGCGGCATGGCCGTGCAGCAGGCGGTCAACGACAAGTGGATGAAGGCGACCGGCACCTGCATCATCGAAGGTTACGGCCTGTCAGAAACCTCGCCGGTGGCCACCTGCAACCGCGCCGACCTGACCCAGTTTTCGGGCACGATCGGCCTGCCGGTTCCTTCGACCGACATCGAAATCCTGGACGACGACGGCAATCCTGTGGCGCTCGGCGAGCCTGGCGAGATCGCCATCCGCGGTCCGCAGGTTATGGCCGGTTACTGGAACCGTCCTGATGAAACCGCCAAGGTCATGACCCCTGACGGCTACTTCAAGTCGGGCGACGTCGGCGTCATGGATGCCAACGGCTACGTCAAGATTGTCGACCGCAAGAAGGACATGATCCTGGTCTCGGGCTTTAACGTTTATCCGAACGAACTCGAAGGCGTGATCGCCCTGCACCCGGGCGTGCTCGAATGTGCCGTCATCGGCGTGCCGGACGAGCACTCGGGCGAAGCGGTCAAGGCCTTCGTGGTACGCAAGGATCCGAACCTGACCTCGGAACAGCTGATGGATTACTGCAAGAAGGAATTCACCGGCTACAAAAAGCCGAAGTACATCGAATTCCGCGACGAGCTGCCGAAGACCAACGTCGGCAAGATCCTGCGCCGTGTTCTCCGGGACGAGAAAAAAGCAGCATAAATAGCAGCAAAATGAAGCCGCCCGCACAACGGGCGGCTTTTTTTATGACAGTGCGTTTGCGACCGTTTCAATTACCGTGTGAGGCAGAGGATGGACAAGTTTTGGCTGAAGTCGTATCAAAAAGGCGTACCGGCGGAGATCGATTACACCCAGTATCGCTCGTTGACCCAGTTGCTGGAGGAGGCCTTCAAGAAGTACGCCGACCGCAAGGCCTACGCCTGCATGGACAAGTCCATCACCTACGCTGAACTCGACAGCATGTCGGCCCAGATGGGCGCCTGGCTGCAGTCGCGCGGCATGAAGCAGGGTGCGCGCGTGGCCATCATGATGCCCAAC
>JAZKGU010000104.1:0-8263 GCA_040385745.1 Pseudomonadota bacterium
TGAGCAGCATGCCAAGCGGCCTGCCCTGCGCCATCCCGGATTTCAATTTTAACAGGGTACGGATTTCGTCGGCGACGGCCCACAATACCAGCGGCAGCGCCTCGCCCTCGCCCTTGAGCCCTTCCAGCATGCGCACCAGGCGCGCGGCATCGCCCGCCAGCATCGCCTCGGACAGCTTGAACACGTCGTAGCGCGCCACATTGAGCACGGCGTCGTGGATCTGTTCGAACGTCAGCTTGCCCGCTTCGTGCAGCAATCCGAGCTTCTGGATTTCCTGGTGCGCCGCCAGCAGATTGCCTTCCACACGGTCGGCGATGAAGTCCAGCCCCTGGCGATCGGCGCTCTGGCCCTGTGCTGCCAGCCGGGTACCGATCCAGCCCGGCAAGGCCGCGCGCTCGATGGTGGGAATCTCGATGTACACGGCGGCCTGCTGCAGGCTGCCGACCCAGGCCGCCTTGGCGGTCTGCCAGTCCAGCTTGGGCAGGGTAATCAGGGTCAGGTTGTCGGGACTAAGGTCCTTGGTATAAGCCTGCAGGGCGGCGCCGCCATCCTTGCCCGGCTTGCCGGTCGGGATGCGCAGTTCGATCAGCTTCTTGTCGCCGAACAGCGACAGCGCCTGATTCGCCGCCAGCAGTTCGCCCCACTTGAAGCTGCGGTCCACCGACAGCACATCGCGCTCCGAATATCCATTGGCGCGCGCCGCGCGGCGAATGCGGTCGGCCGCTTCCAGCGCCAGCAGGTGCTCGTCGCTGCTGATCACATACAGCTGGGCGAGTTGCTTGGCGAGGTGGCCTTCGAGGGCGTCAGCGCGCAGCTGCATGGTGCGTTCTCAGGCCGGCTTGACCGCAGCCAGGCGGCGCAGGATCTGCTGCACCAGGTCGCCCTGCATGTCGCGGTACAGCAGCGCTTCTTCCGACTCCTTGGCCAGGACCTGGGTTTCGTTGTAAGCGAGCGGACGTTTGAGGTTGATCTCGGTCGGCCCCAGCAGCTGCCCGCCTTTGGCGTCGACCAGGCGAAATACCAGCGTATAAGTCAGCAGATACTCGCGCACCCGGCCCTGGCTGTTGAGCGACAGGATCTGCTTGCCGCGTCCTTCCGAGAGCACCTCGAATCGGGCCTCGGCCTTGAGCGGATCGGTGACCACTTCAACCAGGTCGCCGCCGCGCAGGTTGCGCTTGAGCGCAGTACCGAGCGAAGAGGTTTCGGGGAAGGCCAGGTAGATGCTCTTGAAGGGCATGTTGAACTGGCCGTCGGAGCCGCGCAGCTGGAAGCCGCAGGCCGACAGCGACGCTGCGGCCATGCACATCAAGACAAACTTGCGAAAGGCGTTCATGTTCAGACCACGATGCTGATCAACTTGCCGGGAACGACGATCACCTTTTTGGGCGGCGTCTCGATGTACTTCTGCACAGCTTCGCAGGCCAGGGCCTGGGCTTCGATACTGGCCTTGTCGGCGTCCCTGGCGACCTTGATCGAACCGCGCAGCTTGCCGTTCACCTGGATCATCATTTCGATCTCCGCCTGTTCGAGCGCGGCTGGATCGACCTGCGGCCACTGCACGTTAAGGATATCGCCATGCGCCTTGCCGTAGCCAAGCTCTTCCCACAGCACGTGGGTGATGTGCGGGGCGACCGGGTTGAGCACGCGCAGGAAGATCGACAGGCCTTCGGCGATCACGGCATCGGTGGCCGCGCCGTCTTCAAGCTTGGCCGACTCCATCGTGTTGAGCATTTTCATGCAGGCCGAAACCACGGTGTTGTATTGGATGCGCTTGAGGTCATAGTCGGCCTGCTGCAAGATTTTGTGCAGCTCGCGGCGCAGCGTCTTGTGCGCTTCGCCGCCTTCGGACAGGGCGCCCGAAGCGATTCCCGCAGCAACCCGCGCCGACTGCGCGAACGCATAGGCCCACACCCGGCGCAGGAAGCGGCTGGCGCCTTCGACGCCGGTGTCGGACCACTCGAGCGTTTGCTCGGGCGGCGAGGCGAACATGGTAAACAGGCGCGCGGTATCGGCGCCGTACTGGGCAATTTGCGCGGCCGGGTCGATGCCATTGTTCTTCGACTTGGACATTTTTTCAGTCCCGCCAATGCACACCGGGTTACCGTCGGCCTGCAGGGTCGCGCCTTGCGGGCGGCCCTTGTCATCGAGCGTCAGGTCCACTTCGGCCGGGTTGTACCAGGTCTTTTTGCCCGCTTCGTCTTCGCGGAAGTAAGTCTCGTTGAGCACCATGCCCTGGGTCAGCAGGTTGACGAACGGCTCGTCGAACTTGACCAGGCCCATGTCGCGCATGATCTTGGTCCAGAAGCGCGCGTACAGCAGGTGCATGACGGCGTGCTCGATGCCGCCGATGTACTGGTCCATCGGCATCCAGTAATCGTTGCGGGCGTCGACCATGGCGTCCTTGCTGCCCGGCGAGGTATAGCGCATGTAGTACCACGACGAGTCGACAAAGGTATCCATGGTGTCGGTCTCGCGGCGCGCCGGCTTGCCGCACTGCGGGCAGTCGCACTGCAAGAACGCTTCGTACTTGTTGAGCGGATTGCCACTGCCGTCCGGCACGCAGTCTTCCGGCAGCACGACCGGCAGATCCTTCTCGGGCACCGGCACCACCCCGCAGTCGGGGCAATGGATCATCGGAATCGGCGTGCCCCAGTAGCGCTGGCGCGAAATGCCCCAGTCGCGCAGGCGGAAGGTGACCTTCTTGTCGCCCAGGTTCAGATTGGCCAGGTCACCGGCAATAGCGTGCACCGCGGCCACGTGATCGAGGCCATCGTACTTGCCCGAATTGATCGAGACGCCCTGCTCCTTGTCGCCATACCACTCCTGCCATGCCTCGTCGGAGAACTGCTTGCCCTCGACGGCAACTACCTGCCTGATCGGCAGCGCATATTTTTTGGCGAACGCGAAATCGCGCTCGTCGTGGGCCGGCACGCCCATCACAGCACCGTCGCCGTAGGTAATCAACACGTAATTGCCAACCCAGACTTCGACCTGCGCGCCGGTGAGCGGATGGGTGACCGACAGGCCGGTGGGCATGCCTTTCTTTTCCATCGTCGCCATGTCCGCTTCGATCACGCTGCCCAGCTTGCACTCGGCAATGAAGGCTGCCAGTTCCGGATTGGTCTGGGCGGCGTGCCGGGCCAGCGCGTGTTCCGGCGCCACCGCGCAAAACGTCACGCCCATGATGGTGTCGGCGCGGGTGGTGAACACGTACATCTTGCCGTCGTCGATCAGCGCACCGTCGGCATCCTTGATCGTATGCGGAAAAGCGAAACGCACACCCACCGACTTGCCGATCCAGTTGGCCTGCATGACGCGCACCCGCTCGGGCCAGCCGGGCAGCTTGTTGTCGACATAGTCGAGCAGTTCGTCGGCGTATTCGGTAATGCGCGCGTAGTACATCGGGATTTCGCGCTTTTCGATCGGCGCGCCGGAGCGCCAGCCCTTGCCGTCCACGACCTGCTCGTTGGCCAGCACGGTCTGGTCGACCGGGTCCCAGTTCACGGTGCCGGTCTTCTTGTAGATGATGCCCTTTTCGAGCATCTTGAGGAACATCCACTGGTTCCACTTGTAGTATTCGGGGGTGCAGGCCGTCATTTCGCGCGACCAGTCAATGGCCAGGCCCATCGACTCCATCTGCTCCTTCATGTGGGCGATGTTCGAATAGGTCCACTGGGCCGGCGGCACCTTGTTCTGCATGGCCGCGTTCTCGGCCGGCATGCCGAAGGCATCCCAGCCCATGGGCATGAGCACGTTGTAGCCGTTCATGCGCAGGTAGCGGTACATCACATCGTTGATCGTATAGTTGCGCACGTGACCCATGTGCAGCTTGCCCGACGGGTAAGGCAGCATCGAACAAGCGTAGTACTTGCCCTTGGGGAAACGCGGATCGTGCTCGACCGCTTTGTAAGCGTCAATGGCTTTCCAGTGCGATTGGGCGGCTTGCTCGACGTCGGCGGGACTATATTTATCTTGCATGGGATGTGCGGCCAGCGGGTCCGGCCCAAAGTGAATATGAACCGAACATTATACTGGTTCGGCCTGCCCTCCGGTCATGGCTTCCCGCTTTTGAACAAATCCCCAAAGCACCCAAATTCTGTCGAAAATTCTTACACTCGCACGCGGACTGCGAGCCACGATTTTCGCAAGCACATGATTCCTTTAGGAATTTTCCAACAGGCACGTAATTTGCTTATTGGAAAACATCGAAGTTTAATTTATTACCCAGGGAAATCGCCATGAAACTACTCGCTCGCGCCGCGCAACTGCTGTTCGCCGTCACCGCCGCCACCGCCTTTACCTCGGCCAGCGCGGGCGTGCTGGCGCTCGACTCCACCCGCCAGGTGGGCAACCAGGACTGGACCGGCAGCCTGGGCATGGATTTTGACGTACTCAGCCCAATCATGGTCACCGGTCTGGGCGCCTTTGACAGCGGTCACGACGGTTTCGCAAACGCCATCACGGTCGGTATTTTCAACCGCGACACCGGCCTGCTGGTCAGCTCGTCGATCCTGACCAACGCCAACACCAGCTACGCCGGCACCAATAACCGCATGGCCGATGTGGTCGATTTCGTGCTTGGCGCGGGGCGCTATTCGATCGTCGCGCAGGCATTCAGCGCCCTCGACCTGAACGGCAACTCGGGCGTGAGCGGCAGCGGCGCAGCGCCGACCATCGGTATCAGCGACGCCATCAGCTTCACCGGCAGCGCACGCTACGGTGTTGGCGCCTTCGCCTTCCCCACCATCGTCGACGCCGGTCCAGCCAACCGCTACGATGCCGGCACCTTTGAATTCAATGCGATTCCCGAACCGGGTTCGCTGGCGATTCTGGGCCTGGGCCTGCTGGGTCTGGGCGCGCTGCGCAGCCGCAAAAACTAGACTCGACGCCTACGCCAGCTTGGTGGCATGATGACTGTTTTGCCACCAGGGAGACGAACATGATTCATGGAATGCGCACCACGGTGTATCCAGTGGGCGATCTGGTCAGGGCCAAGGATTGGTTCACGCAGGTATTCGGCAAGGCGCCCTACTTTGACCAGCCGTTTTATGTCGGTTTCGCAATCGGCGGCTTCGAGCTGGGCCTGGTGCCCGACGGTGAACCGGGCACCAGCGGCGGCACCGTGTACTGGGGCGTGGATGATATCGAGGCCGAAGTGGCGCGCATCGTCGCGCTGGGCGCCACGGTACACACGGCCATCCAGGATGTGGGCGACGCGATCAAGGTGGCCGACCTGAAAGACCCCTTCGGCAATCTGCTAGGCCTGATTCACAATCCACACTTCGACCTGAGCGCGGTGCGCTGACGGCGCATGGCCGGCCTTTACGCCAGTACCAGTTTCAAGGCCGGCTTCTCGCCATAATCTTCATAGCGCTCATTGATGCCCGCCACGCAGTAGCTGAGCTCTTCGAGCACGTCGGGCGCCTGGGCGCGCATCGCCGCCGCGTCCTTCACCACAATCTCGAGCACTTCGTTCGGCTTGAGCCGGAATGTGCTCATGGCGTCGGCGTCGCGCAAATAGCTCATGCAGTCCACCCACGCGTCCATCGTATTGCCGTAAAACTCGGGAAAGCCGAATACGCGCCGGCTCTCGGCGTGGAACGCGTCCATCCCCGTGATGGCCGCTCCATTCAGTTCAGCGCTTGCCATTTTTTTCTTCCTGTTTCGGATCGGTGACAAAGCCCAGCCGGCTCACCCCATGGCGCTGCGCTGCCGCCATCACCTGGGCCACCACTTCGTAGCGGGTGTTGCGGTCGGCGCGCAGCTGCAGCTCCGGCTGCGGCTCCATCAAGCCGGCGGTGGTCAGCAGCGCATCGAGCTGGGCTGCGCTCACTTGCTGCTGGTCCCAGTAGATCTGGCCGCCCGCGTCGATGGCGATGCTGACGCTGCCGGGCATTTGCTGCGCCGCGGCCGCCTTCGCCGTGGGTAGATCGAGCTTGACAGCATGGGTGAACATGGGCGCGGTGAGGATGAAAATCACCAGCAGCACCAGCATCACGTCGACCATCGGGGTGACGTTAATGTCGCTCATCATCGACTGCTGCCGATGCGGGTTGAAGGCGCCGAATGCCATTATTTGCCGGTGAAGTAGGAATGCAGGTCGTGCGCAAAACCATCGAGTTCGGCCAGCGTCACGCGGTTAAGCCGGTTGAGGCCGTTGTAGGCCAGCACCGCGGGGATCGCCACCACCAGGCCGAAGCCGGTCATGATGAGTGCCTCGCCCACCGGCCCGGCGATGCGGTCGATCTGCACTGTGCCCGAGGCCGACACGTTAGCCAGCGCATGGTAAATGCCCCACACGGTGCCCAGCAGGCCGACGAAGGGCGCCGTAGCGCCGATCGAGGCGAGCAGGGTCAGGCCGCTCTCGACGCGCTGGGTCGAGCGCGTGATCTGCTGGCGCAGCACGCGCACTATCTGCTCGTCACGGCTCATTTCGCCGGCCAGCGCGGTGCCTCCGGCGGCGTGCTGCTGGCCCTGGGCCGGCAGCGTCACGTAGATGCTCTCCTGATCGGCATGGCGCAGCAGGGCGATGCCGTCGGCCAGCGTGGGCGCGGCCCAGAATGCGTCCAGGGCCGGCGCCGCGCGGCGCACGCGCCAGGTGCTCCAGACTTTGGCAAAGATGAAGAACCAGCTCACCAGCGACATGGCCAGCAGCAGGTAGGCTACCGCGTGGCTGATCGCGTCGCCCTGTTCCCAGTAACGCGCGATGCTGAAGTGATTGACGGGCGGCAGGCTCATGGAGCGGTCAGCGCTTGAGCGCCAGCACGTCCTGCATGTCGTACAGGCCCGTGGCCTTGTCGGCCAAAAAGCGCGCGGCGCGCAGGGCGCCATGGGCGTAAGTGACGCGGCTGCTGGACTTGTGGCTGATTTCGATACGCTCGCCAATGCCCGCAAACAGCACCGTATGGTCGCCCACGATATCGCCGCCGCGGATGGTGGCAAAGCCGATGGTGGACGGATCGCGCTCGCCGGTCACGCCCTCGCGCCCATACACGGCGCACTGCTGCAGGTCGCGCCCCAGGGCGTCGGCAATGACCTCGCCCATCTTGAGCGCGGTACCGGACGGCGCATCGACCTTGTGGCGGTGGTGCGCCTCGACGATCTCGATGTCGTAGCCTTCGGCCATGCTGCGGGCGGCCATTTCCAGCAGCTTGAGGGTGACGTTGACGCCCACGCTCATATTGGGCGCGAACACGATGGCGGTTTTTTCGGCGGCGGCGCGAATCGCCGCTTTGCCGGCCTCGTCGAAGCCGGTGGTGCCGATGATCATCTTGACGCCATGCTCGGCGCACCACGCCAGGTGCTTGAGGGTACCCTCAGGGCGCGTGAAATCGATCAGGTAGTGGGCGTCGGCCAGGCCCAGAGCCAGGTCAGACTGGATCGCCACGCCGGCCAGCTGGCCCGAAAAGGCGCCGGCATCGGTGCCGATGCAGTCGGAACCGGCGCGGTCGAGCGCGCCCGTCAGGCGCGTATCGGGCGCCTGGGCGATGGCTTCGACCAGCATGCGGCCCATGCGCCCGCTGGCGCCGGCTACGGCAATGTTCAGCTCGGTCATGGTGGGCCCGCTTATTTGTTAATCTGGATCGAGGCCGAACCGGCTTCTTCTTTCTTCGGTGCAGCTTTCTCGTTGACCTTGGCCGGACCGGCGATGCGCGCGATGTACTCTTTTTCGCTCGGCAGATTGCCGCCGTCGATGCGGGCTACCTTGTCGTCCTTGAAGTAGATGGTCACGCGCGCAGTGGTCAGTTCGCCGTTGCCGCGCTGCAGATAGAAGGGATAGTCCCAGCGGTCAGCATGGAAGGGGTCGGTCAGCAAGGCCGTGCCGAGGATGAACTTAACCTGCTCGCGGGTCTGGCCTTCCTTGAGCTGGACAAACATCTCCTGCGACACGAAGTTGCCCTGCTGGATATCCGGACGGTAGGGCGAGAACACCCACAGGAATTTCTTCAGTTTGCTCACGTTGCTGGTCTGGGCGCCGCTGGCCGGGGAGGCGTCGGGCGCATTGCTGACCTGAAAAGCTGGACGGCCTTCACCGCGGAACACGGAGCAGCCGCTCAGCGCCAGGGTGGCGCAGGCCAGGGCCGCGAGCAGCGGGGCGCGCAGGCGAAAACGGGACAAAACAGCAGGATCGACACGCATAAAGGACCTCAAATCGTTGAACGGAAGCCTAACCACCTCCGCCTGAAACGCTATATCATAAAGCACTCTGCCAAAATACGAGCAACAAACATGAGTAACAACCCCAGCGACCTGAAAGCCAGCG
>JAZKGU010000105.1:0-2936 GCA_040385745.1 Pseudomonadota bacterium
ACTGGTAGCCGTTGCGCCCGCGCGCCTTGGCCTGGTACATGGCCACGTCGGCATTACGGATCAGCATATTGAGGTCAAGCGCATCGTGCGGGTACAGACTGATGCCGACGCTGCCAGTCACGAACAGCTCGTAGTCCGAAACCATGAAGGGCTGCTCGAACATGGCCATGAGTTTTTCCGCCACATGGCCGGCGCCGAACTGGCCGTCGACATTTTCGAGCAGGACGATGAATTCGTCGCCGCCCAGGCGCGCCAAGGTGTCGCCCTCGCGCAGGCGCCCGGTCAGGGCGCTGGCGACCTGCTTGAGGAGCTCGTCGCCGACATGGTGGCCCAGCGTGTCGTTGACGTTCTTGAAGCGGTCAAGGTCAATGAACAGGATTGCCAGCTGCTGCCTGTCGCGTTGCGCTCTTTGCAGCGCGTGCTGCAGGCGGTCGTGGAACAGCAGCCGGTTCGGCAGCGTGGTCAGCGAGTCATGGTGCGCCATGTGGTCGAGCTTTTCCTGCGACTCCTTGGCCTTGGTGATGTCGCTGAATACGCCCACATAGTGGGTAATGACGCCCGACTCGTCGCGCACTGCCGACACGGTCAGCCCTTCGAGATAGAGCTCGCCGTTGCTGCGCCGCTTCCATAACTCGCCGCGCCAGAAGCCGCTTTGCACGAGGTCGCCCCACACATCGGTCTTGGCGCCGGCGTCGTCGCGCGCCGCGCGTGTGAGGCCGGCATCGCGTCCCAGCGCGTCGCGCTCAATGAAGCCGGTAATCTGGGTGTAGGCCGGGTTGATCGCCACGATCTTGCCGTCGGTATCGATGACCATGACGCCGTCGGCAATATGTTCGAGCACCGTGGCCGACAGGCGCAGCTTTTCTTCGGCCTGGCGCCGCTCGGTGACATCGGCAAACACCCAGATACTGCCCTCCTGGGCGTGGCCCGGATCGAGCGCGCAGCCGCTCACCAGGCACCAGAACAGCGAGCCGTCGCGGCGTTTGTAGAGCCGCTCTTCGGTGAACTCCTTGCCGCCGGCGAGCGCGCCGTACTGCGCCTGCCCCGCCAGCGCAAACTCTTCCTCGGACGGGAACACGATCGAGGTGGGCTCATTGGCCATTTCGCCGGTGCTGTAGCCGAACAGCTGCTCGCAGCGGCGGTTGACCGACACCACGCGCCGCGCGCGCACGAACATGACCCCGAACATGACGTTGTCGAGGATGGCGCTCTGCTCGGCCAGCAGGCCCTCGATGCGCATCTCGTTGTATTTGCGCTCGCTGATGTCGGCAATGATGCCGTCCACCCAATCGTTGCCGCCAGCCGGATCCTTCTGCGGCTGGCCATTCTCGGCCACCCAGCGCTCGATGCCGGAGGCGTCGACGATGCGGTATTCGATTTCGTAGGGATGGGCGCCGTGCATGGCCGCCTGCACCGTGCGCGCGTGGACCCGGCGGTCTTCCGGGCAGATGATGTCGGACCATTTATCGCTCGAACTGCGCATGAGCAGCGCGGCCGGATAGCCCGAAATTTCTTCAATGGCGTCGCTGACGAAATCAATGGCCCCGCCAGGACGCACACGGAATACCGCGCCCGGCACCTGGGTCACAATGGTGCGAAAGCGCTCTTCGCGCCGGCCGATGTCTTCGAACAGATGCTTGATCGCGACCCGCATCTGCTCCATCTGGCCGGCCAGGCGGCCAAGTTCATCCTTGCCGGTCAAATCGAGCCGGGTTTCGAAATCGCCGTGCGAGAGGCGGTCCGAAAAATTCATGAGCTTGCGCAGCGGGATCAGCAGGCGCTTGTTGAGGAACAGGACGATCAGCACCAGCGAAACGGTGAGCTGGAACGCCAGCACGAAGGCGTAGTTGGATTGCTTGGAGCGCAGCTCCTGCTGGCTGCGGGCGTCGTCCATCTCGACCAGGATGCGGCCGATGCGTTCGCCGCGCACCAAGATATCGCGCTCGGCCCGGTACACAGTGCCGATCTGGCGATTGGGCGAATGCACGTTCATGAACTGGGTGTCGGACTGGCCGATCACCTGGATCTGCAGCACCGATGGATCGCGCATGACCGATTCAACCAGCGACTGGGCCGATTCGGCATTCATATTCCACAGCGACTCCTGCATGCCGAGCGCCAGGATGTCGGCATTACGCTGAAGCGACTCGTTGAGGGCAGTCTTGGCCGACTCGCGTTCCTGGACGCCGATCAGCACATAACTGCCGATGATGGCCGGAATGACCAGGCCACCGAAGACGACCAACAGCAGCGCGCCATAAATGGACAGGCCGTACAGATTACCTAGCCGGGCGCGGAAGCGTTGATAAGCAGAAATTGGCATTCAGTGATAAGCAAGCTTTATGTTATTGCATGATCGGCGGCTAACGAAACTTACCGAACTGGAATTATGCACGGAATGCGGTCAACAGTCACAAATGGCGAGCCCCCAGCGCCTGATTCAGCAGCTTGCATGCCCTTATGTGGCGGAAAAAGCGCAGCGCCAGCGCAAAGCACGCCAACTTGTTATGATCGCTGCATTTTTCAAAGGGGAACTCCATGTCTTTTTCCATGTACGACGCATCCGTACCCGTATTCCGGCAAATTCTGAGCAGCCTGTCGGCCATCATCGACAAGGCCGAAGCGCACGCCACCGAGAAAAAAATCGAACCGGCCGCCCTGCTCCAGGCGCGCCTGTACCCGGACATGTTCCCGTTCACCCGCCAGGTGCAGGTGGCCTGCGATTTCGCCAAGGGATGCTCGGCGCGCCTGGCCGGCGTCGAGGTGCCGCGCTATGAAGACACCGAGCAGAGCTTCGCCGACCTCAAGCAGCGCATCGCCACCACCCTGGCCTTCATCGAAGGCCTGCCGCAAGACGGCATCGAGGCCAGCGCCCAGCGCGACATCAGCACCAGCAGCGGCGCCAACGCCAAGCAGTTCAAGGGCCAGGTCTACCT
>JAZKGU010000106.1:0-57032 GCA_040385745.1 Pseudomonadota bacterium
CCCGACCTAAGCCTTGTAAGGGCTCCGCTCTACCAACTGAGCTAAGCGCCCGCACTGCTATCAGAGACTGCATCCGACGTTTGTCACCACGTCTGAAGAGGCCGAATCATATAATATTTCTTCCGGGGTGCGCAAGGGGTTTTCGAAAAATAGCTGAAAACTGACGGCGCGCTGCCGAAAATACCCTTTGTCCGGCGCGCTATTCGCCCTGCCAGAAGTCCTTGAATGCAGCGGCGCGAAAGTGAATATGTGAAAACTGCGCGGTGAATTGCTCGCCCAGCGGGGATTGCGATGAAAAGCCCACCTTCACCGTCTGCGTGGCCGGCAGACTGAAATTGCGCACCATCTGCCACACCTTGCCGTCGGGCGAGGTGTAAAACACGTACAAGCTCTCGCGCCGCGCCAGTTTCAGGTACACGCTGCCCCCTTCGCGCCCACCGTGATGGGCGTCATCGCCCACGCCCTTGACCACGGTGCTCGACACGCCCTGCTTGCCGTTGCGCCCATGTTCAAACAGCAGCTTGGCCCAGTTGACGCCGTCCGCATACACAATCAAAGCCGCGCCGTCGAAGGGAGCATTGAAGGCGGCGCTGACCCTGGCAGAAAAGATGAAATCGCCGACCGGCGCAAACAGCAGGCGCGGGGTGGCATCAGCGCGCTTGCTGCCGTCAGCATTGACGTACAAGTCGGTGCCTTTGGAGGCGCTTAGCGTCAACCCGGTCTTGTCGCTTGTAAGCTTGCCCCGTTCAGTCCTCTGTTCGAGGACAAATGGCAGCCCGTCGATGCGCAGCGTTTCCAGCGGCGCAGTGGCGCCGGCGCCAACAACCGTCGCTGCGAGCAGGCATGCCATCAATATCCGGAGCGTTTTCATCTTGTCCTGTTTTGTGGAAGCGATTCCATAATCATACTCTGGTCAATTGAGGGCAGCTTATTTTGGCTTGTATAAAACGCGCATACGCCAGAAGTCGAATTGGCGAGTTTTTAACAAACGGATGCCAGATGTTCAGAAATAAACACTTTTACTAGGGGGTAGCGTTCGGTGTTTACCTCATTAAGCCGAATAAACGGTGGAATTGGATTTTTTACCGACTGCAATGTTGCAAAACGACCGAATCCGTTTGGAAAGTAGTTGGCCGTTGGAGATTTTCAATTAATCTTTGAAGCTCGCTTTCAAAAGCGAGCTCTTCAGTCGCAGCTTGAGGACGAAGAAAAGGGGCGGGTCGGGCTTTTCCGAATTCGCCACCATAAAATTATTTTCTCGGAAAATGAAGGAACGATATGAAGCATTTGCATTCGAAATATCCGTCTTTTTTGAAATTTTGTGTAGCAGCAGTGGTAGCTGGTCCTCTGGCAGCCGTTGCGGCGCCTGATTACCAGATCGTTGGGCAAACGGAAAGCATCAACACAACCGATCGTCTGATCGTTAAATATAAGGACGCAACGCCGGCAGGCAAGAGCGCCGCACGAGTTCCTGCAATGGTGGCAAGCCGTCTGGCGGCAGTCCAGCGTTCGGGCCAGCAGTTCGGCCTGTCGATGCGCGCACTGCACGCGACGGCCACCGGCGCCAATGTCATCCACCTGGGCAAGCGCATGACGATCGCTGAAGTGAACGCCGTCGCCGCCGACCTGGCAGCACGCGACTCCAACGTCGAATACGCAGAACCGGACCGCATCATGGTCAAGATGCTGACCCCGAACGATCCGCGCTACGCCGAGCAGTGGCACTACTTCGAGACCACCGGCGGCCTGCGTGCCAACACCGCATGGGACATTGCCACCGGCGTGGGCGTGAACGTGGCCGTGATCGACACCGGCTATCGCAATCACACCGACCTGTCCGGCCAGTTCGTCCAGGGCTATGACTTCATTTCCGACGCTGCCATCGCAGCCGACGGCGGTGGCCGCGACAGCGACGCCCAGGATCCGGGCGATTCGACCGTGGCCAACCAGTGCGGCGCGGGCGAACCTGCTTCGGGCTCGAGCTGGCACGGCACCCACGTTGCCGGCACCATCGCGGCCAAGACCAACAATGCAGTCGGCGTGGCCGGTGTGGCATTCGGCGCAAAGATCGTACCAGTGCGCGTACTGGGCAAGTGCGGCGGCTACACCTCCGACATCGCTGACGCGATTGTCTGGTCGTCGGGCGGCGCCGTCACCGGCGTACCGGCCAACGCCAACGTGGCAAAGGTGATCAACATGTCGCTGGGCGGCGGCGGCGCATGCGACGCCACCACCCAGACTGCCATCAACGGCGCCCGCTCGCGCGGCACCACCGTGGTGGTAGCGGCAGGTAACGAGAACCAGAACGCCAGCAACTCGAGCCCCGCCAACTGCACCGGCGTGGTGACTGTGGCTGCAACCAACCGCAGCGGCGGTCGCGCGTACTACTCGAACTACGGCGCCAACGTCGACGTGGCAGCACCGGGCGGCGACACCAGCACCACCAGCAACGGCATCCTGTCGACGCTTAACGCCGGCTCCACCGTTCCAGGCGCCGACAACTACGCGTTCTACCAGGGCACTTCGATGGCTACCCCGCACGTGGCAGGCGTGGTCGCACTGATGCTGCAAAAGACCCCAGGCATGAGCCCCGACGCAGTCGAGGCCAAACTGAAGTCGAGCTCGCGCGCCTTCCCGGCAACCTGCACCAGCTGCGGCAGCGGTATCGTCAACGCCACGGCTGCCCTGAGCACCGTGGTGCTGCCGACAATGAACGAGACTGAGGCCAACAACGCCTACACCTCGGCCAATGCGGTGTCGACCAGCGGCACCACCGTGAGCGGCAATATGGGTTCCAGCACCGACAGCGATTACTTCCTGGTCAATCTCCCGGCCGGCAAGACCCTGTCCGCGACCCTGACCATGAGCGCGACTGGCAACGACTACGACCTGTACATCTACAATTCGACAGGTACCACCCAGATCGCCATGAGCGAAAACGGCGCAGGCGCGACCGACAGTGCTTCGGTGACCAACACCGGCACGGGCACCATCGCCCGCTACGTGCGTGTGAAGTATTACGGCGGCGGCGTCGGTTCGACCAGCGGCAAGTACACGCTGAAACTGAGCTGGTAACAGCGTGATCCGGCCGGGGGCAGGGCGGCCCCGTCGGAGCATGCAATAAAAGAGGGGCCCGGCGTGCAAGCGCCGGGCCCCTTGCTCATTTGGACGCGCGCCTATTCGTAGGCGGGCAGGCGGCGCTGTTCGTCGGCGTTGAAGTGCTTGTCGCGCAGCTGCTGGAGCGCGCTGGCGCTGGCGGCCGGGATGGCGGCGCGCTCGCCCAGGTAGGCCTGGATGCGCCCCTTCCAGGCAGCTTCGTCGCGATCAAGTTCGGCCAGGCGGCTGGCACCCTCCGTGGAAAATGCAGCTGCGCGCAGGCGGTAGATTTCGTCGCCGCTGGCGCCACGCGCGCGCATCTGCAGCACCGCTTCCTCGGTCTTGAGGATGTGTGCCGGCGCGTCGCGCTCCTCGCGCAGGGCCGGTGAAATCGAGCGGTCCTGTGCGGCCAGTTTCTCGGCCCGCTGCTGTGAATTCAGTGCCGGATCTAGGCTGATCTCGAGCCGGGCCAGCGCATCGAGGTCATAGGCATCGCTAAAACCGAATAGTCCCGCGCTTTCGCTGGCGCTGAAATACTGCGCGCGCAGTTTTTGTTTGGCCACCAGGCGCGCGCGCGCCATGCCGGCCATGTCGCCCGGCGCGCTCTTGAGCGACTGCTCGGCGCCCACCAGGGCGCGCTTGTAGTCCAGGTAGCGGCCCAGCAGCTGTTTGGCCTGGCCGGCCGCCAGCGGCTTGAGGCGCCGATCCAGTTCGCGTTCGATCTCGGCGCGGATTGCGCCCAGATCCTTTTCGCCCAGACCCGCCAGGAAGTAGTCAAACAGATGACCCAGTTCGGCGTCGACCACCAGGGCGCCTTCGGCACTCTGGCGGATATCGCCGTCGGGGCGCGTGCCTTCCATGGAGCGCACGAAGGCAAACGGGTTGGACGCGGCCGGCGGCGCCTCTGGTGTGCGCGGTGCCGGCATGTCGGGACGGGCCAGCAGCGCATACAGCAGGCCGGCCGCAAGCGCCCCCGCGCCCAGCGTCTTGAAGGTGGCCGATGCAGCCATGGCGCCTCCTTACAGGCCGAGTTGCTGAAGGCGGTTGGCCTGCTGGCGGAACACGGTCACCGGGCTGGTCTCGAACAGGTTGGTGATGCCCACCAGCTGGTTGATTTCATCGGCGTGGTTCATGCCGTAGTCGTCGCGGATCACGCGTCCCAGATGGCTTGAGCAGCTCGATACCAGGCCGTCGTTCTTTTCGCCGAAGGTCAGGCCGGTGACGGCCAGGATTGGATCGATAGCATCGAACACATTGGTGTAGGGCTGGGCGCCGCTCCACGAAAAATACTGCACGCCGTTGACCGACCAGGCGCCGCCGCCGCACGCGGTGGTCGGCACGCCTTGCGGGTGGCGCTGATTGAAAGCTGCACTGCCCGAGGTGCTCAGCGAGAGCAGCGCGGCGCGGCCATTTTGCGGCATGCCGGCGCCCCCTGACAGCAGGCTGATCAGCGAGCCGAGCGCGCTTGACAGCCCGCTGCCTACGTTCGGTACCCAGCCCAGCAAAATGTCGGCCACTTTCGAGCCCTTGTTCACCCCGGCGACGGTGCTGACCGATGCCACCAGGTCCGGGCGGATCGAGGCTACATAGCGGCTGGTGGGGCCGCCGTGGCTGTGGCCGATCAGGTTGACCTTGCCCGAGCCGGTCGCGGCGATGACCTGGCGCACCTGGCTGAGCAGCTGCTCGCCGCGCACTTCAGTGCTGTTGGCGGCCGACACGCTGGTGGTGTAGACACGCGCGCCGCCGCTGCGCAAGGCCGAGGGGATGCCATAGAAATATTCGACCGGGCCAAGATTGTCGAAGCCGAACAGGCCGTGGACCAGGACGATGGGATAGCGGGTCTGGGTGTAACCCTGGGCCAGCGCGGGGGCGGGTACGACGGCAGCGGTGATGATGGCTACGGACAGGAACTTCCAAAAGCGATTCTTCATGTTGTCTCCGAGATAGTTTTTTATGTGAAGTCGACTACTGGAACCGAAGTCGGCCGGTTCTAGCCGGACGTTCCTTCTGCTACCGAGGTACACCAGATTGTTCCGCTCTTGCAGCTTGGATGGGATCAGAAAATAATATAGAGCGAGCGCTCGGTTTATTGAATTTAGCACTGCTTCGCTGTAAACGCATGACGCAGTGCAACAATTACCGTAGATCTTTTCCTTGCAGAATTTATATGTGGTTTTAAAGCGATATAATCGTTCCCGCTACCAACTTTAGGCATCGAGCGTTAACTTATGGGCAAGGTCATGTCGCCTGATTTCGACTTTGAACAATTCCAGCGTATGAGTCCGCTTAACGGGGATACCATCTGGACCTACCTGCTGGATCGCCACGCCGAGCGCATCGGGGTCAAACGGCGCAAGCCTGCGCTGGAAAACATTGAAAAAGTCTTTCTGGCGACCTTTCGGCTTGCCAACGAGGTTGGCTTTCGCGCCATGAGCTTGCGCGATCTGTGCCGCGAAACTGGTTTGTCGATGGGCGGGCTGTATGGCTACATCGACGGCAAGGACCAGCTCGCCGAGATGATCGAGGACGTGGTGCGCCACGCGACGCAAGAGTTGCCGCGCATGTTCGGTCACATTGAAGCGCCGCTGGCGCGCCTGGAAGCGCTGGTGCGCGGCACCATTTACCTGTCCGAAATCCTGCAGCCCTGGTTCTACTTTGTCTACATGGATTCGCGGGTGCTCAATTTCGATCAGCGCGGCATGGCCAAGGGCTCCGAGCTGGCGATGCAAACGCTCATCGCCGGCATTCTCGACGAGCTGCGTCCGCCCCCTGCGGGCGACACCACCCTGATCGCCGCGCACATGGTGGCCATCTTCCAGGACTGGTACCTCAAGCGCTGGAAGTATCGTGCGGCTAAAGTAACTGTCGACGATTTCGCCACCAGCGCCCTCGGCCTGCTGCGCAGCCACCTGAGCCAATGACTGCCCAGCCCGTGTAGCATTTCTGGAGCTGACCCCGGCGCTTGTTGCGCAAAAAGCGCCGGGGTCAGCTCCAGTAATGCTACACGAGCCCAGCGCTAACACACCCTCAGTCCGCTTGGCTTGCAAGAACTTGGGAAGTCGGTAATACTGTATGAAATCACAGTATCGATCTCCTCGCGTGAACGCTCCTAACCGTAAAATTATCCATTGCGATTGCGATTGCTTCTATGCGGCGGTCGAGATGCGCGACAACCCAGCGCTGCGCGACAAGCCGCTGGCGGTGGGCGGACGCCCAGACCAGCGCGGTGTCATCGCCACGTGTAACTATGAGGCGCGCCGCTACGGCATCCATTCGGCCATGGCCACCGCCCAGGCCATGAAGCTGTGCCCCAGCCTGATCGTGCTGCCGCCAGCCATGGAAAAATACCGCGTCGCCTCGCGCCAGATCCTGGCCATCTATCGCGACTACACCGAGCTGGTCGAGCCGCTCTCGCTCGATGAAGCCTACCTCGATGTGTCCGACTCGCCCCATTGCCGGGGCAGCGCGACCCTGATTGCTCAGGAAATTCGCCAGCGCATTTTTGACACCGTCGGCATTACCGCCTCGGCCGGCGTGGCGCCCAATAAATTCGTGGCCAAGATCGCCAGCGATTGGCACAAGCCCGACGGCCTGTTCCTGGTGCGCCCGGCCGAGGTGGACGACTTTGTCGCGGCCCTGCCCGTCAAGAAGTTGTTTGGCGTCGGCAAGGTGACCGCCGCAAAATTGAACAAGCTGGGCGCCCAGACCTGCGCCGACCTGCGCAGCTGGACCCTGCTCGAGCTGCAGCATCATTTCGGCAGCTTCGGTACCCGCCTGCATGATTTGTGCCGCGGAATCGATAATCGCCCCGTCTCCAATTCGCATGAGCGCAAGTCGGTCAGCGTCGAGGAAACCTACACCCCGGACGTACCCAACCTGCCCGCCTGCGTGGCCCTGTTGCCCGAACTGTTCGACAACCTGAACGCGCGCATCAAGCGCTGCGGTGCCGAGAAGCAGGTCCAGAAGCTGTTCGTGAAGCTGAAGTTTTCCGACTTCCAGCAGACCACGGTCGAATGTGTCGGCAACGCGCCACACATGGAACAGTACGAAAAACTCATGGAAACGGGCTACCTGCGGCGCCAGCAGCCGGTGCGCCTGTTGGGCGTGGGCGTGCGCCTGGGCGAGCTTGAAAACCTCGAACAGCTCAGCCTGTTCGCCGACGCCAGCGTGTAAAATGTCGTTCCTTCGGAAAAATTGACTGATCAAGGCAAAACGCACATGTGGTTCAAGAATCTTCAGATTTATCGCCTGCCCGCTCCCTGGGCCTACACCCCTGAACAGCTCGAAGCGGCCCTGGCCCCGCAAAGCTTCGTTCCGGCTTCAAGTAACGAACTGCTGCGCCAGGGCTGGGATTCGCCGCGCGGCAACGGAACGCTGGTGCATGTCGTCAACAAGCAAATGCTGATCTTGCTGGGTACCGAGAAAAAGCTGCTGCCAACTTCGGTGATCAACCAGGTCGCCAAGGCCAAGGCCGCCGACATGGAAGAAGCCCAGGGTTTCGCCCCAGGCAAGAAGGCGATGAAGGAATTGAAGGAGCGCGTGGCCGAAGAATTGCTGCCGCGCGCATTCAGCATCCGCAGCAATGTGTGGACCTGGATCGATCCGGTCAACGGCTGGCTGGTGGTGGATGCTGCCAGTCCGGCCAAGGCCGACGATGTCATCAAGCTGCTGTTGAAAGCAGTCGATCGCATGCCGCTGGAAAGCCTGCGCGTGCAGCGCTCCCCGGTCGCGGTGATGACGGCATGGCTGGAGTCGGATGAGGCGCCGGTCGGTTTCACGGTCGACCAGGATACCGAGCTGCGCGCCACCGGCGAAAGCAAGGCCGCCGTGCGTTACGTGAAGCACACCCTGGAAGTGGACGACATCCGCCGCCACATCGCCTCGGGCAAGCAGTGCACCCGCTTGGCGATGACGTGGAACGACAAAATTTCCTTCGTGCTGACCGAATCGCTGGCCGTCAAGAGCATCAAGCCGCTCGACGTGATCAACGAAAAAGACTCCAGCACCCGCAACGATGAAGAGCGTTTCGACAACGACATGATGCTCATGACGGGTGAACTGTCGCAGATGATGAGCGATCTGGTCGAAGCCCTGGGCGGCGAAGCGAAAGCGTAAGCACCCGCAGCCCGGTCGCCCGCCCAGGCGTGGGCGACCAGCTGGAGCAACTCCTACAGCGGCTGAAACACGCCCGCACTGCGATTCTTGGTGACGTTGTCCCAAGAAAAAATCTGCCCGTTCATCGCCACATACACGCCGCGCGGCAGCACCTGCGCCACGCCGCTGGCAAATCCCAGGTTGAACATCGCATCCGAATTCGCAATCGAATACGGAATCATGGCGCCGGTCAACACAATGGTCTGATCCAGCTGCGCCGCGCCCAGAACCGCGGCGGTTTCCTTCATGGTATCGGTGCCGTGTACTATCACGATCGCCTTTTCCGCGGCGGCGCGGCATGCTGCCAGCACGCGTTCGCGGTCAACATCGTGCATGTCGAGCGAATCGAGCAGCGGCAACACTTCAAGCTGCACGGGAATGGTGATGCGCGCGCGCGCAATCACGGCCGGCAAGTGGCTCTCGGAGAACGCCAGCGTGCCATTGAGCTCGTTGTAATGTTTGTCGAAGGTGCCGCCGGTGGCGATGATGCGTAAGCTCATTGGTCAGTAGAAAATCGTGGAAAATAAAGTTCATGATACCGTGTAGTATCGAAACTGTCGAAAAACACAATGTGTGCGCCGCGCTTTGTGGCTGCGCTAGAATCCGTGGCTTCCGCATGAGTACACTAGTTCAAGCACCCGGTATTTTGTCCCTGAAATCACATGAAAGCCTTAGCTCCAGGAACCGTCATTTTTCACCGCCATCGCGGTTATGGCGTGATCACGCACGTCAATCTGCTGACCGGCTGGATCTCTGCCCGTTTTGGCAGTGAAGCCCGCACCCTCGACCTGAATCTGTCGACCGATGATGTGCAGCATGCCGACGGCGAGCCGATCCGGTTCCGCCGCGCCCCGCCCGACCGCATGCCCCACGCGCGCCTGATGGCCATGGTGCGCGCCCTTCACAAGGCGGGCTACGAACGCCTCTATCTCTATTCCTGGCCCAAGCCGTCTGGGCTGCATTGGCGCTGGCACTTGTTTACCGGCCAGCGCGACTGGATGCAGCGCTCGTGGCGCGAAGGCTGGTATGGCTCGGGCGCCGACTACAACGTCAACCCGGTCATGGGCTGGGGCGATTTGCCGGGTGCCACGACCGATGAACTGGTCACCGCCCTGGCCCGCTTCGATCCGCAGGGCCTGGCCCAGGCTTTGGGCCGCGACGAGGATCACAGCGCCTGGTTCGACAGCGTGTGCGAGGCGCTATTGCCTAATTACATGTATAGCCTGGATATGGAACGCGCCACTGCCGACGGCCTGCGTGAAACGCCGCCGGTTCCCGTGATTGCCGTGCGTGCCGGTTTGCCAGCGTACGAGGGCCCGGATGTTGGCTGGCCGCCCGGCTGGTCGGGCCTGTGGACGCGCGCCCATGTGCTGCCCGCCCCGCCCATCAATATCACCGGCCAGCCCAGCCTGCGCGAAACTTCCGACTGATCACGCCAGCTTCAGGACTTCAGGATTGAGCACATTGCTCGGATTGCCTGCTGCGAAATTGACGATATTGTCGAAGGCTGCGCCAAAGTACAGCTCGTAACTGTCCTGTTCCACATAGCCCAGGTGCGGGGTAGCCAGCACGGTGGGAATGCGCAGCAGGGCGGAGTCGGGCGCCAGGGGCTCGCTGGTGAACACGTCCAGCGCCGCCGCGCCCGGCCGGCCCAGGTGCAAGGCGGCCTCCAGCGCACCGTCGGCAAGCAGCTCGGCGCGGCTGGTGTTCACAAACAGCGAACCGGGCCGCATCAGGGCTAGATCTTCCGCCCTCACCACGCCGCGCGTAGCCTCGGCCAGCCTCAGGTGCAGGCTCAGCACGTCGGCACGGGCAAACAGGGCCTGACGCGAAAGCGCTACTTCATAACCATCGCGGACGGCGGCGGCGCAGCTTTGCTCGCCGCCCCAGATCAGCACCTGCATTCCGAATGCCTTGCCGTAGCCCGCGACCAGGCGCCCGATCTTGCCGTATCCCCAGATGCCCAGCGTACGTCCGTGCAGTACGGTGCCCAGTCCGTTGAGCCGAGGATTGATGGAGGCGGTTTGCCACAATCCATCCTTGAGGTTATTGGCATACGGGACGATCTTGCGCGAGGCGGCCATGATCAAGGCCCAGGTCAGTTCGGCCGGCGCCACCGGGGAACCCACTCCTTCCGCAATCGCGATCCCTTGCGCTGTGGCTGCGCTGACATCGATGTGTTCGCTGACCTTGCCGGTCTGGGCTATGAGCTTGAGATTGGGCAGCCTGGCCAGCAACTGGCGCGACAGTGCAGTGCGTTCGCGAATCAGCACCAGGGCGTCGAAGCCGGCCAGGCGGATGGCCAGCTGGCCCACTCCCCGGGTCGGATTGGTAAAAATCCGCACCTCGTGACCCGCTAATTTACTGAAACAAGCTAGCTGGCGTACAACGTCCTGGTAATCGTCGAGAATGGCTATTTTCATGGAGGAAGCGCGAAGTTGCCGAAAAATCCGTAGGTAAATAACGGGATGGCAGAGTATTGGAATAGCCTACTACTTTACTCAACCATTATTACTACATTGTGAATGAATTCGCATGATAGCGGGTGTACAATCGCCCCCAAAATTAGATTTGAACAGTCAAATCGTGCAACACAGTTCCACCAGTCCGGGCATCTTCCACCGAACTTGTCGACATGACCGCCGTACCGCCGAACCACTCCCCGGGAGTGGATTTCCGGGCGCCAGCCAAAAGCTGACGACGATCCTGCCGTGCCGGAACAAGAAAGAATTCTTATTGGCATTGGAGGTATTATGAATCAGCCCGTTATGGGAGGCGTTGCAAAATTGGACGTTCCAGCACACATCAAGCATCAAAAGCTCATCAACTGGGTCAGCGAGATCGCTGCACTGACCAAGCCTGCGTCCATCTACTGGTGCGACGGCTCGCAGGAAGAGTACGACCGCCTGTGCGGTGAAATGGTCGCCGCCGGCACCATGAAAAAGCTCAACCCGGCCAAGCGCCCGGGCTCCTTCCTGGCCTGCTCGGATCCTACCGACGTGGCGCGTGTGGAAGACCGCACTTATATTTGCTCGGAAACCAAAGAGCAGGCCGGCCCCACCAATAACTGGATGGCGCCTGCAGAAATGCGCACCACCCTCAATGCGCTGTTCGACGGCTGCATGGCTGGCCGCACCCTGTACGTGGTGCCATTCTCGATGGGCCCGCTCGGTTCGCCGATCGCCCACATCGGTGTCGAACTGTCGGACTCGCCTTATGTCGCCGTCAACATGCGCATCATGACGCGCATGGGCAAGGCGGTCTACGACGTGCTGGGCGCCGACGGCGAATTCGTGCCGTGCGTACATACCGTCGGTGCACCGCTGGCTGCCGGCCAGAAGGACGTGCCGTGGCCGTGCAACCCAACCAAATACATCGTGCATTACCCTGAAACCCGCGAAATCTGGTCCTATGGATCCGGTTACGGCGGCAATGCGCTGCTGGGCAAGAAATGCTTTGCGCTGCGTATCGCGTCCAACATGGGCTTCCAGGAAGCGCAGCAGGGCGGCGCCGGCTGGCTGGCCGAACACATGCTGATCCTGGGCGTCGAATCGCCTGAAGGCAAAAAGCACTACGTGGCTGCCGCCTTCCCTTCGGCCTGCGGCAAGACCAATTTTGCCATGCTGATTCCACCGGCGAGCTTCAATGGCTGGAAAGTGACCACCATCGGCGACGATATCGCCTGGATCAAGCCGGGCGCCGATGGCCGCCTGTACGCGATCAATCCGGAAGCGGGTTATTTCGGCGTCGCGCCAGGCACCAACACCCAGACCAATTCGAACTGCATGGCATCGCTGGGCGAAAACACCATTTTCACCAACGTCGCGCTGACCGACGACGGCGACATCTGGTGGGAAGGCCTGACCAAGGAGGCACCTGCGCACCTGATCGACTGGCAGGGCAAGGACTGGACACCGGCCTCGGGCACCAAGGCTGCGCATCCGAACGCGCGCTTTACCGTAGCGGCCACCCAGAACCCGGTCATCGACCCGGCCTGGGACGATCCTGCTGGCGTGCCGATCTCTGCTTTCATTTTTGGTGGTCGCCGTTCGACCACGGTGCCGCTGGTGACCGAAGCGCGCAACTGGACCGAAGGCGTGTACATGGCTGCGACCATGGGCTCGGAGACCACCGCTGCCGCTGCCGGCCAGATGGGCATCGTGCGCCGCGATCCCTTCGCCATGCTGCCTTTCATCGGCTACAACATGAGCGACTATTTTGCGCACTGGCTCAATATGGGAAAAAAAGTCGGTGAGCAAAATCCGTCGGCATTGCCAAAGATTTACTGCGTGAACTGGTTCCGTACTGACGAAGCCGGCAAATTTGTGTGGCCTGGTTTTGGCGACAATATGCGCGTGCTGAAATGGATGCTGGAGCGCATCGAAGGCACGGCAGGCGGCACCGAGAATGTGTTCGGCACCACGCCGAAGTTCAGCGATCTGAACTGGGACGGTCTCGACTTTACCCAGGCACAGTTCGACACCATCACGTCGATCGACAAGGACGCCTGGAACGAAGAACTCAAGCTCCACAAGGAGTTGTTTGACAAGTTGGCCCATCACCTGCCGCAAGAGCTGGTCGATACCAAGGCTGAACTGGAAAAGCGACTGGTGTCATAAGCGTCGGTTGCAATTTAATGCGGCGCGTCACCAGACGCGCCGTTTTTTTATCCACCGCGCACATGTATTAAAATTCCTCCAGAAAACTACATTTTTCTGAAGCTTATGTGCGGAACCCATCACAAATTTCAAAATCGCTGTGGCAAGATAAAGCTATCGAAACGCTTCAGGAGCAAGACATGAAAACCGTCGCCGCCTCCCTTGTCTTACTGGCTACCATGTGCACTGCGCAGGCCGCTGATCGCCCCCAGGAGCTGATCAAGCGCGGTGTCGCCAGTGCCGTGGAGCGCTATGCAGTCTCCCTGTCCTGCCCGGGCGCCAAGGTCGGCCCCCAGGATGTGATGGATCTGACACCCAATTCCAGCGGTGATTCGGCCGCCAAGTATGTAGTCGTGTGGACTGATACCACCGGTTGCAGCGGCCGCCCGGGCACTCACATCGTGATTGCCACGGCCGACAGCGATGACTATGTGGTGGATGAACGCATGTCGACGCTGGTGGAAGAATTCGATGAAGATGCTACCTACCTGCAGCGCGTGGTCAACCACAGCGCCGACAGCCTCACGCTGGAAGGCAAGACCTACGGCCCTTACGATTCCAACAAACCGAGTATTCCGGTGCGGGTGACCCTGCGCCTGGACGACAAGGGGCACTGGAAAATGGCCGACAAGATCAAGCTGCCGTTCGCGCTGTAAAGGTAACGGAGTCGAGTCACTTTTTAAGCCGGCGTCTCCCCCGCGAAGGCGGGGGCCCATAGCGCACCACCTCTCTGTTGGCGCGCTATAGGCCCCGGCCTTCACGGGGGAGACAGCTTCTTTTCCAGGGGGCGGTATTGGCCGTGTCCGTGTCAGCCGACAATCTCGCATTTAGCGCCGCTGAACCCATCGAACACCCGCCGGTGATATTCATATGAGCAGTTATCGGCGCGCTCGTAATACTTCCCCACCCAGTCCAGCAAGAACGGCAGCATGCTGTCCTGCTGCTCTTTGGACGCATACTTGTGCGGCTCCCATGGCCGCTTCTCATTGTTGGCCATGCACACTTCTTTCCCCGGGTTCATGAACAGCAACTCGCTGCAGGACGGCAGCGCCGCTTCGATCACGTCGCCGTAGCAGCCCTCGGCCACCCACGCCTCATGGGCCTGAATGAAAGCACGCAGATCGGCCAGCACATCGTCTATCGGTCGCACTACCGCGATCTTTCCCGGTACGAAGTAAATCGTGTCCAGGTCAAGATGGGCGAGTCCGTGGCGCTGCGCCAGCTCGCGCGCCCGCCACGATTTTCCCGATCCCGAATTGCCAAGGATGAGAACCCGCATCGGCATCACGCCTTGAGAAGCGGCCCGAGATACTTGCCGGTCACGCTGTCAGGATTCTTTGCCACGTCTTCAGGCGTGCCGCTGGCGATGATCTGGCCACCGCCCGCGCCACCTTCCGGGCCCAGGTCAACCAGCCAGTCGGCAGTCTTGATCACGTCCAGATTATGCTCGATGATCACCAGCGTATTGCCCTGGTCGCGCAGGCGGTGGATGACCTTGAGCAGCAGGTCGATATCGTGGAAGTGCAAGCCGGTGGTCGGCTCGTCCAGGATGTACAGAGTGCGCCCCGTGTCGCGCTTGGACAGTTCGAGGGAGAGCTTGACGCGCTGCGCCTCGCCGCCCGATAGCGTGGTCGCGCTCTGCCCCAGGCGGATGTAACCCAGTCCCACATCGAGCAAGGTTTGCAGTTTGCGTGCGATGACCGGGACCGGCTTGAAGAACTCGTGCGACTCCTCCACCGTCATGCCCAGCACTTCGGTGATGCTCTTGCCCTTGTACTGGACTTCCAGCGTTTCGCGGTTGTAGCGCTTGCCGTGGCAGACATCGCACGGCACATACACGTCGGGCAGAAAGTGCATCTCCACCTTGATCACGCCATCGCCCTGGCAGGCCTCGCAGCGCCCGCCCTTGACGTTGAACGAGAAGCGTCCGGCGCTGTAACCGCGTTCCTTGGCCGAGGGGACGCTGGCGAACAGGTCGCGAATCGGCGTGAACACGCCGGTATAGGTCGCGGGGTTGGACCGTGGCGTGCGCCCGATCGGTGCCTGGTCGACCGAGATCACCTTGTCGAAGTGTTCCAGGCCGCTGATCGAATCGTGCGGCGCCGGTTCGGTTTGCGAACCATACAGGTGGCGCGACAGCGCCGGATACAGGGTGTCGTTGATCAGCGAGGACTTGCCCGAACCCGACACCCCGGTTACGCACGTCATCAAACCGACCGGCAGCTTGAGCGAGACTTTTTTCAGGTTGTTCCCGGTCGCGCCGGTAATGACCAGCTGGCGGTTCGGATCGGCCACATGGCGCTTCTTGGGCACCGCGATCTTGAGCGTGCCGTTCAGGTACTTGGCTGTCAGCGATTTTTTATTCTTGAGGATGTCCTTGAGCGTACCCTCGGCAATCACCTCGCCGCCATGCACGCCGGCGCCGATACCCATGTCGACCACGTAGTCGGCAGTGCGGATCGCGTCTTCGTCATGCTCGACCACCAGCACGCTGTTGCCGATGTCGCGCAGGTGCTTGAGCGTTTCAATCAGGCGGTCGTTGTCGCGCTGGTGCAGACCGATGGATGGCTCGTCGAGCACGTACATCACCCCGGTCAGGCCCGAGCCGATCTGCGACGCCAGGCGAATGCGCTGGGCTTCGCCGCCAGAGAGCGTATCGGCGCTGCGGTCGAGCGACAGGTAATCGAGGCCGACGTTATTGAGGAACTTGAGACGCGAGATGATTTCCTTGACCACGCGGTCGGCGATGTCCTTCTTGGAGCCCTTGAGCGTGAGCTTTTCAAAGAAGTCCAGGCACTCGCGCAGCGGCTTGCGCGCTACTTCGTAAATCGCGCGCTGCTGCTTGCCGGTGCCGACCTTGACGAAACGCGCTTCGGTGCGCAGGCGCGCGCCGTCGCAGGACGGGCACTGCTTCTCGTTGATGAATTTGGCCAGTTCTTCCTTGACCGCCATCGAATCGGTTTCGCGGTAGCGCCGCGACAGATTGTTGATCACGCCTTCGAAGGTATGCTCGCGAATCACGGTGCGGCCGCGCTCATTCACATAGGTGAATGGGATCGAGGTCTTGCCCGAACCGTGCAGCACTGCCTTCTGCGCTTCCTCGGGCAGCTTTTCAAAGGGCGTGTCGATATCGAATTCGTAGTACGCCGCCAGGTTAGACAGCATCTGAAAGTAGAACTGGTTACGCCTGTCCCAGCCCTTGACCGCGCCAGAGGCGAGCGACAGGTTGGGGAAGGCGACGATGCGGCGCGGGTCGAAGAACTCGATATGCCCCAGGCCATCGCATTCCTGGCAGGCACCCATCGGATTATTAAACGAGAACAGGCGTGGCTCGAGTTCCTGCAGGGAGTAGCCGCAGGTGGTGCAGGCAAACTTGTTCGAATAAACGTGTTCTTCGGCGCTATCCATCTCGAGTACCACGGCACGCCCGTCGGCCAGGCGCAGCGCCGTTTCAAAGCTTTCAGCCACGCGCTGCTTGATCTCGGCATTGACCTTGACACGGTCGATGACGACGTCGATGGTGTGCTTCTCGGTTTTTTTCAGCTTGGGCAGGTCGTCGATCTCGTAGATCTTGGCCGCGTGGGTGCCGCTCTGGATGCGAAAACGCACGAAGCCCTGGGCTTGCATCGACTCAAACAGGTCGGAGTGCTCACCCTTGCGGTTGGCCACCACCGGCGCCAGGATCATCAGCTTGGTCTCGTCGGGCATGGCCAGCACAGCGTCGACCATTTGCGACACGGTCTGCGCTGCCAGCGGTTTGTCGGAATGGTCTGGGCAGTAAGGCGTGCCGACGCGCGCGTACAACAGGCGCAGGTAGTCATGGATTTCGGTGACCGTGCCGACCGTGGAACGCGGATTGTGCGAAGTAGCTTTCTGCTCGATCGAGATGGCCGGGGACAGGCCTTCGATCAGATCGACGTCCGGTTTTTCCATCAGCTGCAGGAACTGGCGCGCATAGGCCGAAAGCGACTCGACATAGCGGCGCTGTCCTTCCGCATACAGGGTGTCGAACGCCAGCGAGGACTTGCCCGAGCCCGACAGGCCGGTAATCACGATCAGCTTGTTGCGGGGCAGGTCGAGATTGATGTTCTTCAGGTTGTGCGTACGTGCGCCGCGGATGCGGATCTGTTCCATGTGTTGTGCCTTAAACGGGTCAGCCTAGTACTATAGCCGTGTTTCGATCGCGACGTCTTTGCCGGCCACCGTTGTCCAGGACGCCCGGGGCGGAATGGAGGTGTTGAGATGGCTCAAAGGTGCGAGGGGAATTTAATACTGTATATAATACCAGTATTCAAGCTTGCGGCAAACGGATGTCGAGTGCACAATATGGGGCCGAAACACTGGGCGCTTGGCATATAATCCACGTCTGGCAAAAATTATCGCGCCGTAGCGCAGGCTGCGGTCCTACAGGAGTAATACATGGCATCAGTCAATAAAGTCATCATCGTCGGCAATCTGGGTCGTGACCCGGAAATCCGCTACATGCCGAGCGGTGACGCTATCGCCAACATCGCTGTCGCGACTTCGTACAAGTCGAAAGACAAGAATACCGGCGAACAAAAAGAGCTGACCGAGTGGCATCGCATTTCGTTCTTCGGCCGTATGGCCGAAATCGTGGGCCAGTACCTGAAGAAGGGTTCGTCCGTCTACGTCGAAGGCCGCCTGCAGACCCGTAAATATACGGACAAGGATGGCGTCGAAAAATACGCTACCGACATCGTGGCCGAGAACATGCAAATGCTGGGCGGACGCGCCGGCATGGGCGGCGACGCCGGCGGCATGGATGACGGCGGCGGCTACGACGCACCGCCGCAGCGCCAGGCGCCACGCCAGGCGCCACCGGCCCCTGCAGCACGTCCGCAGCCAAAGCCAGCCCCGAACTTCTCGGATATGGATGACGATATCCCGTTCTGATCAGTAATTCGTGATTTACGCAGCCCCCGTAAGCATCAACTTACGGGGGCTTTGTTTTTGGGCACTATCGGGTGTTGACTCAACGCGAGAAGGCGCTTGAAGGCAGCACCTACCCTCCCTAACATTAAGGTGTGATAACACTGACAGTCTTTGGCTCATTAACCTTCAACTATTCCACATGTGTTCAACACGAAAGGAATTAGATGAACATGAGTCCCTGGCCCGCAACCCATCCTTACGCAGCGCTGTTGGCGCGCTTGGTGGCCTTTGTTGAGCAGGAACGCGATATTGCGAAGGCGCGCTGTCTCGAATCGTGGGCGCGGCCGATGAAAGAAAAGATCGGCTCCGGCATGGCGCAGCAATTCGTCAGCTTGGAGGTCGACGACGACCCCAAAATACTGATTGCGTCACTGGGCCGGGGCGAATCGCGCTTTCGCGAAGGCGACCAATTGTGTCTCCATGCTGGCTCGGCACTTTCCGGGGGTGCGGTCTACAGTGTTGTGTTTGAATTTGAGGGCGCACGGTTCTGGAAACTGCGTTGCCGAAGTAGTGCGGACGCCCGCGCCGTGCAAGCCTTAGGTGTGGCATACGGAGAACAGGATCTGGTCAATCTCAGTCACTTGTTTCTCCAGTCCCTGACGGAGATCGCGATGTCGGCGGATTCAGGACACACAGTGCTGGCGCTCATCGACGGAACGCTTCCAACACACTTTAACGCCCAGGATTATGGATCCGCTTACAGCTATGCCGTGCAACAGGGCTTGAATGGCCTCCAAGCGGAAGCGGTCGGAAAGGCACTGTCGGCCGATCATGTCGCTTGTATCCAGGGCCCTCCCGGGACGGGCAAGACGAGAGTTCTCGCTCTGGCGGCTGCTTTGTTGGTCGCGCGCGGCGAAAGAGTCTTAGTCACCTCGCACACTCACGCAGCAATTAATAATGCGCTCAACAAGATTGCACCGTACGGTGTGCCGATAGTAAAAATTGGCGGCCTGGCCCACACGCGCGGACTTGAGGATCAGGTTGAGCGATTGGAAAATATTTCTGAATGGGAGAATAAACCCATTGGCGGATTCATTGTAGGTGCAACGCCATTTGCGAGCTGCTCCAAGCGCTTGGCAGGCTGGGACTTCGATACGATCATTTTCGACGAGGCCAGCCAGGTGACGGTCCCGCTAGCACTCATGGCGATGCGAGTAGGAAAGCGCTTCGTTTTCATCGGCGACCAACAACAACTGCCACCCGTTGTGCTGTCCCAATCTATCCTTGGCGGGACTGCATCCGTCTTCTCCCATTTGACCAGTCACAACAAAGACAGCGTCATGCTGCGCGAGACATACCGCATGAATCGCTGGCTGACCGCTTGGCCCAGCCGAAATTTCTACAACTTGGAACTGCACGCTGCGGGACCCAATGCGGAGCGCCGAATGCTTGTAGCGCCGGTCGGGAACACGTTTGCCAGTAGGCTGCTGGCCTTGCCCGACAGCGCGATATTCGTCCCGACAAGGGACCGCAAAGCGCGTTCGCGCAATCAGAGCGATGCTGCGCTGGTGCTAGCCCTGTGCCGCGCTGCCCACGACTGCGGGCTGGCGCTAGCCGATATCGGCATCGTTACTCCCTACCGCGCGCAGGGCCGAGCCATCAGATCATTGTTAAGAAAGGAGTTCGGCGAGCGTGCGCGCGAACTGGTTGCCGATACTGTCGAACGGATGCAAGGGCAGGAACGTGAACTGGTGATCCTGTCGCTGGCGACAGGAGACCTCGGTTATCTCGCCAACGTGGCCGAATTTTTCTTCCAAAGAGAACGCCTCAATGTTTCGGTGACCCGAGCAATGACCAAACTCGTGATAATCGGTCCGGAAGTGCCAGCATGGTTTAGCTGCAGCGATGAACAGGTGGCCGCAAACGTGGCACTTTATCGAGACATGATCGCCTGTTGTCGTCAGATTGACCCGGAAGGCTCAGGGCCGGTCCTCGCTCCCGTGTTGGCGCCGACCTTTTCATAGCGTCGCCGTCTGGCGCACTCGTCTGACGCCTGCGACAGCACGCAGCGCCCTTGCATTCAGTCGCTGGCGCTCGGGATCGCGCCACCAGCCCCACTTGTTGAAGTAGCGCACCGCGGACACGATGTGGTGCCCGAGCAGGCGCCAGCTCTTGTAGGATCCTTTGGCGTATTCGTGCACGATGCATACCGAGGGCACGTACACCGTGCGCGCCACCGCTTGCACCCGGCGCGACAGGTCGACGTCTTCGAAGTACAGAAAAAATCGTTCGTCGAACATGCCCACCCGCAGCACCGTCTCCACCCGCAGCAGCAAAAAACAGGCCGACAGCGCCGGCACTTCCATCACCTTGTCGTAGCCGCTACCGTGCAGTTCATAGCGCGCCAGTCGGCCGCTGCACCGGTACAGCACCGGTGCGAAACGCCGCAGCGCCAGTTCGACAGGATGCGGCAGCAGTTTGCACAGCGGTTGCAGGCGCCCGTCCGGGTAGTGCACGCGCGGGGCCAGCATGCCGATATCGTCGTGCTCGAGCATATAGCCCAGCAGCTCGGACACTGCCGCAGGGTCGAACTGCACGTCTGGATTGAGCACGAAATGAAAGCGGCTGCCAGCGCGTGCCGCCTCGCGCAAGGCCCAGTTATGCGCGCTGCCAAAGCCTGGATTGTGAGGCTGATGGCGGTAGGCGGCCCCGTGGCGCTCGGCGACCGCGCGCAGCCGGTCGGAGCGCGAGTTATCGACCAGGTGCACCAGCATCCCAGGGCAGGATCCGGACAGGCTACCCAGCACGCGCTCGATCTGGGCGGGCGGATTGTCATACGACACGATGCAACAGCTTGCCTGCACTGCGGCAGGCTCACTCATTTTTTCGGACCCCGCAGGTGAAAGAAGGCCATGTGGGTAAACCACGCATCGTCAAAACCGTGACAGTTGGGATGCACCTCGGACAGGATGCGCGGGCGGGCTTCGCCGCGTGGTTCAGGTCGGCCGATGGAGATGTCGTGGAACCAGACGTCCGCCTGCTTGAACCATTGCTTGAAGTCGGTCAGCACTTCCGGAATGTTGCGGGTGCCGAAAGCTACGTCGCAGGCGCTGTTGGTGCCGATCGCATCCCAGCGATTATCGAACCATTGCGCATGCAGGCGGTCGACATGATGGATGTCGGTGAGGAAGGACTCATTCTGCGGCGGGGCCATGGTCCGGCAGTAGGGGTAGTACTTGGAAAAGAAGAACTGCAAGGTGGCGCAACCATCCGGTTTGAGGATGCGCACGATGTCGCTGATGATGCTGGCACGAGTTTCGTACACGCAGATATGCTGCATGGAGATGGCGCAATAGGCAAAGTCGTAGCTGCCTGATTGCGCGGCGCCGCAGTCGAGTCCTGAACTGAGAAAGACCTGCGCCCCGGGAGTGCGAATGCGCGCCGAGCCCACCATTTTCTCGGAGATGTCGGCGCCGTCGACCTGGCCCAGCATGCGCGCCATGCGCCGGATCATGCGCCCCTCGCCGCAGCCAATTTCGAAACCGCGTGCGCTGCGCATATCGGCCAGCACCGGCTTGCGCAAATCACCGTACAGGTGCAGCAAGTGCGTCTCGTACGGAAAATTTTCGTGGTAATCGTAGTTGCCGACAATTTCTTCCACGTCAGCGGAGGTGTCGTCGTAGTAGGCCTTTTGCATGTGCGCGTAGCGGCTCAGGTCCTGGCTTGGATCGTTCTTTGTTTTCTTAAACATTGCAGTCCTCGTGGTAGTGCCATCGGTGTTGGTGCTCATGCTCTGATAGCGACCACGCTGCTTGAGTTGCAATCAACTGCGCAGTCGTTGCGTAAGATCATTCGGAACCGGATAGTGTGTTGGACAATCGCAGATCACAAGGTCACCAGATTTCACTTCAACCATGTTCAGCGCAACACAACGCTTCACCGCCGCCCCGGCCTTTATCGACATCCAGCGCACGCTCGGCCTGTTCCATGTCATTGCCTATATGGCGCTGGGCGACCTGCGCGCACGCTACCGCCGCAGCTTGCTCGGCCCGCTCTGGCTCACGCTCGGCACCGCCGCCGGCACACTGGGCCTGGGCCTGGTGTGGAGCGAACTGCTCAAGATGGAGCGCGCCACCTTCGTGCCCGCGTTGACGGCAGGCCTCATCATGTGGCAGTTGTTAAGCGGCTGCATCAGCGAGGGCACCACCACCTACTGGCGCCAATCCGCTGTACTGCGCAACGTCAGCGTGCCCTTGTCGATGCCGCCGCTGCAAATGGTGGTCAAGCACATGATTAACTTCCTCCACAACGTGCCGGTTTTCGTTGCGGTTGTGCTCATTTTCGATGTCCCCCTCACGGGCTACACTTGGCTGGTGCTGCCATGCCTGTTGCTGTTGGCCGCCAACTTGTTGTGGATCACGCTGGTGTTCGGCATGCTGGGTGCGCGCTTTCGCGACCTCGAGTACATGGTGGGGGCGGCCTTGCCAGTGCTGATGTTTCTGAGCCCGGTGTTCTATCGGCCCGACTACTTGCCCTTCAACGGCCAGTTCCTGTGGCTCAATCCATTCAGCCACCTGATTGAACTGCTGCGCTATCCCATGCTCGGTACAGCGCCCCCTGCGTTTGTCGTGCTGACCTGCGTGCTCATGTGCGTGGGCGGCTGGGCGCTTGCGCTGTGGCTGTTCAACCGCAAGCACGATCGCATTGCCTATTGGTTGTAATAATGGCGCTCCTGCAATTCGACCAGGTCACGGTCCAGTATCCGGTCTACAGCTTACGTGCCAAGTCGCTGCGCCTTCAGCTGGCCAGGATATCGACGGGCGGGCGCATCGAGAGCGAATCGCACGGCGTGCAGATCATCACGGCAGTGCGCGATGCCACGTTTCTATTCCAGGATGGCGACATGGTCGGCCTGCTTGGCCATAACGGCGCCGGCAAGAGCACTTTGCTGCGTACCATGGCCGGGGTCTATCAGCCGGCCAGCGGTTCGGTGGTGCGCGAGGGGCGCATTGCCACGGTGTTCGAGCTTGGCGCGGGCATGGATGGCGAGCTGTCGGGCTATGAAAACATCATGCGCATGTCGCTGTTGCTTGGGCTGAGTCAGGCCGATATCCGCGCCAGGATGGCCGAGATCGAAGCCTTTACGCAACTGGGCCAGTTTTTGAATTTGCCGGTACGAACCTATTCGTCCGGCATGAGTACGCGTCTAATGTTTGCCGTTGCCACCTCCACCCGGCCCGACATCCTGCTCGTCGACGAGATCCTGGGCGCGGGCGACGCCGAGTTCCAGGAGAAAGCCGCGCAGCGCATGGACGAACTGATTTCGTCCGTGCGGATATTCGTGTTCGCCTCGCACGATATGGCCGCGCTCAAGCGCTACTGCAACCGTTTCCTGTTTCTGGAGCACGGGCAGATCCGCGAAATCAGCGCCGACGAATTCTGAGCACGATAGACGTGGATCAGCAGCGCTGCAGATGGCGCGGACTATGCTGGTTGGATGAAGCGGCTAATCATTGACCTCGACGAAACTGTCACCCTCTCGGCACAGGAGTGCTACGCCGACGCCTTGCCCAATCTGGCATTGATCGCCCGCTTGCGCGAGTACCAGGAAATCGGCTTCGACATCGTCATCAGTACCAGCCGCAACATGCGTACCTTCAGCGGCAACATCGGCAAGATCAATGCAGTCACCCTGCCCGTCATCATCACCTGGCTCGAGAAGCACAACGTGCCCTTCGATGAGATCTACGTGGGCAAGCCCTGGTGCGGGCTCGAAGGTTTTTATGTCGACGACAAGGCCATTCGCCCGTCCGAGTTCCTGCGCTACTCCCTGCCCGAAATCAAGCAGTTGCTTGCCGATGAAAAGGGTGGGTGCTGAATGCTGCTCATTACCTCCGGCGCCTATGTCGAGAGCGAACTTTTCTCCGAGTTCGGCAAGATTCCGCCCGCCTTCCTCCCGGTCGGCAACAAGCGCCTGTACACCTACCAGATAGCCCAGTTTGCGCGCTTGCACGCGCAGGTCTACCTCACCATCCCTGGCGACTTCGCGCTTGACGAGGCAGATGCCGCTTATCTGCGTGCCCAGCATGTCGACATCATCAGCACCGAGCCCGGCGCAACACTGGGCGCTGCCGTCCAGGATTTTCTGACCATCTGTGACCCCACCGAACCGCTCGTCATCCTGTACGGCGACACCCTGATCACCGATCCGCTGCCGGAGGGTGACGACTGGCTTGCCCTTGGCTACAGCGACGAATATTACAACTGGCATCACGCGGCGCCAGCGCACGGGCAGCCGGGTGGCACCTGGAGCGGTATGTTCTCGTTTTCGAACCCGGGCCTGCTGCGCGACAAGCTGCGCGCACACGGTGACTTCATTGCCGCCGTTAGCGCCTACGATCGCCATATCGGCGGTCTGCACCACTGGAAGGTAGCGCGCTGGCTGGACTTTGGCCACGTGCACACCTACTTCGACTCCAAGTGCGTCATGACCACCCAGCGCAGCTTTAACCAGCTGTGCGTGTGTGACGGCGTAGTGACCAAGTCGAGCGAGGATACCGACAAGATTCTGGCCGAAGCTGCCTGGTTCGAGGCTGCCCCTCCAAACGTGAAGCCCTACCTGGCCGGTTATATTTGCCGCAAGCAGCTGGCGCCCGCCGGCTACCAGCTTGAGTATCTGCACCTGGCAGCACTCAACGAGCTCTATGTATTTGGCCGTTTGCCAGCGCGTGTGTGGCGCAAAATCCTGCGCGCCTGCGATGCCTACCTGCACGCTGCCTTGGGCATCGAGATGCCGCTGGCGCTGCCTGTCGATGGCGCGCGCCAGACCTACCTCGACAAAACCATGCAGCGCCTGGCACAGTTTTCTTGCAAGACCGGCACCGACCTGGATGCAGCATGGCGCCTGAACGGCGAGGCCACGCCGTCGCTGCGCGCCATGGCCACCGACGCCGCCGATGCGGTGCTGGCTAAGCCGCCTGTGGCCTCTTTTGTGCACGGGGACCTTTGCTTCAGCAATATCCTGTTTGACTTTCGCGCCGGCCGCATCAAGGTCATCGATCCGCGCGGCACCGATGCCATGGGCCGCCCCACGCCCTACGGCGACCTGCGCTACGACGTGGGCAAGCTGGCCCATTCCGTGCTGGGTCTGTACGACTATATCGTCGCCGGTTTCTACGAACTTCGGTCCGATGGTCAGGAGCTCGCCCTGCGCGTGCTGGCCGAACGCTGCCACGAGGCGCAGCAATTGTTCTTGTCGACGCAGATCGGCGGTCGGCTACCGGCGCAATGGGACTGCTACCCGGTCATGGTACTGCTGTTCCTGTCCATGCTGCCCCTGCATGCTGACAATCCGCAGCGTCAGCAAGCGCTGATGGCCAACGGCATCCGGCTTTATCAGGAGTGGAAGAACATATGATCGTCATCCCGATGGCGGGGCAGAGCCGCCGCTTCCAGGAAGCCGGCTTTTCCCGGCCCAAATACGAAATGCCTCTGTTAGGCGAATCCTTATTCGCGTGCTGCATCCGCTCGTTCGAGCGCTATTTCCGCAGCGAGCGCTTCGTTTTCATTTGCCGCAACGATGTCGACGCGGCCCGCTTTGTCAACGCTGAATGCGAGCGCCTTGGTATCGCGGACTACCTGATCGTGAGCCTGGCCGAGCCGACCCGGGGACAGGCCGAGACCGTACTGTTAGGGCTGCAGGGCGCCGGCTACTCGGGCAATGAGTCCCTGCTCATCTTCAACATCGACACAATTCGTCCGCACTACATTTTTCCTGTCGCGGCGACCTGGTGCGACGGCTATCTGGACGTCTTTAGCGGCGAAGGCGATGGCTGGTCGTTCGTGCGCCCGTCCGCATCCTACGGGGCGCTGGTAGCGCAGACCACTGAAAAGCAGCGCATCTCCTCGCTGTGCTGTACGGGGCTCTATTACTTCGCGCGGGCGGCCGACTTTGCCGAGGTATGCGAGGACGCGCTGCGCAATAGCGAGGCCTATCAACGCCAGTGGAAAGAACTGTATATAGCGCCCATGTACAACACGCTGATTGCACAGGGCAAACGCATCATGTACCACGAGACCAGCAGCGATGAAGTGCATTTCTCGGGAACGCCGGCGGAATACAAAGCGCTGATGGCGCGCGAACGGAGCCTGTTTTGATCTACGTTTCTCTGCCGGTGCACACCCAGCCCGGCGTCGTTGCGGGTCAGCTGAGCAATATTGCCGCATTTTTCCCCGAGGCGCAGGTTGTGCTGCACGTGTCGGCCAACGCCCGCTTCACGATGCCCGAGCTGGAAACAGCGCTGTCACAGCGCCACTGCCGCAACGCCTTGATCAATCCGCAGCGCTTGGCCACTGGCTGGGGCGGCATCCTGGGCGCCCACCTGTCCAATATCGCCTGGATACGGCGCCATGCCAGCTGCGCCACCCAGATCTGCCTGCATGCCTCGAATGACATGCTGGTGCGCCCTGGCGTGGCCCGCTTGCTGGCGCCGGGGCGCAATTTTCTCAATGACCGCGCGGTGCGGCCGGGTAGTTACTGGCGCTTCGCGAACGCAGCGATGGCCGATCCAGCTCTGCACACACTGCGCGCACGTCTGAATGGAGCGCCGGTCATCGCTTCGCAGCTCGAGGGCGCCTGCTACGAGGCGGCCCTGCTGTTCGAGATCGCGGATCTGGTCGCGAGTGCATCCGTCCCGCCCATGCCTGCTGGCTACCCTCGCGAGGAAGTGTGGCTGCCCACGCTGGCGCACGCACTGCGCGCCGAGGTCAGCGGCTGCCCCTATATTTATTCTGAAATTCATCGCTTTGACCGGGTATTCTGGAAAGTGCTGCAGCGTGTCGATCCATGGCTCGGCAGACCGGGCGATCCTCACCACCTGCCGCGCCGTGCGCTTGAGTATGCAATGATCAAGAGCGGCTTCCATCGCATCACACGTTCGCTGGTGGAGCGCATCGCCAGGGGCGAATTGACAGGGCTCAAGCGCGCCGAGTTCATGTCGGATGGGAACAATGAATGGCGCGTGTACGACGCGGCCAATTTGTATGGTGTCAAGCGGGTGCCGCGCCGACCTGATGCGCCCCTGCGGGCGTTCATCGACCTGCTGGCTCCGGCAAGGTTGCCGCTGGAAGGTGGCTGCGTATGAAGACCACTGACATCACCTTGGTGTTCCAGGGCGTATTCAAGCCCTACGTCACGCGCGACTTCGAGGCGTTCGAACGGAATATCCGCTTCACCCGCAAAGTCTTGCCCGGAGCAAAAGTCATTCTCTCGACCTGGGAAGGCACCGAGGTGCCAGCCAGCCTGGCGGTGGACGCGGTCGTGATGAGCCCGGACCCCGGCGCCCTCGCGCCACTCAAGCTCGATGATGACAAGGCCAACAACGTCAACCGCCAGTTGCTTAGTACCCGGGCCGGGATGGATGCGGTTACCACGCCCTATGCCGCCAAAATCCGCACCGATTGCCACCTGCAGCATGCCGGCTTCATCGATTTCTACAGCGCCCAACGCCTGCTCGATGGCGGGCGCGAGCGCTTGCTGGCCTGCTCCTTTTTTACGCCCGATCCCACCATGTTCGAGCGTCTTCCCTATCACGTGAGCGACTGGTTTCACTTCGGTCCCACCGGGATGCTGCGCGATTACTGGTCGGCGCAGCAAATGCTGCCGCAAGACGCAAGGTATTACGAATCCCAGACCCACGCCCCCGATTCCACATTTTTCGAGAAAAAATTTCGATCCCGTTTTGCAGTCGAGCAGCACATCTGCATGCAATTCGCGCAAGGGCTCGGGTACACCTGTCCGCGCTACCTCAACGATGTGTCCGAGCCGGTACTGCGCGACTATCTGCGTTTCCTTGGGCGCGAAATCATGCTGCTCGACCCGTGGCAGATCGGCGTGATGTTCAACAAGTATGCTTGGGTTGGCAACTCACACTTTCAGCAAATGAACAATCTGATGCACCTCGACTGGCTGGCGCTGGCCAATCCAGCGCTCGACGGCTGCCGCGAGGCTGGCCACCTGCGTGCTCTCATCAGGCAGCGCGCGCGCAAAAAGAACTCCGGGCGCCTGGCGTTTCAGTACAGCCGCATCCTGCATGCACTGCTGTTTGACGCATCGCGCAACGGCCATCCGGTGCGGCGCATAGCGGCGCGTCTGGCACGGCGCCTGTAGCGCGGCCCGACCTGTGAGGAAAGGCGTATGCGCATCGCTGCGGTTCTGGTAACGCACGACCGGCCCGAACTGCTGACCAAGGCAATCGCGGCCCTGAAACAGCAAACCCGGCCGCTGGACGGCTTGTTCGTCGTCGACAACGCGAGCCAGGAGCCCACCCGTGCGCTGCTGGCGGCCATGCAGGGTCTGACCGTGCTGCGCCTGGACACTAACACTGGCGGCGCTGGTGGCTTCGCGCTCGGTCTCGCGCATGCCTTGGCGACAGAATACGACTGGATCTGGTTGCTGGACGACGACGCTATCGCACGGCCGGATGCCCTGGCTCAACTGCTTGCAGCGCTGGACGGACCGGCCGCCGGCGCAGGGGCCCTGTGCGGCGCGGTACGCGAATTCGGCCGCGTGGCGCCGGCGCACCGGCGCCGCTACCTGCGCTGGTGCGGCATTGAAATACCGGTTCGGCTCGCCGCGTATCGCCGCGCCGCCGTGCGGGTCGATACTGCTTCCTTCGTCGGCTTTCTGGTGGCGGCATCGGCCATAGCGGAGGTCGGTTTGCCGGAGGCTGCGTTTTTCCTGGCGTACGACGACACTGAATACTCATTGAGACTGGGCCGCGCGGGGATGGCAATCTGGCTTATTCCCAACAGTGTGGTGGAGCACTTGCGTAGCGCGCAAGGGCGCTTGCGCGCTGGACCGTTCGGTCGCAAGCACTACTTCAACATCCGGAACCGGATCGTGGTGGCCATGCGCTACGGAACGGTCCCTGTATTGCCGGCCTGTGTAGCCGCGCTGACTGGGCTTGCCGTGTGGCTGGCCAGCGCCGGTCGTCTACGACGCGGCGGGCTGACTATTTTTCGGCGCGCGCTGGCCGATGGGATGGCCGGTCGCGTGGGAGGCTATCCTGCCGCGCTTGCTCAGCTGGACACGCAGCAGGCGCGGGCTCTGGAACCTCCCGTGCAAGCAGGCAAAACCCCATGAGCAGGAAGACCATCTGCGCATAGAACAGACTGGCGCGCATGGACCAGAAGATTGTTTCGGTGAGGCCGAAGCAAATGTATGCGAGGACGACGAGAAGGCCGCCCAGAGCGGCAGCGTAATGCGCGCTCCCGCTGCGCGCCCGCTGAAGATGACGGCGAAAAAACAGCAGGGGGGCTAGCAGCGTGCCTACCCAGGCAACAAAACCGGGAACGCCGCGCGTCACCAGCATCTGCAAGGCGTCGTTGTGCATGTGTGGCGGTTCAGGCGGCGCGAACACCGAGGGATGCAATTGGCCGAGGGCCACCCAGGTCCGCATCTGCGATTTATAGGCCTGGGTGTCCAGGCCCGCCAGCGGATGTTCGCCGATCAGCATCAGCGCCGCCTTCCATAGCTCCAGGCGCACGCTGAGGGAGGTCGCGATTCTATTTCCGTTCCAGTAAAGTAGCACATCGCTGATGCCTACCCCGATGCGGCCGCGCACCCCGGTTGCTGGAATCGCCCAGGCCAGTGCTAGCAGGAGGCAGACCAGAGTTGCGAGCAATAGCGCCAGCCGGCGCGACATCAGCTGTCGCTCGCTCGCAAGCAAGGCGATGGCGACAGGCACCGCGATCCAGCCCCCACGGCTGCCCGTCAGCATGGATGCGGCCAGTCCGGCGACAACCCCGACAGCCGCGCCGGCAGCCGCCCCGGGGCTGGGTCGCCCACATCCTGATGCTAGCGCGAGTAGCGCCAGGCACAGCGCAAGGTCGCCAAAGGTGATCGGATTCATGAAACCGCCCGCGCGTTCATCGCCGATGATCAGTCGTTGCCAGGCGACCAGGCAGAATGCCGCGAGAACACCCGTTACGACGCCGGCCCATAGCGCCATCGGGCCGGGACGCGCTACCAGCACAAAAAGCATGGCGCTAAGCGTCAGCAGCATGCGGCCAGGCGCGTCAAGTTCTTGCACGCCCTTGCCGCTGCCGGCGAATAACAGGGTGAAACCGAGATGCAATGCAAAGGCGAGCACGACCCAGCGAACCTCTGGCCAGCAGGACACCAGCGCTTGCCAGCTGTCACGCCACCAGTAGAGCGCGCTGCCAAGGAACAGAAAACCCGCGAGGCCGATTCCGTGGTGCGTCACCATGCTAAGCGCCGGAAACGCGAACAGCACAAGTGCTGCCCATGCCTCGCGTGCCTGGTCGCCGTTCTTGAACGTCAGAATACGCATGAGTTGGACGCTTGCCGGCAGCGATGCATCGCTGTGGACGAGACGAGGGAAAACGCGGATGACGCAGTCTAACCGCGCGTCAGTGCACCGCGCTGTGCAAACCCAAGCCGACTTGATCTGCATCGGCAAACGCAGGCAGACGGGGCGGACTTTTGCGGCACTGGACACTCGCGCGACGGCCCTGTAGAGTCGCATCACAATTCAGTCATCCAGCCATGAAACATCCTGACCGCGCCCTCGGCCTTGTTGCCGCAGCCATGTTTGCCGCCTTCTGTGCAGGACCCGCAGCTGCTGTGCCAGCTGCAATGGATCCCCGTATCGTGGATGGCAGCTGCACGCCATCCTGGCCCGATGGCTTCGCAGCCCAAGGGAGCTGGACGCTCGGGATTGCTTTCCTTGTTGGAACGCAGGGCCAGCTGCTTGATGCGCGGATAATTCGCAGCAGTGGATCGGCTTCCCTCGACGATACCGCCTTGCGCGACCTGAAGCGGTGCACATTTGCCCCGGCTTGGATCGGTGGCAAGCCAGTCGAAGCCTGGAGCGAGATCAACAGGCGTTATACGCGCTCAGCCGAGCGCGACTTCATCGAACATGCGCCCCGGCGCGAACCCAAGGAATAGACTGCGACAGCCGTAATGCCAGGGCGCACGCGGGCTTAGCGGCCCAACTTCTCGCGCACTGCCTTGACGCTCGGTCCGACATCCTTGACCAGTTGGGTCAGCTCGTCTTTCGACACGCCGAGCGTATCGGTCCAGTAACGGACTTCCCAGTCTTCATTGATATTGATGCGCGAACGGTCTTGTGGTCCGGCATGCTGCAAATTATCGGCCATGATTTTTCTCCTTTGAAATGCGTGGTGATGGGATGATGGCAGTGCCGAGGAAGCGGCTCAGTTCGGCAACGCACTTTCTGGCTCCTTGCAGTCCATCAACTTATCGAACTTGCATGCATTTTCGGTGTCACACGGGCTGTGAATATGGAGGCCATCATGGAACATTCGAACCCCATCCAAATCCAGAAGTACCTCAAAGGCGTCGACTATCCGGCAAGAAAAGACGCGCTCATCCAAAATGCCAAGGCAATGGGCGCCGACGAGAATATCTGCGCTTCGCTCGAGCAACTGCCTGACGAAGAGTTCCAGACGCCAGCTGAAGTGAGTCAGGCATTCAAGGGTCCGTCCAGCGATTTTGACCCGGCGCCCGACAATGAGCAGGGCGATCGCCCGGGGCGCCGACACTGATCAACGAGGGGCGCCGCCAGTGGAACTCTGGCACTCAGCAGTTCTCCAATATGAGAGCGGTCGCACCGGCGACCAATGCGGGAGAACCACCATGCTCATCGACCTGGATGCCCTTTCCATCGTGCAGCTGCACGATGTTACGCTGGCGCGCAAGGGCTGGCCCGACGATTCGTCCGAACCCGTCATGCCCGGCGCGTGGTGCTGGATTCACGCCAACCATCGCTACAACAGCCTGCTCTGGAATGAGGAAGACAAGGCCCGCCGCACCGATGTTGGCGCAGCGGAAATCGCCAACAGCAAGCGCCTGATCGATCGTCACAACCAGCGCCGCAACGACGCCGTCGAGGCGCTCGATGAAGCCATTCTGGCCCAGCTGCCCGACGTGGAAACGGCGGCCAATGCGCGCCTGAGCAGCGAGACCGCCGGCGCCATGATCGACCGGCTGTCCATCCTTGCGCTGAAAATTTTTCACATGCGCGAGCAAACCCGGCGAGCCGACGCTGACGCGGCGCACATCGAGGCCTGTGCTGCCAAGCTCAAGCGCTTGCAAACCCAGCGCCACGATCTCGCATGCTGTCTCGATCAGTTGCTGCGCGACGCAAGGCTGGGGCGCGCCTACTTCAAGGTCTATCGCCAATTCAAGATGTACAACGACCCCACCCTCAATCCGTATTTGTACGCCGACAACGCGCTTGCGGAGGCTGACAAGGCTGCGCCATGAGCGCACCCGCCCGCATTGATGTGCTCATACCCACACGTGGGCGTGCATGCGCCCTCGCCGTGACACTTGCCACGCTGGCGGGGCAAACCTGGCGCGACATGCGCATCATTATTTCCGACCAGTCCGATGGTGCAGGGCCATTCGCCGGTGGCGAAATCCAGGCGCTGCTGCGTTACTTGCGGGTTTCCGGTATCGACGTACTGGCGCTGCGCAATCTGCCGCGGCGCGGCATGGCAGAACAGCGAGCATTCCTGCTGGCACAGGTTGAGGCGCCCTACTGCCTGTTTCTAGATGATGATGTGATCACCGAGCCGACGCTGCTCGGGCGCCTGTTTCAGGCGATTCAGGAGCAGGGCTGCGGCTTTGTCGGCAGCGCGCTGCATGGCCTGAGCTATGCCAACGACCGGCGCGCGCACCAGCAAAATATCGAGTTATGGGAAGGCGCGGTCACGCCCGAAACCATCCTGCCCGACAGTCCGGCCTGGTCGCGGCACCATCTGCACAGTGCCGCCAATCTATTTCACGTGCAGCAGAGCCTCGACCTTGGCTATGCGCAGAGCCGTCTGTATCGCGTCGCCTGGGTTGGCGGTTGCGTGCTTTACGATACAGCCAAGCTGCGCGAAGTGGGTGGCTTCGACTTTTGGCGCGACCTGCCGGACGAGCACTGCGGCGAAGATGTCGCAGCGCAGATGAAACTCATGGCGCGCCACGGGGGGTGCGGCATCATCCCGTCCGGCGCTTATCACCTGGAATTGCCGACCACGCTACCCTCGCGCGAGGTCGACGCACCACGAGTATTATTTCAATGACGCAGCGCGCGCTCCGCAGCGTACGCAAGATCGCCGTGTTCCGGCCCAACGCGGTAGGCGATTTTGTATTCGCGCTGCCGGCCCTGCATGCCCTGCGGCGCAGCTATCCGGAAGCAGAAATTGTCTACCTTGGACGCCAGTGGCACGCTGATTTTCTGTGCGGCCGGCCGGGGCCGGTGGACAGGGTGGCCGTCCTGCCCGCCTGTCCAGGCATTACCGTCGAGCCGGGAATCTACTGCGACAGCGCGGCGATTGACGGTTTTGTGGACCAGATGCATGGCCAGCATTTCGATCTCGCCCTGCAGATGTTTGGTGGCGGCCGATTTGCCAACCCTTTTGTATTGCGACTTGGCGCCCGGCTGTCACTGGGCCTGCGCGCTCCGGACGCGGCGCCGCTGGACCGCTATTTGCCGTACGGCGGCCTGGTCAATCGCCGCCTGCAGTTGCTGGAAGTAGCAGCGCTGGCCGGTGCTGCGGAATGGCCGATGGAATGTGGTCTGCAGCTCACCGATGCCGACCGCCACGCAGCAGACGAACTGCACCCACCTGACGACTGCCGTCCTCTGGTACTTATACAGCCCTGCGCCACCGACGCACGGCGTTGCTGGGCGCCCCAGCGCTTTGCTGCGGTTGCCGACGCGCTCGCTGGCGAAGGGGCGCGCATCCTGGTCAACGGCAGCGAGGCCGAAGCAGGCAGGGTCGCCGAAGTCATCGCCGCAATGCGCCACCGCGCCGTCAACCTGGCCGGCAAGGCATCGCTGGGCGCGCTGTGCGCCCTGCTCCACCGTTCGGTGCTGTGCGTGTCGAACGATACCGGCCCCTTGCACCTGGCCCTGGCGCTCGGAACCCCTGCTGTGGGCATTTACTGGCTGACCAACCTTATCGAGTCAGCACCTTTGTGTCAGCAAGGTCATCGCAGCGCGGTGTCTGTGCGGGTGCGCTGCCCTCAGTGCGGTGTGGAGAATATCTCCACGCGCTGCCCGCACCAAGTCAGCTTTGTCGACGACGTGCAGGTGGACGAAGTGCTTGCCCTGTCCCTAAGCTTGTACCGCGAACACCAGGGCGGCCGGCGGTGCTGAGGCGCTTCCTGTGGAGGGCGAACTCGCGCCTGCGTGAGCAAGGTCTGGCCGTGGCAAGAGAGCTTCACCGGCTTCGCCACCGTTGCGGTATTGCTCCACGCCGATCTGGAACCCACCCTGCGCGGACCGCACGACATCGCGCATCATTGCGTTCCCCTGGCCGAATGGCGCCGTGGCTGCAGCCAGCTATCGACCAGCAAGCTGCGGGCATGCGCGAGCACCTCGTGCACCCTGGCACCTTCTGGATCCCACAGCGAGCGGTGGCGCCTTTCGTTCAGGGGCGCCCAGCGCCGAATGTCGGCCTTGCTGAAGATGACAACGCTGGGCAAGCCAAGACCGGCGGCAATATGCGACACCCCGGTATCGTTAGAAATGAGCAGGCGCGCCCGGCTCATCAGTGCGGCCATGGCGCCGATCGAAATTGGCCCGGCCGCGTCGATGGCGTCGCTGCGCATATGGGCAGCGACGGCGGCGGTGAGCGGGGCTTCGGCGCTAGAGCCGGTGAGCACGATTTGGAGGCCGCTTTCAGCGGCAAGCGTGTCGGCCACCTGGGCAAAGCGCTCGGGGGCCCAGCACTTGTCGCGCACCCGGGCGCCCGGATGGATGCAGATGTATTTGTCCGTCATGGCTTCGGCTCCCAGTCCGCTTGAGCCCAGTTCGCGTTCGTCGCTGTCGCTGATGGGAAATTCGAGGTGCTCGCCACAGTCGGGCGCGCCAAGCTGGCGCACCAGCGCGAGCAGGCGCAAAGGCTCGGCGCCGCTATCGGGATATGGGAGAAAGAATTCATTGTCCTGGGCAGTGCCAGTGCCGAAACCGGCAACTGCCTGGGCTCCGAAAGCGCTCACCACGTCATTGCTTTGGGGGCCGCTGCCGTGCAATTGCACCGCGATGTCGAAGTGGCGCGCGCGCACGCTCGCATGAAAATCTGCAAGTTCGTGCTGGCGTACCGCCTGTTCGGGCAACGCGGGGTCGCCGGGGAAGGCGATGAATTCGTCAATGTAGACTGGAAAGCGCGAGGCGAATTGCTCCGCCCACGGCAGGCTGACCAGTGTGATGCGGCTCGCTGGCAGCGCCGCGCGCAGTGCACGCAGCGCCGGGACTGCGCACAGCATGTCGCCCAGGTGCAGTGCGCGAAACACCACAACATTGCCGCCGTCGTGCTGCTGCAGCCAGGTCGCACGCTGGGATGGCAAACGGTCACTATCGATGGCACGTCGGCGTTGTCGAAGGGCACTCATGGTCGCCTTTCAGTAGGGAGTAATCATATGGACCAGCGTGGCTGGCGCCCGTTCAACAACTTGCGCAGCACATTGCGCGTGATCGTGTCGACGTGAGGATCTTGCCCGGTTCCCAGAACTTGGGCCCAGTCGGTCGTGCCGGCCGTGAATACCGTGCCTGGCCCTTCCATGATGCCCATGGTTGCCGCATGCAGCGGCCCGGCCGAAGCCTCACGCTGAGGTAGTTCCTGCCAGCGCCCGTCGAGTGGGCATGCTGCAAGTACATGAAAATTGCTCGGCGTCCCACAGTCGGCCGCATTCGGGACCAGTGCAAACCCGGCGCCATCCGCGCCGGCAGGCTGGAGGGGTGCCCCGTCGCATTCGTAGCCCACCAGCGGCGGCGAAGTCGTGGCGCCGAACGATTCGCCATTGCTCAGTCCGGTGCCATCGAACACCCAATGCGCGTCATCCTGGACCAGGTAGCCGGCGGTATCGCGTGGACCATCCCACCAGCCGCCGCCGTGCCGGTAGCTGACGCCAGCGAGCGCATCTTCCGGCCGCGCGGCGCCGCTGGGGCTCCACCAATGGTCCAGGGCGCCAGTGGGGCCACCCTGGTGACACACCATGGCGCTGGCGCCATCGACCAGGTGGATGCGCCACCAGCACAGGTTGGCGCTGAAAAACGCCGCGTTGCCGCCGCGCGCGATGAATTGATCGAGGCCGTCGCGCATCGATGTGCTCCAGTATTCATCATGGCCTGCGCTCAGCAGCAGCTGGTATGGGGAACACAGGTCGGGATCGCGCGCGATATCGAGGTCGGTGCAAAATTCGGCTTCGAACCCTTCGCGTTCGAGCCAGGCGATGAAGCGTGCGTCCCAGTGTGCGAAAGTTTGCCGAGGCGAGGACGGATCGTAATGATCAGGCGCGCCGAAGGTAGGTCCGCCAATGCCGCAGCCCGGCCGCAGAAAGCTCAGGCGCGCTCCGGGCGGATCTGGCGAGCGCGGCGGATCGGCGTAGAAACAGGCGCCGCCGGAAAAGTTATATGCGTTGTATGTTGCTAACGGAATTTTGTACAGCAGTTTGCCAAGGCCGTTACCCCGCACCACGAACAGCACGGCAGCCTGGTCCAGTGCCAGATGCACCGGCAGCCCGCCCGGCGTGTCGAGGTGGGCAACATAGACACCCGACGCAAGGCCGCGCGGCAAGTGAAACGGATAAGCCGGCCAGTCCCAGCCGGCATCGGCGCTGCCTTCGGGGCTCGCCGTGGCTGCCAGCCAGTGCGACGCGAACACGGGAGACAAACCGTCCCCGCAGCGGTACACGCAAACCCGGAACCGTGGCGCCGAGCCCGCTACATGCAGCACCAGCTGTTCCCCCGGTCCCACGCTCGCCGAGGCGGCATAGCCACGAATCACGCGACCGCTTCCGGCTCGGTGCGCTTGCGCACCAGGTAGGGCGGCATGGCAAGCACATGCATGGGCGAATTGCGAAAGCTCTCCAGCGCCTCGGCCGGCGTTTCGACAATCGGTTCATCCTTGCCGTTGAACGAAGTGTTGAGCAAGACAGGCAAGCCGCTGCGCTCGTGAAACGCATGCAGCAGGGCCAGCAGGAATGGATCGTCGTCGGGCCCGACCGTCTGCAGCCTGGCGGTGCAGTCCACGTGAGTAATCGCGGGAACCTTGCGCGCGGCTGCGGGATGGACGGGCGCTGCAAACTGCATGAAGGGCGAGGCGCCCGGCACATCGAAAAATTCGGCGGCGTGTTCGATGAGCACCACGGGCGCGAGCGGGCGGAACCATTCGCGCTGCTTGACCTTGTCGTTGATCCAGTCGCGCATGTGCGGGTGGCGTGGATCGGCCAGGATGCTGCGATGGCCCAGCGCGCGCGGGCCGAACTCGCTGCGGCCGTGGAATAGTCCGACCACTTTGCCCTGGCACAGCAGTCCGGCCAGGCGGGCTGCAAAGTGACCTGGCTCGGCAATATGTTCGAGCTGCAGATCGGACGCGTCGGCTAAGGCGGCTTCGATGTCGGCGCGGGCGGGCTCCGGACCCAGATAGTCGTTCTGCCAGCGAAATTCACAGGCTTGCTGCGCCACTTCGGTGAGCCCGTAAATGGCGCAGCCCAGCGCGGTACCGGCATCGCTGGGCGCCGGGGGGATGAACACGCGCCGAAATGGCGTTTCGCGCAGCAGCCTTTCGTTGGCCGAGCAGTTGAGCGCGGTGCCGCCTGCGAAACAGAGATTGTCGGCCCCGGTCTGGCTGCGCAGCCAGCGCGCCACCGCGAGCAGGCCTTCTTCGAATGCGCGCTGGCCAGCGGCGGCCAAGTTGGCCATGTCGGCAAACCCGGCATCGTCCTTGCCGCTGTAGCGAAAGCGCCGCTCGCGCAGGATCTCGCGCCAGCGCGCGGGAATGGTCACCTGGCAGCCGGAAACATCAAGCGGCGGCAGTCCCAGCGCGGCGGGATTACCGTGCGGCGCCAGGCCCATGACTTTGCCCTCGTTGCCGTGGCCCGGAAAAATAGCTTGCGTGAGCAGGAAGTAGAACATGCCCAGCCCGACCAGGCGCTGGTCGTCGCGGTCCCAGACTTGCTTGTCGATGCAGGATATCCGCTCGCGGTCGGCCCGGTAAAACGAGGACACCTCGCACCAGTTGCCTGGCACGCCCGCGCCCTGTGGCCACGCCTCGGTGAAGTCCGAGACGGTACTACCCTGGCCGTCGATTATCATGACGGCCGCGTCGTTAAATGGCGAGGGATGGAACACGCTATATACATGCGCCAAGTGATGCGAGATGTGGACGCGGCGGCAGTCCGGCGCCAGCTTGAGCGAGCCGGCCAGCTCATGGTTGTATTCGGCCAGGCGGTCGAACTCTGCGTCGGAGGAGTAGCATTCCACCAGTACGTCGATAGGGTCCTCAAGCCCGGGCAAGCGTTCGCCATATATGCGCGCAACATCACCGGTGCGCCCCCAGTGGTGTTTTTGCCGGGTGAGGCGTTCTTTCTGGATGGCCCACACCAGGTGCGAGCCTTCAAGCAGGCAGATGCTTGCGTCCTGCGTGCGATTGATTCCCAGTATCCGTGGTTCTGCACCCATGCTGATCTCCTCTGTCGTGTTATTTGAACAGTCACACAGCAGTAAGTTCGCGCCCGGGACGCGATTTTTGATGCGATTGATGGTGAAGCAGTCCCATATTGCGTTTGGAAAAAAACGGTATCATTGGGCATCGCATACTGAAAGGTTGGCTGCATGCTGCAAACGCCCTTGTCTTTTACGCCCCTGATAACGCCGCAGGACCATGGCAATCCGCTCAATTTCGTGTTCCAGGGCGGACAACTGCTGGTGCGCGAAAATGATCTGTCTCTGCCAGGCGAGGCGGATCTGGTGGATGCCCATTGGCATCCGGTGGGGCTGCTGGGGGAGCGTTACTGCCGCACCGGCTGGCGCGAGCGCGATACGGCGCCACCTGCCGGCTTTGTGTGGCGCAGCCTGCGTTCGCTGTTCGGGGAGCTCGACGCGGATTTGCTGAGCGTGGCCGGACGCGCCGCGCAGATTGCGGAATGGGCGCGCACGCACCGCTATTGCGGCGCCTGCGGCGAGCCGATGGCGCTGATGCCGCGCGAGCGCTGCTTCAAGTGCAGCGCCTGCGGTCACCTTGCCTATCCACGTATTTCACCGGCCATGATGGTGTTGATCCGCAAAGGCGACTCGGTGCTATTGGCGCTGCACACGCAGTCGCCGTCGAAGCGCTACACGCCGCTGGCTGGTTTCCTCGAGGCGGGCGAATCGATCGAAGACGCAGTGCACCGCGAGGTGTATGAGGAAGTGGGTCTGCGGGTGCACAATCTGCAATATTTTTCGAGCCAGTCCTGGCCCTTTCCCCACTCGCTGATGATTGCCTTCACAGCTGATTATCTGGAGGGCGAAATCCGCATCGACGCGAGCGAAATTTCTGACGCGCGCTGGTTCGGGCCCAATGACGAGTGGCCCGAAAAAGTACCGCACATCTCGGTGTCGAGCATCCTGGTGGACGCCCACCGGCCCCGCTGACCCCCATGGGTTGCTAGGGCTTCGCGCCGGTTCCGCGCATCTGCACTGTTCTCTTCATCAGGTCGAACCAGAAAGGCGCGCCGAACAGTGCGGTCGACGCTGTCAGCATCCAGCCCGCTACGCTGATCAGAAACTGGGTGTTCCACGCCGGTGGAAAATGCTGCCAGCCGATCGGCAGTCGCCATAGCCCTTCCACCGTGCGCGGATCGGCCACGCTGCCCACGTGCGCCGCCAGCGCCGGCTGATGCCACAGCGACTGGAACAGGTGAATACTGTCGATGTTGAACATCACCGCGAGCCCCAGCGAAAGCATCAGGCTCACCATCATTGAACGCCGTTTGTAGGCACCCGATACGCGCTCCATGGCACTGTCGAACCACCCCGCCAGCGCCGCCTCGAACAGCACCACGTCACCCTGCGCGCGTTGATAAATCCCCTGCAAGGCCTGGCGCAGCTGCGGATCGGGCAGGGCGTCGATATCGCGCCCGAGTTGCTCAAAATTGCCTGGTGCTGTTTGAATGATGTCGATCAGCGCGCCGGCGAAATGCACCGGTTCGATGTAGGACGGCTTGGCCTGCGGATGCTGGCTGCCGCGCACGCCGTTGTCATGCGGGTTCACCAGCGCATGGGCGTACAGCGCGCGCGCCAGCGACTGGAATTTGGGGTCGTTGAGCATGGTCTTGACACCCGAGAGCAAGGTGCGCGCTCGTAACTGTAGCGCTGAGGCAAGCGCTTCCTGGATCGTGCTGACGATGAGGGCCACGGTGGCATAGCAAAATGTCAGCCCAACCGCCACTTCCAAAACAGTGCTCCCGAACATGACGTTCTCCCGCTGATTGTCATGCCATTACGCTAGCGGATGGGGCTGCTTCAGGAGGCCGGTTTGCGCAAACTATCGCGACGTTTTATCAAGCTCCTGATACTCGCTTTCAGCTTGTCGCGGGCTAGCTTTTCAAGCGCGGCGCGCGACAACGTGGCGCCGGCCACCTGCCAGCTAATGGCACTCCAGGGGCCACTGAGATTGACGGGGACCCCGATGCCGGTGGAGGCGACAGTGCAGCGCAAATGGTAGTCAAGCTGCTCCCGCCCCAGGTCGATGTCTCCTGCGCCCTCGACGGTCAGCAGTGCGGTACTGGCGCGCAGGTCTTCATTGTGCGCCACGCCGTTGGCGATGCTGAAACTGGCGTCCAGCTGGGCGAAGCCAGTGCGTGCACCGGGCGGAGACGATCCGGCAGCCTTGTCCGCGCCCGTGATCATGCCGGTAAGGTCGATACCGGTGACGGAGCCGTCGGTCAGCCGCAGTGCCGCGCGCCCACCCAGCACCTCGCGCATGTGCTGCATGGTGCCTACCTCGGTCTGCACGTCCAGCATCAGCTTACCTTTTCCGTCAATGGTGTCGCGTCCGAGCACGGCGTGCAGCAAGGGGCCAACCTGCACACCCTTGAGGTTCTGCACCAGCGTCAGACGCGGGCTGGCGGCGCCTGGCGTCAGGTCGAAGGCCAGCGAGCCTGCCGCGCTGCCGCCATACAGATCCGCGGCGGTGGGTTCAAGCGCGAACTTGACGCCGTCGGCGCGCAGCACGGCGCGTACATTGTTGGCGTTGATGCTGCCCACGGTCAGCGCACCTACGTGAATGCTGCCGCTGGCGCGTACGCCCGCCAGCACCGACAGGTCAGGTGGCGCCGCGCTGCTCGCCGATCCGGCGGCGACAAGCGCGGGCTGCTCACGGTAGCGCCCCAGATCCAGCTTGTCGATGTTGAGAGCCAGCCGGTAGGCGCCGGCGCGGCGGCCGGCTTTTAGATCGAAGATCGCATCGTTCAGGGTGCCCTGGAGGTCGGCCGCAAACTCGTCGACATCCACGTCGATGTCGACCCGGCCCTTGGCTGCGATGCGCGTGGCCTTGTTGGCGATGTCAAAGTTCGCTTCCACGTCGGTGAAGGCAATCCGGTGACGCGCCGGGTCGAGCATGAATGCGCTTTGCAGTGTGAGCGCAGTGCTGATGGCCGGCTTGTTCATGCTGACGTTACCAGACAGGGCAAGCTTGCCCGGAACGCCGCGCGCCACTGCGCCCGATTCGATGTTCAAGTGATTCACTTGCAGCGTGCGGCCGGCTTTACGGTCGTCGATGAGCAGGTGCGCGTTGTCGATGCGCAGGCTGTCGATGGCAAAGCGCATCGAGGCGCCGCCGCGCGCCAGTCCACCGGCTTCGTTCTGTGCGGTTCGCGCCGCCGTCAGATCGCGCGTGTTCACGCTGCCATTGGCACTGCGCACAAGGCGCATGCGCGCGCCGCGAACTTCGATGCGGTCGATCTCGATGCGGTTGCGCAGCAGGGGTAACAGCGCTACCGATATCGTCATCCCGTCGGCGGAGGCGAATTCGGTTGCGCTGTTTTGTTCGCTCAGGCTCACCTTGCCGAACTCGGCGCCGATGCGGGGATACAGGCGCAGCGTGATATCGCCGCCGATGGCCAGGGTGCGCTGGTGCTGCTGCTGCATCAGGCGCACCAGGTCGCCCTTGTAGTCATTGGGATTGACCGTGGCGCCAAAATAGACGGCTGCGGCAAGCAGTGCCAGCAGCACCGCTGCGGCTGCCAGCGCGGCTATTTTCAGGTATCGGCTCATGGCGATCTTGTACTTGAGAATAAGTCGAGTGTAGCACCAGCGCTGTCCGGAAAATCGTGTTGTGGAATTCTGACACTGTCTTTGTGGAAGCACGCAAATAAAACGGGAACCTGTTCCGCATCAAACCTCTCCAACAGATTTTGAGGAAAACGATGGACCGACCTGTTTTTGCGACTGACGTCACGCGCGAAGAGTTCGAGGCAGTTCGTCCTATGCTCGAGGCGGCGCGCCGGCGCACCCGTCCGCGCAAGCACGATCTGTACGACGTGTTTTGCGCGGTGCTGTATTTTGTAGGCAGCGGGGCGGCCTGGCGCAGCATGCCGCGCGACTTTCCGCCGTGGCGTACGGTGCACGAATACTTTACCCAATGGACTACCGCGCGCTACGGCCAGCAAACGCTGCTTGAGCAAGCGCTACTGGCGCTGGGGCGCGAGGACACGGTCGAACGCCTGCGGCCCCTCATCGCGCCGCGTTAGGACACCCTCAGCACCGAGACCACCCAGTCGACGAATATTCGCACGCGCGGCGACAGGTGCTTGTTGTGCGCGTACACCACCGAAACCGGCAGCGGCGCGGGCCGCCATGCCGGCAACACCTCGACCAGTTCGCCCGAGGCGAGCAGCTCTTCGACGCCCATGCGCGGCGCCTGGATCAGGCCCACCCCCGCAAGACAGGCGGCGGTGTAGGCTTCGGTGCTCGATACCGACAGCTGGCTGCGCATCGTCACCGTAAAATCGGCGCCATCCTCGTGGTATTCCCAAGGCATGTCGCGCCCGCTCTGGCTGGAGAAAAAATTGACGGCCTGGTGATGGGCCAGATCGGCCAGCGTGCGCGGCACGCCGTACTGCGCAAGGTAGCCGCGCGAGGCCAGATTGACCTGCTCCAGGGCGCCGATACGGCGCGCGACCAGGCTTGAATCGCGCAGCTGCCCCACCCGCACGGCGCAGTCGATGCCTTCGCCCACCAGGTCGGCGAAGCGGTCGCTAGCACCTACGCGCACGCGGATGCTGGGATACTGGTTGAGGAACTCCGGCAGGCGCGGTAGCAGCTGCATGCGCGCCAGGCGTTCGGGCAGGTCGACCCGGATGGTGCCCGCACCGGGGCCCGCAAACAGGCCTTCCATATCGTCGAGTTCATTGAGAACACGGGTGCAGCGTTCAAGGTAGATGCCGCCTTCGAGCGTGAGGCTGACCTTGCGGGTAGTGCGGTGGAGCAGGCGCACGCCCAGGTGCTGCTCCACGCTCTGCACGGCATTTGTCACGGTGGGGCGCGGCAGATTGAGCTGCTCGGCTGCCTGCGCAAAGCTGCGCAGTTCCGCCACCGCCCTGAAAATCTGCATGGCCTTGAGCTGTTCCATTATTATATTTTTTCGAATAATATAGTACTAAAAGCGGTATTTATTATAAAGAGAGAGAATAACATAATGGCGCTACTGTGATGACCACTGGAGAACCACGATGAATACGACTCAACTCGGCGCTAGCGGACCGCGCGTAGCGCAACTGGGCCTTGGCTGCATGGGCATGTCCGACCTGTACGGACCGGCCGACCGCGATGAAAGCATCGCTACCATCCGCGCCGCGCTCGACGCCGGGATCACCTTGCTCGACACGGGCGACTTTTACGGCATGGGCGACAACGAGCTGCTTATTCGCGACGCCCTGGCCGGCCGCGACCGTGAGCAAGCCATCATCAGCGTCAAGTTCGGGGCCTTGCGCGATCCGGCCGGTGGTTGGACGGGCCAGGATGGGCGTCCCCAGGCGGTCAAGAATTTTGCCGCCTATTCGCTTAAGCGGCTCGGAGTGGAATACATCGACATCTATCGTCCGGCGCGGGTCGATCCCTCGGTGCCGATCGAAGAGACGGTAGGCGCCATTGCGGAGTTGGTGCAGGCAGGTTATGTAAGGCATATCGGCCTGTCGGAAGTGAGCGCCGACACGCTGCGCCGTGCGCATGCAGTACACTCAATCAGCGACGTGCAAATCGAGTACTCGATGATCTCGCGCGGCATCGAAAACGGTTTGCTGCAGACGGCGCGCGAACTGGGCGTGGGCATAACAGCCTACGGCGTGCTGTCGCGTGGGCTGATCAGCGGACACTGGTCCAAAGCGCGCGCGGGCGAAGCCGATTTCCGCGGCCTGTTCAGCCCCCGCTTCCAGGGCGCCAATCTCGACAGCAATCTTGCGTTGGTGGAACGCGTGCGTACTATCGCCGCCGAGATGGGCGTGAGCGTGGCACAAGTGGCGATTGCATGGGTGATGGCGCAAGGGGCCGACATCGTGCCACTCGTGGGTGCGCGCCGCCGCGACAGGCTTGAGGAGGCACTGGGCGCAGCGCAGTTGGTGCTGTCGGCGCAGGATCTGGCGCGCCTCGAAGCTGCTGTGCCAAAGGAGTCAGCCGCTGGGCCGCGCTACAACGACTATCTGATGGCGCATCTGGATAGCGAAGTGCGCGCCTAGTTGTACGACTCAGAACTCGGTGCCAATGGTCAGGGCGCCCACCGTGTGGCGCGGTACCCGGACCGCAGAACGAAATTCAGGCGAGCGGCGCGTGACCTTGAACTGGACGAACCACGGGCCATTGCTGGCGCTGCGGGTGTTGGGAAAGTCAAAGCGCATGCCGGCCATGAGATCGAGCACCACGTGGCGCTTTTGGACGCTCGGGTCGTCCCTGAGCAGGCGCCCGTCGAGGAAGACGTTATACGCGACGACGCGCGCCTCGGCCGCGCCAAAGCCGGTGCACTGGATCCACTTGATCATACAGGTGCGCAGCAAGTCGATTTTCTGCGTGGCGCCGCCGGTGAGTTTGGTGCCGATGCCGGGAGGCGGTGGCGAGACTGTCGGCAGGTCCTTGCCGATCACGATCGCCACGCCGGCGGCGGCGTAGGTCTGGATATTGCCGGCTGCAAGGCGCCAGTAGGTGGCGGTGTTGAGTCGCACGTCGGAAGTCAGGTCGAACGAGAGCGATTCGCGCGCGGTGCGTTGTTCGGCGGTGGCCATGACAGCCAGCGAATTACCGATCTGATTGTGCCAGCCGGCTGGCGGCGGACGATCGAAAATGCGGTGAAAGAGCTTTTGCGCCGGCTCGGCCAGCGAAGCCTCGCCTGTGACGCCGATCTGGCCGGTGAGCGTGGTGAGCATGCGCTGGTCTTCGGACAGGAAGGTGTAGGCCTGCTCGTAATACAGCAGGCCGCCCCAGGGGCGGTCGAAGGGCTGGGGCCGCGCCACCGTAATGTCGCGCGGGGTGTACATGAGCTGCCCCAGGTTCGACTGGCTGGTGAGCAGGCGGGTGTCGTCGCACCCGACGAAACGGCACAGCGAAGCGGTGAGCCTGCGCGCGAAGTCACCCCGGTTGTCGCTGGTGCGCTTGGCCGAGAACTGGATGCCGTTTGTGTAATAGCGGTCGGTATAGAAGAAGGTGTCGTTCTCGTAGGTGAAAAAATAGACCTTGTCCTGCACCGGCTGGGCCGACGCGCCGGCGCCGAAACAGGCTGCGGCGCCGCACAAAAATGCTTTCGCTAGCTTCGACATCGCGCGCACCGCCTTTCGAAGGGATGATACTGACGCTCGATTGTAGAGCTCGCTGTATGGACATCATTTGGCCTTGGTCAGTTGATGCGTTTTGAATAGATCGGATGTACCATATGTGGCGACGCAGATCACACAACTCACACGGGAGCAGGGCATGGCGAAGCTGAATGTCAACGGGACCTTACGCGAATTCGAGGCGGAGGACGATACCCCCCTGTTGTGGGTGCTGCGCGAGCAGCTTGGCCTGACCGGCACCAAGTACGGCTGCGGCATCGCTGCCTGCGGCGCCTGCACCGTGCATATCGACGGCGAGCCTACCCGCACCTGCGTGCGGCCGGTTTCCACCGTCACCGCCAAACAGAAAATCATCACCATTGAAGGCCTGTCCAAGGACGGCAGCCACCCTGTGCAAAAAGCCTGGGCCGCGCTGGACGTGCCGCAGTGCGGCTTCTGCCAGTCGGGGATGATCATGGCCGCCGCTGCCCTGCTCAAGCAAAAAGCCAAACCCACCGACGCCGACATCGACGCGGCCATGACCAACATCTGCCGCTGCGGCACCTATAACCGCATCCGCGCCGCAATCAAGGTGGTGGCCAAGGGCGGCGACGTCAAGTCGGCCGGGCTGGCGATCGAGCACGTGGGAGACAAGGCATGAGCGACACGACCGTCAATACCGCACGCCGCGGATTCCTGAAAGCTTCCACCGGTCTGGTGGTCGCCTTCCACATTCCCTTTGCCGGCGAAGCGCTGGCCCAGGCCAGCACCGCCACGCCCGAGGTCAATGCCTGGGTAGTGGTGAACGCCGATGACTCGGTCATCATTCGCATCGCCCGCTCCGAGATGGGACAGGGCACGCTGACCGGTCTGGCGCAGCTGGTGGGCGAAGAACTGGACGTTGACTGGAGCCGCGTCACCACCGAGTATCCGACCCCCGGCCAGAACCTTGCGCGCAAGCGCGCGTGGGGCGATTTTTCGACCGGCGGCAGCCGCGGCATCCGTGGCTCGCACGAATACGTGCGCAAGGGCGGCGCCAGCGCGCGCATGATGCTGGTGCAGGCAGCGGCCAATGACTGGGGCGTACCGGCCAGCGAGTGCGTGGCCGCCAAAAGCATCATCACGCATACCCCCTCCGGCCGCAAAACTACCTACGGCAAGGTGGCGCTGGCTGCCTCCAAACTGCCGGTACCGACCGATATCAAGCTGCGCGACGCCAAGGACTGGAAAATCGCGGGCAAGCGCCTGGCGCGCCTGGATACGGTGGCCAAGACCACCGGCGCCCAGATTTACGGCATGGACATCAAGCTGCCCGGCATGCTCAACGCCTCGATCCGCGATTGCCCGGTGTTCGGCGGCACGGTCAAGAGCTTTGACGCCTCCGCCATCGAAAAGCGCCCCGGCGTCAAGAAGGTAATGCGCGTGGGCGACTCGGCCGTGGCAGTTGTGGCCGACACCTGGTGGCGTGCCAAGACCGCGCTCGATGCGCTGGAAATCATCTGGGATAACGGCCCCAATGCCAAGCTGTCCAGCGCCGACGTGGCGGCCACGCTCAAGGCGGGTCTGGATGCAAACGACGCCGTGGTGGGCAACCAGCAAGGCGATGCACGTGCCGCGATTGCTGCGGCGGTGCGCAAGGTGGAAGCTGTGTACTCGTACCCGCACCAGAACCACGCCTGCATGGAGACCATGAACGCGACGGTGAAGTGGACGCCGGAGCGCTGTGAAGTATGGACGCCAACGCAGAACGGCGAAGCCGCGCTGGCTGCGGCGGCCGAAGCTGCCGGGCTGCCGCCCGAGAAATGCGAAGTCTACAAAATGCACCTCGGCGGCGGCTTCGGACGGCGCGGCATGTCGGACTGGGTACGCCAGGCGGTGATCATCGCCAAGGAGATGCCAGGCACGCCGGTCAAGCTGATCTGGACGCGCGAAGAGGATATGCTGCACGGTAAATTCCACCCTGTGACCCAGTGCAAACTGACCGCGGGCCTGGATGACAAAGGTGAAATCACCGGCGTTCATATGCGTATTTCGGGCCAGTCGATTCTGGCGGCGGTGCTGCCGCAGCTGGTCAAGGATGGCAAGGACCCTGCAGTGTTTCAGGGCTTGAATGCGTCCGGTCCAGAGGCATCGATTGGCTATACCTTTCCAACCTTGCTGGTGGATCACGCGATGCGCAATCCGCCCGTGCCGCCGGGGTTCTGGCGCGGGGTGAACCTGAACCAGAACACGATTTATCTCGAGTGCTTCATTGACGAGATCGCGCACGCGACCAAGCAGGATCCGCTGGCGCTGCGCCGCAAGCTGATGGCTAATCATCCGAAGCACCTGGCGGTGCTCAACGCGGTCGCCGAGCGCGTCAACTGGGGCAAGAAGCCGGCCAAGGGCGTGTTCCGCGGACTGGCCCAGACGATGGGCTTTGGCAGTTATGTAGCGGCGTGCGCCGAGGTATCGGTCAGCAAGGACGGCAAGCTGAAAGTGCACCGCATCGTGGCGGCCACCGACTGCGGCCACGCGGTCAACCCGCAGCAGATCGAGGCGCAGGTGGAAGGGTCGTTCGTGTATGGTCTGTCGGCCGCGTTGTACGGGGAGTGCACCCTCAAGGACGGACGTATGGAGCAGGACAATTTCGGCAATTATCAGGTGCTGAAAATGGACGAGATGCCCAAGGTCGAGACGATCATCATCCCATCGGGTGGTTTTTGGGGTGGCGTGGGCGAGCCGACCATTGCGGTGGCCGCGCCTGCGGTGTTAAATGCGATTTTCGCGGCCACCGGCAAGCGGGTGCGGGATCTGCCGCTCAAGAATCACAACCTGAAGAAGGCGTGACTGTCATACTCAACACAGAACCGTCGCTCCCGCGCAAGCGGGAGTCGATGGCACGTTTGATCAAAGGTGCTATAGGCTCCCGCCTTCGCGGGAGAGACGTTGATTTGTTGAGTTGGGTGTTTCGCTTCTGTGGTTGTCGTTCTTGTGCTGATCGTTTCTGTAGTTTCGGTAACTGTGCGAACCTACAAAAAGCCCATTTCACTCCACCCTCCAAACCGTCTCTCCCGCGAAGGCGGTACCCCATAGCACATTGGAGCAGAGCTGCTGTAGACCGGAGCTGGGTCAAACTCTTGAGTTGCGTGTTTTTGTTCTTGGGTTTTGGTAGCTCCGCGTATGCACAGGATAACTTCAGTGTCCCGTTAGCCGACAGCCCCGGCGACGCAACGCGCGGCCGCGCCATTGTCGCCAACCGCCAGCTTGGTCTCTGCCTGCTGTGCCATACCGGCCCCATTCCTGAAGAGCGCTTCCAGGGCAATCTGGCTCCGGACCTGAGCGGCGCAGGCAGCCGCTGGAACGCAGCTCAACTGCGCGCGCGCATCGTCGACCCGGCCCGGTTCAACCCCAAAACCATCATGCCTGCCTATTACAAAACCGATGGCCTGGTCCGCGTGTCTGCGCCGCTGCAGGGCAAGACCATCCTGAATGCGCAGCAAATTGAAGACGTGGTAGCGTACCTGCAAACCCTGCGTTCGCCGACCCAATGAAGCCAAACATCCTCCGCCGCAAACTACTGGAAACTACCGCAGGCCTGGCCGCGCTGGCGCTAGCACGGCCTGCATTGGCCACTTCCGATCAGATGAAGGCCGCCATCGCAGGCTTTGCCGGCGGAGCGGCCGTTACCCGCGGCAAGGTCACCATCGACGTGGCCCAACTGATCGATAACGGCAACGCCGTTCCCATCACTGTGCGCGTCGATAGTCCGATGAGCGCGACGGAGCATGTGACCGCGATCGCTGTGTTCAATGAAAAAAATCCCCAGCCCGATGTGGTGCGATTCACGCTCGGTCCGCGTTCCGGAAAGGCCGTGGTCTCGACCCGGATTCGGCTCGCCACGTCGCAAAAGCTGACAGCAGTGGCGCGCCTGAGCGACGGCAGTTTCTGGTCCGGCACTGCTGACGTGATCGTGGTGCTGGCCGCTTGTGTAGAAGGAGACGGCTGACATGGCGCGGGCACTCATCACCATGCCGAAAACGGCCCGGCGCGGCGAGGTTATCGAAATTCGCTCGCTGATCAGCCATCAGATGGAGTCCGGCTTCCTGCCGGGTAGCGACGGCATCATCAAGAAGCGCGACATCCTGCGCAGTTTCAGCTGCTCGTACAACGGCGAACAGGTGTTCGCAGCCGAACTCCACCCGGCGGTCGCCGCCAATCCCTACATTGCGTTTCACACGGTTGCGACAGAAAGCGGAACGCTCACGTTTCGGTGGGAGGGCGATAACGGCTTCTCACAAACCGAAACGGCGGCGATCACGGTGGCGGGGTGAAGCGACTGCTGATCCTGATGCTGGCGGCGGCCTCGCTTGGCGCCGCGGACAAACGCAAGTCGGGCGCCGAATTCATGAGCGAGTCGACGCGTGCAATGCAGCGCGACGATTCGCAAAATCCCGGCATGTTATGGGTCGGCGATGGCGAAGCAATGTGGAGCGAAAAGGTGAATGGAAAATCCTGCGCCGGCTGCCATGGCGACGCGGCGAAAAGCATGCGAGGCGTGGCGGCGCGTTTTCCCGCCTTCGACAAGCACAGCAAACTGCCGATCAATCTAGGCCAGCGCATCAATCAATGCCGCAGTACCAGGCAGGGCGCCGAACCGTTCAAGTTTGAGAGCAAGGAGCTGCTCAGTATCGAAAGTTATGTAGCGTTGCAGTCGCGTGGGATGCCGGTCAATCCGCCGCGAGATGCAGGGACCAAGGCAGCTACCGCGCGCGGCGAGAAGCTGTTCTCCCAAAGGATGGGGCAACTCAATTTGTCCTGCGCACAGTGCCACGACGATAACGCTGGCGGGCGCCTGGCGGGCAGTCCGATTCCGCAAGGGCACGCGAGCGCGTATCCGATTTACCGGTTGGAGTGGCAGGGTATGGGTTCGCTGCAACGGCGCCTGCGTAACTGCATGAGTGGCGTGCGCGCCGAGGTGCCGCCATACGGCGCGCTGGAGCTGGTGGAGTTGGAGCTCTTTCTGGCCGCGCGCGCCAAAGGCATGGCCATAGAGTCGCCCGGAGTTCGGCCGTGAACGTGATCCCGGCCACATTGAGGCAAGGAGTCGTAATGTCGAAAAGCTTGTTTGTCTTCGCATGGCTGGCGCTGGTGAGCAGCACTGCTGCTGCCAATGGCCAGCGCCTTTACGCCACCTGCGCTGCCTGCCACGGGACCAATGGCGCGGGTGTTGGCAACGCACTGCCGCCCCTCGCCGGGCAGCCCAAGGATGCCCTGATCGCCAGCATGCGCGCGTTCAAAGCCGGTAACCGCCCCGCCACCATCATGCACCAGATCGCCAAGGGCTACACCGACGAGCAGATCGAGCAGATCGCCGCTTTCCTCTCCACCGCGCCTGCGCGAAACAAATGAAACGGCGTCAGTTCCTGCAGGCGACCAGCGCCGCCATAGTCACCGCCGGCTGCGCTACTGTCGCCCCGAAAGCCAAAGCACACGTCGTCGTCATCGGCGGCGGCTACGGGGGAGCTACGGCGGCCCGGTACATTCGCATGTGGAGCGAAGGCGGCATCGACGTCACCATCGTCGAACCTAACCCAGCTTTCATCTCCTGCCCTCTGTCCAACCTGGTGCTGGGCGGCTCGCGCCAGCTTGGCGACCTGACTATGGGTTATGAGGCGCTGCAAAAAACGCATGGCGTGCGCATTGTGCGCGGCGTGGCAGAGTCCATCGATACTGCCCGGCGCTCAGTCAAGCTGGCCGGCGGCCAGGCGTTGCTATACGACCGGCTGGTGCTATCACCCGGTGTTGACTTCGTATGGGATGAGCTGCCCGGCGCGCAGGATAAAGTACTGCATGCGTGGAAGGCCGGCCAGCAAACACTCGATCTGCGCGCACGGTTGACAGCCTTGCCTGACGGCGGCACCTTCGTGATGACGATTCCGCCCGCGCCCTACCGCTGTCCGCCAGGACCATACGAGCGTGCTTGCCAGGTGGCGCACTATTTCAGCGTTGCCAAGCCCAAATCGAAAGTGCTGATCCTGGACGCCAACGACGACGTGGTCTCGAAAGGCGCGCTGTTCAAACGAGTATGGGCGCAGCGCTATCCGGGCATGATCGAATACCGTCCGCGCTTCAAGGCTGTGGAAGTCGATGCCGCATCTGGCACGGTGGTCTCGGAGCTGGGCGACAGGGTGCAAGCTGGCTTGCTCAATGTGATCCCGCCGCAGCGTGCCGGGGCGATCGCTGTCAGTTCCGGCTTGGCCAATGTGAATCAGCGCTGGTGCGGCGTAAACTTCCTGACTTTCGAATCGACGCAGGCGCCCAATGTGCATGTGCTGGGAGACGCCATCCAGACATCACCGCTCATGCCCAAATCAGCGCACATGGCCAATCAACATGCGAAGGTGTGCGCTGCGGCGGTGGTGGACATGCTGGCTGGGCGCGAGCCGAATCCCATGCCCATGCTGACCAACACCTGCTACAGCTTCGTGTCAGACAAGGACGTGATCCACGTGGCATCCGTGCACGCTTACAGCGCCGAGCAAAAGACACTGCTCGTCGTCCCCGGTTCGGGTGGAGTATCGACCGCGGCCAGCGAGCTGGAAGGCGCGTATGCGGTCAACTGGGCCCGAAACATCTGGGCCGATACCCTGCTCTGAATCAGCCGTTCGATTCCTTTTGCGCCTTGGTGCGCCGCTTCCAGAAATGGTCGAGCAGCGGGGTGACGCTGGTGCCGTGCACGATGATCGACAGCATGATCACCACGATCGTAATTTCGATCAGGTCGCCTGCCAGGTCCTTGGGCAGGCCATGGTTGATGGCGTACATGAGGTAATAGATCGAGCCGATGCCGCGTACGCCGAACCAGGCTGCGAAGGATCGCACGCGCAGCGTCGTATCGGAACCGATCAGGCCGATCATCACGCTCAAGGGGCGCGCGAACACGAACAGGAAAAATGCAGTGCTGACGGTCTGCCAGTTCCAGTCCTGCATCGACACCATGCCGCCCAGGAGCAGCACCAGCGTAAGCTCGGACAGCCGTTCAATGTGCTCCTTGAACACCAGCGCCTCGGTACTGATGGTCATCGGCGCTTCTCCTTCAGACCCTTCACTATGCTGGGCTGAATTGTTTTTACCCTTCGGCTCATCGGGTACCAGCAGGCCTTGCTTGTCCTTGTGGGCGCCGGCGAGCACCAGTTCCGTCTGGCGCAACGCGACACCGGCAAAGAACACCGCCAGGAATCCATACGACAGCGACAGCAGGCTCACGCCATAGACCAGCGCGATCAAGCCCAGACCCACCAGGTCGTCGAGCACCTCGTGCTTGGGATCCTGCCCGCGCAGCATCCAGCCGACGCGACCCAGCGCATAGCCGCCGGCAGCGCCGATGGCGATGGCCGAGCCGGTCGCCCACAGAACGTCGACCAGCGCCCAGCGCATCCACATGTCGCCAAGTTCGTGCAGGCCAAGCAGTCCGAGGCCCAGCATGACGAAGGGGAATGCCGCGCCATCGTTCATGCCCGCTTCGCAGGTGAGGTTGAAGCGCAGTTGATCTCGGTCGTCGGCGTGGCGCACCTGAACGTCGGTAGCGAGCACCGGATCGGTCGGCGCCAGAATCGCGCCGAGCAGCACTGCCGCGCCGATCGGCAAGCCCAAGACGCCGTACGCAAATGCCGCCACCAGTCCAACGTTGATCGCCATGGAACCAAAGGCCAGCCTGATGGCGGGCGCCCAGCGCTTGCGGGTGATTGGCACTGGCATTTTGACGCCCGCCGAAAACAGCGACACCAGCACCGCTATTTCGGTCAAGGTTTCGAGCAAGTGCGCTTCGGCCATCGGATCGATCTTGAATACCTTCAGGACCATCGGGCCGAGCAGAAGCCCCACGCACAAGTACACAATGCTGGAAGAAATGGGGAGGCGCGAAATGGTGGTTGCCATCAGGCCGCGGGCCAGCATCAGGCAGCCGATCAGGATGAACCAGTGGATAGTCGTCATGCGACGATTCTACAGGCCTAAAGACGATCCAAACGCCCAATTGGGTCTTTACAGCAAAGCGCGGGGAGGAGACCTGTCATTCCCCCCCGCGCGCTGACTACTTAAAAAGCAAAGCTGCCCGCATCGAGCACCATGGTCTGCCCGCAAACAGGAGTGGTCGCCTGACGGTTGCCGCTCGCGCTAGTCTGATTACGCTCCCACACCGTGGAGCCGCCACCGTACTTGAGGAATTTGTACTGAATCGCGGTCGATGGCGGCAGCTGGAAGGTGCGCGACCATGGGACATTGGCGCCGCTGCCCTCGATATTGAGCTGGTTGGCGGTGGTGGCGGTCCAGTTCCCGAGCTCATTGCGATTGCCTGTCACATGCACGTTCTGCCCAAAGCTGGTGTTGGCATTGGCAACGCGGAAGGTAACGCCCACCGTCGTGCAGGTGGGCGGTGGCGTGCTGCCGCCGCTCACCTTCTGGTTCACATGCAGCGCGACCGCCGGTGTGCTCGAACCGTTGTTTCCTGGAATGCTCACCGTGACCATGCCGGTGCCGCCCACGGTCAGGCTGCCACCCGTACAGCCGGTACCGGCTGCGTTGACGACACCTTGGGTCACATTGCAATAGGTGCCTGCCGGCAGCGAAGTCTGCAAAGTTGCATTCCAGGCTGCGCCATCGTTATTAATCGCCACAAATCCCCTCGTCCCGCGCGAGAAGGCAATCTGGTTGCCGGTGCCATTGACGAAATTGGCGATGCCCGTGCCAGAGACAGCCGATCGGAACTTCACCATGTTGGAAATATTGCCCCAGCGATGGATGAAGTCCCAGGACTGATTGATCAGCGGATTGCCGCTGGCATCGTATGGACTGGCGCTGGGCGGCCCCTGGTCGTAGTTGGAAAAGCGGTAGCCGGAATGCAGTTGCGCATGGCCGTAAGGCCAGGCCAGCATGAAGATGTTGGCGAGGTCGTAGCGTTTGTTGCCCTGCGTGTCATTGACCTGGCCTGATACGTAGTTGCTGGCAACCAGGGAGCTGCCGTTGCGCTCGGTATCCCAGTTATTCACGAAGACAGTTGCCTTCTCGCTTGGAATGAATCCCCAGCTGCCGCCCCAGGCGCCCGGGGTGCCCATGATGGTGCGAACCTGGGCCGGATTGGCGCCGTTCTCGTTGCGAAACATCGCTTTCATGGCAAAGGTGTACTGGAATTCGTTCAGCGTGCCGTTGGGGTAGTACTCGCCGCGGTTGGCGTTGCTGTCGGGAATAACTTCCTGCGTAAGCCAGAGCGCCTCGCCCGAAGTAGTGGTGCGGTTAGTGCCGACCAGAATCGCGCCTATGTGCGCCGGCTGGATGTGCTTGGCTGCGTCCACCCGAATACCGTCCACGCCCATGGCGACGAGTTTGTTGAAGTAGTTTCTGATCTGCCCTTGCACATAGGTGCTTTCGGTTTTCAGGTCGGGCAGGCCGACCAGGCGGCAGTTCATCACGCTGTTGCGGTTGCCTGGCGAGCCGTAGTCGCTGCCCTGGATGTCGCAGGCGGTATGAAAGTCGGGCGCGCTGAAGTTGGGGTAGGCCAGACTGCTGGAGCTCCACGTGGAGCCGTTGGTGGCAGTGCCGGCGCCTGCCGCCATGTGGTTCACCACAGCATCGACATAGATGCGTACGCCTGCTGCGTGGCAGGTGTTGATCATGGTTTGGAACTCGGCCTCGGTACCCATGCTGCTTTTGAGCGAAGTGAAATTGACGGGCTGGTACACATCCCACCAAGTGCCCAGGCTGGGCGATGCCTGCGGCGGCGAAACCTGGACCGCGCCGTAGCCCTGCGGACCGAGCCAGTTGGTGCACTCGCGCGCAACGTCGTTCCACTTCCAGCGGAACATTTGCACGGACGTGTCGGGCGGGTTAAGGGCGGCCTGGGCCGGGACGATGATGCTGGCCGAGAAGGCGCCAGCCCCAACGAGACTGCTGATGATTTTTCCGATCAAACTTTTCTTCACGTTGTTTCCTTTTAGTTTTTGGTAGTGGAATGAACAAGTAAAAGCGACTGCCGACACGATGCCCCCGTTGTCTCCCACGAAGGGCACGGCCGTTTGGAACTGACTGCTGGATAGTGCGGATGCAGCGGATGCTGTGGCACGGTGGACTATGCCAAGGAGGAGAAGAGTCGGGCTTTGCCCTAATTGCTGAGTGCGCCTCCGAGAAGCAATGTAGCACAACTACACAAAATGTAAACTTTGATGTTGCGTTTACGTGAATATTTTCATAGTGAAGAGACGAATTATCACGCCGACAGATTTGGAATGTGTAGCCACCCTACATTTTTCGTTGCTCAAGGTAATTTTTGTTTCTTATGCGGTCCGCGCAAAAAAAGTCCCGCGACTTGCGCGGGACGACAGGTTACTGGCGAAGCGGTGGGACTAGTGCTGAAACGCCCCAATATCAATCCCGCTGGTCTTGAGGCGCTGCTTACCGATCGCATCAGTCAGAGCTGCCTGTTCCTCCGTTCCCCGCCCGATCGCAGGCGAGGACTGTCGCAGCCTAAAATCCGGTACTAGTTGTTTGCCATATCTAACAAACTGCGGTGGCTGAGCGATGGTCCCGGAATGCGTCAGGCCATTCCGTAGAGTCCAGTCGCCGCTTGGATTTTGAAACACCAGGTTATTGCGATAAGTGTTATTGGGACCCGTCGCACCCTGCTCCGAAATGCCGTACTTGTTGTCGTAGACGATGTTGTTATGAACGGCCGTGTAATCGTTCGGCCCTTTGGAATGATAGAAGTCGCCCCCTCCGACCAGGATCCCGGTCATCGACGAGGACACGGTGTTATTGCTGACGACGACATTGTTCGCGTCATGCCACATTTGAATGGCAGCGCCGCTGACGTTATAGACCACGTTATTCTTTGCGCTGCCGGAGGTGCTGATGTAAATGCCCTGCACGAAGCGGCAACCCTTGGCGCCAATATCATGCACGGTATTGCCGATGATATGACTCTGCACGCCCTTGTAGTAGCTGTCGACGCCAATACCGGCACCGCCAGAGCCATTGCAGCCAATCTCGCGCGCCACATGATGCACGCGATTGTCCTTGATGATTGTGCGCGAACCGCCGTTGTAAATCCCGTGGGTCCATTTGATGCCGCGATGGGAAGGGCTGCCATCGATATCGAACCCGACGATGTCCACATAGCTGCCCCGATTATCCCAGGCAGCCTTGGTTTCCGAGTTCACTGGCGGGACCAGGCGCGCGCCCCATTTCACGGTCGACAAATAGTAAATGCGCTGCGATTCCGTGCCGCTCATGGTGGTCTTGAAGCCACCGGTGTAAGTGCCCGGTGCAACGTGAATCGTGGTGCCTGGCATGGCAACCTTGGAAGCACGCAGGATGGTCTGGAACGGCATTTCGAAGGTGCCGGGATTGGAATCGGAACCGTCGGCTGATACGTAGTAATTGTAGGTGGTCTCAGAGACCGGCGGCGCTGGCCGCGCCGCTGTCACCGGCGCAGCCTGGATCGAAGCGCAGCTCAGGAAGGCACAAACGAGAACGATGGTGAACGGAGACGTGGTCTGTTTCATCAACAGTCCTCTCTTTGCAGAAGGGTGTCTGGAGGCGGATGTTGGAATCGAACCAACTTGGCCAGCTTTGCAGGCTGGTGCATT